>NZ_JBBGYU010000002.1:0-832583 GCF_037479555.1 Comamonas sp. MYb396 | reverse complement strand
AACCCGGGGGCCCCGGGCCTCACCCTCCGGGGACCCCCCCCCCCCCCCCCCCCCCCCCGGGGGGGGGGGGGGGGGGGGCCGGGGGGCCGCGCGGGCCTACTGGTATTGGGCTGTTGGGGTGTTCGCATTCCCCTTTTGCATGCGCCTGGGGCGTGGTGTTTGTGGGGTGGGGGGGGGGCCCCCCCGGGGGCGCGCGGGGGGGGAAATAATGGGCCGGGGGGGGGGGCCCGCCCCCCGGGGGGGGGGGGGGTGTGGGGGGGGGGGCGCGGCCCCCCCTGCGCCCCCCCGCTTCGTGAACTAGCTTGCCGCGTCTGTCCGAACGGAGCGCCTTTGGCGCGTAGAGAGTTTCGCGGCACACCCCGCAAACGCCACGACACAGGTTGCCCTTCGCAAAGCGAAGGGTCGCAAGCAGCAGGGGCGCCTTTGCTTTGGTTACTTTCATTTGGCGCCAAATGAAAGTGACTGCGCCGCCGGGCGCACATCCCGGCCAGCAGCCCTACGCCAGTAGTAAAAAACGCAAATTAAGAAGCGCAGCCATGGTGGCGATCAGCGCTAAAGAAGTGCAATCACTTCACCGGAATAACCGTAGAAGCAGGCACCGCCACCGCCGTCACACTGTTCTGCGGCGAGCCCTCAATCACCTTGTCCGAATACGTCATATACACCAAAGTATTCCGCGCTGCATCCACCATGCGCACCACCCGCAAACGCTTGAACAGCAGCGAGGTCCGCTCGCTGAACACCTCTTCCTGCTGCTTCAAAGGCTTGTCGATGCTGATCGGTCCGGCCTGCACACAGGCAATCGAGGCCTCCGAGCGGTCTTCTGCCAGGCCCAGCGCGCCCTTGACACCGCCCGTGCGGGCGCGGGAGACATAGCAGGTGACGCCCTTGACCAAAGGGTCGTCATAGGCCTCGACAACGATCTTGTGGTCGGGGCCGATGAACTTGAACACCGTGTCCACCGAGCCGATGGTGTCCGGTTGGGCCCAGGCGGCGGTGGCGGCCAGGCAGCCTGCGGCGGCGAGGGTGCGGCGCCAGGAAGAGGTGGTCAGCATGGAGGGCGTCCGAAAAAGAGAGAGGGCTGCACCGGCGCGGTGGCCGGTGCATGCGGGGGCCGGATCAGGCCTGGGCGGCGGCCTGGGCCACGTGGCGCTGCAGGTGCTCCAGCGCTTCTTCGACCTGGTCGACCAGCACCAGGCAGAGGTCGCCCGGTTGCAGGCGTGCGAGCGCATGGTCGATGGCGATGAACTCGCCGTGGATATCGGTCACGTAGCTGGTGCGGCTAGCGCCTTGCAGGCCCTGGCGCAGCAGCGCGATGACTTCGCCGTCGGCGCGGCCGCGTTGGGCGGCATCCTGGTAGAGGATCACATCGTCAAAGGCCTCGCCCAGCATCTCGGTCTGCACGCGGATGTCTTCGTCGCGGCGGTCGCCGGCGCCGCTGATGACCACGCTGCGCTTGTTGGCGGGCATGGCTTCCACGGCCTGGATCAGGGCGCGGATGGCGTCCGGGTTGTGGCCGTAGTCGGCGATGATCGTCGCGCCGCGGTAGTCCATCACATTGAAGCGGCCAGGGGCGTTGTCGCTGTCGTTGACAAAACCGGCGAGGCCTCGGCGGATGGTCTGCCAGGGCAGGCCGGCGGCCCAGGCGGCGCCGATGGAGGCCATGACGTTCTCCACCTGGAAGGTGATCGCGCCATTGCGGGTGATCGGGATCTCGCGCAGCGGGATCGACTCGCGCCAGGAGCCTTCGGCGGCCACGATGCTGTCGCCATCGACATAGACCACACGGCTGCCTTGAGCGCGGTGCGTGGCCATGACGGGGTGGTGGCGGTCAGCGGCAAAGAAGATCACCTTGCCGGGGCAGACATGGGCCATCGCGGCGACCAGCGGGTCGGCGGCGTTCAGCACGGCGTAGCCGGTGGGCGCCACGTTCTGCACGATCACGCGCTTGAGCACGCCCACGTCTTCCTTGGTGGTGATGAAGTTCAGACCCAGGTGGTCGCCTTCGCCGACGTTGGTGACCACAGCGACCTGGCAGCGGTCAAAGCCCAGGCCTTCGCGCAGAATGCCGCCGCGTGCGCATTCCAGCACAGCCGCATCGGTCTCGGGGTGGGCCAGCGCGTTGCGCGCGCTGCGTGGGCCCGAGCAGTCGCCGCTGTCGATCTGGCGGCCGTTGACGTAGACGCCATCGGTATTGGTCATCGCGGTGCGCCAGCCGTGCGAGGTGAACAGATGGGCGATGACACGGGTGGTCGTGGTCTTGCCGTTGGTGCCGGTGACGGCAACGAGCGGGATGCGGCCGTCGTTGCCGGCGCTGAACATCTCGTCGACCATGGGCACGCCGACATGGCGGGGCTTGCCGAACGAGGGCGCCAGGTGCATGCGCAGGCCAGGGGCGGCGTTGACTTCGACAATGCCGCCACTTTGCTCTTCGAGCGGCTTGAGCATGGTCTCGCAGACCACGTCCACGCCGCAGATGTGCAAACCAATGGTCTGCGCTGCTTCGATCGCGCGGGCGGCGATTTCGGGATGCACGTCATCGGTCACATCGGTGGCGCTGCCGCCGGTCGACAGGTTGGCATTGTTGCGCAGCACCACGCGCTGGCCCTGGCCGGGCACGCTGTCGGGGGTCATGCCTTCGCTGGCAATGCGGGCGATGGCGATGTCATCGAGGCGGATCTTGGTGAGCGCGGTGCCGTGGCCGGTGCCCCGGCGTGGGTCCTGGTTGACCAGGTTCACCAGCTCGCGGATGGTGTGCTGGCCGTCGCCCAGCACCTGGGGCGGCTCGCGGCGGGCAGCAGCGACCAGTTGGCCGCCCACCACGAGCAGGCGGAAGTCGTGGCCGGGCAAAAAGCGCTCGACCATGATCTCGTCGCCAAATTCGCTGGCGGTCTTGTAAGCGGCTTCCAGGCCTTCGCGGGTCGTGATGTTGACCACCACGCCCTTGCCCTGGTTGCCGTCCTGGGGCTTGACCACGACGGGCAGGCCCACTTCCAGTGCCACTTGCCAGGCCTCTTCCACATCGGCCACGGGGCGGCCCATGGGCACGGGCACGCCGGCGGCATGCAGCAGGCGCTTGGTCAGGTCCTTGTCCTGCGCAATGGATTCGGCCACGGCGCTGGTCGAATCAATCTCGGCCGCCTGGAAGCGGCGCGCCTTGGAGCCCCAGCCCAGCTGCACCAGTGAGCCGGTCGTCAGGCGGCGGAAGGGGATGCCCCGGGCGACGGCGGCGTCCACAATCGCGCCGGTCGAGGGGCCGATGCGCTCGTCTTCATCCAACTCGCGCAGCGCCGCAATGGCGGCGTCGGCATCAAAGGGGCTGTCGTTCAAGGTGGCCTGGATCAGCGCTTCGGCCTTTTCCATCGCCAGCTTGCCCACCGCCTCTTCGGTGTATTCGACGACAACCTGGTAGGTGCCGGGCTCGGTGGTCACATGGGTGCGGCTGAAGGTGACCGGGCAGCCGGCTTGTGCCTGCAGCGACAGCGCGGCAATTTCGAGCACATGGGCGAGCGACAGCGCCTGGTCGGCACCATGGGGCTGCAGCGGGGCGATATTGGGGAAGCGCGCACGCAGTTTTTCTTCAAAACCGGGGATGGTGCTGTAGCGCTGTTCGCTGTCTTCACAGCGCACGATGGTCTCGATGGCGGTGCTGCGGGTCCAGAGGTTGGGGCCACGCAAGGCACGGGTGCGGGAGAGCTGCATAGTGTTTCTTTCAGATGGAGGGCCCGCTGAATCAGCGGGCCGTGCATGCTTGTCGTCGTGGAGAGCCGTGTCCGGCGTATCAGGCGTTGTACTCGAAGGTCTTGATACCGGCGCCGATCAGATCGGGGGTGATATCCAGCGCCCAGGCCGTGGCGATGGCGGCAAGCAGGGCCGAGGTGTCGGGCTTCTTGCCGCCCGGCAGGCTCAGCGCATCGAGGGTGCCCAGCACGCGCTCTTGCGCGCCGGTGGCCAGCACCACGTTGTTGCCCTTGATGAGAACGGCGCGGCCGCCTTCGTGCTGGGCTTCGGTGTTGGCGCGGTGGGTGGCCACAGCCTCGTTGTTCGCATCGGTGGTGTAGAGCATCACTTCGCCGTCGCAGAGCTCGGCCAGGTCGGCCACTTCGGGCAGGTCGGCGTTGAGCACGCCAGCGCCTTCGTCCAGCACCACATCGATCTGGGTGCGCATCACGCGGCGCATCTGGCCGGCTTCGAGCACATCGTGGTCGGGCAGAGCTTCGAAGCCCTGCATGTCGGTCACGACGCCGACCAGGCAACGGTCATAGGCCAGGCCTTCTTCCAGAATGGAACGGGCCGTCGTCTGGATCACCGCCGCTTGCGCCAGGCGGTTGGTGAGCAGGCGGTGCGCACCGGCCCAGTTGGCGGTATTGGTCTTCTGGGTCTGGCGGTTGGACAGGAACATGCCCTCATCGCTGGCCACACCGGTGAGCTTGCCCGACAGCTGCAGCAGCCAGCCTACGAGGCGCGCAATGAAGGCGTTGTTCTGCGTGCCGACAATGCCGACGATCGGGATGCGGCCTGCGCCGGCACCTTCTTCGCGCGGGAAGAGGTGGTCGGCAATGGCCATGCCCACCGGGCGTGGCGCGCCACTGGTGGGCTTGAGGTGCATCAACAGGCCCGGGCCAGCGTTGACTTCGAGAATCGCGCCCTGGCCTTGCATCGGCTGGGAGACGTCCTTCAGGATCATGTCCATGCCGGCGATGTCCAGGCCGACGATCTTGGCCGCCAGCACCGCGTAGTAGGCCACATCCGGGTGCACATCATCGAGGCAATCAATGGCCATGTTGCCATTGCGTTGCAGCAGCACGCCCTGGCCTTGCGGAATGACCGAATCGGGCGTGACATGCTGGCGGTTGAGTTCGAGCTTGACGGCGCCGGCCTCGAGCTTGATCCAGTCGAGCGGGTACTCCTGCTCGGGGCCCCGGCGGGGGTCTTCATTGAGCACAGCCACCAGCTCGCGCAAGGTGGCCTTGCCATTGCCGTAGACGCTGACGGTCTCGCCCTTGGTGGCCGCGACCACCTTGTCGCCCACCACCAGCAGGCGGTGCTCGACGCCATCGATGAACTTCTCGACGATGACATCCGAGCCTTCGGGCTGGGCTAGCGCAAATGCGGCCTTGATATCGGCCTCTTGCGACAGCTCCAAGGTCACGCCCCGGGCGTGGTTGCCGTCAGACGGCTTGACGGTGACGGGGAAGCCGATGTCCTGGGCCACTTCCCAGGCTTCTTCGGGGGTGGCCACGATCTGGCCTTCGGGCACCGGCACGCCGCAGGCGGTCAGCAGGCGCTTGGTGAAATCCTTGTCCTGGGCAATACCCTCGGCAATCGCGCTGGTCTGGTCGGACTCGGCCGTCCAGATGCGGCGCTGCGCAGCGCCATAGCCCAGCTGCACCAGGTTGCCGTCATTGAGGCGGATATGGGGAATGCGGCGCTCGCTGGCGGCATCGACGATGCAGCCAGTCGAGGGGCCGAGGTAGCGGTCATTGATCGCCGTCTTGATCGCATGGACCGCCGGCTTGATGTCGTAGGGCTCGTCGTTGATCGCGGCCATCAGCAGCTGGTGGCCATGCTCCAGTGCGACGCGGGCGACGGCCTCTTCGGGGCAGCGGAACACCATGCGGTAGACGCCGCGCTTGGAGATCTCGCGCGTCTGGCCAAATTCGGCAGGCATGCCCGCCAGGTTCAGCAGCTCGATGATCACATGTTCCATCACATGGCCCATCCAGGTGCCGCCTTCGAGGCGCTGGATAAAGCCGCCGCGTTCACCGACGCCGCAGGTGTGCTCGATCAGGTCGGGCAGCCAGGTGGTGAGGCGCTCGTTCAGCCCGGGGATCTTGTTCGAGGGATAGTCCTCCAGCTCTCCAAGGTCCAGCCAGACCTCCAATACGGGGCGGTAAGTCCAGACGCTGGGGCCGCGCAAAAAGGTAGTGCGCAAGAGTTGGATGGTATTGAATTTCGCCATATCGATCAACGGATAAACATAAGTAACAATTCCGGGGGGAATCGCCGTAGATGGGAAAGCATTGTGCGCCCAAATGAGGCAGATTAATCGCTGTCAGCCTATTGGGCATGTCAGACGTTAAAGACAGATGAGGGCGGGGCGACCCATGCCGCCGTTCGCCACAATAATATGCGGTTGTTCACCGGACCACTGCCACCGCCCCGTGCGGAGAGAAAAAACGCCTTATGCAACATCTTCATTCCGCGGACGCGTCAGCATTCTTTGCGGGTCCGCTAGGAACCCAATTGCGAGCCAAGCTCAACACCCTGGAAAACGTGCTTGCCGTCACTCCCGTTGACCTGACCTCGGATTTGCGCTTCGGCAGCGGCCAGGTGGTGCTGACCTCGGAGCGCCTTCTGGCCTTTGATCCCGATGCCCAGCGGTGGAGTGAGTGGATACTATCAACGGATTTGAGCCTGCGTTTTTTTGACCATGGCGGCGTGGGCAGCCTGGAGCTGCATGACAGCGCGCAGCGCCTGGGCCTGTGGCGCATCACCCTGAGCCACCAGACGGCGGTGCTGGGCCTGATGCAGCAGTTCGAGCGCCAACGTGAGCGCTTGCTGCGCAACGAGGCATACCAGGTGGTCGAGGACGAGCGCTCGCTCTGCCCGGTCTGCGGCAGTGTGCTGCCCCCCGACAGCGAAGAATGCCCGGCCTGTGCCCGCCAGCAGAATGCACCGACCTCAAGCTGGGTGCTGCTGCGCCTGTGGCGCTTTGCCAAACCCTACAAAATGCAATTGTTGTTGGGTTTCGTCCTGACGCTCTGCACCACGGCCGCCCAGCTGGTGGCGCCGTACCTGACGATTCCGCTGATGGACAAGATCCTGATCCCGTTCCAGAACGGCGAGAAGATCGATGCCGGCCTGGTGCGCTTCTACCTGGGCGCGCTGCTGGTCTCGGCACTGATCGCCTGGCTGCTGGGCTGGGCGCGCACCTTTGTGCTGGCGCGCGTCTCCGAACGCATCGGCGCCAACCTGCGCACCACCACCTACAACCACCTGCTCAAGCTCTCGCTCGATTTTTACGGCAGCAAGCGCACCGGTGACCTGATGGCCCGTATCGGCGCCGAAACCGACCGCATCAACCTGTTTCTGTCGCTCAACGCGCTGGATTTTGCGACTGATGTGCTGATGATCGTGATGACCTCGGCCATCCTGTTCTCGATCAACCCCTGGCTGGCCCTGGTGACCCTGGTGCCGCTGCCCTTTATCGCCTGGATGATCCACACGGTGCGCGACAAGCTGCGCACCGGCTTCGAGAAGATCGACCGCGTCTGGTCCGAGGTGACCAATGTGCTGGCTGACACGATTCCCGGTATCCGCGTCGTCAAGGCCTTTGCCCAAGAGCAGCGCGAGGCCGACCGTTTTGCCGCCGCCAACCAGGTCAACCTCGAAGCCAATGACCGCGTCAACAAGACCTGGTCGCTGTTCACGCCCACGGTCACCTTGCTGACCGAAATCGGCCTCTTGATCGTCTGGGCCTTTGGTATCTACCTGGTGGCCGGTGGCTCGATCACCGTCGGTGTGCTGACTGCCTTTATCGCCTACATCGGCCGCTTCTACACGCGTCTGGATTCGATGAGCCGCATCGTCTCAGTGACGCAAAAGGCCGCTGCCGGCGCCAAGCGCATCTTTGACATCCTCGACCATGTGAGCAACGTGCCCGACCCGGTCAACCCGGTCAAGCTGGGCAAGGTGCAGGGCGCCATCACGATGGACAGCGTCGGTTTCCGCTATGGCAGCCGCACCGTCATCAAGGACCTGAACCTGCAGATCCGCCCCGGCGAGATGATTGGCCTGGTGGGCCACAGCGGCTCGGGCAAGAGCACCCTGGTCAACCTGATCAGCCGTTTCTACGACGTGACCGACGGCTCGATCCAGCTCGATGGCGTCGATGTGCGCCGCATTGCCGTGTCCGACTACCGCAGCAATATCGGCCTGGTGCTGCAGGAGCCCTTCCTGTTCTTTGGCACCATTGCCGAGAACATTGCCTATGGCAAGCCCGATGCGACACGCGAAGAGATTGTGGCCGCAGCGCGCGCCGCCCATGCGCATGAGTTCATCTTGCGCCTGCCCCATGGCTATGACTCGCTGGTTGGCGAGCGCGGCCAGGGCCTGTCCGGCGGTGAGCGCCAGCGTATCTCGATTGCGCGCGCACTGCTGATCGACCCGCGCATCCTGATCCTGGACGAGGCGACCTCGGCGGTGGATACCGAGACTGAAAAGGAAATCCAGCGGGCGCTGGATAACCTGGTGCAAGGCCGCACCACTATTGCGATTGCCCACCGCCTCTCGACCCTGCGCAAGGCCGACCGCCTGGTGGTGATGGACCGCGGCGAGATCGTTGAAGTCGGATCGCATGATGCGCTGATGGCCCAGGAAGGCGCCTACTGGCGGCTGTACATGGCGCAGGCGCGCCGCGCCGAGGAAGATGCCGAAGCTGCTGGCGTGGTCACCGCGCGCGCTGCGGGCGTGACCTATGACATGCAGCCCCTGCCCAAGTCCCATGTGGACGGGTCCGATGACAACCGCTGATCAGCAGCCCAGGAAAGCCTTTTCATGACAACCATTTCCTCTCCGCTGGCGCTCAGCCGCAATCCCTTTGGCCGCCTGGTTCTGGACAAGGACGGCAGGCCCCACCAGGTCAACCCGGTGCGCGCCTTTCCGCTGTCGGCACCATCGCTGGGCATCTCCCTGGTCGGCGAAGACGGCAAGGAGGTGCTGTGGATCGCCGATATGGATGCGGTGGACCCGGCCGCCCGCGCGCTGCTCGACGAAGACCTGGCCGCGCGCGAGTTCCAGCCGCTGATCGAGCGCATCGTCAGCGTCTCCACGTTCTCCGTCCCCAGCATCTGGACCCTGGAGACTGACCGGGGCCCCGTCCACATGACCTTGAAGGCCGAAGAGGACATCCGCAAGCTGCATGGCCGCCAGAACCTGCTGATCACCTCGGCCGACGGCGTGCACTACCGCCTGCCCGATACCAACCGCCTCGACAAGGCGTCGCGCAAGCTGCTGGAGCGCTTTTTGTAAGCTGCCCCTACCGCAAGCTGCAGTGCAGGGCCCGGAATTGCGGGCCCTTGCCTTTTTGTGGGCCTTGTCCCCCAGGTGCTGCTTTGCCGGGCATTTACAGGCATAATGCAATTCATTTGCAATAGTGGCCGTCGTCTGCGCGGCCCCCTGGTTTGATTGTCTGCCCGGCCTGTGTCTTCCCTGCGCGCTCTCCACCCCCTGTCTGTCTCGGCGCATGCGCCCAGGCCGCTGCGTGGCTGGGCGATGGCGCTGCTGTGCTGGCTGTGTTTTGCGCAGCTGTGCCTGCCGCTCTTGGGCAAGGTCCATGACATCAGCCACCTCCATGCCCGCGCGCTGCAGACGGCTGCGCTCACGGCCACAGCATCGGCTGGCGAGCGTGACAGCAGCGATACCGTGGTCAGCCCCGGCCATGGCGCGCATGACCTGTTTGGCAAGCACTCCGAAGCCGACTGCCAGGGCTTCTCGCACATGGCCTTGGGCGCTGGGCTGCTCTGCGATGCGTTGCAAGCGCCCTTGCTGCGGGCGGTGCAGGAAGCGGCACCCACCGTGCTGGCCATCTTGCTGCGCCAAAGCCCGGCGCTGTTCTTTGCGCGTGGCCCTCCGTCTCTCTCCCCCTCTTCGTTCCAGTGACTCGGCCCTTAGGGCCGTTAACACAACCCTTGATACGTCGTTGCCAAGCCTTGTCGTACGTCTGTACTGCCTGCGGCTTGACGCCTAGTCTCAATCGCAAACCCTCGGTTTGCTGGGTCGTGTTAGCAGCCCCTAGTCCTTGACCTTTGATGGTGCAGGGCAGCGCAGGCCGGTCTGTCTTGTTTTTTCCGCGCAGCTGCCGGGCGTTATGGCGCCGGGCCGGTTCAGCCAGCAGTGCTGGGCTGCGCGCGCACATGCGCTGGATGCATGTGCTTTTCGAGGGGTAGACCATGGGTTTCCATGCACAACAGGCGCAGCCGCTGGTGGCGCGCACAGCAATTTTCAAGCCACAGGCGCGTGATCTGCGCCCGGTTGCAGCAGCGGTGATCGGCCTGCTGCTGAGCAGCGCCGCGCTGGCGCAGAACGCTGAAGACAGCACGCCGGCAACGACCACTGCGACCACCACCTTGCCCGAGGTGACGGTGTCGGCCAGCGGCACCAACCGCACGGTCGACGACATGACCACGCCGGTGACGGTGCTGCAAGGCGATGAGCTGGTGCAAAAGCGCGGTGCCAGTTTGGGCGAGACCCTGGCCAATGAGCCCGGCATCCAGGCCACGCACTTTGGTGCGGGTGCAAGCCGCCCGGTGATTCGCGGCATGGATGGTGCGCGGGTCAAGGTACTGAACGATGGCGCGGTGATCCAGGATGCCTCGACCATCAGCCCCGACCATGCCGTGGTGAGCGAGCCCATGCTGGCCACCCAGATCGAGGTGCTGCGCGGCCCCTCGGCGCTGATCTATGGCGCCGGCGCGATTGGCGGCGTGGTCAATGTGCTGGACAACAAGATCCCCACCAAGGTGCCTGAGAAGGGCTATGAAGGCCAGGTGGAAGTGCGTGCCGGCACGGGCGCCAACGATGCGGCGACGGCCCTGTCGCTGACGGCCGGCTCGGGCCCCTTTGCCCTGCATATGGAGGGCATGGCCCGCAATGCCGATGACTATCGCGTGGGCAGCGGCTGGGGCCTGGGCAACAAGGTGGACGGCAGCCGCGCGCGCAATGCCGGCGGCAGCATCGGGCTGTCCTGGATCGGCGACAGCGGCTATGTGGGCCTGGCCTACACCCGTACCCAGGCACGCTACGGCCTGCCCGGCCACAACCACAGCTTTGAAGGCTGCCACACCCACGGCCTGCACCTGCACTGCGGCGGCCATGATGGCCATGACCATGGGGATGACGACCATGACCACGACCATGAGGAAGAAGGCGTGCCGGTGGTGGACATGCACAGCGAGCGCTATGACCTGCGCTCCGAGTGGCGCCAGCCGTTTGCTGGTGTGTCGGCCATCCGTGTGCGCGGCGGCGTGACGCGCTACCACCACGACGAGATCGAAGGCGGCGAGATCTCCACCAGCTTCAAGAACCGCGCGCATGACATGCGTGTCGATGTGCTGCATGAGCCGATTGCCGGCTGGACCGGTCTGGTCGGCTTTGAGGCCGCGCAGCGCCGATTCAGCGCCACCGGTGAGGAAGCCTATGTGCAGCCGACCCGCACGCAAAGCCAGGGCGTCTATCTGCTCGAAGAGCGCCGCTTTGGCGATTTTGGTGTGGAAGCCGCACTGCGCCACGACTGGCAAAGCGTCTATGCCAACGACGACGGCCTGGTGCGCAAGCACAAGGGCAATTCGCTGTCGCTGGGCGGCAGCTGGCGCTTTATGCCGGGTTACCGCCTGAGTGCCCATGTCACCTCGGCCAGCCGCCTGCCCACGGCCGAAGAGCTGTATGCACGCGGCCTGCACATGGCCACCTCGACCTATGAGCTGGGCAACCCCGACCTGCGCAAGGAGCGCTCGGGCAATATCGACATCGGCATTGCGCGCACTGCGGGCGACACGACCTACTCGGTCAATGTCTACCGCAACCGGGTGAACAACTACATCTATGGCCGCACCGTCGATGAGCACGACGGCCTGCAGCTGCTGCAGTATGCGCAGCAGACCGCCACCTTCACCGGTCTGGAGGGTCAGATCCAGCACCGCATCAATGCGAACTGGACGGTGGGCGCCACCGGTGACCTGGTGCATGCCAAGCTCGAAGACGGCAGCAAGATCCCGCGCCTGGCTCCCGCCCGCGTAGGCTTGCGCGTGGCCGGCAAATGGGCCAACTGGAGGAGCGAGGCGCAGTGGCAGCTGGTCAAGCGCCAGAACAAGGTGGCCGACTATGAAAGCGAGACCCCGGGCTACGGCATGCTGAACTGGCGCGTGAGCTACCACCAGACCTCCAGCGATGGCACCCCATGGCAGATCTACCTGAAGCTGGACAACCTGACCAACAAGCTGGCCTATGTGCACACCTCGTTCATCAAGAACGCGGCGCCGCTGCAGGGCCGTGCAGTCTCGCTGGGCTTTATCAAGCAGTTCTAAGCAGCTGGCTGTAGAAGCCTGAACGCCAAAGCCGCTGTCTCCTCAGGAGCCAGCGGCTTTTTTGCGCCTGGGTGGATGCAGCGGATCAGAGGTTGGAGATGCCGCTGCTGACATGGCCGGCCGGCACATGGGCCGCCGCGCTGGTCACATGGCCGGTCTGGTCGTCAAAGAAGAAATCAGGCTCGAACTCACGCAGAAACTCGCCCTTAGCCAGGCCACCCAAGAACATGGTTTCATCGACGCCGATGTTCCAGTCCATCAGGGTGCGGATCGCGCGCTCATGCGCGGGGGCGCTGCGGGCGGTGACCAGGGCGGTGCGGATGCGCATCTGGCTTTGCGTGTCTTGCTGCAGCCGGTGGAGCGCCGCCAGCAGCGGCTTGAAGGGGCCATCGGGCAGCGGCCGGGTGGCATGCTCGATCTCATGGCGCTGGAACGCATCCAGCCCCTGGGCCTGGAAGACGCGCTCGGCCTCATCGGAGAACAGCACCGCATCGCCGTCAAAGGCAATGCGCACTTCATCGGGGTGGCTGTCCTGCGCCTGGGCCGATTCGGTCAGCACACGCGCGGCCGGAAAGCCCAGCTGCAGCGCCTGCTGCACATCGGTGGCATTGGCCGACAGGAACAAATGCGCGCCCAGCGGCTTGAGGTAGCGAAAAGGGTCGCGCCCCTGGGTGAACACCCCGCGCTGGATGGAGTGAAGCCCATGGGCCTTGCAGCTGCGGAACACCCGCATGCCGCTGACCGGGTCATTGCGCGAGAGCAGCACCACCTCGACCTTCTGTGCCGCGCCACTGTTGAACGCCAGCAGCTTGCGCACCAAGGAGAACGCCACGCCGGGTGGCGCGGGGATATCGAGCCGCTGCAGCTGCAGCTGGGCATAGGCCTGGTCCTTGTCCTGCTCAAAAACCCGGTTTTCTTCTTCAAAGTTGAACAGCGCCCGCGACGAGATCGCGACCACCAGCTTGTTTTCGAGAGTGGCAGCCATGGCCGTCCTTGTTGCTGAACTGAGGGCCAATATAGCGCAGTGGCTGCGCTGTTCTTGACTTAATACCAAGCCTGTGAGAACTGCGAGATCACGCGTCCCAGATGCTGCTGCATCGCCTGGCGGGCTTGCTCAGGCTGGCGCTCGGCAATCGCCGCAAAGATGGCCTGGTGGTCCTTGAGGCTGGCTTCGCGCAGCTGCTCGGAGTGGAAATGCTGCTCGATCTTGTCCCAGCGCGGGTCCTGGCGGGCGTTGTCCCACATGGCCTCCACCATGTGCTGGAGCACGCGGTTGCCGGTGGCCTCGGCAATGGCAAGGTGAAAACGCCGGTCGGCGGCGTCATAGGCGTCCTTGTCGGCCAGCTGCAGGCGCATGGTGGCCAGGGCGTCAAGCATGCGGTCCAGGTCGGCATCGCGGCGCTCGCTGGCGGCGGCGGCAGCTATCTCGGCTTCGACCAGCACGCGGGCGCGCAGGGTCTCGAGCGGGCCGGGGCCGGTGGGCACATCAAAGGCGGGCAGGCGGCTGGGGCCACCGGCACCGCTGGGCTGCAGGTAGATGCCCGAGCCCAGGCGCACCTCGACCAGGCCTTGCACCTCCAGCGCAATGATGGCCTCGCGCACCGCAGTGCGGCTGACGCCAAACATATCGGCCAGCGTGCGCTCCGAGGGTAGGCGCTGGTCAGCCGCCGCGCTGTCTGTGGCAGTTTCTTCCAGGATTTTTCTGGCGAGGTCCTGGTAGGACCTGACACCGGTGGTGCGGCTGTCGTCGTCAACCGTCGGGACCAGCTTGTTGGGCATCTTGCGCGTATTCCGTTCATGGGCCGATCCGCCAAAACCGGAGGGCCAGCAGCAGTGTAAGCCGCCGTCTGGGCCAAACGCGGCAAATACCGGACATAGTGGTAAACCATCAATCTAAATGGTCTAGCCAGTTTGTAGAATTGGTCTAACCAGATTTTTGATTGCAGCAAAAGGTTTTCCATGAAGATGTCGTTTCGTTGGTTTGGCAGCGCGGACCCGGTGTCGCTCGCCTATATCCGCCAGATCCCCGGGGTCACGCATATCGTCTCGGCGATCTATGACGAGCCGGTTGGTTCCGTCTGGCCGCTGGCCAAGATCGAGGCGCTCAAGCAGCAGATCGAAGACGCGGGCCTGGCTTTTGAACTGGTCGAATCGGTGCCGGTGCACGAAGACATCAAGCTGGGCCGCGACAGCCGCGACCAGCTGATCGCCAACTACCAGCAAACCCTGCGCCATCTGGCCGCCGCCGGTGTGCAGGTGGTTTGCTACAACTTCATGCCGGTGTTTGACTGGACCCGCACCGAGCTGGCCAAGCAACTGCCCGATGGCTCCACCTGCCTGGCCTTTGACAGCCGCCAGGCCGACAGCATCGATGCGGAAAAGGGCATCTCGCTGCCCGGCTGGGACAGCAGCTACCGCAGCGATGAGCTGCAAGGCCTGCTGCAGGCCTACCGCCAGGTCGATGCCGAGCAGCTCTGGCAGAACCTGGCCTATTTTCTGCAGGCGGTCATCCCGGTGGCCGAGGAATGCGGCATCAAGATGGCCATCCACCCCGATGACCCGCCGCGCCCGATCTTTGGCCTGCCGCGCATCGTGAAGAACCGCGATGACCTCGCCCGCATCGTCGACCTGATCGACAGCCCCGCCAATGGACTGACCCTGTGCTCGGGCTCGCTGGGCGCCGGCCCGCAGAACAATGTCGAGGCACTGGTGCGCGAGTTTGGCGGGCGCGGCCGCATCCACTTTGCGCATATCCGCAATGTCAAGGTATCGCCCGAGGGCGACTTTGAAGAAACCGCCCACCTCTCGACCTGTGGCTCGCTCGATATCGCGGCCATCGTCAAGGCCTACCACGATGTGGGCTTTGCAGGCTATGTGCGCCCGGACCACGGCCGCATGATCTGGGGCGAAACCGGCAAGCCCGGCTATGGCCTCTACGACCGGGCACTGGGCGCCGTCTACATCAACGGCCTGTGGGAAGCGGTGGACAAGTTCTCGCCCGAGCAGCAAGACAGCGCAGTGCCTGCTGCCCTCTGATTTCAAACCAAGGAGACATAACAATGAAGACCGTTCAGCCATCGCACGCCATGCTGCGCCGCAAACTGACCCTGGGTCTGGCGCTGGGCGCCAGCTTGATCTGCGCGGGCGCCCCGGCGCTGGCGCAAACCGCCTACCCGACCAAGCCGGTCACCCTGATGGTGGGCTTCCCGCCAGGTGGTCAGACCGATTTTGCCGCCCGCGTGCTCAGCAACAGCCTGGCGGCCAATCTGGGCCAGGGCGTGGTCATCGAGAACAAGGCCGGCGTCAATGGCAACCTGGGCTCGGCCGACATCATGCGTTCGGCCCCCGATGGCTACCGCATGCTGGTGGGCAATGGCTCGATGACGGTGACCCCGCATGTGTTCCCGACCTTGGGCATTGTGGACCCAACCAAGTTTGTGCCCGTGGGCATCCTGCTGCAGTCGCCACTGGTGCTGGTGGTGCCCACCTCGTCACCGGTCAAGGACTTTGCGCAGTTTGCCGCGCTCGTCAAGGAGCGCGCCAAGGCTGGCAAGGGCGTGGACTATGGCACGCCCGGTGCCGGCTCGCTGGTGCATGTGACCACCGAGCTGATGCGCGAGCGCCTGGGCAGCCCGGCGATGAACCATGTGCCCTACAAGGGCAGTGGCCCTGCCGTGATCGACCTGATGGCCGGCCGCATCGAGGCCATGTTTGACGCGACATCGGTGTTTGATCCCTATATCAAGTCCGGCAAGGTGCGCCCCATCCTGGTCACCAGCAGCAGCCGCGTGGCCTCGCTCCCCGATGTGCCAACCCCCGCCGAAGTGGGCCTCAAGGATTTCGAGATCATCTCCTTCATCGGCATGTATGGCCCGCCCGGCACCCGCCCTGAGGTGGTGCAAAAGCTCAATGCCGCCATCAACACGGTGCTGAAGGAGCCAGCCGTTATCCGCAGCTTTCAGGAGCGCGGTGACCAGCCTGGCGGCGGCACGCCTGAGCAGCTCGATGCGATGACGCGCGCGCAGTACAAGCTCTGGGGCGATGTGGTCAAGGCCAACAAGATCCACGCGGAGTGAAGCTTGGCCCCGCTAGCCTGACCGGGCCAAGCGGGGTCAGACTGGTTGTTTAGCGCACAAACTGGTTGAGCTGGATGATGGGCATCAGCACCGCCATCACGATGATGCCGACAATGATGCCCATGCCGACGATCAGCAGCGGCTCCAGGATGGTGGCCAGGCGCATCGCGCGGCGCTTGACATCACCGGCCAGCTGGTTGGCCACGCGCTGCAGCATCTGCGGCAGCTCGCCGGTCTGCTCGCCCAGGCGTGCAAACATCGACAGCAGCGCGGGGAAGCGTTTTTTCTGCGCCAAGGCCGAGGCGAGCGGCGCGCCCTCGCGCACCTGGTCCAGCGCATCGATGGCATCCTGGCGCATCGCCTGGTTGGAGACGGTCTGCGCAGCGGCCTGCAGCGCCTTCAAGATGGGCACGCCGGCATTGCTGAGCATGGCCAGGGTCGAGGCAAAACGGGCAGCGTTGTAGTTGCGCGAGAGCTTGCCGACGACTGGCAGCTGCAGCCAGCCGGCATCAAAGCGCTGGCGAAAGGCGGGCTGGCGCAGCGACAGGCGCAGCAGCACGGTGCCGGCAATCGCCAGGCCCGCACCCAGCCACCACCAGTGGCGGATCAGGTCGCTAAAGCCCAGCATGATGCGGGTGAGCAGCGGCAGCGCATGCTTGGTGCCCGAGAACACCTCGGCCACCTGGGGCACCACATAGCTCATCAGCACCATCACCACGACAAAGGCAAAGCAGGTGACGATGGCCGGGTAGAGCGAGGCACCGATGAGGCTGTTCTTGAGCTGGTCACGCTCTTCGAGGTCGTCGGCCAGCCGCGACAGCACCTGATCGAGGTGGCCGCTGTGCTCGCCCGCATCGATCACGGCGCGGTAGATCTGCGAAAAATCACGGGGGTAGAGGGCCAGCGACTTGGCAAAGGTGGAGCCGCCATTGACTTCGGCGCGCAGGCTGGCGACCAGCTGGCGCTGGGGCTCGCTGTCGATCTCTTCCATCAGCGCGGTCAGCGCGCGCTCCAGCGGCAGGCCCGAGCTGATGAGGCCGGCGAGCTGGCGCGTCCAGACCGCCAGGCTCGTGGCATTGAACACCGCGCGCCGGCTGCGCACGGTGCTGGCACCGTTGTCGTCGACATCGCCCAGCGGCTCGACCGCCAAGGGCACCATGGCCTGGGCACGCAGCAGGCTGCGCGCGGCCTTGGCGCTGTCGGCTTCGATCATGCCCTTGCGGGTCTGGCCCTGGGCGTCTAGAACTTCGTACGAAAAAGCGGGCATGGGGCAGGTGGATAAAACAAGGTGGCTCCATGGCCACCCCGGGCTATTGTGCCTGATCCCCATGGCATGCAGATGGCAGCGGCCCGATCAGGCAGCGGCTGCGGCGGGCATCTCGACGGGGCCGTCGAGCGCATCGGCGCGCTGGGCAGCGGGGCGCTGCAGCAGCGGCAGCGCGTAGTCCTGGAACTCGGGCAGGCTCGGCAGGGTGCCTTCGTGCATGCTCCAGCCGATATAGCTGGCCAGGTACAGGTCGGCCGCCGTGAAATGGTCGCCGCAGGCATAGCGCTTGCCGCTCACCGCCAGCTGCAGGCTGCGCAGCACATCGTCAAAACGGCCATAGCCGGCCGACAGTGCCTGGCGTTCGGTCTGGTTCTTCAGCCAGCCTTCGGCCTTGGCGGTGGACACCGCCTCGACCGGGCCCGCCACCAGGAACAGCCAGCGGTAGTAGCTGCCGCGCTCGGGGCTGCCCAGCGCCGGTGCCAGCTTTTTCTCGGGGAAGAGGTCGGCCAGGTAGGCCAGGATCGCGCCGGTCTCGCTCACCACCGTGGTGCCATGCTGCAGTGCCGGTACCTTGCCCATGGGGTTGAGCGCCAGGTAGTCGGGCGACTTCATCGTGCCGCCAAACTCCAGCCGCACCGGCTCGTAGACGGCATCGCACTCTTCGAGCATCCAGCGCACCATGCGGGCGCGGGACTGGGGGTGGTAGAAAAAGCGCAGCGGGGCGTTGTGGGGGGTCATGTCTTGGTCCTTCGGGTGACTGGCAAAATCGCCATGCCCGTAGGTTAGGCAGGGAGGCTGACAGAAACTGTCAGCAGCTGGCATCAAGCCGCAGATCAGCGCTTAGGACCAGCCGTCCAGCGTATAGCCGGTCTCTGCCAACCACTGCTGGATGAGGCTGTGCCGGCTTTGCGGATAGCGCTCCTGCAGCTCCTGCATGGCATGCACCCGGTCGGCGCGAAAGTGGCGAAAGCCCTGGCGCAGCTCGCACCAGGCAGAGACCACCCGGCTGCGGTCGAAATAGGCCATCGCAAAGGGCCAGACCAGGCGCTCGGTCAGGCGGCCGTGCTGGTCCTCATAGTGCAGCACCACCTTGTGCTCGGCACGGATCGCGCGGCGCAGCCCGGTCTGCCAGTGCTCGGGCGGGGGGCTGGGCTGCATGTTGGGGACCATCAGGCCGCTGGTGTCGACTGCGATGCGCAGCTCCAGCGGCAAGGCGCTGCGGATGCGGTCCATCGCGGCGCTGGCGGCACTGGCCAACTGCGGGTCGGCCTGCAGGCTGGCCCAGCGCGCGCCCAGCAGCAAGGCTTCGAGCTCATCGGCATTGAACATCAAGGGCGGCAGCAAAAAGCCAGGCCGCATCTCAAAGCCAATGCCTGGATCGCCCTCGATGGCCGCGCCTTGCTCGCGCAGGCTGGCGATATCGCGGTAGACGGTGCGCAGGCTCACCTCCAGGGTCTGGGCCAGCGCCGGGCCGGTTTGGGGCTGGCGGGCGCGGCGCAGCAGATCGAGCAGGCGGAGCAGACGGGCAGGGCGGGACATCGCGCAAGCATAGCCGGTCTGCCAGGCCTGCCATAGACTCAGGCTGGCGCTTTTTGCCCGATCTCGAAATTGGCCTGGATCTCCAGCGCGCGCACCAGGCCGGAGTGGTCCCAGCCCGCGCCGCCATGGGCCACGCAGCTGTTGAACAGCTGCTGCGCCTGGGCGGTGTTGGGCAGCGCCACGCCCAGCTGGCGCGCGCTGGCCAGCGCCAGGTTCAGGTCCTTTTGGTGCAGCGCGATGCGAAAACCGGGATCAAACGTGCGATGGATCATGCGCTCGGCATGCACTTCGAGAATCTTGGACGAGGCAAAGCCGCCCAATAGCGCCTGGCGCACCCGCGCTGGGTCGGCACCGGCGCGCGATGCAAACAGCAGCGCCTCAGCCACTGCCTCGATATTCAGCGCGACGATGATCTGGTTGGCCACCTTGGCGGTCTGGCCGTCGCCATGGCCGCCGACCAGGGTGATGTTCTTGCCCAGCGTCTCGAACAGCGGCTTGACCCGTTCAAAGGCCGCCTCTGGCCCGCCCACCATGATGGACAGCGTCGCATTCTTGGCACCCACTTCGCCGCCCGATACCGGCGCATCCAGGTACTGCGCGCCCAGCGCGCTGATGCGTTTGGCAAAGTCCTTGGTCGCCACCGGCGAGATCGATGACATATCGACGACGATCTTGCCGCTGCTGCCCTTGAGGCCGGCGGCCAGGCCATCGGGCGCAAACAGCACCTGCTCGACGTCGGAGGTGTCAGGCACCATCAAAAAGACGATATCGGCCCGCTCGGCCACGCCGCGCACCGATGTGCATTGGGTGGCGCTGCTCTCTGCGATGGGGGCCGGCACCTTGCCCCGTGTGTTGATGAACAGCTGGTGGCCGGCGGCAATCAGGTGGCTGCACATGGGCGCGCCCATGATGCCCAGGCCGATAAAGCCCAGTTTGAGTGGCGTTGCATGCATGCAGAAATCTCCTTGGTTTTTATGGAAAGAGGTGGGGGTTTCGGGGAGCGATCAAGCGGTCGCCGTCGCGCGCTTTTGGCCCGCGACGGTCTGCAGCCAGTGCAGGCCCGCCTCGGTGCCCTGCGCGGGCTTGTATTCGCAGCCCACCCAGCCGCTGTAGCCGATGCGGTCCAGGTGCGCGAACAGGAAGGGGTAGTGGATCTCGCCCGTGCCCGGCTCGTGGCGGCCTGGGTTGTCGGCCAGCTGCACATGGCCGATGCGCGCCAGGTGCTTGTGCAAGGTGGCGGCCAGCTCGCCTTCCGTGCGCTGGGCATGGTAGATGTCGTACTGCACAAAGGCATTGGCGGCGCCCACCTCATCCAGAATGGCCAGCGCCTGGTCGGTGCGGTTCAGGTAGAAGCCGGGAATATCAAAGGTATTGATGGGCTCAACCAGCAGGCGCAGCTTGGCCAGCTTCAGCGCCGCTGCGGCAAAGCGCAGGTTGTCCACCAGCGTGCGGCGCAGGGTGGCAGCATCCACATCGGCGGGCGCTTTGCCGGCCAGGCAGTTGAGCTGGGGCACGCCCAGTGCATGCGCATAGGTGACGGCCTGGGCGACGCCGGCGCGGAACTCGTCCACCCGCCGGGGATCGCAGGCAATGCCGCGCTCGCCCGCTTCCCAGTCGCCCGCAGGCAGGTTGTGCAACACAATCTGCAGGCCCGTGGCATCGAGCCGCTGCTGGATTTCTTCAACGGTATGGGCATAGGGAAACAGAAACTCCACGGCCTCAAAACCAGCCTGGGCGGCGCGTTCAAAGCGGTCTAGAAACGGCACTTCGGTAAACAGCATGCTGAGGTTGGCAGCAAAACGGGGCATGGCAAAACTCCGGTTAAAAACGAGGGGTGCATCAATCCAGCAGCGCGAGGGCGCTGGGCGCATCGGCCTTGCCGCTGGCCAGGTCTTCGAACTCGATGACGTTGTCGATCTCGGTGCCCATCGCGATATTGGTCACGCGCTCCAGGATGCATTCGATGACGACCGGCGTGCGGTGCTCGGCCATCCAGGCCTCGGCCTGCTGCATTGCGGGGGCGAATTCTTCGGGGCGGTGTACGCGGATGGCCTTGCAGCCCAGGCCTTCGACGACCTTCACATGGTCCACGCCATAGCCACGTGCGGCCTCGTCCTCGGCCATGTTGATGTTGTCGAACGCAAGCTGCACGCAGTAATCGATGCTGAAGCTGCGCTGCGCCTGGCGGATCAGGCCCAGGTAGCTGTTGTTGACCAGCACATGGATATAGGGCAGCTTGAACTGCGCGCCCACGGCCAGCTCCTCGATCATGAACTGGAAGTCGTAGTCGCCCGACAACGCGACGATCTTGCGCTGCGGATCGGCCACGCGCACGCCCAGCGCGGCCGGTGTCGTCCAGCCCAAGGGGCCGGCCTGGCCGCAGTTGATCCAGTTGCGCGGCTTGTAGACATGCAGAAACTGCGCCCCGGCAATCTGCGACAGGCCGATGGTGGAGACATAGGTGGTGTCGCGGTCCAGGCTCTGGTTCATGCACTGATAGACGCGCTGGGGCTTCATCGGCACGTTGTCGAAGTGGGTCTTGCGCAGGTAGTCGATGCTGTTCTTGCGGCCTTGGCAGTCTGCGACCCAGGCACTGCGGTCGCGCAGCTTGCCAGCGGCCTTCCAGTCCTTGGCGACAGCGATGAACTGCTGCAGCGCGGCCTTGGCATCCGAGACGATGCCGTAATCAGGCGCAAACACGCGGCCGATCTGCGTGGGCTCGATATCGACATGGATGAATTGGCGGCCCCGGGTGTAGACATCGACCGAGCCGGTATGGCGGTTGGCCCAGCGGTTGCCGATGCCCAGCACAAAATCCGAGGCCAGCATGCTGGCATTGCCATAGCGGTGGCTGGTTTGCAGGCCGCACATGCCTGCCATCAAGCGGTGGTCGTCGGGGATGCTGCCCCAGCCCATCAAGGTGGGAATCACCGGCAGATTGAGGGTCTCGGCCAGCTCCACCAGCAGGTCTGCCGCATCGGCATTGATGACCCCGCCGCCGCTGACGATCAGCGGGCGCTCGGCGGCATTGAGCATGGCGATGGCTTTTTCGGCCTGCTTGCGTGTGGCGGCAGGTTTGTAGATAGGCAGGGGCTCGTAGGTGTCGATGTCGAATTCGATCTCGGCCAGTTGCACATCGATGGGCAGGTCAATCAGCACCGGTCCGGGGCGGCCCGAGCGCATCAGATGGAAGGCCTGCTGGAAGGCGCCGGGCACCTGGGCGGGCTCCAGCACGGTGGCGGCCCACTTGGTCACGGTCTTGGCGATGGAGGCAATGTCCACAGCCTGGAAGTCCTCCTTGTGCAGGCGCGCGCGCGGTGCCTGGCCGGTGATGCACAGGATCGGGATCGAGTCGGCGCTGGCCGAGTACAGGCCCGTGATCATGTCGGTGCCGGCCGGCCCGCTGGTGCCGATGCAGACCCCGATATTGCCCGCCACGGCGCGGGTATAACCCTCGGCCATGTGGCTGGCGCCTTCGACATGGCGGGCCAGGATATGGCCGATGCCGCCATGCGCCTTCATCGCTGCATACAGCGGGTTGATGGCAGCGCCAGGAACGCCGAATGCGACGCTCACACCTTCTTTTTCCAGCACGCGGACTGCGGCTTCGATCGCTTTCATTTTGGCCATGGGGTCTCCTTTACAGTTGGGATCGACTGTAGGGAAGGCAGGCGTTTGCCGGAAGGCGCAGGCGGACCATAAAATTTATTCCGCCCAGGAATGGACGGCACGGCGCAGCATGCCGCATCATCGGGCGCAGAGGCGCTGCGAACCTGTTCCAAGAAGCGCCCAGCATGTGACGTGCGGCATGCGATGCCGCAGCAATCCCAGGAGACACAACCATGGACCGACTCGATGCCATGCACATGTTTGTGCGCGTGGTGGAAACGGGCAGCTTCACCAAGGTGGCGCAGGAGTTTTCCTCGACCCAGCCCACGGTGACCAAGCAGGTGGCAGCGATGGAGGCGCGGCTCAAAGTGCGCCTGCTCAACCGCAATACGCGGGGCGTGAGCCTGACCGAGGCGGGCGCGCTGTACTACGAAAAATGCAAGCGCATCGTGAGCGATGTGGCCGATGCCGACAATGTGGTGCAGGTGCGGCAAACGCAGGTGCAGGGGCAGCTGCGCATTGGCAGCTCGGTGGCGTTTGGGCGGCGCGTGCTGATTCCGCTGGCGATGGAGTTCATGCAACATAACCCGCAGGTGCAGGTGGATCTGAGCTTTGAAGACCGCTACACCGACCTGGTGGCCCAGGGCATTGATGTGGCGCTGCGCCTGGGCAAGCTGGCCGATTCATCGCTGGGCGCGCGCATGCTGGGCGTCAATCCCTGGGTGCTGGTGGCCTCGCCAGCCTACCTGCGCAAGCAGGGCACGCCGCGCCGGCCATCAGACCTGAAAGAGCATTCGGCGCTGATCTACAGCAGCGTGCAGGGCAATGATGTCTGGCGCCTGCGCAATGCCAGTGGCGAGTCCGTCTCCGTGCCGGTCACGGGGCGGCTGCGCTCCAACAACCTCTCGGCCTTGCTGGCCGCTGCGCGCTCGCACATGGGCGTGGCCGCGCTGCCGCGCTATGTGGCGCATGAGTCGCTGAAGGCGGGCCGCGTGGTCGAGGTACTCAAGACCTGCCGCCTGCCCGAGCAGGAGATCCACGCCGTCTACCCCTCGCCGCGCCTGGTGCCGCAAAAGGTGCAGTCCTTTATCGCGTTCTTGCAGGGCAGCTTTGATGCCGCCTGGTGGGAAAACCTGCCCCAGGGCGGCTAGGCGCGGGAGGGGCTGCCCAGCCTGGCAGCCCGCATCACAGGATCAGAATGGCGCGGAAATCGTTGACGTTGGTGTGCGTGGGCCCGGTCACCACCAGGTCGCCCAGCGCCTCGAAAAAGCCATAGGCATCGTTGCGGTCCAGGTGGTCGCTCAGGCGCAGCTGCAGTGCAGCGGCGCGCTGCAAGCTGTCGGGTGCCAGGCGCGCGCCGGCATTGTCTTCGACGCCATCGATGCCATCGGTATCGGCCGCCAACGCCCAGACACCGCCCTGGCCTTGCAGGGCCTGCGCCAGGCCCATGCAGAACTCGCCAGCGCGCCCGCCGCGCCCCTTGGCGGCGCCCGGCTGGCGCGGGCGGATGGTGACGGTAGTCTCACCCCCGGAGAGGATGACGCAGGGCTTGGCAAAGGGGCTGCCATGGCGGGCCACGGCGCGTGCCAGCGCCGCATGCATCTTGCCAATCTCGCGCGATTCGCCCTCGATCTCGTCCGACAGCACATGGGCGGTGATCCCGGCGGCGACTGCGGCATCGGCCGCCGCATCCAGCGATTGCTGGGGCGTGGCGATCAGGTGCACTTCATGGCCGGCAAAGCGCGGGTCGCCGGGCTTGGGCGTCTCCAGCGAGCCATCCTCCAGAGCGGCGCGCAGGCGCTCGGGCAGCGCGATCTGGTAGCGGTTCAGAATCGCCAGTGCCTCGGCGCAGGTCGAGGCATCGGGCACCGTCGGGCCGCTGGCGATGACCGAGGGGTCGTCGCCGGGCACATCGCTGATGGTCAAGGTCACCACCTTTGCGGGGTAGCAGGCAGCGGCCAGGCGCCCGCCCTTGATGCGCGAGAGGTGCTTGCGCACGCAGTTCATCTCGCCAATGGCGGCACCGCTCTCCAGCAGCGCCTGGTTGATGCGCTGCTTGTCCTGCAGGTCCATGCCGTCGGCTGGCAGGGTCAGCAGCGCCGAGCCGCCGCCCGAGATCAGGCAGAGCACCAGGTCATCGGCGGTCAGGCCCTGGGTCAGCGCCAGTATGCGTTCGGCGGCCGCCAGGCCGGCGGCATCGGGTACGGGGTGGGCGGCTTCGACCACCTCCAGGCGCTGGGCCAGCCCAGGCGGGCGCGGCGGAATATGCCCATAGCGGGTAACGACCAGGCCCGACAGCGGCGCGTCCTGGGGCCACAGGGCCTCGAGCGCCTGGGCCATCGAGCCACCGGCCTTGCCGGCGCCCAGCACCACGGTACGGCCTTTGGGCGGCGGGGGCAGGTACTGCGCCATGCTGTGCAGGGGCTGGGCGCGCTGTACTGCGCGCTGGTACAGGTCCAGAAGAAACTGCTGGGGATTGCGCCGGGGATCGGCCAGCGCTGGTGGTGGGGTGTGGCTCATGCGGTAGGTCTCCGCTGGCCATTATGAAAGCAGGCGGCAGGCACAGGTGGAATAGACGTTATTCCTGGCCAGGGGATGTACAGCAGTGCGATAACGCCGCGCACGGCCGCCGCGAGTCAGCCCGGTGGCGTGCGGTTGCCCCAGTCGGTGTAGAACACGCCCGCCGCATCCTTGCGGATATAGACATAGGCCGGGCCGGCATGGGTGTCGCCATGGGCGTGGGCCTTGTCGGGAATGCGCCAGTAGTAGACGGTGCCATCCAACTCGGCAAACTGGCCGACGTACTGCAGATCCTCGGCACGCACCGGGTCGGCGCTGGCGAGCGACTGGCCCAGCTCCATGCGCACATAGCGGGGCACGGAGCGCTCCTGGGCCTCCGTCAGGCCCGTGCTGCCCAGCCAGGGAGCGCTTTCCTGCACCTCGGCCTCGTTCTGCAATTGCTCCTGCTTGGTACGGTATTCGCGGCGGAACTCGGGCGTTTGCATATGCGCGGCCAAGGCCGGGTCTTCGCTGCGGGCGCTGGGCTGGGGCTGCGCGGCTGCGGCAGGCGGGGCCACGGCCGGCGTGGCCTCCTGGGCCTGGGGCGTGGGAGCTGGGGGATCGTCGGGGGGCTGCTGCATGCAGCCAGCCAGCAAGCTGCAGGCCGTCAGCGCTGCTGGCAGGGTGGTTCTATAGGAGACTGACATGGCGCAAGCATAGCCTGGGTGGGACGGGATCGGCGTCGCTTTTGCTGAAAAAAGGGTGCTGATCCCGCAGTAATGGCCGTGGTTAGGCTGCGTAGCCGGCCCGCAGGGCCTGCGCCGCAATATCGAGCGAGCGCAGACGCAGATCGCCATCATAGATATCGCAAACCAGCATCAGCTCATCGGCGCCGGTGTGCTGGGCCAGCACCTTGAGGCGCTGCTGTACACGCTCGGGCCCACCGATGGAGGCGACGGCCAAAAAGCCTTCGATCGCCTGGCGCTCGGCCATGTTCAGGCCCTCCATAAAGCCTTCGACCGGAGGCGGCAGCAGGCCGCGCTTGCCCGTCACAATGCCCAGCACGCGCTGGTAGGTGCTGCTGGCGAGGAACTCGGCCTCGCTGTCGGTAGGCGCTGCAATCACTGGCGCGCCGACGATCACATAGGGCTTGTCCAGCGTGGCCGAGGGCTTGAACAGGTCGCGGTACAGCTGCACCGCCTGCTGCAGCATGCGCGGCGCAAAGTGCGAGGCAAAGGCATAGGGCAGGCCCAGGTGCGCGGCCAGCTGGGCCGAGAACAGGCTCGATCCCAGCAGCCACAGCGGCACATTGGTGCCAGCGCCCGGCGTGGCCACCAGCTTTTGCCCGGGTTGGGCGGGGCCCAGCAGGCGCTGCAGCTCCATCACATCGCGGGGAAAGTCTTCTTCGGTCTCGACCCGGTCACGGCGCAGCGCCCGCATCGTCATGCCATCGGTGCCCGGCGCGCGGCCCAGGCCCAGGTCGATACGGCCCGGGTAGAGCTCGGCCAAGGTGCCAAAGGCCTCGGCCACCACCAAGGGGGCATGGTTGGGCAGCATGATGCCGCCCGAGCCCACACGGATGTGCTGGGTGGCGCCCGCCACATGGCCGATCAGCACGGCCGTGGACGAGCTGGCAATGCCCGGCATATTGTGGTGTTCGGCCATCCAGTAGCGCGTAAAGCCGAGCGACTCGACATGCTGCGCCGTGCGCACGGCCAGTTGCAAAGCCTGGGCAACGGTGCCGCCTTCGCGCACAGCCACCAGGTCCAACATCGAAAGCGCGGGGGGTGTTTTTGTCTCAGTCATGCGGACATTCTTGCCTAGGCAAATATCCTTTGCTGACTGTGGTTATGGGTCAAATGTGGAGGTCGGAGCCTGGTTTTTTCAGCCCGACCCCTTGTATAAGAAGCCTGAATTCAGCGCTGCCGAATCGCCCGCGCGCAGCTGATCCCCACCAGAATGCCCCAGAGCAGCACCAGCAGAGCAGTCGCCAGGTAGCGCTCACCTTGCTGCATCGCAAACCAGGAGATCACCAGCGCCATCAGGCCGGCGATGCGCATCAGCCGGCGCAGCTGCGCGGTGGACATGCGCGGCTGAAAATGGCGCAGTGCTGCCAGGCTGGCGATGGCCAGCACGGTGAGCCAGAGAAACAACATGCCGCCGTAGGGCGCGACGAGGGTATTGAGCGATTCCAACATGGGGCGATTGTGTCAAATCGCCAATACCCGTTGGCGCGGGCGGCGCCGCCAGGGTATTGGGGGATTCGTTGTCAATCGCGCGTGACGCGCACAACTTCTTCTGCGCTGGTGATGCCTTCGCGCACCAGGCGCTCGCCGTCCTCGCGCATCAGGTGCATGCCGGCGGCCATCGCCTGGTTGCGGATCTCGGTCTCCGGCGCCTGGGCGTGGATCTGCGCGCGGATGGCCTCGTCCACCACCAGCAGCTCGAAGATGCCGGTGCGGCCTCGGTAGCCGCTGGGGTCGCTGTCGTCGATGCGGCGCACCAGGCGCTGGGCCAGCACGCCCAGCAGCGACGAGGACAGCAGGAAGGGCTCGACGCCCATGTCGGTCAGGCGGGTGATGGCGCTGGTCGCATCGTTGGTGTGCAGGGTGGCGAGCACCAGGTGACCGGTGAGCGAGGCCTGGATGGCGATCTGCGCGGTTTCGAAGTCGCGGATTTCACCAATCATGATGATGTCCGGATCCTGGCGCAGGATGGCGCGCAGCGCTTTGGCAAAGGTCAGGTCGATCTTGGGGTTGACCTGGGTCTGGCCGATGCCCGACAGCTCATATTCGATCGGGTCTTCCACCGTCATGATGTTGCCCTGGCTGGCATCGAGCCCGCTCAGCGCCGCATACAAGGTGGTGGTCTTGCCCGAGCCGGTGGGGCCAGTCACCAGCACAATGCCGTGCGGCTGGGCCACCAGTTTCTCAAAGCGCCGCAGGGTCTCGCCCTGCATGCCGACCGAGCCCAGGCTGAGCTTGGATTCGCTCTTGTCGAGCAGACGCAGCACGGCGCGCTCGCCATGGGTGCTGGGCAGGGTGGAGACGCGCACATCGATGGCGCGGGTGCCCAGGCGCAGGCTGATGCGGCCGTCCTGGGGCAGGCGTTTTTCCGAGATGTCCAGATCGGCCATGATCTTGAGGCGCGAGATCAGCGCCGCATGCAAGGCGCGGTGGGGTTGCACCACTTCGCGCAGCGAGCCATCGATGCGAAAGCGCACGCTGGAATGGCGCTCATAGGGCTCGATGTGGATGTCCGAGGCACCGTCGCGCGCCGCCTGGGTGAGCAGGGCGTTGAGCATGCGGATGATGGGCGCGTCGCCGGCCGACTCGAGCAAGTCCTCGACGGCGGGGATGTCCTGCATCATGCGCGAGAGGTCGGTGCCTTCTTCGACCTCGCTGATCACGGTGGCGGCATTCGATTCGCTGTGCGAGTAGGCGGCACTGATGCGCTGGGCCAGCTCGGCATCGCCCAGCTGGGCCAGGTGCTGCACGGGGTACTTGCGCAGCACCTCGGACAGCGCCGAGCCCTGGGGCTGGGCGCCGTGCCACAGCAGGTGCTGGCCGGCATCTTCTTCGAGCAGCAGCTGGCTGCTGCGCGCAAAGGCATAGGGCAGGGGGTGGCGCATGGCTTCGGGTCTCTGTGGGCGCTATCAGGGCTCGAAGCGCATGCCTTGCGGCGTCACGGTCAGGGGGCGCGATTCGATCACCGGCGTCTCGGATGCGCCCAGCGGCAGGCCGGAGGTCTGCTGGGCCAGCGGCGTGATGATCGACGACTCATTGATCGGCACGCGCGTGCTTTGTTCAGGCTGGGCAGCAATCTGCGCGCCGCGCATCAGCTCGTAGCGGTCCATGCTGACCTGCTGGGTGGCGGCGGCATCGCGCATCACCACGGGGCGCAGGAAGACCATCAGGTTGGTCTTCTTGCGCGAGCGGGTGTCGCTGCGGAACAGCGCGCCAATGCCGGGAATATCACCCAGGTAAGGCACCTTCTGCACCGAGCCGGAGTACTGGTCCTGCAGCAGGCCGCCAATGACGATCACCGAGCCATCGTCCACCAGCACGGTCGATTCGATCGAGCGCTTGTTGGTGGTGGGGCCGTTGGCATTGGTGGTCGTGCCGGCGAGCACGTCAGACGTCTCCTGGTAGATCGTCAGCTTGACGGTGCCATTGGCATTGATCTGCGGGCGCACGCGCAGGGTCAGGCCCACGTCCTTGCGCTCCACCGTGGTGAAGGGGTTGACGGTGCTGCTTCCGGTGCTGTTGGCGTAGGAGCCGGTGACAAAGGGCACATTCTGGCCGACCAGGATCTGCGCTTCCTGGTTGTCCAAGGTCAGCAGGTTGGGGGTGGCCAGCACATTGCCATCGGCATTGGACTGCAGCAGGTTGGCCAGCGCGCCCAGCACATACTCGCCGTTGTGCTTGAAGGCGATGCCGGCGTTCATGCCGGCGCTGGGCAGGGTGCTGTAGGTGTTGTTGGCAATGCCGGCGGCCAGGTTGAACAGGTTGGCCCCGCCCACGGTGAAGTTGTTGCCGATGACGCCGACGACATTGTTGCCCTGGCCCAGCAGGCTTTGCCACTGCACGCCAAACTGCGCGGCCTTCTCGGCGCTGACTTCGACGATCAGGCTCTCGACCAGCACCTGGGCGCGGCGGCTGTCGAGCTGGTCGATGACCGAGCGGATCTGGCGGTACAGCGGCTCGGGCGCCGTGATGATCAGCGAGTTGGTGGCCGTGTCGGCCTGGATGATGCCGCCGGTGGCGCTGCCGCTCTCCCCCGAGGTGCCCAGCGAGGTGCCGGTGCCCAGGCGCGCGCCCGAGCCCAGGCCGCCCGCACTGCTGCTGCTGGCACTGTTGCCCAGGGTGCCGCTGGTGCTGCCGCCCAGCGAGGTGCTGCCGCTGCGCGTGTTTGTGCTCAGGCCCCCGCTGCTGCCGCTGCTCGACAGGTTGGTGGCGGGGCTGGCGCTGTTGCCGTCCTGGCCGGCGAGCGCCGCGCGCAAGGTGGTGGCCAGCGCGGTGGCATCGGCATTGCGCAGGTAGACCACATGGATGTTGCCCGAGGCATTGCCGCCACGGCTGGGGCTGTCGAGCTTGCCGATCAGCATCTTGGCCTGCGACAGGCGTGCCGGGTTGGCCGCGCGCAGCAAGATGCTGTTGGTGCGCGGGTCGGCCAGCACCGAGGTGCGGTAGGCATTGTCGGTCTGCGCGGCGCCGGGGGCTGCACCGGCAGTGGCGCTGCCACTGGCAGACACGGTCTGGCCGCCTTCCAGCAGGCGCTGCAGCATGGGCACGATGTCGGTGGCGACCGCGTGCTCGAGCTGCACCACTTCGACATCGCTGGCGTTGGCCACATCCATCGACGCGATGATGCGCGAGAGGCGTTGCAGGTTGTCGGCGTAGTCGGTGATGACCAGGGAGTTGTTGCCCGGGTTCACATTGATGGTGTTGTTGGGGCTGATCAGCGGACGCAGCACCGGCACCAGGTTGTTGGCGCTCTCGAAGTTGAGCTTGAAGATCTGGGTGACGATCTGGCCGCCACCGGGCACCTGGCCGCCCGCGCCGCCCTGGGTGATGCGCACCGTGCCGCCTTGCAGCTTGGCATCGGCCTCGGGCACCACCTTGTACAGGCCTGCGGCCTCGACCACGGTGTAGTTCTGCAGGCGCAGCGCTGCCAGGAACTGCTCGAACGCGGCCTGGGGCGAGACGGGCCGGTCGGTCACGAGGTTCATCGTGCCCTTGATGCGCGGATCGACCACCACGCTCTTGCCGGTGATGGTGGCCATGGTGCGCGCGATGGACTCGATGTCGGCGTTGGCGAAGTTCAGCGTCACCGGCTCACCGGGGCGAATGCTGGCCGTGCCGGTGTTGATGGCTGTCTGCGCCAGCGCCGCGCCGTTGCCGCCCATTAGAAGGACGCTTGCTGCGATGGAGTGCAGCGCAAATCGATAAATGGGAGAGTGGTATTGCATCATATGTTCAGCCAACCGAGAGCAGCACGCGGCTTCCGCTGCGCTGCCCAATCATAGTCAATAGATTCGCAAGAGCCGCCTCGCGCCCTTCGGCAGCCCAGGCTTCTCCCTGAAAACGCAGGCGCTGGCCCACCCATTGGCCCTGGCCTTTGAGCTGGAGCGCGCCGTCCAAGGTGGACAGCTGCAAGCTGGTGCTGTCACCGCCTTGCAGTTGCAGGCGGTAGCTGCCCAGCGGCTGTATCGTGGACAGGCGCGAGGTCACCGCCATCACATCGAGATCGGCGCCGCCCTCGACCTGCAGGCGCCCGGCATTGAGCGCCAGCGACAGGTCATGGGTCTTGAGCAGCAGCTGGCCCTGGGGCTGGATGGTGTTCCAGGGCGTCCCCAGGCCCACCAGCAGCGATGCCGGCCAGCGGCTTTCATGGGCGCCCAGCTGCACCTTGGCACCGCCCCAGTGGAGCTGAATGCGGATGGGCATGGGCGCGGCCATGCAGCAGCTGGCATTCCAGCGCATGTTGAGGCCACGCAGGCTGGGGCGCAGTGCCCAGTCCACCCGGCCGGGCAAGGCCATCTGGTCGCGGCTGGCCTGGCCGCCGGTAAATACCCACTGGGCCGAGCCGTTCCAGACCGTGCCGCGCGGCTCGCGCAGCTGCAGCTGGCCCTGGCTGGCCCAGGCCAGGCCTTGCGCCAGCCAGTGTGCTGGCGCAAACAGCAGCAAGGCAGCCAGGCCGCCGGTGCAGGCGCCCACGGCGGCCCAGCGCCAGGGCGCACGGGCGCTGCCGTGGGGCAAGGAGGGGGTCAAGCGCTGCCGGGCCATCTTTGTGTGCCGCCTACTGGGCCGGCAACTGCAAGACGATATTGCCCGACCAGGTGGGCGCGGCAGCCGGGCCTGCGCCCTTGGCCGGCTCATCGCGGGTCAGGCGCAGCTCGGTGGCAATCGCATGCGCATTGGCGCGCACCTGGCCCAGCCAGCGCTGGGTGGAGGCGGCCGAGGCGCGGTTCAAGGTGACGGTCACGCGCTCGCCGAGCACGGCCAGTTTGGCGCTGGTGCCCAGCTGCTGCGTGAGCGAGGCTTCGAGCTGCTGGCGCGCCTGCGTGGTGGTGACCGTGGTGGCCGATTGCAGCTGGCGCGCTTCGGCCTGCAAGGCCTGCATGCGGGCGAGCTGCTGGTCGAGCTGGGCATGCGCGGCGGGCGCGCTGCGCCAAGTCTGCAGCACCGGCGCAATCGCCAGCCACCACAAGAGCGCAATCAGCACCAGGCCAGCGGCCAGGCTGACGCCCCGGCGCTCGCGCGCATCCAGTGCGCGCCAGCGTTGGCGCAGCAGCTGGGCTGCCGAAGAGGTGGCTGCTGCAGAGGCCGACGGTCGGGAGGAATTTTTCTTCATGGCTGGGCCTGCGCGCGGATGACCCACTGGTCGTTTTGCATCTGGGCCTGCAGGCCCTGGGCTTGCAGTTTCTGGCTGAAGGCATCAAAGCCATCGGTGGGCAGGCCGCGCAGGCGCAGCTCGCCGCCACTGTATTCGACCGTGCTGGGCACCGTGCCGGCGGGTAGGCTGGACAGCGCCTGGCCGGCGGCGGCCAGCAGCGGTTCGGCGTCCGATGGCGACAAGCCGCCCGAGGCCTGGCGCAGGTTGGCGACTTCACGCGCCATCTGCACGGGCGCATCGACAACCACCTGCACCTTGGGGAAGGCCTGCGTCAAGCTGCTGCGCACCAGCGCGGCCTTGGCCTGCAGTTGTTGGCGTTCTTGCCAGGCCCAGATATTGGCACCCACGAGCGTAAGCACGACCAGGGCCAGCACGGCCCAGCGCGCCGGGCGCCAGGCGGGGGCATGCAGCACATCATTGAGGCCACTGCCCAGGCGCCGCTGCAGGCGGTTGCGCCCGCTGTTGGCAAATTCGAGCTGGGCCAGGTCCCAGTCGCTGCGTGCGGCATCGCGCATGGTTTGCGCCGGGCTGTAGAGCTGCACCGGGCGCTGCAGCCAGTGCTCGGCAGTGCTGACCACGGCTGGCTCGGCATGCACGATGCTGTCGGGCCCGAGCGGGGGCAGCAGCGCTGCGCTCTCGCGCGAGACGGGCAGCACCAGCACCGCATCGGCGCTGTCGGTGCCAAACACCACGGCCTGCGCCAGCTCGGGGCTGCCGGTGACCAGGATCTGCGCGCCATCGGGCGCCGGCTCGCCCGGCGCATGGCTGGGCACCACACGGGCCACCGCGCGGCCTGCGGCTTCGAGCACCTGCAGGTGGTCCCGCAGCCACTGGCGCGGGCAGCAGGCGATCCAGATCGGTTCGCCCTGGCCGGCGGCGCGGGTGTCGGGTTGCAACGCAAAGTGCAGTTGCGCCGGGTCGTCGAGCAGGCGCTCTTCCAAAAGGCCTTCGAGCACCGCACGCAGCCGGGGCGAGCCGGGGCCGACGCCCTGGGGCAGGCTGACCCGTTGCCACGACAGCATGGCCGCGGGCACCACGGCCACCACCTCACCGGCGCGGCCGGGTTGGGGCAGCAGGCCGGCGGTGGTGCTGCCTTGCTGGCCGATGGTCACGCCATCGGGCGACAGGGCATAGCTGTAGCTCCAGGCCGAGCTGGGCCCTGTATCTGGCCCCGAGGCCAGCGGCAGTGAAATCAGTAATGTACTCATGAGCGTGTTGTGCGCTGCATTGTAGAGGGCCCGGCTTCACCAAACTGCAATACGTTTGTCATCATGTTCCTGTTAGCGCGCTGCCACCGGGTTGGCGCTGCCATCGCCCATCAGGCTGGTGGCCAGCGCGGCACCGCGCTCGCGCACCACGGTTGTTACATTCAGCCCCTGGCGGTAGACCAGGGATTTCTCCTGCACCACCAGGTCGTCAAAGCGCAGCCGCGCCCAGACTTCGAAATACACCGATTTCACATCGAGCAGCGCGTTGGCGTTGGTGAGTGCGGTGTTGCTGCTAAATCGCTGCTGCAGCTCGGCGCTGCTCTCGAAAGCCTTGTTCAGCCGCAGCTGGGCGATTTGCTGGGCGGTTGCAAAATCCATGCCCTCGACAGCGGCCCAGATCACGGTGGCCGAGGCGGTGTTGACGTTGACCTTGCTCTCCTGGGGCAGCAGCACCACATAGGGCTCCAGCTGGGTCAGGGTGGACGGAGACAGGCCCCACCAGGCCAGCTCCTTGTAGGTGCGCGGCAGCAGCGGGGCATTGGCGGCCTTGCCTTCGGTGCGCAGCGCGGCCTGTGCCTGCTGGCTGAGGACGGTCAGCTCGGCACCGGGCAGGCCCAGGCGCTCGAACAGGCGCTGGAACTGGCGCAGCGCGACGGTATTGATCTGGCCGTTGGACACCAGATTGCGGATATTGAGCCGCGCCTGGGCATCGACAATCGCGCCCGACAAAAAGGCCTGCGTGGCATCGATGCTGCTGTCGTCGGCATTGCTCTGGTTGTTGGAGGCCTGCAAAAAGGTGGACAGGCGCGCTTCGGCCAGCGGCACCGACCAGGGCTCGGACAGCGAATCGGGGCCGCCCACGCGCGCATCCTGGCGCAGCACCTGGCGCGAAAAATCCAGTCCGCCCAGCAGCAGCCAGGCAGCCTGCACGCGGGTGCGCTCGGCGCCTTCCACCTCCAGATTGCGCCACTGCTGCCAGACGGCGCCGGCGGCAATCGTGGCCACCAGGGTGACGGTGAGCATGGCCGCCAGCAGCGCTGCGCCGCGCTGGCTGCGGCGGGCTAGGTGCAGCCGCTTCATGATTTGTTCCCCGACACGATGGGGTTGACCCAGTCGTTGGTGATGACCCCGGAGAGCGCACCGGGCGCGGGCAGCTCCAGGCGCAGGCGGATGCCGTCGGGCAGCGCCACCGTGGTGGGGTTGTTGGCATCGGTCTGGGGATTGGCGCCCTGGCTGGACAGCGGGTTGCTCCAGCTGTTGCCCCGAAAATACAGCAGCTGCCAGCCGCTGAGGGGCATCAGCACTGTTTGCTGCGGGCCGCCATCGGCGTTGTTGGTCAGCGCGCTGTTGGTGACCGCATGGGCGGCCATGTCCCAGGCCTGCTGCCACTGCTGCAGATCACGCACCGGGGAGGACTGCCAGCGCACCCAGTAGGCGCGGTTGCCCAGGCTGCGCTGGGCCCAACTGACGACGCGCAGGCCTTGTTCATTGATGTCGCTGCTGCGGCGCGTGAGCCGCAGCACGCGGCCATCCCAGTCGATGGGTGTGGTAGCTGCGACGCGCTCAATGCCATTGAGGTCGGTGTTCCACTGCGACAGTGCCGCCTGCACCACCATCACCTCTTCGCTGTAATCGCGGGCCTGCTGCTGGGCGCGCACCATGCCGTCGATACCGCGCCAGCTGGCGATGGTCATCACCGCCAGAATGGAGATCGCGATCAGCAGCTCGATCAAGGTAAAGCCCTGGCTGCGTGGCTGGCTAGAACGGGGGCGCTGCATCAGTACCTCCCCACGATGGTGCTGAGGCGCAGCAAAGGCGCGCCGCCGGAGAACACATGGGCATCGATGCGGCGGAAATCCGGGTTGGGCGTGGCAAACACGCCCACGCGCACATCGAACATGCGGCCGGCCTGCTCGCAGGCCACGCTGGTCGTGCCCAGGCCCGGCAGCTGTTGCGACAGGCGCGCGGCGATCAGCTGGTTCTCGGCGCAGATCTGCGCGAGCATCACATCGCTTTGCCGCCCTGCGGTCTGGGTCAGCGCGTTCATCGCCTTGCCGCCGGCGAGCAAGGCGATCGCGACAATGGCGAACGCGACCAGCACCTCGATCAGGGTGAAGCCGGAATGGGGCGAGGACTTGCTGGGCACGCGGGGCTGGTCGGGAAAAGGTTCAGGGGGCCTGTAGTTCAAAGGGGCGCACACCGTCGGTGGACACGGCAATGCTGCCCGCATGGCGGCTGGGGTAGGCCAGCAGCACCGTCTGCGGGCCGATCAGTGCCTCGGGCCCCAGGATGATATCGCCACTGCTGCGCACCGCCACCGGCGGGTGCAGCCAGGCGCCCTGGCGGGTGCCGCCTTGCAGGCCTTCGATGACAAAGCCCTGGCTGTCGGCCCGCCAGCGTACCGGCTGGCCGCTGGCGCGGGACTGGGCCCGTGCGGCTTCGAGCTGCGCGGCCAGACGCTGGCCTTCACGCTGGAGCTGGTCCTGGCTGTTGTCGCCCATCGCAAACACCACGCCGGCGCTGGCCAGCGCCATCAACGTGATGACGACCAGCAGCTCCATCAAGGTAAAGCCGCGCTGGCGGCGCGGCTGGAAGGGGTGTGAAAGAGGCATGGGCGCAGGGCATGGGGCCGGAGAGCGGGGCAGCGGGAAAAGGCAGAAAGCGGCGATCAGGCGGGCCTATTGCCGCTTATTGCCAGCTGCCGATGTCGGCATTGTTGCCTTCACCGCCGGCCTGGCCATCGGCACCAAAGCTCATTACATCGACTTCGCCTTTGACGCCAGGGTTCAGGTACTGGTAGGGGTGGCCCCAGGGGTCATTGGGCAGCTTTTCCAGATAGGGCTTCCAGTTCATCGGCGCGGGGCCGCTGCTGGGGCGGTTGATCAGCGCGGCCAGGCCTTGCTCGGCGGTGGGGTAGCGCTGGTTGTCCAGGCGGTAGCGCTTGAGCGCGCCGCTGATGTTGGTGATATCGGTGCGCGCGGCGGTCACGCGCGCTTCGTCGGCAGCACCAATCACATTGGGCACGATCAGCGCGGCCAGCACGCCGATGATGACCAGCACCACCATCAGCTCGATCAGGGTAAAGCCGCGCTGGATATTGGCTTGGATGCGGCGTGCAGCCGACTGCGGGCGGAAGGAAAACATCATGCTCTCAGGTCAAAGGGGGTCAAAGTGGTGAAACTGACATCTGGCTGCATCATAATCTGCGAATGGTGACACTATCACGCAACCCCTGGTCTCCTCGGCTGGCGGCCGGCCTTTTATGGGCTGGCGCTGCGGCATTGGCGGTGTTCTGGGGGCTCAAGCTGTCGGCGCCGCGCCAGGTGCTCTCGGCCCCGCAGGCCGGTGGCCCCGCCCAGGTGCAGGTCGATGGCGCCGCGATGGCGCGACTCTTTGGCGTGCAGGATGGTGCGCCCGTTGCAGCCCCGGCTGCCCCCACCCGCTGGCGCCTGCTGGGCGTGATGGTGGGCAAGGACAGTGGTGGCGGCGCGGCCGTCATCGCCGTGGATGACCAGCCAGCCAAGGTGTTCCGCGTGGGTTCTACCGTTGCCGATGGTCTGGTGCTGCAGGCCCTGCGCAGCGATGCGCCGCGCGCCGTGAGCCTGGGCGCTGGAGTCGATGGCCCGGCAGCTGTCACCATCAACCTGCCTGCCTTGCGCCCGGTGGATGTGGTGGCTGCACCGATCCCGGCCTCTGTGCCGAATGCGCCCAATGCCCAGAATTCCACAAATGCCGTGGCTGCGGCACCGCGAGCTGCTTCCGTACCAGCGCCTATGCCGCCCACCGCGCCCAATGTGGACCGCAGCACCGGCTCCCTGCGCGACTGATGGGGCGCCGGCACTTTACGTAAAAGTTTGTTGGGAGCGGCTTGGCGCGGCTCTCACACCTCGCCGAACAGCGGCAATCGGAGCCATTCCCCATACGCGAGCTTGACTGACGGCCAGTCCTTGGCCAGCGGCAGCCTTTGGCCCCTTGTCAGCAGCCAATGCGTGCATTGCGCCACACCTGCGTGGCTGATCCACAGCACGGGCTGGCCGGTTTCCAGCGCCTGCTGGCGCGCCGCATCCAGCGCACGCGTAACGCGCGCCATCATCGTGGCCAGTGATTCGCCACCGCCTGGTGCATAGGCCATAAAGTCAGCGGTCCAGGCCTGCATCTCTTCGCGGGCGATGCCGTCCCAGCGCTGGCCTTCCCAGGCGCCAAAGTCCATTTCTGCCAGATCGTCGCAGGCGCGCAGCGCGAATGCCGGTGCCTGCGCCTGCAAGGCCGTGGCCAGCTGGCTGCAGCGCTGCAGTGGCGAATGCCAGACCGTGCTGGCCGGCAGCGCCTCGGACGCCCAGGCGTTTTGCAGCGCTTGTGCGGCGGCGATAGTGGCCTTGTCATCGGCGGCCATGTCGGTGCGGCCGTAGCAGATGCCCGGCGCCACCAGGGGCTGGGCATGGCGCTGCAGCCACAGCGCCGTCATGCCAGCGCCTTGGCCAGCCAACTGCCGGCAGGGCCCAGCGACAGCGCGGCACCGAGGTAGAACGCGATCTCGCTGACCTGCTCGGCAGCGCCCAGGCCATCACCGGTAAAGCCTTGCAGGCGGCGCTGCAGCCACTGGCGCATCCACAGCGCGGCGGCGGCGCTAAGCACCAGGGCCAGCAGCAGAACCACCCAGCCTTGGGCGAGGCCCAGCAGCAGGGCCGCGGGCAAGGACCAGGCTACGCAGCAGGCCAGGCCTTGGCGGCTGATAAAGGCCGCCAAAGGCTTGCTTTTGGACGAGGCGCTGTCCCCCACATGGGGCAGGCTGCGCACGACAAACATCGGCCAGAGGCGGGCGATCACATGGGCTGTGACCAAGGTTGCCATCGCCAGCGCCAGGCTGTGGCTGGCCAGCAGCGCGACAAGAGCGGTCTTGCTGAGTACGGCCAGCACCATCGCCATCGCGCCATAGGCGCCGATGCGCGAGTCCTTCATGATCTCCAGTGCGCGCTGGCGCTCGTGGCTCCCGCCCAGGCCATCGACCACATCGCTCAAGCCATCCTCATGGAAGCAGCCGGTGAGCAGCACGGTGGCCATGGTGCTGAGCACGGCGGCGACCAGCGGGCTGTAGCTATTGCCAGACGGCAGCAGCAAGCTGCCAGCGGCCAGCACCCCGGCGGCCACCAGGCCCACGATCCAGCCCACGCCGGGGAAGTGGCCGGCGCTGGCGCGCAGCATCTCGGGGCTGTAGCCCACCCAGTCGCCCAGCTTGCCAGTGACCGGAATGCGGGTGAAAAACTGCACCGCGAGCAGAAAATGGCGCAAGGCTTGCATGCTGCGGCTGGGCCCGTTTGGCGTTAGGCCTGCAGGAACAGCTTGTAGGCCGGGTTCTGGGTCTCTTCGATCCAGGGGTAGCCTAGGTTGTTCAAGAACTGCTCAAAGCTGTGCGAGTCTTCCTGGGGCACCTGCATGCCCACAAGGATGCGGCCGTAGTCCGCGCCCTGGTTGCGGTAGTGGAACAGAGAAATGTTCCAGTTGGGCGCCATCAGGCTCAGGAACTTGAACAGCGCACCGGGCCGCTCGGGGAAGACAAAGCGCAGCAGGCGCTCGTCCTGCGCGAGCTGGGAGCGCCCGCCCACCATGTGGCGTACATGCTCCTTGGCCAGCTCGTCAAAGGTCAAATCCAGCGCTTCAAAGCCGTTCTTCTGGAAGTTGCGGCAGATTTTTTCCGACTCGCCCTTGCTGTTGGTCGAGATGCCGACAAAGACATGGGCACGCCGGTCATCGCTGATGCGGTAGTTGAACTCGGTCACGCTGCGCGCGCCGCCGGGCAGGTTGCCGATAACTTCGCAAAACCGCTTGAAGCTGCCGCGCTCCTCGGGGATGGTGACGGCAAACAGCGCTTCCTTTTCCTCGCCCACATCGGCCCGCTCGGCGACAAAGCGCAGGCGGTCGAAGTTCATGTTGGCGCCGCTCAGGATGGCGGCATAGGTCTCGCCCTTGGTCTTGTTCTTGGCCACATACTGCTTGATGCCGGCCACGGCCAGCGCGCCCGAGGGCTCGACGATGGAGCGGGTGTCGACAAAGATGTCCTTGATCGCGGCGCAGACGGCATCGGTGTCGACGGTGATGTATTCATCGACCAGGCCATGGGCGACGCGGAAGGTCTCCTCGCCCACCAGCTTGACCGCCGTGCCATCGGCAAACAGGCCCACATCGTTCAGTGCCACGCGCTTGCCTTCGCGGGCCGACTGGATCATCGCATCCGAGTCGTTCATCTGCACGCCGATGACCTTGATCTCGGGCCGCACCGCCTTGATGTAGTTGGCGACACCTGCGATCAGCCCGCCGCCACCAATCGCGACAAAGACCGCGTTCAGTGGCGAGGAGCCGATTTTCTGCACCTGGCGCATGATCTCCATCGCAATCGTGCCCTGGCCGGCGATCACGTCCGGGTCATCGAAGGGGTGGACAAAGGTGAGGTTCTGTTCCTTTTGCAGCTTGAGCGAGTGCTCGTAGGCATCGCTGAAGCTCTCGCCGGCCAGCACCACCTCGCCGCCCAGGCCCTTGACGGCATCGACCTTGAGCTGCGGCGTGGTGGTGGGCATCACGATCACGGCGCGGGTGCCCATGCGGCTGGCCGACAGCGCGACGCCCTGGGCATGGTTGCCTGCCGATGCACAGATCACGCCGGCCTTGAGCTGCTCGGCCGTCAGGTGGGCCATCTTGTTATAGGCGCCGCGCAGCTTGAAGCTGAACACCGGCTGCTGGTCTTCGCGCTTGAGCAGCACCTTGTTGTGCAGGCGGCGGCTGAGGTTCTTGGCCGAGTCCAGGCTGGATTCAATGGCCACGTCATAGACACGCGCAGTGAGGATTTTCTTCAGGTAATCGGCCGGCGTCAGCGCGGCTGCAGTCTTGGAGGGCATAGGGATGCACGCTAGAGAAAGGAGGCAACGAGAAGGTAGCGCATGCGGATGGCGCGCCTGGTTGATGCGCCAGCCAGCAGGGCATGCGCGGGTGGCGGCATGGGCGGGGTGGCGAGCATCAGGTGATCGAGAGACCGATGCACTATAACCGCTGGCATTCACTGGAGCGGATCGGCGGTGGAATTGCGCCGGCGCAGGGCAGAAAAAAAGCCCCTGATGTGAATCAGGGGCTTGAAACCACCATTTGAGAGGTGGAGGAGACAACTTGCAAGCTATATCCAGCAGTTGGGGCTTTCGCCTGGCTGTGGAGCAGCAGATGAGTCCAAGTATAGCGATGTTTCTGCTGCGTTGCAGCAAAATAATGTGCGCAACCATTTTTTTTGCCAATGCTGTTGATAGACAGCAACAAATAGCAGGGGGCAGGGCAGATCTGCCACACTGTGGCGTCTGATTTTTGGAGAGTTGCAATGGAATGCACGGTAACGTGGACGGGCGCGAGCGGCGCCCGCTCGGGAATGGGCTTTGTCGCAGAAACGGGCAGCGGCCATGTGGTGGCCATGGATGGCGCGCCCGACGCGGCCAACCCGGCCAACGGCGGCCAGAACCTCGCCGCCCGCCCGATGGAGTTGCTGCTGGCTGGCACCGGCGGCTGCACCGCCTATGACGTGGTGCTGATCCTCAAGCGCGGCCGCCACGATGTGAAGAACTGCACCGTGGCCCTGAAGGCCGAGCGCGCCGACACCGAGCCCAAGGTCTTCACCAAGATCCATATGCAGTTCACCGTCACCGGCAAGGGCATCCCCGCAGCGGCGGTGGAGCGCGCGATCGCGATGAGCCATGAAAAATACTGCTCGGCCAGCATCATGCTGGGCAAGACAGCCGAGATCACCACGGGGTTTGACCTGGTGGAGGCCTAAGCATGGCTGTTGACATCCCGCAATGCCCCGGTGGCAAGGGGGCGGGATGTCAGCCTGTCTTGTGGTCCGATGCAAAAAAGGCGACAATTGACGCCTTATATGAATCAATCTTTGATTGCCTTGCTGCTGCCGGAGTACCGGCGGCGTGTCCTGGGGTTGCTGCTGCTGCACCCTGATGCACAGCTGCACGGGCGCGAGATTGCCAGGCGCACGGGGCTGCCGGCAGGGACCATCACCAGGGAGCTTGCCAAACTGACATCGGCGGGCTTGTTGCAACGAGAAAAACGGGGCAACCAACAACTGTACCGCGCAGACAAGCGCTGCCCCATTTTTACAGAGCTGGCCAGTATCTTGCGCAAGACATCCGGCGTGGCCGATGTGTTGGCGGCCGCCCTGGCGCCTGTTGCAGACAAGATCGATGTGGCCTTTATCTATGGTTCTGTGGCGCGCGGGCAAGAGACTGCGGGCAGCGATATTGACCTGATGCTGGTTGGTACACTGGGCTTTGACGAGGCGGTGCATGTGCTTTGGCCGCTGCAGGCGGAGCTGGGCCGGGAGATCAATCCGCAGGTACTGGGCCAGCAAGAGTTCGCAGCGCGCGCCCAGGACGCGTTCATGCGCGATGTACTGTCCAAGCCCAAGATCTTTGTGGTGGGGGGTGACGATGAGCTTGCAAAACTTGGTCGGCATCAGTCTTGAGACCGTGGAGCCCCATGCGCAGCAAGTGCGGTCTTTGCTGGCTGCGGCTGACCGCAATATTGCCGATGCACACATTGCCGGCTTAAGTGAAGAAAACCAGTTTGATACCACCTACAAGGCCATCATGCAGTTGGCCATGCTGGGCCTGATGGCCCATGGCTACCGCACACTGACCAGCAAGCCGGCCACCACCAGACCGCCATCCAGACGCTGGCACTTACCGTGCAGTGGCCCAGTGAGAAGATCTGGCCGCTGGACGCCTTGCGCAAGCAGCGCAATTTGACGGACTACTCTGGAGACCTGGTCTCCCAGGCGGCGGTAGACAGCTGCCGGAACAATGCCATGGCCTTGCGGGCCCATGTGCATGGCTGGCTGCAGGCGCAGCGGCCTGACTGGTTGGCTTAAGAATGCTTTCTGGCCGCCTCAGAGGCGGCCTTTGCATGGGGTCCCCGTCCGGCCCTGTCTCTCTATCTATATATGGTGCGCCGTTACGGTCATCACCTTGGAGGCGATCTTCATCAGCATCCGGGCGGGAAGTGGTACCGGCAGTGCGCCGGCATCCACCGCTGCGGCGGCATGGCGCTCCTCATCGGCTTTCATCTGGCTGACGACGGCCCGTGAGGGCGCATCATGCGCTGGCAGCAGGTCCAGGTGGGACTGCAGGTGCAGGGACACCTGGTTTTCCGTCTCTTCGACAAAACCCAGGCTGGCGCGGTCGCTCACCTTGGCGGCCACGGTGCCGATCACAAAAGCGCCGGCAAACCACAGCGGATTGAGCAGGCTGGGGCGTTCGCCCAGGTCCTGCAGGCGCTGGTGGGTCCAGGCCAGGTGGTCCATCTCTTCCTGGGCGGCTTCGAGCAGGTGTTCGCGCAGATGCTCGTCGCGGGTGACCATGGCCTGGGCGGTGTAGAGCGCCTGCGCGCAGACTTCGCCCACATGGTTGACCCGCATATAAGAAGCGGAGAGCTTCTTCTCCTCCGGGCTGAGGTCCGCCTCGTCCATGCCCGCAGCGGGCGAGGGGTTGGCCGCACGGGGCGTTGCAAACAGGGTGCGCAGCGCAGTATCTGCTGCGCAAAGGAGTCGTTCTTGCATAGGGTGCCATGCTAACCAGTAGAATACACCCCGCTGCAAACATGGCGAATCTCCTCTGGAGCGGCTTGTTTTGCAGCAAATTTTTGTCGAAAAATAGGACGGCGGCTGACATTCGTTAAACGTTGCACTCAAGCAACGATTTGCAGCGAATAGGTCCTCAAGTGGGGGAATTTGTTTGCGCAACCGCCTGCGGTCTGTTGAAATAGAGAGAACTTCCACACTAGGAGGTTGGCGCGGGAGCAGGTAGAAGTTGTGCAGAACCGTGAGGCTGACATCAACCCCCCCGTACCAGCGCCGTCTGTTAAACCTTGGAGTAACTCGCAATGAAAAAATCTCTTGTTGCCTTGGCAGTGCTGGCCGCTTCCGGCGCCGCAATGGCTCAATCTTCCGTGACCCTGTTCGGTATCGTTGATGCTGGCGTGACCTACGCTAAGACCAGCGGTGGCGAAAGCAACTACGGTCTGACCAACTCCGGTAACGCCACCAGCCGTCTGGGCTTCCGCGGCGTGGAAGATCTGGGTGGCGGTCTGAAGGCTGGTTTCTGGCTGGAAGGCGCAATCCAGAACGACAGCGGTACCGCTTCCGGCGGCGGCGCTGCAGGTCCTGGCTTCGAGTTCAAGCGTCGTTCCACCGTGTCCCTGATGGGCAACTTCGGTGAAGTGCGTCTGGGTCGTGAACTGACCGCAGCTTACAACACCGTGTCTGGCTACGACGTGTTCGGCCAAGTCGGTATCGGCCAAAACTTCAGCTTCGGCAACGGCACCTACGGCTTCGGCGACCCAGTTCGCGTGGGCAACATGGTTTCGTACTACACGCCTAACATGTCCGGCTTCACCGCTGGCGTGAACTACGGCTTCGGCGAAACCGCTGGCGACAGCTCCGCTAAGCGTTACATCGGCGTGTCCGCTGGTTACAACAACGGCCCTCTGAGCGCCGGCATTGCTTACGACCAGCAAAACGATCCTACCGCCAGCTTCGAAAAGGCTCAAGGTCTGGGTCTGGGCGCTGCTTACAACTTCGGCGCTTTCAAGCTGTCGGGTCTGATCCGTCAAGTGCAAAGCACCCCAGTGGGTGGTGGCAGCAAGGCTAAGTTCCAGTCCGCTGGTCTGGGCGCAACGGCTGCTGTCGGCGCTGCTGGCGAAGCACGTCTGGCTTACAACTACTACGACAACAAGGAAATCGAAGGCAAGGCTCACCAGCTGTCGCTGGGCTATGTCCACAACCTGTCGAAGCGCACCGCTCTGTACGGCACCTACGCTTTCCTGAAGAACCAGAAGAGCGAAACCATGAGCCTGTCGGCTAACGGCCTGGGCATCGACCCAGCTGGCGCTGGCAAGAACCAAAACGCTATCACCGTTGGTGTGCGTCACGCTTTCTAATGAATGGCTAGGGTTTCCTAGCTACTCAATCTGAAAAGCAAAAAGCCCGTCGAAAGACGGGCTTTTTTTATGCCTGCTCGCGGCACAGGCCCGGGCTGCTCGGCCCTGTTCCGGGCAGATGGCCGCTGTCGCGGCGGCCGCTGCAGTGGTCTGCTCGCTCGGTCAGCATGTTCAATACCCCATGCGGAGACGCCTAACCGTTGGAAGCACCAGGGCTGTTGCTCTTTCATCGCTGAGCGGCAGGTGAGCAACTGCGCTGGCTTGTGGCAGGCTTGATACATACCGCATGCTGTATCGGCGCTGGTAGCCGCCAAGATGCTGCTGTATCGCTTTTTTGACATGTGGGAATAGAAGGGCAGGCGTGGTCTGGCAGGGAGGGCGTTTTCATAATTAGCAGATGAAGCCGTGTTTTGCCCGACAAAACACCTGCTATTGCCGGTCACCTAACAGAAATAAACAGGACTCGGGAATATCCCCGCCCTGGGGGAAGCACCATGCGGAAGATCGATTCCTTGCGGCATAGTGAAGCACTACTATTCTGCGAGGACTTATGAAACAGCCTTCTCTTGCTCTGGTTGCGATAGCGGTAGCCGCCGTTTTGTCAGCTGGCGTGGCCCAGGCCAAGCCCTTCAAGTGGGCCAGCCAGGCCGACGTTGCCAGCTGGGATATCCATGCGCAAAACAATGGCCTGCACAATGCCATTCATCCCTATGTCTACGAGACCCTGGTCACCTACAACAGCAAGACCTTTGCGGTCGAGCCGCTGCTGGCCACCTCGTGGAAGGAAGTGACTCCCAAGCAGATGCGCTTTGCATTGCGCCAGGGTGTGAAGTTCCAGGATGGCTCGAGCTTTACCGCCGATGATGCGGTGTTCTCGATCACGCGTGCGATGGCCAAGACCTCGAACTACGGCCCCTTTGTGCAGGGCATCGAGAAGGTCGTCAAGGTTGATGACGGCACCATCGATATCTTCATGGTGGACCCCAATCCCGTGCTGCTGCGCCAGATGACCGAGCTGCGCATGATGAGCAAGGCCTGGTCGGAGAAGAACAAGTCCACCGAGCCGATGGACATCAAGAAGTCCGACGAGAATTTTGCCCACCGCAATGCGATGGGCACCGGCCCATTCATTCTGGAGTCCTGGCAGCCCGATGTGCGCATGGTGCTCAAGAAGAATCCCAACTGGTGGGGCCAGATGCCGGGCAATGTGACATCGATCACCTACACCCCGATCAAATCGGCGCCGACCCGCATGGCAGCGCTGCTGTCCGGTGAAGTGGACATGGTGCTCGACCCTACGCCGCAAGACCTGAACCGCCTGCGCGCCAGCCCGGACTTGAAGATCCTCGAAGGCCTGGAAAACCGCACGATTTTCTTTGGCATGGACCAGTTCCGCGACGAGCTGCCCGGCTCCAGCGTCAAGGGCAAGAACCCGCTCAAGGACCAGAAGGTGCGCCAGGCGCTCTACCAGTCCATCGACATCCAGGCGATCACCAAGACCATTCTGCGCGGCCTGGGCAAGCCGACCGGCACCCTGGTGGCGCCCCAGGTCAATGGCTGGACCGAGACCGTGGGCCAGCGCCTTCCCTATGACCAGGAGGCGGCCAAGAAGCTGCTCGCGCAAGCGGGCTACCCCGATGGCTTCGAGGTCGACTTTGCCTGCCCCAACAACCGCTATATCAGCGATGAGGCCATCTGCCAGGCGGTCACCGCGATGTGGGCCAAGATTGGGGTCAAGGCCAAGCTGCGCACCTTGCCGATGGTTACCTACTTCCCGATGATCCAGCGCAATGAAGCGAGCATCTACATGCTCGGCTGGGGCGTGCCCACCTTCGATTCGCTCTACAGCCTGCAGTCACTGGTGCGCACCGTCGGCAAGGGCGGCGACGGAAACTACAATGTCGGCCGCTACAGCAACGAGCGCATGGACTACCTGGTCGACCGCGTCAAAACCGAAACCGACCAGCCCGTGCGCACCCGCATGCTGACCGAGGGCTTGCAGCTGTCCAACGACACGGTCTCGCACCTGCCGCTGTACGACCAGGTGATCCCCTGGGCGATGAAGAAGAACATCGACCTGGTGCACCGCGCAGACAACCGGGTGGACATCAAACTGGTGACGGTCCGTTAGCCAACGGTGAGCGGTTTGCAGGCCAGCTGCCCGGTGCGGCAGCCGGCCATTTCATAAAAAGCGAAAGAAGAATAGGCAGACAACACGGGTGCCAGGGGCGCTTTGCAGAACCCTCGTCAACGGGGTTTTGCAGGGGGGCCCTAGGGCACCTTCCCTCTGTTTGTCACGATGAGAGTCAGCCATGTTTGCATTCATATTGCGCCGATTGATACAGGCGGTGATCGTGATGATCGCCGTGGCGTTCATTTCCTTCATGTTGTTCCAGTATGTGGGTGACCCGGTCACCTTCTTGCTGGGCCAGGATGCCACCCCGCAGCAGATTGCCGAGTTGCGCAGTGCGCTGGGGCTGGACAAACCGTTTTTCGTGCAGTTTTGGCACTTTTTGCTCAATGCTGCCCAGGGCGAATTCGGCATCAGCCTGCGCCAGGGCGCCAAGGTCTCGTCCTTGATTGCCGAGCGCTTCCCGGCGACCTTTGAGCTGGCCATGGTGGCCGCGTTGCTGGCCCTGGTCATTGGCGTGCCGATGGGCGTGTATGCCGCGCTGCGGCGCGGCAGCTTCATGAGCCAGGTGTTCATGACCCTGTCGCTGCTGGGCGTGTCCCTGCCCACCTTCCTGATCGGTATCTTGCTGATCCTGATCTTCTCGGTGCACCTGGGCTGGTTCCCGAGCTTTGGCCGTGGCACGACGATGCAGCTGGGCTTTTGGAGCACCGGCCTGCTGAGCGCCAAGGGCTGGCACCACATCATCCTGCCGGCCATTACCTTGGCGGTGTTCCAGCTCACCTTGATCATGCGCTTGGTGCGCGCCGAGATGCTGGAGGTGCTGCGCACCGACTACATCAAGTTTGCCAAGGCCCGGGGCCTGAGCAACCGCACGATCTACTTTGGCCATGCCCTCAAGAACACGCTGGTGCCGGTGATGACCATCACCGGTCTGCAGCTGGGCGGCCTGATTGCCTTTGCCATCATCACCGAGACCGTGTTCCAGTGGCCGGGCATGGGCCTGCTGTTCATCCAGGCGGTGACCTTTGCCGATATCCCGGTCATGGCCGCCTACCTGTGCCTGATTGCGCTGATTTTTGTGGTGATCAACCTCGTGGTCGATCTGTTGTATTTCGCTGTCGACCCGCGCCTGCGCGTCGAAAAATCGGGAGGGCACTGAGATGCCACGTCTGCCTTATAGCGCGAGCTCGCGCGCCTTTTCTCACCTGGCCCAGATCCATCCGGAGCTGACGGCCTTCCGCCGTGACCTGCATGCCAATCCGGAGCTGGGTTTTGAAGAAAAATACACCGCGGCTCGCGTCAGCGAGGCCTTGCGCCTGTGTGGTGTCGATGAGATCCACCAGGGCATTGGCAAGACCGGCGTGGTCGGCGTGATCCGTGGCCACAAGCACGGCAGCGGCCGCATGATCGGTCTGCGCGCCGACATGGATGCGCTTCCGATCACCGAGCAGGGCAACTGCAGCTGGCGCTCTGGCAAGCAGGGGCTGATGCATGCCTGCGGCCATGACGGCCACACCGCCATGCTGGTGGGCGCGGCGCGCTACCTGGCCGAGACGCGCAATTTTGACGGCACGGCCGTGCTGATCTTCCAGCCCGGCGAGGAAGGCTATGCCGGCGCGCGCGAGATGATCCAGGATGGCCTGTTCGAGCGCTTCCCGGTCGATTCGGTCTATGCGATGCACAACTGGCCCGCGATGCGCCAGGGCATGATCGGCATCAACCCCGGCGCGATGATGGCCGCGGCCGACCGCATCCAGATCAATATCACGGGCAAGGGCGGCCACGGCGCCCATCCTTACCAGACCAATGATGTGGTGCTGGCCTCGGCCCACCTGATCACGGCGATCCAGTCCATCGTCTCGCGCAATGTGCGTGCCATCGACTCGGCCGTCATCAGCATCTGCGCGCTGCAGTCGGGGGACCTGGCTGCGTTCAGCGTCACGCCGGGCTCGTCGACCTTGGTGGGCACGGTGCGCACCTTCAACCCCGATGTGCAGAACATGGTCGAGCGCCGTCTGGGCGAGCTGTGCCAGGCGCTGGGCCTGGCCTTTGGCGTGAATGCGCAGCTGCAGTACGAGCGCTCCTACCCGGCGACGATCAACACCGCCGAAGAAGCGGTGTTTGCCGGCGATGTCGCCTCTGACCTGGTGGGCGAAGCCCTGGTGGTGCGCAACATGGACCCGAGCATGGGCGCCGAGGATTTCTCCTTCATGCTGCAGCAAAAGCCCGGGGCCTATCTGCGCCTGGGCCAGGCCGTGGGTGACGACATCATTCCGCTGCACAACAACCGCTACGACTTCAATGACGATGTGCTGCCGCTGGGTGCGGCGCTGCACGCCGGCATTGTCGAGCGTGGCATGCCACTTGCTTTGGGCTAAAGCCTCCGCACCCGGCCCTTGCGGGCCGGACTTCAGAAAAGGGGAAAACGATGAAACACACGATGAGCAAGACCTTGTTGGTATCGATGTTGGCCGCCGCCTATGTTTGCGCCGGCGCGCAGACGGTGCGCATCGGTTCCCAGGGCGATGCCCTGTCCATGGATCCGCATTCCTTCAATGAGACGGTGCAGCTGAGTGTGACCGGCAATGTCTACGAGCCGCTGGCCGGCCGCAACAAGGACCTGAGCCTGCGCCCGGTGTTGGCGACCAAGTGGGAGCAGACCTCGCCCACCGTCTGGCGTTTCACCTTGCGCAAGGGCGTGCAGTTCCACGATGGCACGCCGTTCACCGCCGATGATGTGGTGTTCTCGATGATGCGCACGCAGCTCGAGGGCTCGGACATGAAGTCCTACACCAACCCCATCAAGGAAACACGCAAGGTCGATGACTACACGGTCGACATCGAGACCAAGGACCCGGCCCCGATCCTGCCGAGCATGATCTCGCAGGTCTACATCATGAGCAAGGCCTGGTCCGAGGCCAACAATGCCGTTAACCCGGTGGACCGCCGCAAGGGCATCGAGAACACCGCGTCGTTCAAGGCCAATGGCACCGGCCCCTACCGCGTGCGCGAGCGCCAGCCCAATGTGCGCACCGTCTTCAACCGCAGCGCCAACTACTGGGACAAGGTCGAAGGCAATGTGCAGGAAGTGGTCTACACGCCGGTGGCCAATGACGCGACCCGCGTGGCCGCGCTGCTGTCGGGCCAGGTCGATGTGATCGACCCGGTGCCGGTGCAGGATCTTGACCGTGTCGCCAATACCGGCAGCACCCGCGTGGTGTCCGGGCCGGAGCTGCGCGCCATCTTCATGGGCATGGACCAAAAGCGCGATGAGCTGCTGAACGCCAGCGTCAAGGGCAAGAACCCGTTCAAGGACAAGCGCGTGCGCCAGGCCTTCTACCAGGCCATCGATATCGAGGGCTTGCACAAGCAGGTGATGCGTGGCGCCTCGGGCAATCTGGCCACCTTGATCGGCAAGGGCGTCAATGGCTATACCGACGACATCAAGCGCCTGCCTTACGACCCGGCCGCCGCCAAGAAGCTGCTGAGCGAAGCGGGCTACCCCGATGGCTTCTCGCTGACCTTGAACTGCTCGAACGACCGCTACATCAACGACAGCCGCATCTGCCAGGCGGTGTCGGCCAACCTGGCCAAGATCGGCGTCAAGGTGCAGCTCAATGCCGAGACCAAGGGCACCTATTTCCCGCGCATCATGCGCCATGAAACGGCCTTCTACATTCTGGGCTGGACGCCGTCGACCTACGACGCCCACAACCCGCTGCTGGCCTTGATGAACTGCAATGACGGCAAGGGTGCCGGCGCGTTCAACTACGGCAACTACTGCAACCCCAAGGTCGATGCCTTGACCCGCCAGGTGCAGTCGGAGACCGACACCACCAAGCGCAACCAGGCGATCCATGAGGCGCTGCAGACCGTGGCCGACGATGTGGGCTACCTGCCGCTGCACCAGCAGTTCATGAACTGGGGGGTGAGCAAGAACGTCGAGCTGGTGCAGATGGCCGATGGCTTCATGCCCTTCAAGTGGATGACCGTGAAGAAGTAAATGCCCCGGGCCGCTGCACTGCAGCGGCCAGAGACTAGAGAGAGAAGATGACGATGAAAAACCGAATCAGGCGCTGGATGGACAGCGATGTGGGCTACAGCTTTCGCAAGTCGCCCACAGCCATCGTGGCCGCCCTCATTGCGGCGGTCTGCGTGTTTTGCGCGCTGTTCGCCGGCTGGGTGGCGCCGCACAACCCCTTTGACCTGACCACCCTGGAGCTGAGCGACGCGCGCATTCCGCCGGTGTGGAGTGAAGAGGGCGGCTGGAAATACATCCTGGGCACCGATGACCAGGGCCGCGACATTCTGTCGGCGCTGATGTATGGCGCGCGCATTTCGCTGATCGTGGGCCTGGCCTCGGTGGCGCTGTCCGTGGTCGTCGGCGTGGGCCTGGGCCTCTTGGCAGGCTTCAAGGGCGGCTGGATCGATTCGGTGCTGATGCGCCTGTGCGATGTGATGCTGTCCTTCCCGGCCATTCTGGTCGCACTGCTGATCGCTGGCGTGGGCCGCGCGGTGTTCCCCAATGCCAATGAATCGCTGGCCTTTGGCGTGCTGATCATCTCGATCTCGCTCACCGGCTGGGTGCAATACGCACGCACGGTGCGCGGCTCGACCATGGTCGAGCGCAACAAGGAATATGTGCAGGCCGCCCGCGTCACCGGTGTGGCGCCGCTGCGCATCATGGTCAAGCATGTGCTGCCCAATGTGCTGGGCCCGGTCATGGTGCTGGCCACCATCCAGGTGGCCACAGCCATCATCACCGAGGCGACCCTGTCCTTCCTCGGCGTGGGCGCGCCGCCCACCTCGCCCTCGCTGGGTACCCTGATCCGCGTGGGCAATGACTACCTGTTCTCCGGCGAATGGTGGATCACCATCTTCCCGGGCCTGATGCTGGTGCTGATCGCGCTGTCGGTCAACCTGCTGGGCGACTGGCTGCGCGATGCGCTCAACCCGCGCCTGCGTTGATGGTGCGGACACAAGACGAATAAGGAACAACCACGATGTCATTGTTGGAAGTAAAAAATCTGGTGGTCGAGTTTCCCAATCGCCATGGTGTGCTGCGGGCGCTGGACAATATCTCCTTTTCCATCGCCCCCGGCGAGATCCTGGGTGTGGTCGGTGAATCGGGCGCGGGCAAGTCGCTGACGGGCGCCTCCATCATCGGCCTGCTCGAGCCGCCAGGCCATGTGGCCTCGGGCGAGATCGTGCTCGAAGGCGAGCGCATCGACAACCTGTCCGCCGACAAGATGCGCCATATCCGGGGCCGCCGCATTGGCGCGATCTTCCAGGACCCGCTCACGTCGCTGAACCCGCTCTACACCGTGGGGCGGCAGTTGATCGAGACCATCCAGACCCACCTCAAGCTCTCGGCCTCGGAGGCGCGCCAGCGCGCGATCGAACTGCTCAAGGACACCGGCATTCCGGCGGCCGAAGAGCGGATCGACCACTTTCCGCACCAGTTCTCCGGCGGCATGCGCCAACGGGTGGTGATTGCGCTGGCGCTGGCGGCCGAGCCCAAGCTGATCGTGGCCGACGAGCCCACCACCGCGCTCGACGTATCGATCCAGGCGCAGATCATCAGCCTGCTCAAGAACATCTGCCGCACCCGGGGTGCGGCCGTGATGCTGATCACCCATGACATGGGCGTGATCGCCGAGACCTGTGACCGGGTCGCGGTGATGTACGCCGGCCGTGTTGCGGAAATCGGCCCGGTGCATGAGGTGATCAACCACCCCGCGCACCCCTACACACGCGGCCTGATGGCGTCCATTCCGGATATGGAGGCCGACCGTGAGCGCCTCAACCAGATCGACGGCGCCATGCCCCGGCTCAATGCCATCCCCAAGGGCTGCGCCTTCAACCCGCGTTGCCCCCAGGTGTTTGACCGCTGCATGGAGCAGCGCCCCGACCTGATGGCCGCGGGCGCCACCCAGGCCGCCTGCTGGCTGCATGCAGCCGATTACCAGCCCCAAGTGGCTGCCACCGAGGACACGGTATGAGCGAGATGGCAACCATGACGAACAAGGACGCAGCAGCGCTGCAAGGCGCGGGCGACAAGCAGCCCCTGGTGCAGGCCCGTGACCTGGCCAAGACCTTTGATGTGTCGGCACCCTGGCTCAACCGGGTGCTGGAGCGCAAGCCGCGCAGTCTGCTGCGCGCCGTCGATGGCGTGAGCTTTGACATTGAAAAGGGCAAGACCCTGGCCCTGGTGGGCGAGTCCGGCTGCGGCAAGAGCACGGTGGCGCGGCTCTTGGTGGGTCTGTACGGCCCCACGCGCGGCACCTTCACCTTCGATGGCCAGGATGCGCATGCCGCATTCCGCGACCCGAACGCGCGCGCGATGCGCCGCCGCGTGCAGATGATCTTCCAGGACCCCTATGCCAGCCTGAACCCGCGCTGGTCGGTTGAGCAGATCATTGGCGAGCCGCTCAAGGAGCATGGCCTGATCACCAACACCGAGCAGCTCAAGGCCCGTGTGGCCGAGCTGCTGGTGCAGGTGGGCCTGGCGCCGATGGACATGCTCAAGTACCCGCACCAGTTCTCGGGTGGACAGCGCCAGCGCATCTCCATCGCCCGCGCACTGGCGACCGAGCCGGAGTTTCTGGTCTGCGACGAGCCCACCTCGGCGCTCGATGTGTCGGTGCAGGCCCAGGTGCTCAACATCATGAAGGACCTGCAGAAAAAGCGCGGTCTGACCTATCTGTTCATCTCGCACAACCTGGCTGTCGTGCGCCACGTCAGTGACCAGGTGGGTGTCATGTATCTGGGTAGGCTGGTAGAGCTGGCCGATAAGCAAACCCTGTTTGCCAAGCCGCGCCACCCCTATACGCGCATGCTGCTCGATGCCATTCCGAAGATGCACGACACCGGCAAGGCGCGCACCCCCGTGCAGGGCGAGGTGCCCAATCCACTGAACCCACCCACCGGTTGCGCGTTCAACCCGCGCTGCCCGCTGGCCAATGAGCGCTGCCGCAGCGAGCGCCCACAGCTGATCGACGATGGCGGCGTGAAGGTGGCCTGCCATGCGGTGCAAGAAGGGCGCATCCCCGTTTTGTGATGCACTGGCGACCGCCTGCGCTGTGCGCGGGCAGCCCACCAAACCGGCGTCCTGGACGCCGGTTTTGCATGGAGCGGGTGCCTTGACAAGCCCCTTTGCTATTACAGAAAGTCACACCTACGTCATCTAGCGGACAAACCATAGAGCTCTTTGTCATAACGGAGAGAGCAGAAATGGTTGCATTGTCAGTGCGAGAGGGTGCACGTCAGGTGATGGTTTGGACCGTGTGCGGCGTGGCGGCTGCCGTGCTGGTGGCTTGCGGTGGAGGCGGCTCCAGCGACAACGACAGCGAAAAAGACGATGTGCTGACGATCCTGCACATCAACGACCACCACTCCACCTTGGCCAGCAAGACGGCCACCCTGCAATTGCCGGTGGACGGCAAGACCACGGCCGTGACCGTGGACGCCGCAGGTTTCCCCCGCGTGACGGCCGCCATCGAAGCGATTGCTGCCCAGTCGACCAATGTGCTGAAGCTGCACGCCGGCGATGCGGTGACGGGTACCTTGTACTTCAACCGTGCAGGTGCCGATGGCGAGGCCGACATGGCCATGCTCAACACCGTGTGCTTTGATGCCTACACCCTGGGCAACCATGAATTCGACAAGGGCGACTCGGGCCTCAAGGGCATCTTGGACCGCCTCAAGTCCGGCGGCTGCACCACGCCGGTGCTGAGCGCGAACGTGCAGTTCGGCGCCAACTCGGCCCTGAACCCCAGCCGCGCACCGAACATGGTCTCGCCCTCCACCGTGGTGGAACGTGGCGGCCAGAAGATCGGTATTGTCGGCCTGACCATTGCGCAAAAGACCAAGGCCTCGTCCAGCCCGGACAAGGACACCTTGTTCGAAGACGAAGCCGTGGCGGCCCAGCGCGAAATCGACAAGCTGCAGGCCCAAGGCGTCAAGCGCATTGTGCTGCTGAGCCACATCGGCTACGACAACGACCGCACCATCGCCAAAAAGCTGCGCGGTGTGGACGTGATCGTTGGCGGTGACTCGCACACCCTGCTGGGCCCGGACGCGATGAAGACCATTGGCGTGGGCACGCCAGGCGGCGCCTACCCCACCAACACCACCGACCTCGACGGCAAGCCCGTCTGCATCGTGCAGGCCTGGGAATACTCGCAAGTCGTCGGTGAGCTCAAGGTCAAGTTCGACAAGGACGGCGTGGTCAGCCAATGCGAAGGCACGCCCCATGTGCTGATCGGCGATGACTTCAAGATCGCCGGCACTGCCGCGACCGAAGCCCAGCGCACTTCCATCATCAGCAGCGTGAATGCCGCCGGCTTCCTGCGCATCACGTCGCCGTCCGCCCAGGCGGCCGCGGTGCTCAAGCCTTTCACCGAAAAGGTTGCGAGCTTCAACGTGACCAAGGTGGCCTATGCCCCGCAAGAGCTGTGCTCGCGCCGGGTGCCGGGCGGTGAAGGCAGCACCGACTACAGCCGCTCCAGCGCGGCCTGCAATGCCGAAGGCAGCGTCAGCCTGCGCGGTGGCGACATCCAGCAGCTGGTGGCCCAGTCCTACCTGGAAGTGGCCAACGAACACTACGGCGGTGCCGACATCTCGCTGCAAAGCGGTGGTGGCGTGCGCATTCCGCTGAACGGTGAAGTGACGGCGGCCAATGCGATCCAGGTGCTGCCCTTTGGCAACATGCTGTTCCGCCTGGATGTGACCGGCACCGAAGTCAAGGGCATGCTCGAAGACGGCCTGGAAGCGGTCTACGGCGCTGGCGGCTCGACCGGCCCTTACCCCTACACCGGCGGCATGCGCTTTGATGTGAATGCCAAGGCCGCCTTTGGCAGCCGTGTCACGGGCATCGAAGTGCGCGACACCACCAGCGGCCAATGGACTGCGCTGGACCAGGGCAAGACCTATCGCCTCTTTGTGCTGAGCTTCAACGCCAACGGCGGTGACGGCTACAAGACCCTGGCCTCGGTGCCTGCAGCGCGCCGCCTCGACATCGGCGTGCTCGATGCCGATGTGTTCTTCAACTACATCGAATCGCAGCCCAAGGATGCCACCACCGGTCTGCCAGCGCTCAAGCGCCTGTCCACCGACCTGTACAGCACCAAAAGCTTTGTGGATGTGCGTTAAACGCTGACGCGGCTGCACACGCCGCATGACAACGGGGCAGCCTTGGCTGCCCCGTTTTTCGTTGCGTCCAGCCGAAAACGCCCTCAGGTATAGCGCTTGGCGTGCAGGTTGTCCTTCATCTGCTGCAGCACCGGCTGCAGCGGCTCGCCGATGCGCAGCGCCACGCTGGTGGCCAGCACATCCAGAATCAAGAGGTGCAGCAGGCGCGAGACCATGGGGCTGTAGCGGTCGTAGCCCTCGGGGTGGTCGGCGGCCAGGTGGATATTGGCCGCGCGTGCCAGCGGCGAGCCGCTGGCGGTGATGGCAATCGTCGTGGCGCCATTGCGCTTGGCGATGTCGGTGGCATCCATCAGGTCGCGCGTGCGGCCGGAGTTGGAGATGACAATGGCGCAGTCGCCCGCGCCCAGCATGGTGGCACTCATCACCTGCATATGGCCGTCGCTGGTCGCCAGGCTGGTGACGCCCAGGCGAAAGAACTTGTGCTGCCCATCCTGCGCGACGATGCCGGAGTTGCCCACGCCATAGAACTCGATGCGCTTGCCCGCCTGCCAGGTCGCCACGATGGCGCTGGATGCGGCCTCCAGCGCTGTGGTGCTGGCGGCATTGCGGTAGGCCAGAAAGGCAGCGACCGAGTTGTCTACCACCTTGACCAGCACATCGCTGGTCTTGTCATCGGCATCGACACTGCGGTGGATAAAGGGCACGCCTTCGCTGACGCTGCCGGCGAGCTTGAGCTTGAAATCGGCCAGGCCGTCATAGCCCATGCTGCGGCAAAAGCGCACCACGGTGGGTTTGCTGACATGGGCCAGTTCGGCCAGCTCGCGCACCGGGCGCGAGGCAAAGGCACGCGGATCGGCCAGCACCAGGCGGGCCACGCGCTGCTCGGCCGGTGCCAGCGAGGGGAGAGAGGCGGTGATGCGGTCTAGCATGGGGATCCCTTGTGGGTGGCAGCGGTACTCAAAACTCTTCCATCCAGCTGTGGCCGTCGCGTGCGACCAGCGCGCTGGCGGCGCCCGGGCCCCAATGCCCGGCCACATAGGGGCGCGGGCTTTCGCCGCGCGCATTGGCCTGCTGCCAGGTCTCCAGAATCGGCTCCACCCACTGCCAGGCGGCCTCTTGCTCGTCGGCACGCACAAACAGGTTCAGGCGCCCGGCGATCACGTCGAGCAGCAGGCGTTCGTAGGCACCTACGCGCTCGGTGCCAAAGCGTTGGTCAAAGTCCAGGTCCAGCGCGGCGGGCGACAAGGTCTGCACACCGCCGGTATCGGCCTGGCTCTGCGCGGCAGCCATCAGCTGCAGGGTCAGGCCATCCTTGGGCTGCAGGTGGATGGTGAGGCGGTTGGCCGCGCCCAGCGGCGTGCGGTAGATGGCATGGGGCACCTGGCGGAAATGCACGACGATCGAGGCCTCGCGCCCGGCCAGGCGCTTGCCGGTGCGGATGAAAAACGGCACGCCGGCCCAGCGCCAGTTGCTGATCTCGGTACGCAGCGCGACAAAGGTTTCGGTCTGGCTGGTGGGCGAGACGCCTTCTTCCTGGCGGTAGCCCGGCACCGGCTTGCCGGCAATCTGGCCGGCCGCATACTGGCCGCGCACCACGTCGCGGCTCACTGTCTCCGGCGTCCAGCGCTTGAGCGACTGCAGCACCTTGAGCTTTTCGTTGCGGATCGCATCGGCGTCAGCGCTGATGGGCGGCTCCATGCCAATGGCGCACAGCAGCTGCAGCGCATGGTTTTGCACCATGTCGCGCAGCGCGCCGGTGCTTTCGTAGAACTCGCCGCGCTTTTCCACGCCCAGCTGCTCGGCCATCGTGATCTCGATGCTGGCGATGTTCTCGCGCCGCCAGAGGGGCTCGAAGATGGCATTGCCAAAACGCAGCGCCAGCAGGTTTTGGACCGAGGGCTTGCCCAGGTAATGGTCGATGCGGAAGATCTGCGCTTCGGAAAACACCTCGCGCACCGCTGCGTTGATCGCGCGGTTCGAGGGCAGGTCATGGCCCAGCGGTTTTTCCAGCACCACGCGGGTGCGCTCGGTGGCCAGGCCGGCGGCGCCCAGCTGCTCGCAGACGGTGGTGAACAGCGAAGGCGCCGTGGCCAGGTACATCACCACAGTGTCGGCATCGCGCGCCTGCAGCAGCTCGCGCAGCGCGGCATAGTCGGCCGGTTGCGACAGGTCCATGCGCAGGTAGTGCAGGTGCTGGGCAAAGCGGGCAAATTCCGCGTCGCTGGGCCGCTTGTCGGCCTCAACCTCGGCCAGCCGCTGGGCGATCAGCGCGCGGTACTCGTCGTCGCTCATTGCCCCTCGGCCTACGCCGATGATGCGCCCGCCCGCAGGCAGGCTGCCGTGGCGGAAAGATTGAAACAGCGCGGGCAGCAATTTGCGCCAGGCCAGATCGCCGGTGCCGCCAAATAAAACCAGATCAAAACGCATGAAACTTCCTGAACATCAAGGCAGGGATTAATGTAACTCAGTTTCATTGTCGGGGAGAAGACGTAGAATGCATCCACCCCTGAACCGCACATAAGTTCGGTTAAGCTTGAGCGCCCCCGTGTTGGCTGCAACGCGTAGGGGCAGACAAGCACGGCTAACCGGATATGGACCAAGAGCAGACCATGAACCAACTCGATGCACTCAAAGCGCTGACCACGGTGGTGGCAGATACCGGTGACTTTCACCAACTCGCGCAGTTCCAGCCGCAAGACGCGACGACCAACCCGTCCTTGATCCTCAAGGCCGTGCAGAAGGCCGATTACGCGCCGCTGCTGACCGAGACCGTGCAAAAGTTCCGCGGCAAGCCGCTCGATGAGGTGATGGACCGCCTGCTGGTGCGCTTCGGCGCCGAGATCCTGTCCATCATTCCAGGCCGCGTGTCGACCGAAGTCGATGCCCGCCTGTCGTTCGACACCGATGCGACGGTGGCCCGGGCCCAGCGCATCATCGCGCTCTACGAGGCCGAAGGCGTGCACATCGACCGCGTGCTGATCAAGATCGCCTCGACCTGGGAAGGCATCCAGGCCGCCAAGGCGCTGGAAGAGCAGGGCATCCACACCAACCTGACCTTGTTGTTCGCCCAGTGCCAGGCCATTGCCTGTGGCCAGGCCAAGGTGCAGCTGATCTCGCCTTTTGTCGGCCGTATCTACGACTGGTACAAGAAGCAGGCTGGCAGCAACTGGGACGAGGCCGCGATGGCCGGCGCCAACGACCCGGGTGTAAAATCGGTCAAGGCGATTTTTGATTACTACAAGCATTTCGGCATCACGACCGAAGTGATGGGTGCGAGCTTTCGCAATATCGGCCAGGTCACCGCGCTGGCGGGCTGCGATCTGCTGACCATCTCGCCCGAGCTGTTGGCCCAGCTGGCCGCTGCCGATGCACCGCTGCAGCCGGCCTTGAATGCCGAAGCGGCCAAGGCACTGTCGCTGGAGCGTGTGCAGTACGACGAAGCGGGCTTTCGCTTTGCATTGAACGAAGACGCGATGGCCACCGAAAAGCTGGCCGAAGGCATCCGCGCTTTTGTCGCCGATGCCATCAAGCTCGACAAGTTGTTGCAATCGGCCTGATCGGGTGGCTGCCAGCCCGCCTGGCAGCCCCGTGCAGCCATTTACACTGCCCTATGAACCGAGAATGTGCGACACAGCGCAAGCGCTGCGATGAAACGCCCGCGTGGCAAGAACTGCAAAAATACTACGACGCTGAGGGCCGGGGCCAGGACCTGCGCGCGGCCTTTGCCGACGATGCGTCCCGCCTGGACCAGTTCAGCCAGCAGGCGCCCCATCTGTTGGCCGACCTGTCCAAGAACCTGATCGACCGCCAGAGCCAGCAGCTTTTGCTGCAGCTGGCGCGCGACTGCGGTCTGGAGCAGGCGCGCGATGCGATGTTTGCCGGCGCCCAGATCAACGGCTCCGAAGGCCGTGCCGCCATGCACTGGCTGCTGCGCCAGCCCGCCCAGGGCCTGGACAGTTGGCTGCCGGATAGCCCGGCCACCGTGCGCGAGGCCCTGGCCGATGTGCAGCGCAGCCTGGCCCAGATGCTGGCGCTGGCCGAGCAGGTGCGTGCCAACCCGCAGATCACCGACATCGTCAACATCGGCATTGGCGGCTCGGACCTGGGCCCGGCCATGGTGGTCAATGCGCTGGAGGACTGGCGCATTGCCGGCAAGCGCTTCCACTTTGTCTCGAATGTGGACGGGCATGAGCTGGGCCATGTGCTGGCGCAGACCCGGCCCGAGAGCACCTTATTCCTGGTCGCGTCCAAGTCCTTCACGACCCTGGAGACCATGGTCAATGCGCATTCGGCGCGTGACTGGTTTCTTGCGCAAGGCGGCAGCGAGGACCGCAGCGCCGCGCTGTCGATCTCCAGGCACTTCTGGGCGCTGACCACCAATACCGAGGCGGCAGCGGCCTTTGGCATCGACACCACGCTGGGCTTCTGGGACTGGGTCGGCGGCCGCTACTCGCTGTGGTCGGTGATCGGCCTGCCGATTGCGATTGCGGTGGGGGCCGAGTCCTTCCGTGCGCTGCTGCAGGGCGCGCACGACATGGATGTGCACTTCAAGACCGCGCCGCTGGCGCAGAACCTGCCGGTGCGGCTGGGCCTGCTCGATGTCTGGTACCGCAACTTCCACGGCTTTGCCACGCGCTGTGTTGCGCCCTACAGCCATGGTCTGCGCCGGCTGTCGGCCTATTTGCAGCAGCTGGAGATGGAGAGCAACGGCAAGGGCCGGGATGTAGACAACCAGCCGCTGCCCTATGCGACGTCGCCCGTGGTCTGGGGCGAGCCCGGCACCAATGGCCAGCATGCCTTTTTCCAGATGATCCACCAGGGCCGCGATGTGATCCCGGTGGAGTTCATCGCCGCGCGCGAGGGCGGCAAGAACCTGGCCAGCCACCAGAACAACCTGGTGATCAATGCGATTGCGCAGGCGCAGGCGCTGCTGGTGGGCCGCACCGAAGAGCAAGGCCCCAAGTACTGCCCGGGCAACCGCCCCAGCAGCTTCTTGCTGATGGACAAGCTCACCCCCACCTCGCTGGGCGCGCTGATCGCGCTGTACGAGCACCGCGTGTTTGTCAGCGGTGCCCTTTGGGGCATCAACAGCTTTGACCAGTGGGGCGTGGAGCTGGGCAAGCAACTGGCCAAGGACCTGTTTGCGCGCCGCGACCAGGGCGACTGGCAAGGCGTCGATCCCTCGACCGTGGCGCTGGTCAGCCGCTTGGCGCCCTGACGCTGCTCGCCAGGCACTGCCGTCAGCGAATACGGCAGTGCAGCACGGTGTTTCCAAAACAGCAACACATGCTTCTAAATACGCGCTAGGGATTGGCGCGACTCTCTGGAATACTCGGAGGCTGGATGCGCTGGCGCAAAACCGGCGCATCCTTTTTGTTTTAAAGCGCATGTGCAGCGCAGCAAAACCAGCGCAATCGCAAAGCTGGTGAGGCATCTTGGCCCGGTGCCGGGATAGCAGTTCGTTCATTCCAAGGAGTACACAATGAAATTCAGCATCAAGATGGTGGCTGCAGCGGTGGCGTTTGCCGCAGGCGGCGCGGCATTTGCGCAAAGCACCTTCGACAAGATCAACAGCACCGGCAAGGTGGTGGTGGGCGTGCGCGAGAGCTCGGCCCCGATGGCCTATGCGATCGGCTCCAACCAGACCTTTGGCGGCTACCACGTCGAGCTGTGCGAGCGCGTGCTCAAGGAAATCGCGCCCAAGGCCAAGATCGAATACATGGCGCTGACGGCCCAGAACACGATGCCGCTGGTGCAAAACGGCACCGTGGACATTGGCTGCGGCCCCACCACCAACAACCTGAGCCGCCAAAAGCAGGTGGCTTTTGCCGTGACCACCTATGTGAGCCAGGTGCGCGCAGCGGTACGTGCGGACTCCAACATCACCAGCGTCAAGCAGCTCGATGGCAAGACGGTGGCGGCCTCGGCCGGCACCACCGCCGTGCAGCTGCTGCGCAAGTTCGCCAAGGACAACAGCATCAACCTGCCCACGACCCTGGGCAAGGACCATTTCGAGAGCTTCATGCTGCTCGAATCGGGCCGCGCTGACGCCTTTGTGCTCGACGACAACCTGCTCGCTGGCGTGATCGCGAACTCGGCCAACCCTGCTGGCTACAAGATTGTCGGCGAGGCGCTGGGATCGGAGCCGATTGCGCTGCTGTTCCGCAAGGATGACCCGGCCTTCAAGAAGGCCGTGGACGACAGCCTGACCAAGATGATGAAGTCCGGCGAGCTGGCCAAGGTCTATGACAAGTGGTTCATGCAACCCATCCCGCCCAAGGGCCAGGCGCTGAACCTGCCGATGAGCGATACCCTGAAGAAGCTGCTGCAAGAGCCCAACGACAAGCCACTGGAAGCCTACGCGGACCAGTAAGCTGCGCGCTTGCACCCTGCACCCACCCAGCCCCGGCTGGGTTTTTTTATGCCCGCAGGCCGCGCCTATCGGGCAGCGATGGCTGCGCCAAACATCGCATTTTTCATCGCAGGCACCGGCCCCCGCCATGTTGTGCGTAATTGGAATAATTTGCCGCGCTATTGTCGTTTGACCTGGCACAAGGCTCTGCCTAGCATGACGCGCAGTGTTGTCTTGGTGCGCAGCCGCTTTTTGGCCGGCCGCCAAGGCCCGGTTTTCCCGTTTTATTAGCTATTGATCTGGTACCCACGATGACCCACTTTGTGCACCCCGATGAGGTTCGTTCGCGCTTCTCCCGCGCCATGTCCGATATGTACCGCGACGAAGTGCCGCAATACGGCAGCTTGATGGCGCTGGTGGCCCAGGTCAATGGCGAGGTGCTGAAGGCCCAGCCCGCACTGGCCAATGCAATGGCGCAGGCCGACGAGCTGGACCGCCTGGATGTGGAGCGCCATGGCGCCATCCGCGTTGGCACCAAGGAAGAGCTGTCCACCCTGCGCCGCCTGTTTGCCGTGATGGGCATGGAGGCCGTGGGCTACTACGACCTGTCGGTGGCGGGCGTGCCGGTGCACTCCACCGCCTTCCGCCCGGTCTTGGGCAGCTCGCTCAACCGCAACCCTTTTCGCGTGTTCACCTCGCTGCTGCGCCTGGACCTGCTGGCCGATGAGGCGCTGCGCGCGCAGTCGGCCGCCATCCTGGCCCGCCGCCAGATCTTTACCGAACGCGCGCTGGCGCTGATCGCCCAGTGCGAAGCCGCTGGTGGCCTGAGCGATGCAGAGGCCGACGAATTTGTGCGTGAAGCGCTGGAGACCTTCCGCTGGCACAGCGAGGCGACCGTGGATGCCGCCACCTACGACAAGCTGCACAAGGCGCACCGCCTGGTGGCCGATGTGGTCTGCTTCAAGGGCCCGCACATCAACCACCTGACGCCGCGCACCCTCGATATCGACGCCGCCCAGCTGGGCATGCCCGCCCATGGCATGGATGCCAAGGATGTGGTCGAAGGCCCACCCCGCCGCGCCTGCCCGATCCTGCTGCGCCAGACCAGCTTCAAGGCGCTGCAGGAGCGCGTGAACTTCCCCGGCAGCGACGACCAGGGCACGCACACCGCCCGTTTTGGCGAGATCGAGCAGCGTGGCGTGGCCCTGACCCGCAAGGGCCGTGCGTTGTACGACAGCCTGCTGGCCAATGTGCGCAGCATGGGCAATGCCGGCAGCGCCAGCGCCAACTACCAGGACCGCCTGGAGTCGTCCTTCGCCGCCTTCCCCGACAGCCATGACGCCATGCGCCAGCAGGGCCTGGCCTTCTACCGCTATGTGCTGCAGCAGCCCGTGGGCGATGCCTCGGCCGAAATCGAGACCCTGATTGCCGACGGCGTGGTGCGTGCCGAGCCGATCGTGTACGAGGACTTTTTGCCGGTGAGCGCGGCCGGTATCTTCCAGTCCAACCTGGGTGGTGAAGAGCAAAAGCACTATGAAGCCAACCAGGCGCAGCAGGCGTTCGAGGCCGACCTGGGCGCCCAGGTGCATGACGAGATCGCGCTGTACCAGGCGATGCAGGATGCATCCTTGCAAGCGGTGCGCGAGGCCCTGGCGCAAGCCGCTGTGGCAGAAAGCGTGGCCTGAGCGATGGCCGCCTCTGATCTGAACAACCGCGACAACAGCGAGCTGCTGAGCGCGCTGCACGCCATTGTGGGTGAAGTCGGGGTGCTGCAAGGCGCCGATATGGCCGCCTATGAAGAAGGCGCGCGCTACGGCCAGGGCCGTGCGCGCCTGGTGGTGCGCCCCGCCGATGTGGCGCAGGTGCAGGCCGTCGTGCGGCTCTGCGCCGAGCGCGGCCTTGCGCTGCTGCCCCAAGGCGCCAACACCGGCATGGTGGGCGCCAGCACGCCGGACATGAGCGGCAGCCAGCTGGTGCTGAGCTTGTCGCGTCTGCGCAGCCACTGCGAGGTCGATGTGGCCAACCGCAGCGTGGTGGTCGATGCCGGCGTCACCCTGCAGGAGCTCAACGACCAACTCGAAGCCCATGGCCTCTGGTTTCCGATCGACCTGGGGGCCAACCCCTCGATCGGCGGCATGGTGGCGACCAACACCGGTGGCACGCGCCTGATCCGCTACGGCGATGTGCGCTCCAACCTGATGGCGCTGCAGGTGGTGCTGATGGACCCGCCCGGCGAGGTGGTGGAGCTGGGCCGCGCGCTGCGCAAGAACAATACCGGCGTGGACTGGAAGCAGCTGTTTGTCGGCGGCTCTGGCGCCGGTGCCATCGTGACGCAGGCCACCCTCCAGGTGCATGCCCGCCCGGCGCAACGCGCCACGGCGCTGGTAGTGCCCGCTTCGGACGAAGCAGTGATGGAGCTGCTGCAGGCCTTTGAGCGCGACCTGGGCGATTGGCTGGCCGCATTTGAAGGTATCTCGGGCAACGCCATGCAGGCGGCCATTGACCATGTGCCCAACCTGCGCAACCCTTTTGCGCCCGACGATGCGCCCGAGTTCGCCATCCTGGTCGAGCTGGAGGCCAATGCGGCTGCCAAATACAGCCAGCTGGATCTGCAAGAGGCGCTCAACAGCTTTCTGGAAGACCAGTTCGAGTCGACCATCGTCAACGCGGCCTTGGGCAATGCCACCGAGCTGTGGCACCTGCGCCATAGCATCAGCGAAGGTGCACGCGCGCTGGGCAAGCCCATTGCGTTTGATGTGTCGGTGCCACGCTCGCGCATCATGGAGTTCTGCCGCAAAGGCCGCGAGCTGGTCGCACGCGACTACCCCTTCCTCACCGTCGTGGACTTTGGCCATATCGCCGATGGCGGTGTGCACTTCAATGTCATCTGGCGCAAGGATGCGCCCGAGCAGTACGACCCGGCCGTGGTGCAGCGCCTGCGCGATGCCATCTACGGCATGGTGGTGCAGGACTTTGCGGGCAGCTACAGCGCCGAGCATGGCGTGGGCCCGCACAACCTGGCCTACTACCAGCGCTTTACGCCGCCGCTGCTGCAGCAATGGGCCGATGGCTGGCGCGACCGGCTAGACCCCCAGCACCTTTGCGGCACCGTGGATTTGGGCACCGCCAAAAACTAAGACCCTGGCCATGCCTGCATGGGCAGGCATGGCCAACAACAACCACCAGAGACAACCCAGCGAGACAAGGCCATGTCCTTTTTTCAATTCACTCCCGCATTCGCCAACCCCCAGGGCTCGCCCATCCGCGAGCTGTTTCCCTACCTGAGCCGCCCGGGCATGATCTCGCTGGCCGGTGGCTACCCCTCGCCCAGCCTGTTTGACCAGGAAGGCCTGGCAGCGGCGGCCGCGCAGGCGATGACCACCGGGGCCACGGCGCTGCAGTACGGCGCTACCGAAGGCTCGCCCGCGCTGCGCGAGCAGCTGGCGGCCCAGTGCCAGGCCCGGGGCATCCGCTGCACAGCGGCCGACATGCTGGTGACCACCGGCTCGCAACAGGGTTTTGACCTGCTGCTGCGCGTGCTGATCCAGCCCGGCGATGCCGTCTGCGTGGAGACCCCGGCTTACCCCGCCACCCTTGCGGCGCTGCGCCAGGCGGGCGCCAGGATGCTGAGCACGCCGGTCGATGGCGATGGCCTGGATGTCGAAGCGCTGGCCGCCATGCTGGCTGCGCTGCCGGTGGCCGAGCGCCCCAAGCTGCTCTACACCGTGCCCAACTTCTCCAACCCCTGCGGCACCTTGCTGACACAACAGCGCCGCGAGCGCCTGGTGCAGCTGGCGCTGCAGTATGGGTTTGTCGTGGTCGAGGACGATCCCTACGGCGAGCTGGCCTTCACCGATGCCCGCCCAGCCCCCGTCTATGCCGCGGCCCAGCAGCAAGTGGGTGAGGGAGAGAATCCGGTGGTCTACCTGTCGAGCCTGTCCAAGACCGTGGCTCCCGGCCTGCGCGTGGGCTGGATGGTGGCCGACCCGGCCGTGCTGCGCCGCTGCACCGTGGCCAAGCAGACCAATGACCTTTGCACCTCGCCGCTGGCGCAAGCCGTGGCCGCCAGCTACCTGCAGTCGGGCCGCTATGGCCAGGCCGTCGCCAAGGCCTGCGCCGAATACCAGCGCCGCATGCTGGCCTTGACCCAGGGCCTGAAGGCGCGGCTGGGTGACCTGGTGCAGTTTGTGCAACCCGCTGGCGGCATGTTTGTCTGGTTGACGTTTGATGCACGCATCGATCCGCAAAAGCTGTTTGATGCCGCAGTGGCCGCCAACGTGATCTTTGTGCCGGGCAAGGCCTTCTATGCCGACAACGCGAACCTGCATTCGATGCGCCTGTCGTTTGCCGCGCCCGATGTGGCGCAGATTGAGCAGGCGGTTGACAGGCTGGCTGCCGCTTTTGGCAAGGCCCAATAAACGCGCTTGACGCCCAAGCACCGAGGCCCGTTAGCATGCATGCTGACGGGCATTTTTTTGTGTACGTGTTGACCGGCAAAGGGCCGCAGCACGGCCTTTTGTTCATCCCGCTCAGAAGTCGTAACGCATGCCCACATTCACGCTGCGCGGCGCTCCCCAGGTGTAGTACAGGCCAATGGCGCTGAAGTTGTTCACACCCGCTTTGTAGTGCTTGTCCAGCGCGTTGTTGACGTTCAGGCTGAAGGACAGCTGCTTGTCGACCTGGTAGCGGGCCATCAGGTCCAGCACCGCGTAGCTGCTTTGTTCCAGGGTAGCAGCGCTGTTGCTGACGGAGGTCTTGTCCTGCCAGCGGGTGGAGGCACCGACGGTCAGGCCACGCAGCGCGCCTTCGTCAAAGCGGTAGGTGCTGCCCAGTTTGAACTGGTACTCGGGGTACTGGCTGGTGTTGCTCAGCGAGCTGTTTTGCCGCACCAGGCTGCCCTGGGCCTGCCAGCCGCGTGCCAGCTCGCCCGACAGCTCCAGCTCCCAGCCGTGACGGGTGGCAGAGGCGACGGAGCGGTAGGCGGTGTCGCCACCAGGGGTGAGTCCACCGGTTTCCTCGGCGGTGTTCTTGGTCTTGATCCAGTAGTGGCTGATGCTGGCATTGAGGCGCTTGTCAAAGAACTCGCCCTTGATGCCGACCTCATAGGTGTTGCCTTCTTCGGGCTTGAGGGTGCGGCCCTGCTCGTCCTGCGAGGTCTGCGGCTGGAAGATGCTGGCGTAGCTGGCGTAGGCCGACATGTTGGGGTGGAAGTCATAGACCAGACCGGCGTAGGGCGTGTAGACCGCGCTCTCGTTCATGTCGTAGTTCCACCAGTAGGGGGTGGTGTCGCGCTCCTCGAACTTGGTCACGCGCAAGCCGGCAATCAGCTGCACAGGATCGCTGAGCTGAAAGCGGCCTGCCGCATAGGCATAGCGCTGCTTTTGGCTGAAGCGGTTGTCGCCATAGGTCCAGCTGCTGGTGTCGGGCTCGGGCAGGTAGGCGCCGCCCTGGTCGTAGCTGGTGCCCAGGCCATCGAGCGGCAGCAGGGTCAGCGCGTTCAACGGCAGCTTGACGCTGCTCTGGAAGCGCGAGATACCGATGCCGGCGAGCAGCTCATGCTGGCGGCCCAGCAGGCTGAACGGGCCCTTGATGTCCAGGTTCAGGGTCCAGTTGTCGTTGCGCATGTCGGTCCAGCGGCCGTAGTTGACCCGGTCCTGGTCGTACAGATAGGCGGCAAACATATCGTCCATGCGGATCTGTTGGTGCGAGAACTTGAGGCTGCTCGTCCAGCCATTGCCCAGGCGCTGCTCCAGGCTGCCGAAGAGGTTGAGCGAATCCTGGTCATAGCCGCCCCAGGGCGCGCCGGTGTTGAACGAACGCGGCCGGTCGGGCGTTTTGACGCCGGCACGGGTGTAGCCCTGGATGGGTTGGGTGGTGCCGATGCCGTTGGCCGCACGCTGGCGGTAGGTAAAGCCGACATTCAACAAGGTGTCCGGGCTGAGGTCTGCTTCCAGGGTGCCGAACAGCATCTTGCTTCTGCTGTCTTCATGGTCGCGAAAGCTGCCCGCATCGGTGGCCGAGGCCACCAGGCGGCCGCGCAGGGTGCCCGCCTCGTTGAGCGGGCCACCGATATCGGCCTGCGCGCGGTAGCTGTCCCAGCTGCCGGCGCTGGCCTGCACGCTGGCCTGGAAGGTCCGTGTGGGGCGCTTGCGCACCATGTTGACGGTGGCGCCGTATTCGCCCTTGCCAACCACCAGGCCCGACGAGCCCTTGAGCACATCGATGTGGTCGATCTCGGCCATGTCGTCGAGCGAGAACAAGGTGCTGGTCAGGTAGTACCAGCCGCTGCGCACTTGGGCCATGCCATCGGTCTGCAGGTTGACCGAGGTGCCGCGCGCCTGGAAATCGGTGGCATTGCCCTGGCGGTAGGTGCCGATGCCCGGGGTCTGCTCCATCACATCGGTCAGGGTGTCGAGTTTGAAGTCATCCATGCGCTGGCGCGTCATCACGCTGACCGACTGCGGGGTTTCGCGCAGGCTCAGGCTCAAGCCCGTGGCGGTGGCGCTGGGGCCGCGTTGGGTGTAGCTGCCCGTGCCTTCGGTGGCGCCATCGCGCTGGGCATCGGCCGTCACGGTGACGGTCGCCAGGGTCGCGCCTTCTTCCCCCACCGAGGCGGTCTTGATCACCACGGCCTGGCCTTCGACCGTGGCCACCAGGCCGGTGCCGGCCAGCAAGCGGTCCAGCGCCTGGTTGGGCGTCAAGGTGCCGAGGATGGCGGGGGCCCGCTTACCGGCGACCAGGCCTTGCTGGGCAATCAGCTGGATGCGCGTTTGCCGCGCCCAGTCATTGAGCGCCTCTGCCAGCGGCTGGGCCTGGATGCTGAAGGCCAGTGGCGTGGTCGGCAGCGCGGCGCTTTGCGCATGGGCTGCTACGGAGCCCAAGGCCAGGGCCATGGCCAAAGCCAGCGGAGCGGGGCGCAGAAGGGGGTACGACATGGAGGTCCTCAAAGTAGTCAATGCAAATCATTCCTACTGAGGTAGACGCACGAGTTGAGAGATATACGGTAGTGAGCGCGAAAAAATATTAAAAATTTTCTGGGGCTTGGCGACGTCAACGCAGCGCGCGTATTTCCAGTCCGCCCGCCACCTGCTGCAACCGCACCGGCAGCGCATGGGGCAGCACCTTGCGCAAGGTCTGGGTATCGCTGGGGTCAAAGGTGCCGCTCAGGCGCAGCGCGGCCACGGCCGGGTCGCTGATCGCGAGGCCCGTGCTGCCGTAGCGCTCAAACTCGGCCAGCGCCTGCGCAAGCGGCGTGTTGACAAAGCTGATGCGGTGCTCGCGCCAGGCGGCAATGCCTTCGGCGGCGACGGGCTGGATGGGGCGCAGGCTGCCTTCGGGGTTGGCGCTGATCTGCTGGCCGGCTACCAAGGTCTGGGCTTCGGCGATCTGCGCCAGCGCGGGGCCGGGCGCGCCATCGCGGCGTACCACGCGCACCTTTCCTTCTTCGACGGCCACGCGCACGCCATCGCTGCCAGCCAGGCCCGGCGTGTAGCGCACCGAAAACCGGGTGCCCACCACGGTGATGCCGACCGGGCCGCTCAGCACATGGAAAGGCCGCTGCGGACCAGCCTGCACGCTGAACACGGCCTGGCCCTCGTGCAGCAGCACTTCGCGGCGGTCGCGGTAGTAGGCCACCTCCAGCCGGGTGGCGGTATCGAGGCGCAGCTCGCTGCCATCGGGCAGCTGTACCTGCAGCTGCTGGCCGCGCTGCGAGGCATAGGCCTGTTTGAACACGGGTTGCGCCTGCCAGTGCTGCCAGGCCAGCAGGCCCGTGCCGCTGGTCATCACGACCGCAGCGGCCATACCCAGCGATGGCAACAGCCAGCGGCGGCGCCATGCTGACAGGGCTGCGGCAGGCGCAGGCGCTGCTGCGGCCGGGCGCGGCGAGGGGGCAGCAGCGGCCGTGGCGCTTGGCTGCGCCTTGTCATGCGCCAGGTTGCGGCGCAGCTGGGCGATGGCATCGGCGGGCACGGCATCGATCGCGCGCCAGTGCTGCTCCCACTGCACATAGGCGGCGCGGTGCGCGGCATCGGCCGCCAGCCACTGCTGCAAGGCCTGCTCGTCCGCCGTGCTCCAGCTCTCGCGCTGGCGCCGGACAAACCAGTCCAGCACCTGCAGGCGCAGGCCGGCGGTGTTGTCTGGTGGCAGGGGCGATGCGTTCATCTCGTGGTCAATTCTGGAGTCGGAGGCGGGCATGGGCTGCTCAAGGCTTGGCGCGTCTGGTGCGGGCGCGTCCGTGGCGGGCATGCGCCACGCCATCGAGCCGGTCCTGGCAACGCCAGCAGGCCTCCATCGCGATTTGCAGCTGCATCTCGACGGTGCGGGTGGAGATGCCCATGTGCTCGGCGATCTGGGCATAGCTCAGGCCGTCGAACTTGTAGAGCATAAAGGCTTCGCGGCAGCGCGGAGGCAATTGGTCGATGGTGGCGACCAGGGCCGCCAGACCTTCGCGCGAGGCCAGGATGGTCTCGGGCTCCAGGGTGCGCGGGCCCGGCAGGTGCTCCAGCGCCGACTCATCGCCGGCTGCGGGCGCTGCGGTCTCCAGCTCGGCGCGAATGCTGCTGCGCCGGTGCTGGTCGATGACCAGGTTGCGGGCGGTGCGGTAGAGCAGCGCGCGCGGGTCTTGCACGGCCTGGCCGGTCTGCTGGGCCGCCAGCACGCGGGCATAGCTCTCCTGGGCCAGATCGGCCGCCGTGTCGCGGTCCTGTACCGATCGGGACAGAAAGTTCAGCAGTTCGCGGTAGTAGCGCTCAAACACCAGGCGGCCGTTGCAAAAAGGGGAAGAGGGGACTTCGCAACCGGTGGACGCCGTCGCCGTGGCCAGGGACGCGGCCCTGCCATATACGCAAATGGGAATTGTTATCATTATCGCTGATTGCTGGCCCCGTTTCACCAATGCCGCTGGGCTTGGAGGGAGAAGGCGCGCGCTTGCCCCAAGGCTGGATTTGCGCTTCCAGCCACATGCAGACCTTCCGCTGGCACTGCTTGCTGCGCGGGTGATGGCGCCTGGCAGATCGGCGCATGCGCCGATGGATCGCCCCTTCATGGCTGGCCAGCCTTGCGCATTTCCGCACAAGCCCAGAACGCCAGGTTCGCGCCAGGCCAGCCCCGCCTCGCCTCGCCTCGCCCCGTGGCCAGACTGAAGGGCCGGCAGAAGTCTATGCCTAGTGTTTTTACCAGTGCGTAAAACTTTAATCGGGCATTTAATGGTTCCCTAAGTGCTGCGGCAACAGCAGCACAGGACAGATAAAACACCCACGATGAGGGCCTGATGAACCCTCCCTGGTTGGTGCAGCTTTGGCGGTGAATGGGATGGCGCGGCCATGCCATTTGCCGGACCCGTTGTAGATGCAGTGGCGCGGTCGCAGGCGGCATGGTGATGGAGCCGTTCGCACTCGCGCTGGTAACCCAGTCGAGGAGGATGAGTCATGAACGGACCCACAGGATGCGGTGTGCGCGCAGGACGGCTTGGCGCGGAACAATATGCCGATAACTTTTCAGATGCGCACCCGCCGCTGACATGGGCGCAGGCATCGATCGAGGCCGAGCGCTGTTACTACTGCTACGACGCGCCCTGCGCCACGGCCTGCCCCACCAGCATCGATGTGCCCAGCTTCATCGCCCGCATTGCGCAGGACAACATCCGGGGCGCGGCCAAGACCATTCTCGAATCGAACCCGCTGGGCGGCATGTGCGCCCGGGTGTGCCCGACCGAGGTGCTGTGCGAGCAGGCCTGCGTGCGCAACACCAATGAGGACAAGCCGGTGGAAATTGGCGCGCTGCAGCGCTATGCCACCGACCGCTTCATGGCAGCGGGCGGCGCGCCGCTGTTCCAACGCGCCGAGCCCACCGGCAAGAAAGTGGCTGTTGTGGGCGCTGGCCCGGCCGGGCTCGCCTGCGCACACCTGCTGGCCTTGCAGGGCCATGATGTCAGCCTGCTCGATGCCAAACCCAAGCTTGGCGGCTTGAACGAGTACGGCCTGGCCAGCTACAAGACCACCGATGATTTTGCACAGCGTGAAATTGACTGGCTGCTGTCGGTGGGTGGCATTGCCCCGCGCAACAACCAGCGGCTGGGCCGCGACTTCACCCTGGACAGCCTGCTGGCCAGCCATGATGCGGTGTTTCTGGGCCTGGGCCTGGCAGGGGTCAATGACCTGGGTATTGCCGAGCCCGCCGCCCAGGGCCTGCGCAATGCGGTCGATTTCATTGCCGATATCCGCCAGGCGCCCGACAAATCCACGGTGCCGGTAGGCCGGCGTGTGGTGGTGATTGGCGGCGGCATGACGGCCGTGGACGCGGCCGTGCAAGCCCGCCTGCTGGGTGCCCAGGAAGTCACTATCGTCTACCGGCGCGGCCAGGATGCGATGTCGGCCTCCGCGGTGGAGCAGCAATGGGCGCAGACCCATGGTGTGACGATCCGGCTGTGGGCGGCGCCGCAAGAGGTGCTGGTGGACAACGGTGCCGTCAGCGGCATCCGCCTGGCCGCCACGCAGCAGGTCGATGGCAAGCTGCAAACCACTGGCGAGACCGAGGTGCTGGCGGCCGATATGGTGCTCAAGGCCATCGGCCAGAGCTATATCGCCGAGCCCGCCGGCGCGCGTATCGCCCTCAAGGCCGGGCGAATCGAGACGGACGAGGACGGCCAGACCAGCCTGGAGCGGGTCTGGGCGGGGGGCGACTGCCGCTGGGGCGGCCGAGACCTGACGGTGGAAGCCGTGGAGCACGGCAAACGCGCCGCAGCGGCCATGCACCGCATGTTGATGCGCGAAGTGGGTGTCAGCGCCTAAGCGCACGCCCAGCCCTCTATCCACCGAACCAAGGAGTCGCCATGGCCGATATTCGCAGCAATTTTCTGGGCATCCGCAGCCCCAACCCTTTCTGGCTGGCCTCTGCGCCGCCGACCGACAAGGAGATTAACGTCACCCGCGCCTACGAGGCGGGCTGGGGCGGTGTGGTCTGGAAGACGCTGGGCGAGGACCCGCATGTGGTCAACGTCAACGGGCCGCGCTACTCCACCTTGATGTCGCAGGACCGGCGCGTCATGGGTCTGAACAATATCGAGCTGATCACCGACCGTCCCTTGCAGATCAACCTGGAGGAGATGGCCCGGGTGAAGCGGGCCTGGCCCGATCGCGCGCTGATCGCCTCGCTGATGGTGCCCTGCGTCGAAGAGAGCTGGAAGCGCATCCTGCCGATGGTGGAGGACACGGGCGCCGATGGCATTGAGCTGAACTTTGGCTGCCCGCACGGCATGAGCGAGCGCGGCATGGGCGCTGCCGTGGGCCAGGTGCCCGAGTACATCCAGATGGTCACCGAATGGTGCAAGCACTACAGCCGGCTGCCGGTGATTGTGAAGCTCACGCCCAACATCACCGATGTGCGCTTTCCGGCGCGCGCGGCCAAGGCGGGCGGGGCGGATGCGGTGTCGCTGATCAACACCATCAACTCGGTGATGGGCGTGAACCTGGACACCTTAGTGATGCACCCCAGCACCGATGGCAAGGGCTCGCACGGCGGCTACTGCGGCCCGGCAGTCAAGCCGATTGCGCAGAACATGGTGGCCGAGATCGCCCGCGATCCGCAAACCGCTGGCCTGCCGATCTCCGGCATTGGCGGCATCACCACCTGGAAGGATGCGGCCGAATACATTGCGCTGGGCTGCGGCACGGTGCAGGTCTGCACCGCTGCGATGGTCTATGGCTTCAAGATCGTGCAGGACATGTGCGATGGCCTGTCGCACTACATGGACGCGCATGGCTTCAAGACCATCGAGGACTTCCAGGGCCGCGCCGTGCCCACCGTCAGGGACTGGAAGGACCTGAACCTCAACCACATCGACAAGGCCGTGATCGACCAGGACAGCTGCATCCAGTGCGGCCGCTGCCATGTGGTTTGCGAAGACACCTCGCACCAGGCCATCTTCTACCAAAAGGGTGAGGCCGGTGAGCGCCGCTTTGAGGTGAACGAGGCCGAATGCGTGGGCTGCAACCTTTGCGTGTCGATCTGCCCGGTGCCCGACACGATCTCGATGCGCAGTCTGCAGCCCGGCGAGGTGGATGCGCGCACCGGCAAGACCGTCACTGGCGAGTACGCGAACTGGACCACCCACCCCAACAACCCGTCACGGGTGGCCGCGCAGATCTCCCCTTGAGCGGCGAGCGCGCCGTCCCTTGCGGTGGCGCGCTTTTTGCATGACCCGATGTGCTACAGGATGGAAACCAAGACTTTGGATTTGGACGCTTAGAACCTATCGATAACACCTCTCAAGGAGTGAGCAATGTCCCATGACGCGCAAGCAAGGGGTGCCGCCGGCAGCGAAGCCGGTGGCCTTTGGAACGACGACCTCGCACCCACGCAAGCCTCGCAGCGAACGTGGACCTGGTACCACTTCACGGCGTTGTGGATAGGCATGGTGATGTGCATTCCGGCCTACACCTTGGCTGCCAGTCTGGTTGAAGGCGGCATGTCGGCGTTCCAGGCGGTGATGACCGTGTTTCTGGCCAACCTGATTGTGCTGGTGCCGATGCTGCTGATCGGGCATGCGGGCGCCAAATACGGCATCCCCTATGCAGTGCTGGCCCGCGCCTCCTTCGGCACCCGGGGCGCCAAGTTGCCTGCAGTGCTGCGCGCGCTGGTGGCCTGCGGCTGGTACGGCATCCAGACCTGGTTTGGCGGTCTGATGATCTACACCTTGCTCGGCGTGATCCTGGGCCATCCGCTCGAGAGCGAAAAGATCTCCTGGCTGGGCATCAATGTGGCGCAGCTGGTCTGCTTCCTCGTCTTCTGGGCCATCCAGTTCTATTTTGTGGTGCATGGCATCGAGTCCATTCGCAAGCTCGAGACCTATACGGCGCCGGCCAAGATCGTGATCTGCTTTGTGCTGCTGTGGTGGGTGTATGACAAGGCGGGCGGCTTTGGCCCGATCCTGAGCAAGCCGTCGGCCTTTGCAGCCGGAGAAGCGAAGGCCGGCCAGTTCTGGGGCACCTTCTGGCCGTCGCTCACAGCCATGATTGGTTTTTGGGCGACCCTGGCGCTGAACATTCCCGACTTCACCCGCTTTGCCCGCTCGCAGCGGGACCAGATCGTGGGCCAGGCCATCGGCCTGCCGGTGCCCATGGGGCTGCTGGCGGCCCTGGCGGTGATCGTCACCTCGGCCACGGTCGTCATCTATGGCAAGGCGCTGTGGGACCCTGTGGATGTGGCCGCGCGCATGACCGGCGCTGCGGTGCTCATCGCCCTTATCGTGCTGCTGGTCGATACGGTGAGCGTCAATCTGGCGGCCAACCTGGTGGGCCCCGCCTACGACTTTTCTGCACTGAACCCCAAGCGCATCAGCTACCGCACCGGCGGCTACATCACCGTGGCGATTGCGATTTTGATGATGCCCTGGAAGATTCTGGAGTCCACCCAGGGCTATATCTTCACTTGGCTGATCGGCTACTCGGCGCTGCTCGGCCCGATCGCGGGGATCCTGATGGTCGACTACTTCCTGATCCGCCGCACCCAGCTCGATGTGGACGAGCTCTACCGCGAGGGCGGCAAATACAGCTATTCCGGCGGCTGGAACTGGGTGGCTGTTGCCGCATTTGCCTGCGGCGTGGCGCCCAATATTCCGGGCTTTCTCAATGCCGCTTTTCCTGCCAGCTTCCCCGATGTGGCGGCGATCTTCAAGCACCTGTATGCCTATGCCTGGTTCATCGGCCTGTTCATTGCCGGTGTGGTCTACCGCATCGGCATGGCCAGCCATGTGGTGGCATCGCAGGCCATGCTGCGGCGCGCTTGAGCGCAGCTGCCGCCGTTTTTGTGATCTGAACCAAGGAGAGACATGATGAGCACAGCCAGCCACCCCCTTCTGATCCGTGGTGGTACCGTCGTGAATGCGGACCGTGAAGAGCGCGCCGATGTGCTGCTGGTGGACGGCAAGATTGTGGCGGTCGGTGAGGGGGCTGCGGCCCAGGCGCCGGCCGGCACCGAAACGCTGGATGCCAGCGGCCAGTATGTGATGCCCGGCGGCATTGATCCGCACACCCATATGCAGCTGCCCTTCATGGGCACGGTCACCGCTGACGACTTCTTCACTGGCACTGCCGCGGGCCTCGCCGGTGGCACCACCAGCATCATCGACTTTGTGATTCCCGCGCCGCAGGAGCCGCTGATGGAGGCCTACCGCAAGTGGCGCGGCTGGGCCGAGAAGTCGGCGGCCGACTACTCCTTCCATGTGGCGGTGACCTGGTGGAGTGAGCAGGTGCGCGAGGACATGGGCCGGCTGGTGCGCGACGAAGGCATCAACAGCTTCAAGCACTTCATGGCCTACAAGAACGCCATCATGTGCGACGACGAAACCCTGGTCAACAGCTTCCGGCGCGCGCTGGAGCTGGGCGCCATGCCCACCGTGCATGCCGAAAACGGCGAGCTGGTCTACCTGCTGCAGCAGGAGGTGGCGCGCATGGGCATCACCGGCCCGGAAGGCCATCCGCTGTCCCGTCCGCCGATGGTGGAGGCCGAGGCCGCCAACCGGGCCATTGCGATTGCCGATGTGCTGGGCGTGCCCATCTACGTGGTGCATGTGAGCTGCATCGAGGCGGCCGACGCCATTGCCCGCGCTCGGGCGCGTGGCCAGCGCGTCTACGGCGAAGTGCTGGCCGGCCATTTGACGATTGACGACAGCGTCTACCGCCACCCCGACTACGCGACGGCCGCCGCCTATGTGATGAGCCCGCCGTTCCGCCCCAAGGAGCACCAGGAAGCGCTGTGGCGCGGCCTGCAGGCCGGGCACCTGCACACCACGGCGACGGACCACTGCACCTTCTGCGCCGAGCAAAAGGCCGTGGGCAAGGACAATTTTGCCAAGACGCCCAATGGCACTGGTGGCGTTGAAGAGCGCATGGCCGTGGTCTGGGATGCCGGGGTGAACACCGGGCGTCTGACGCCCAGCGAGTTTGTCGCGATCACCTCGGCCAACACGGCCAAGCTCTTCAATGTCTATCCGCGCAAGGGCTTTGTCGGCGTGGGCGCCGATGCCGATGTGGTGCTTTGGGACCCCAAAGCCACCAAGACCTTGTCGGCCAAGACCCAGCACTCCAAGGGCGATTTCAACATCTTTGAAGGCCGGCAGGTGACGGGCCTGCCCAGCCACACCATCAGCCGAGGCCGGCTGGTGTATGCCAATGGCGAGCTGCGGGCCGAGAAGGGTGCGGGCCAATATTTCAAGCGGCCGGCCTTCGGCCCCAACTTCCAGGCGGTGCAAAGGCGGGCGCAAGAGACGGCGCCGACGGCCGTGGCCCGCGCGCAATGAAACAAGGAGACCAAGCATGGACACGAAAGTGAAGACCGATACCAGCCAGCTGCGCATCAATGGCGACCGGCTCTGGGCATCGCTGATGGAGCTGGCCCAGATTGGTGCCACCCCCAAAGGGGGCGTGTGCCGCCTGGCCTTGACCGACCTGGACCGCCAGGGGCGCGACCTGGTGACACGCTGGGCCAAGGAGGCGGGCATGACGGTCACCATCGACAAGATCGGCAATGGCTTTATGCGCCGCCCAGGCCGCAACAACAGCCTGCCGCCGATCATGACGGGCAGCCATATCGATACGCAGCCGACCGGTGGCAAGTTTGATGGCAACTATGGCGTGCTCGCCGGCATCGAGGTGGTGCGCACGCTCAATGACCATGGCATCGAGACCGAGGCGCCCATCGAGGTGGCCTTCTGGACCAACGAGGAGGGCTCGCGCTTTGTGCCGGTGATGATGGGCTCAGGCGTGTTTGCCAAGGCCTTCAGCCTGGAGCATGCCTATGCCGCCAAGGATACCGAGGGCAAAAGCGTGAAGGAGGAACTGGAGCGCATTGGTTATATCGGCCCGCAGGAACCGGGCGACCACCCGATTGGCCACTATTTCGAAACCCATATCGAGCAAGGCCCGGTGTTGGAGGACCATGACAAGACCATTGGCGTGGTGACCGGCGTGCTCGGCATCCGCTGGTATGACTGCACCGTCACCGGCATGGAAGCGCATGCCGGCCCCACGCCGATGGCGCTGCGCAAGGATGCCTTGCAGGTCGCCACCCAGGTGATGCAGGAGGTGGTGGCCTGCGCGCACCGCCACCCACCGCACGGGCGCGGCACGGTGGGCATGGTGCATGTGCACCCCAACAGCCGCAATGTGATTCCGGGCGAGGTGAAATTCAGCATCGACCTGCGCAATGCCACCGATGCCGATTGCGAATCGATGGACCAGGATATCCGTGCGGTGGCCGCGCGCATCAGCCAGGAGACCGGCCTGCCGATCAAGATCGACCTGGTGTCCAGCTACACCGCCCAGCCCTTCAACGCGGATTGCATCGATGCCGTGCGGCGCGGTGCGCAGATGCTGGGCTACTCCCACATGGATGCCGTCTCCGGCGCGGGCCATGATGCCGTCTATATGGCGCGCCTGGCGCCGGCGGGCATGATCTTCATCCCCTGCAAGGATGGCATCTCGCACAACGAGATTGAAGACGCCAAGCCCGAGCACATCACCGCAGGTTGCAATGTGCTGCTGCATGCGATGCTGGAGCGCGCCTGCCGCTGAGTCGGTGCGGATGGACTCGCTGAGCCAGAGACGATAAAAAACCCGGTCACCTTGACGGTGCCGGGTTTTTTTGGTGTCTGGCACCAAGCCCGCAAGCTTGCTTGCAGGCTTGATGGTGCGCTATGACAGCCGGGGCAATTACATGCCCATGCCGCCCATGCCACCCATGCCGCCCATGTCGGGCATCGCAGGTGCTGCGTCAGCCTTGGGGGCTTCAGCAATCATGCACTCGGTGGTCAGCAGCAGCGAAGCCACGGACGCAGCGTTTTGCAGCGCGGTGCGGGTCACCTTCGTTGGGTCCAGGATACCCATTTCCAGCATGTCGCCGTAGGTGTCGTTGGCAGCGTTGAAGCCGAAGTTGCCCGTGCCCTTGAGCACGGCATCCACCACCACCGATGGCTCGCCACCGGCGTTGGCCACGATTTCGCGCAGAGGCGCTTCGATGGCCTTCATCACCAGCTTGATACCAGCGTCTTGCTCGGCATTGCCGGTAGCCAGGGCGCCCACGGATTGCTTGGCGCGCAGCAGAGCCACGCCACCACCGGCCACAATGCCTTCTTCCACAGCAGCGCGGGTAGCGTGCAGGGCGTCTTCCACGCGGGCCTTCTTTTCCTTCATTTCGACTTCGGTGGCAGCGCCCACCTTGATCACGGCAACACCGCCGGCCAGCTTGGCCACGCGCTCTTGCAGCTTTTCACGGTCGTAGTCGGAAGTGGCTTCTTCGATCTGAGCGCGGATTTGCTTCACGCGGGCTTCGATTTCAGCAGCTTGGCCAGCACCGTCGATGATGGTGGTGTTTTCCTTGCCGATTTCGACGCGTTGGGCTTGGCCCAGGTCTTCCAGGGTCACCTTTTCCAGCGACAGGCCCACTTCTTCAGCGATCACCTTGCCGCCGGTCAGGATGGCGATGTCTTCCAGCATGGCCTTGCGACGGTCGCCAAAGCCTGGAGCCTTCACAGCCACCACCTTCAGGATGCCACGGATGGTGTTGACCACCAGGGTAGCCAGTGCTTCGCCTTCGACGTCTTCTGCAATGATCAGCAGAGGACGGCCGGCCTTGGCCACGGCTTCCAGCGTAGGCAGCAGGTCACGGATGTTGCTGATCTTCTTGTCGAACAGCAGCACGAAGGGGTTGTCCAGGATCGCGGCTTGCTTTTCTGGGTTGTTGATGAAGTAGGGCGACAGGTAGCCACGGTCGAACTGCATGCCTTCAACGACGTCGAGTTCGTTGTCCAGCGACTTGCCTTCTTCCACGGTGATCACGCCTTCCTTGCCGACCTTGTCCATCGCGTCAGCAATGATCTTGCCCACGGATTCGTCGGAGTTGGCGGAGATCGAACCGACTTGGGCGATTTCCTTGGAGGTGGTGGTGGCCTTGGATTGCTTCTTGAGCTCTTCCACCAGGGCAGCGACAGCCTTGTCGATACCGCGCTTCAGATCCATTGGGTTCAGGCCAGCGGCCACGTACTTGGAGCCTTCGCGCACGATGGCTTGGGCCAGCACGGTAGCGGTCGTGGTGCCGTCACCAGCGATGTCGTTGGTCTTGGAGGCCACTTCCTTCACGAGCTGGGCGCCCATGTTCTGCAGCTTGTCCTTGAGTTCCACTTCCTTGGCCACGGACACACCGTCCTTGGTCACGGTAGGGGCGCCGAACGAACGCTCGAGCACCACGTTACGGCCCTTAGGGCCCAGGGTCACCTTGACGGCGTTAGCCAGAATGTTCACGCCTTCAACCATGCGTGCACGTGCTTCACCGCCGAATACTACGTCTTTTGCTGCCATTTTTGGCTCCTAAATACTTGAAAACTTGAAATGAGAATGAATGCTCGGGAGAGAAAGCGTAGCGAGCAGGTGTCAGGCTAGGCGCATGGAGCGCAGCAACCGGAACGTACTTGGGTACGTGAGGATTGCGAGCACCGCGCAACGACGCCTGGCACCTGCGCAGTAGCTTTATTTCTCGACGACGGCGAAGAGGTCTTCTTCTTTCATCACCAGCAGTTCATTGCCGTCCACCTTGACCGATTGGCCGGAGTACTTGCCGAACAGCACGCGGTCGCCGACCTTCACGCCCAGGGTGATGGACTCGCCCTTGTCGTTCTTCTTGCCTGGGCCAACGGCCAGCACTTCGCCTTGGTCTGGCTTTTCAGCAGCGTTGTCGGGGATGTAGATGCCCGAAGCGGTCTTGGTTTCGTTTTCCAGACGCTTAACGATCACGCGATCGTGCAGAGGACGCAGGTTCATAACAACTCCTTCAATATCAATACCAGGTTTTGATGAAAGATGGCCCGGCAGATGCCGCGCCAAATACGCAAAAATTTCTGAGAAGTGGTGGTTTTAGCACTCTACCCCTTCGAGTGCTAATAATAAGGTCATTTGATGACAGTTCAAGACTGCGGGGGCTAAAAAATCCAGGGGGCTGTGCTGTCGGATCGCGATCCCTCAGCACTGGATTTGCGCAAGCATCGATGGATGCTTGGAATGTTGCTATCAAATTTGGATATGTACAGGCAAATGCGACATGCAGCACGGGGGACAAGCGCTGCACCAGGGGCCGCAGGTCCTTGCTCAATCGGGCAGTTCGATCTTGAGCGTGGCCGACAGCATCTGCACCAGCAAGGCCTCGGCCTGGGCGAAGTCACCTGCGTCCAGTGCGGCCTTGTTCTGCAGCAGCGCAAACTGGGTTTGCTGGTCGACATAGCCTTGGGTGATGGCCCAGATGCTGAACATCAGGTGCTGGAAATTGACGGGCGCGATCCGGCCTTGTTCGGCCCAATGCGCAAACGCTGCCACATTGGCTGCCAGCAACGGTGCGATGCGCTCGCGCACCGCAGAGGCCGCAAACGGCGCGCCGGCAATCATCTCCTTGGTGAACAGCTGGCTGCCATAAGGGCGGGTGCGCGCAAACTCGAATTTCTCGCGGATGTACTGGCGGATCTGCTGGGCCGGCTCGCCGTCCTTGGACAGGCCCGTCATATGGCCCAGCCAGTCATCGATCACCGAGGCCAGCACCGCCTGGTACAGCGCCTCTTTGCTGGGGTAGTAGTACAGCAGGTTGTGGCGGCTAAAGCCTGCGTCCTGCGCGATCTGCTCCAGCGGTGCACCTTCAAAACCCAGCAATGCGAAATGCCGCTCTGCCGAGCCCAGGATCATGTCAATCTTGCGCAGACGGGCGGCACTGGGTTTGCGTGCCATCGCGGCAGTGGCTGCATGCGCGCTGGCTGGCGGTGTGGGAAGAAGGGCATCATTCATGAGCCCGTATTGTCTGGCATTTGGGAGGCCTTGTAGCCAGACATGAAAAGCGCCGCACGACAGACAAGAAAAAAGGCAACGCATCGCGTTGCCTTGGTGACCAAGCGGTGCCTTGCGGCACCCGGGCAGGTTGCCCGGCTTGGTGGTCTTATTGTGGGCGGCTGTTGGTGGGGAAAGGCCAAGCAGCATTGGTGCTGAGCACGGTCTTGACAGGCTCTGCAGCAGCAGGCGCAGCAGCAGCAGGGGCCTTGGCAGGAGCGGCAGCCTTCTTGGCGGGAGCAGCCTTCTTCGCAGGTGCTGGAGCCTTGGCAGCAGCAGGGGCCTTGGCAGGAGCAGCGGCCTTCTTGGCGGGTGCTGGAGCCTTGGCAGGAGCGGCAGCCTTCTTGGCTGGAGCAGCGGCCTTCTTCGCAGGAGCGGCAGCCTTCTTAGCTGGAGCAGCAGCCTTCTTCGCAGGAGCAGCGGCCTTCTTGGCAGGAGCGGCAGCCTTCTTCGCAGGAGCGGCAGCCTTCTTCGCAGGAGCGGCAGCCTTCTTCGCAGGAGCGGCAGCCTTCTTCGCAGGAGCTGCAGCCTTCTTAGCTGGAGCAGCGGCCTTCTTCGCAGGAGCAGCAGCCTTCTTAGCTGGAGCAGCAGCCTTCTTCGCAGGAGCTGCAGCCTTCTTGGCAGGAGCAGCGGCCTTCTTGGCAGGAGCTGCAGCCTTCTTGGCAGGAGCTGCAGCCTTCTTCGCAGGAGCAGCGGCCTTCTTGGCTGGAGCGGCGGCCTTCTTGGCGGGAGCGGCAGCCTTCTTCGCAGGAGCAGCGGCCTTCTTGGCAGGAGCGGCAGCCTTCTTCACGGCAGTCTTGGCAGCTGCGGTGGATTTGGTTGCGGGCTTGGCGGCGGCCTTCTTGGCGGCTGGCTTAGCAGCGGCCTTTTTGGCGACGGCCTTGGCAGCAGGCTTTGCAGCTGCCTTGGTGGCGGCTGGCTTGGCAGCGGCCTTGGGCTTTGCAGCTGCCTTGGGGGCGGCTGCCTTGGTTGCAACTGCCTTCTTGGCAGTTGCCTTGGTGTCAGCAGTTTTCTTGCTTGCTTTGGACGTTGCCATGCTCTTCTCCTTCGGGTCAATTTAGAAAGCAGACTTCATGCCTGATTGAATTCGACACGAAGTTTTGATAGCAAACTGAATTGTGCATCAGCTGCTAGCAACTGGCATAGTGCAAACCTCAATAAAGACGCCAAATTTCACAGTTTTCTCTCAGGAAAACCACATTCTGACGGGGTTTGCACATCAAGGTCGGCGTCAATCCCAGGAAAGCGCGCCACCGGACTGGTATTCGATGACCCGTGTCTCGAAGAAATTTCGCTCCTTTTTCAGGTCGATCATCTCGCTCATCCACGGGAAAGGGTTGTCCTCGTTGGGGTACAAAGCTTCAAGGCCGATCTGCGTTGCGCGGCGGTTGGCGATGTAGCGCAGGTAGCCTTTGAACATCGATGCGTTCATGCCCAGCACACCTCTGGGCATCGTGTCTTCGGCATATTGATATTCAAGTTCGACTGCTTGAATAAACAAGGCCTTGATCTCGTCCTTGAACGCGGCGGTCCACAGCTGCGGGTTCTCCAGCTTGAGCTGGTTGATCAGGTCGATGCCGAAGTTGCAGTGCATGGACTCGTCGCGCAGGATGTACTGGTACTGCTCGGCTGCGCCCGTCATCTTGTTCTGGCGGCCCAGCGCCAGGATCTGCGTGAAGCCGACATAGAAGAACAGGCCCTCCATCAGGCAGGCAAAAACGATCAGGCTCTTGAGCAAGGTCTGGTCGGTCTGCGGCGTGCCGGTCTGGAAGCTGGGGTCCATGATCGCCTCGATGAAGGGGATCAGAAACGCATCCTTGTTGCGGATCGAGGGGACCTCGTTGTAGGCGTTGAAGATCTCGGCCTCATCCAGGCCCAGCGACTCCACAATGTACTGGTAGGCATGCGTGTGGATGGCTTCCTCAAAGGCCTGGCGCAGCAGAAACTGGCGGCACTCCGGCGCGGTGATATGGCGGTAGGTGCCCAACACAATATTGTTGGCTGCCAGCGAATCGGCGGTGACGAAAAAGCCCAGGTTGCGCTTGACGATGCGGCGCTCGTCTTCGGTCAGGCCATGGGGCGATTTCCACAGCGCGATGTCGCGCGTCATGTTGACCTCTTGGGGCATCCAGTGGTTGGCGCAGGTGGCCAGGTATTTCTCCCAGGCCCATTTGTACTTGAAGGGCACCAGCTGGTTGACATCGGTCTTGGCGTTGATGATGCGCTTGTCGGCGGCATTGACGCGCTTGAATGTGGCGGCTGGGGATGCGGCAGGCGATGCAGAGGGCGAGGCCGCCGTGGTGGCCGGCGCGGCTGGTGTGGCCAGCGCGTCCATCGAATCTTCTTCAAAGCTCAGCATGGATGAATGCTCCTGGTGGTGGCCGCTGCTGCGGTCCGGTTCAGTCGGTCCGCGTGGTCTACTGGCAGGCTTCGCAGCCGGGGTCATCGATGGCGCAAAAGCGAATGTCGGTGCCGGGCGCGGCGAACTGCGATGCAGCAGCGGCGGCGTTGGCGACAGCCTGGGCAACGGGCGAGGCATGGCTGCTGGGCACGGCATTGAGCACGCGGCTTTGGATGGTGGATTTCTCGGCCTGCGTGGCGCTGGTGGTGCGCAGGTAGTAGGTGGTCTTGAGGCCGCGCACCCAGGCAAGCTTGTAGGCGTCGTCGAGCTTCTTGCCCGAGGCCCCTGCCATATAGATATTGAGGCTTTGCGCCTGGTCTATCCATTTCTGGCGCCGCGAGGCCGCTTCCACCAACCAGACCGGATCGACTTCAAAGGCGGTGGCGTACAGCGCCTTGAGTGCATGGGGCACGCGGTCGATGGGGCGCAGCGAGCCATCGAAATGCTTGAGGTCCATGACCATCACATCGTCCCACAGGCCCAGCGCTTTGAGGTCGCGCACCAGGTACTGGTTGATCACGGTGAACTCGCCCGAGAGGTTGGACTTGACCGAGAGGTTGCCAAACGAGGGCTCGATCGAGGCATCGACACCGACGATATTGGAGATCGTGGCCGTGGGCGCAATGGCCACGCAGTTGGAGTTGCGCATGCCGTCCTGCGCGATCTTGCGGCGCAGTGCCTCCCAGTCTAGCTGCATGCTGCGGTCGACCTGCACATAGCCGGCCTGGCCGCGCGACTGGGCAAGCAGGTCCAGCGTGTCCAGCGGCAAAATGCCTTGGCTCCACAGCGAGCCGGGGTAGCTGCTGTAGACACCGCGCTCGCGCGCCAGCTCGGTCGATGCCCAGTAGGCGTAGTAGCAGACCGCCTCCATCGAGCTGTCGGCAAACTGCAGGGCCGCATCGCTGGCGTAGGGGATGTGCAATTGGTAGAGGCTGTCCTGGAAGGCCATGATGCCCAGGCCCACCGGGCGGTGGCGCAGGTTGGAGTCGCGTGCCTTGCCCACCGCGTAGTAGTTGATGTCGATGACGTTGTCGAGCATGCGCATGGCCGTCGTGATGGTGCGCTTGAGCTTGTCATGGTCGAGCGCGAGGCCGCCTTGGCCGTCGTCCTTCAAGTGGCGCGCCAGGTTGACCGAGCCCAGGTTGCAGACGGCGGTTTCCGTGTCGCTGGTGTTGAGCGTGATCTCGGTGCAGAGGTTGGACGAGTGCACGACGCCGGCATGCTGCTGGGGCGAGCGCAGGTTGCAGGCATCCTTGAAGGTGATCCAGGGGTGGCCGGTCTCGAACAGCATCGACAGCATCTTGCGCCACAGATCGACCGCGGGCACGGTCTTGCTCAGCGCCAGCTCGCCGCTGGCGGCCTTGGCCTCGTAGGCGGTATAGGCCCGCTCAAAGTCCTGGCCAAAGCGGTCATGCAGATCGGGCACATCGGAGGGGGAGAACAAGGTCCACAGGCCTTTTTCCATGACCCGTTGCATGAACAGATCGGGGATCCAGTGGGCGGTGTTCATGTCATGGGTGCGGCGGCGGTCATCGCCGGTGTTCTTGCGCAGCTCCAGAAACTCCTCAATGTCCAGGTGCCAGGTTTCCAGATAGGCGCAGACGGCGCCCTTGCGCTTGCCGCCCTGGTTGACTGCCACGGCCGTGTCGTTGACCACTTTGAGAAAAGGCACCACGCCTTGCGATTCGCCATTGGTGCCCTTGATGCGGGCGCCCATCGCACGCACCGGCGTCCAGTCATTGCCCAGGCCACCGGCAAACTTGGACAGCAAGGCATTTTCGCGGATTGCATCGTAGATGCCGCCCAGGTCATCGGCCACCGTGGTCAGGTAGCAGGACGACAGCTGCGAGCGCAGGGTGCCGCTGTTGAACAGGGTGGGTGTGGACGACATGAAGTCGAAGGACGAGAGCAGGTCATAGAACGCGATGGCCCTTGCATTGCGGTCGTCCTCCTTCAGCGCCAGGCCCATGGCCACGCGCATGAAGAAGGCCTGGGGCAGCTCGATGCGCTGCTGGCCTACATGCAGAAAATAGCGGTCATACAGCGTCTGCAGACCCAGGTAGTCAAACTGCAGGTCGCGCTCGGGCTGGAGGGCGGCGGCCAGGCGCGGCAGGTCAAAGTCCAGCATCTCGGGGGCGAGCAGTTCGTGCTCCACCCCTTGCGCGACAAAGCCGGGGAAGCTGCTGCGGTAGGCCGCGCCCATGTCGGCACTGCTGACGTCCTGGCCCATCACCTCGCGCGTGATGGTGTGCAGCAGCAGGCGCGCGGTGACAAAGCTGTAGTCCGGGTCTTTTTCGATCAAGGTGCGGGCGGCGAGGATGGAGGCCTTGAACACCTCGTCCATGTGGACGCCGTCATAGAGGTTGCGCAGGGTTTCGCTCAAGATGGGCGCGGGGTCGACATCCTGGCCCAGGCCCTGGCAGGCTGCGGCAATTCGGTCATGGAGCTTTTTGACATCGAGCAGCACCTGCTGGCCCCGGTCCTGCACATGCAAGCTGGCATGGGCGGGCGTGTGCTGGGCCTGGAGCTGGGCGCGCTCCTGGTTGCGGCGCTCGCGGTACAGCACATAGGCACGTGCCACCTCATGGTTGCCGCCGCGCATCAGGCCCAGCTCGACCTGGTCCTGCACATCTTCGATATGGAAGGTGCCGCCGCCCGGGCGCGAGCGCATCAGCGCACGCACCACCGTGTGGGTCAGGTTCTCGACCACTTCGCGCACGCTGGCCGATGCCGAGCCCTGGCTGCCATGCACGGCCAGAAAGGCTTTCATGATGGCGGTGGTGATCTTGGGGGGCTCGAAAGGGACGACTGCTCCATTGCGCCGCATGATCTGGTAGTCCGGCAGTACGGTAAATCCATCCAGGGTGCGCGAGCTGGCGGCCGGTGCGGACCGATGCTCGGAAAGCGAAGCAGCGCTCATGATGTCCTCTCTGTGGTGCATGAAAAGCCGGAGAAACAGCGCTGGGCATACCGGTACCACTGAGCCGCCGGCAACCACCTCACACTACATGTAGTGTTTTATTAAGCGCTGGACACTACCTGTAGTGTATGGCGCATTGCAGGCTTTGTGTGTAGTGCTGATGACCATGCTGCGCAGCAAAACGGCGGCAACTGCGCATGGCGTGGTGGTTTGCGCCTGCAAACCACCGCTGTGTGTGTGTTTCTGCGCCATCTGCGTTGCAGAGCCTGCGTAAAACATAGGCATTGCATCTGAAAAAATTTTTTTCAAATGTGGAAAATTGCCGTGTTTTTTGTGGCGTACATGCCTTTCATTGCATGCGAATGAAAGGGGATGCCGGGCAGATGCAGGCGGCTTTGAACAGGTTCTTAGAGGCTTGGGCTATAGCCCGATTTAGAGGCCGAGCGATGCGGGAAACATCGATCGCGGCCAGGCCAGATCCTGCTGCAGCTGGGGCCAGAGAAAGCCGGGACCCGGGTCGTTCTTGCGGCCCGGCGCAATGTGCTCATGGCCGGCAATATAGGCGATCGCATACTGCGCGCGGATCTGCTGGCACAGCTGCACCAGGCTCTCGTACTGGGCGGGCTCGAAAGTCTCGCCCTCCAGGCCTTCGAGCTCGATGCCGATGGAGTCGTCATTGCAGCGCGGCCTGCCGCGCCAGAACGATTGGCCGGCATGCCAGGCGCGCTGGTCGGCGCTGACAAACTGCCACACCAGGCCTTGGCGCGTGATGAAGAAATGCGAGGACACCTGCAGGCCCCGGATGCTCTGGAAATAGGGGTGGGCATCCCAGTCGAGCTGGTTGGTAAAGAGGCGCTGCACATCCCCCGTGCCGTAGATGCCCGGCGGCAGGCTGATCGAGTGGACGACCACCAGATCGGTGCATGCCCCCTCAGGCCGGGGGCCGAAATTGGGCGAGGGGCAGTGCGTGGCCGTGCGCAGCCAGCCGTCTTGCCAGAGCGCTGCCTGCGGCGCGCTGGTGGCGTGCATATTGGCATGAGGCGCAGCGTGGGGGTGCGCGCCAGGCGGTGTCTCGGGCAGGTCGTGGGGCATGGCGGCGGGCCCTAGGGCTGCATCCCATCGCTGGGGTCATGGATCTGCAGCCGCTCCATGCGGTAGCGGATCTGGCGCAGGCTGATGCCCAGGCGGTTGGCCGCAGCGGTGCGGTTAAAGCCAAACTCCTGCAGCGCACGCACGAGGATGTCGCGCTCGATGCCATCGAGCCAGGCCTGCAGATCGGCGGGCAGATCCTGTGGCGGCGCAAAGCGCTGGAGGCTGCTGGGGGCCATGGCCGCAGCCTGTGGCTGGAGCGGCGCCAGCGGCGCGCTGGGCCGTACATAGGCCGGTGCCGGCTCTGCTGCCTGGCTCTGCGCGGGCACGGGAGGCGTGGCACCAGCCCGGGCCGGCTCCACATCGAGAAAAGCGCCATCGCTCAAGGCGACCGAGCGCAGCAACAGGTTTTCCAGCTCGCGCACATTGCCCGGCAGCGCGTGGCCCGCCAAGGTGTGCAGCGCCTGGGCGCTGAGCTGGGGCACCGGCTGGCCGCTCTCGCTGGCGATGCGCTCGAGCAGCGCCTGGCACAGCGCGGGCACATCTTCGCGGCGCTCGCGCAGCGGCGGGATGAAGATGTCAATGACGTTGAGCCGGTAGTACAAGTCCTGGCGAAAGCGCCCGGTCTGCACATCGGTCGCCAGATCGCGGTGGGTGGCGCTGACGATGCGCACATCGACCGCTTCTTCCTGTTGCGAGCCCAGGGGCCGCACCTTGCGCTCCTGGATCGCACGCAAGAGCTTGGCCTGCATCGACAGCGGCAGCTCGCCGATTTCATCAAGGAAGAGGGTGCCACCATGGGCGGCCTGGAAAAAGCCTTCGCGGTCCTGGTTGGCGCCGGTGTAGGCGCCTTTGCGGGCACCAAAGAACTCCGCTTCGAGCAGGTTCTCGGGGATGGCGCCGCAGTTGACGGCCACCATCGGCCCGCTGGCCCGCTGGCTGTTGCGGTGCAAGGACTGGGCCACCAGCTCCTTGCCGGTGCCCGATTCGCCGCGCACCAGAATGGGCGCCATGCTGCCGGCCACCTTGGCAATGCGCTCGCGCACCTGCTGCATCACAAGGGACGGGCCGATCAATTCGCGCTGGGCCGGGAGGGCTGACCGCGCGGGCGTGCCCGGCTGCGGCGCCGCTTGAGACGCGGGCTGCGCCAGGGCCAGCGCAGCGGCATCCTGCAGCCCCTGGCTGGCAGAGGCCACCACCTGGCGAAACTGCTTGAGGTCCACTGGCTTGGTCAGGTAGTCAAACGCGCCTTCGCGCAGGGCCGCGACGGCATTGTCGGCCGAGCCATAGGCGGTCATGACGATGGCGCGCTCGCTGCGGCCCTGGCTGCGCAGGTCCTGCAGCAGCTCCATGCCCAGGCCATCGGGCAGGCGCATATCGGTGATCAGGATCTCGAAGCGGCGCTGCTGCAGCTGGGCGCGGGCTTCCTGCACCGAGCCGGCCGTGTAGACCCGGTAGCCTTCGCGCAGCAAGGTCAGCTCATAAAGGGTTCTGAGGTCGGGCTCATCGTCCACGACCAGAACAGTGGTGTTTTCAAAACTCATGCCTGGTGGATCAAATCAGTCTGCTGGGGATGCGCGGGGCTGGCGGCCCTGCGAAACTGCACAATAAAGGCATTGCCCTGTGCCAGCTCGGGCAGCGCTGTGCTCTGCCTTTCGTAGCGGATCATAGCGCCATGGCGGGTGCACAGCTCGCGGCAGATGTACAGGCCCAGGCCGCTCGATCGGCTCTCGGACGAGAAGAAGGGCTCGAACAGGTGCTTTTCGATGGTCGGCTCGATGGGCGCGCCGTCGCTCCAGACCACCAAGGTGGTGGTGCCCGTGAGGCTGCTGTGGGTGCTGACGCGCAAGGAGTCTGCACAGTCCCGGCGGTAGCGCTGGCCGTTGTTGAGCAGGTTGTAGAGCAGCTGGCGCAGGTGCCCGGTGTCAAAGGCCACCAGGCTGTCCTCGGCACTGAGCGACAGCGCCACGGTGTGGGCGGCAGGGGCCAGTGCCATCCAGTCATGGCAGATGTGCAGCACGCTGTCATTGAGGGCAATGGAGTCGCCATCGCCGGGCTGGATCTGGTTATGCACGCGGGCAATGTCCAGAATATCTTCGGCAATGCGGCCCAGGCGCTGGGCATTTTGCTCGACCATATAGGTCAGGCGCTTCTGGCCCGGGTCGGTCAGCTCCTCATCGAGCAGCGCATTGGCCTGGGTGATGGCCGTCAGCGGGTTGCGGATTTCATGGGCGACAGCTGCGGACATGCGCCCCATTGCCGCCATTTTCTCGGTGCGCAGCCGCGCCTCTATCTCGCGCAGGTCATGCAAGAACACCAGGCACAGCGGGTCATTGTCATGGCTGCCAATGGTGCCGAAGGTGGGCAGCGGGTGGGTCAGCCAGGTGCGCACATGCAGGCCGATGGGGGCCATCTGCGGCGCGGTCAGTGCCAGGTCTTGCGAGAAGGGCTTTTGCTCGGCAAAGGTCTGGGTGACCTGCTCGACCACGCCGCGCCAGGCGGGCAACTGCGCCAGCGCCAGCGGCAGGTGGGGGTGGCCCAGCAAGGTCATGGCAGCCGGGTTGGCAATGCGCACCTGCAAGGCCTGGTCAGCCACCAGCACGCCATCGGGCAGGTTCTGCAGGATGAGCGCATTGATCTGCTCTTGCTGGTTGGCCGCAGCGGCATTGCGCAGGCCCTGCAAGGTCTCGCGCTCCACCCGCGAGGCGAGCAGCCGCACGAGGATGCCCACCAGAAAATAGGCCGCCCCGGCGAGCCCCGCTTGCACCGTGTTCTGCGTGCCATCGGGGTCAAACACCGACAGGCGAAAGCTCAGTGACTCGACAATCAGGAAGATCGTGATGTAGGCGCAGCTGCCCAAGGTCACCAGCCAACCGCCCAGGGTGCCGGCAAACAGCACCGCCAGGCCGAACATCGGCGTCAAGGTGTAGGTACCGGTTTTGGTCACCTCCAGCAGCGAGATCAACAGCAGATCCATGCCGATCGTGGGCAGCCAGGCATAGACGCGGCGCTGCGGTGGCGGCTGGTGGCTGAGCGCGGCATACAGCATCGCCGAGATGCCATAGGCGCCCAGCAGCGCCAGCTGCGACAGCAAGGGGCCCGATTGCGCCGGCGTGATGGCCATGGCGCCCAGCGCCAGCAGCAGGGCCACAAAGACGCGGGCCACCAGGTAGCCGCGCCACAGGCGCTTGAAGGGGGTTTCCATCAACGCCAGCGCGGCCATCGTGGCGATGCCCAAAGCCTAGCGCTGGCCAGGCGGCAGCGCCTGGGCGAGATGGGCTTGCGAGCAGTAATGTGCGCCCTGGTAGCCGATGGCATCGGACTGCGGCAGGTGCACGCCGCAGTGCGCGCAGTGCACCATGGGCTCGGGCTTGGCCAGGCCTTTTTTGGGCGGTGGCGGCGGCGCGTTCTTGACCCGTTGGCTGCGCCACATGTGCCAGCCCACGGCCAGCACCAGCAATACCAGCAAATACTTCATGGCAGCTCAGTGTTTCAAGATGACTTCAAGGACAAAGCGCGAGCCCACATAGGCCAGCAGCAGCAAGGTGGCGCCCACATAGAGCATGTTGACGGCGCGCTGCCCGCGCCAGCCAAAGCGCTTGCGGCCCACCAGCAGCACGGCAAAGGTCAACCAGGCCAGCATCGAGAACACCGACTTGTGGTTCCAGACCCAGGCCTTGCCGTACAGCGCCTCGCCAAACCACCAGCCGGCCAGCAAGGTCGCGGACAGCAGTATGAAGCCGGCCGTGACAAAGCGGAAGGTCAGGCGCTCCAGGGCCAGCAGTGGCAGACCGCTGTCGTGGCTGCCATCCTGGCGCATCTGGCGCTCGGCCCGGGTCATCAGTGCGGCATGCACGACGGCGGCGGCAAACAGGCCATAGGAGGCAATGCCCAGCGCCAGGTGCAGCGGCAGCCAGGGCGAGGCATTCACATGCAAAGGGCTGCCGGGGTAGACGCCGGCCAGCAGGACCGCGATGCAGCCCATGGCCGACAGCGGCCAGCGCGAGCGCAGCTGCGGGTAGAGCTGCTGCTCGACCACATACACCGTCAGCACCAGCCAGGCGGTGACGGACAGCGCCGGCGCAAAGCCGAAATGGGGCATGTCACCCACCAGGCTCCAGCCGATGGCCGCCAGGTGCAAGGCCCAGGCCGCGCGCAAGCCCAGCCGCGCGCTGGGCTCCTGCAGGCGTCGGGCCGCAAGTGCGGGGATGGCGTAGGCAATGGCTGCAGCAATGGCCAGCGCCCAGCCGATGGGGCTGGTGCTGGCTGCGGCAAAGGCGGGAGAGAGCATGCCCGCTATCATAGCTGCGGCGAAAGGCCTGTGTGCTCTGCGCGGGCGCTAGCGCCTTGCCATCTGCCGGCTATTGCCAGCGATCAACCGCAGAGCCTGCCCGGCGCGCGCTATATGCCGACGCTGGTCGCGCAGACCCGGTTGCGGCCGCTGGTTTTGGCCTCATACAGCAGTTCGTCGGCCCGGCGCAGGCAGTCCTCCAGGCCGTCGGTCTGGCCGCAGTGGATGGTCAGCACCCCGCAGCTCACCGTCAGCTCAGGCGCGGTGGTGGAGGCCGCATGGGCAATCGCCATCGTCTGCACTTCCTGGCGAAAGCGCTCCACCACGGCCACGGCATCGGCGTGGCCGGGCAGGATCAGCGCAAACTCCTCACCGCCAAAGCGGGCGGCCAGGTCATAAGGGCGGCGCGCATGGCGCGCCAGCGTACCGGCTACTTGCTTGAGCGCCTCATCACCTTGCACATGGCCATAGTGGTCGTTGTACAGCTTGAAGTGGTCGATATCGATCAGCGCCAGGCCCAGCGGGTCGTTTCTGCGCAGGCACAGGCGCTGGCTGCGCCGCAGCATGTCATCAAAATGCCGGCGGTTGGCCAGGTTGGTCAGGCCATCGACCTGCGCGAGGCGCTGCAAGGCTTGGCGCTGCAGCGCCAGGTCGATCTGGTTGCGCACCCGCACACTCACCACTGCCGGGCGGATGGGTTTGGAGACATAGTCGGCCGCGCCCAGGCGCAGGCCATACTCCTCGGCCGCAGCATCGCTCTGGCCGGTGATGAAGATGATCGCAATGCCGGCCGTCGCCTCCTGCTTTCTCAACTGGGTCAGCACCTCATAGCCATTCATGCCGGGCATGCTGACATCGAGCAGCACCAGCAGCAGCCGGTGCGATTCGCGCGTGGCGATGGTCAGCGCACTGGGGCCGTCCTTGGCCAGCAGCACGCGGTACTGCTGGCCCAGCAGCTCGGCGAGCATGGAGCGGTTGACGCGCTCGTCATCCACAATCAGGATGGTGGGTTGGTCGTTATCGGGCTCAGCTTGCATGGTGCGATGGTAGGGGGTCTAGGTCTCAAGGGGGCTGGTAGCCAGAAGGTCAAGGCAGGATCTGTTCGAGCCGCTCGATCGCCGCCAGCGCGGCCTCGCCGTCCAGGTCTTCCACATGCTGCAGGATCTGCTGGAGCAGCGGCGTCCAGCGCGCCGTGGGGCTGGCCAGGAGCATGCGTTCGAGCTCGCTGACGGCGGCATAGTCGCCATCGGCCACCAGGCGCTTGAGGTGCTTGAGGTCCTGGCGCAGGCTGGTGGCAGCGGGCGGGCTGGCCGCAGGCGCGGCGTCCAGCGCTGCGCTCGGCGGGGCCGGTGCATGCTGGCGCGTGGCCAGGCCTTGCAGCAGTGTCTGCAGCTGGGCGGCAAACTCGGAGGTCTCGGCATGCAGCAGGCGCTGGGGCTGCGCAGCGGGCGGCGGGGCCTGCGTCCACTCCCGGGCCTGGCTCTCGATGGTTTCGGCCGCCTGGACCAGGGCCGTGGCATCGAGGTAGCCCAGCGCCCCCTTGAGCGAATGGGCGAGCATCGACAGCGGCTCCCAGGATGACTGCTGCACATGCAGCACCAGGGTCTGGGGGGCGTCGGCAAAGTCGCGGTAAAAGCCGGCCAGCACCCGTTCGACCCGCTCGGCATTGCCATGGAAGCGCTGCAGCATCTTGGCGTGGTTGATGCCGGGCGTGGCTGCCACGCGGGCCTCGTCGCGCAGGAATTCGGACTCGGGCGCATCCGGCGTATCGGCATCGTTGCCGGGGCCTGCGATCCATTCGCTCAGCGTTTCGTACAGCTTGCGCTCGTCAATGGGCTTGGTCAGGTGGGCGTTCATGCCCGCTTCTTCAATGGCGCTGCGATCCTCGACGCGGGCCTGCGCGGTCAGCGCAATCACCGGCAGCTGCTGCAGATGGGGCAGCTGGCGCAGCGCGCGCGTGGCGTCCAGCCCATCCATCTGCGGCATGTGCACATCCATCAGCACGGCGTCGTAGTGGTGGTGCTCGAGCATGCTGAGCGCCTCGGCGCCATTGGTGGCCAGGCTCACCTGCACGCCGACCAGGCTGAGGAAGTCGGCAGCCACCTCGCGGTTGAGGGCGTTGTCATCGACCACCAGAACATTCTTGCCATGCAGGTGGGGGTAGAGCTGGATCGGGTTGGTGTGCAGCGCCTGCGGCTGGCCCGGCGTGTCGGGCAGGGCGCGCCGCGAGAGGCCGCCGCCCTGCGACTGCAAAGCCTCCAAGATGGCATTGAACAGCACCGATTGGGTCACCGGCTTGATCAGCAGGCCTTGCAGGTGCAGCTCTTCAGCCTTGCGCATGACCTCGTCACGGCCGTAGGCGGTCACCATCAGCACCGCCGGGGTGGCCGAGAGGTGTTCTTCCTCGCGGATGCGGCGCGCCACCTCCAGCCCGTCCATGCCTGGCATGCGCCAGTCCATCAGCACCAGGCCATAGGGCGTGCCCACGCGGGAGGCGAGCTGCAGATCGGACAAGGCCTGCTCGCCCGAATCCACCGTGTCGGCGCGCATGCCAAAGCCGCGCACCATCTCGGCCAGGATGTCGCGTGCGCTGGCGTTGTCGTCGACGATCAGCACGCGGTCCACCGGCGTGCCGTGGTAGCGGGCTGGTTTGGGCGCCTGCTGCAGCTGGGCGGGGTGCAGCTGCACCGAGAAGTAGAAGGTGCTGCCCAGCCCCGGGCTGCTCTCGACCTTGAGCTCCCCCCCCATCTGGCCCACCAGGCGCTGGCAGATGGCCAGGCCCAGGCCCGAGCCGCCGTAGCGCCGCGTGGTCTGGCTGTCGGCCTGCGAGAAGGGGCGGAACAGCTGGCTCATCTGGGCCGGGCTCATGCCGATGCCCGTGTCCTTGACGGTGATCTCCAGCCCGATCTTGCCCGGGACCACGGGGCGGTTGCCGGCGGTCTCGGTGGTCTGGATGCTGATGACCACCTCACCCAAGTGGGTGAACTTGATGGCATTGCTCACCAGGTTGTTGAGCACCTGGCTCAGGCGCAACGGGTCACCGCTCAGCTGCCGGGGCACATCGGGCGCGACCGAGTAGACCACCTCGATGCCCTTTTCCTCGGCGCGCAAGGTGGTGACTGCCGAGACGGTCTCGAGCACATCGTCGAGCGCGAACTCCACGTTCTCCAGGGTGAGCATGCCCGCCTCGATCTTGGAGAAATCCAGGATGTCATTGATCACCGACAGCAGTGCGTTGGCCGACAGCTCCACCTTCTCCAGGTAGTTGCGCTGCTTGGGCAGCAGCGGGGTCTGCTGGATCAGGCGTGTCATGCCGATGACGGTGTTCATCGGCGTGCGGATCTCGTGGCTCATCGTGGCCAGGAACTCGGACTTGGCGCGCTCGGCCGCTTCGGCCATTTCCTTGGCTTTTTGCAGTGCCAGCTCGGCCTCGCGCTCGCGCGTGATATCGAGCATGATGCCGTCCCAGATCGTGCCCGCTTCCTGGCGGCTGGGTGCCGAGCGGCAGCGCAGCCAGCGCAGGCTGCCATCGGGGCGGATGATGCGAAAGCTGCAGTCAAACAGGCTCAGGCGCTCCAACGCCTCGCGCTGCTGCTGCCGGTACATCGCCAGATCTGCCGGGTGGATGGTTTTGATATAGGCCGCGTTGTCGGCCATGATGGCCTGCGCGCTCACGCCGATGAGCTTTTCGATACCGGCGCTGATGTAACTCATGCGCAAGGTCGTGGCCGAGCCTTCGACGCGGTAGATCGCGCCACTGGGCAGGTTGTCGGCCAGTGCTTCCAGCCGCTGGCGTGCCTGTTCGCGCTCGGACAGATCCTGCAGCGTGCCGCTGAGGCTGACGATGCGGCCGCTGCTGTCATAGTCGGCCTGGCCCAGGATGCTGGCCGGGAACTGGCCGCCATCGGGCGTGTAATGGGTCACATCGAGCCGGTAGGGCTGGCCGGTCTGGGCGCATTGGGCAATGGCCGCGGCCACCTTGGCATAGTCCTGCGGCGGCATCATGTGGGCGATGTTGTCCTGGGTCAGCTTGGGCCCCTGCGGGTCCAGGCCATTCATCTCGTACATCATCTCCGAGGCCTCGATCTCACCGCTGGCCAGGTCCAGCGTCCAGCTGCCGATGCGCGAGAGCCGCTCGGCGCGGCGCAGCGAGTCATAGCTTTGGCGCAGCTGGTTTTCCGATTCGCGCATCTGCGTCGTGTCACGCGAAATGCCCAAGAGACCGATGACCTCGCCATGCTCGTTGCGGTACTGGCTCTTGATGGACTGGAAGCTGAGCCGGCGCCCCTCGATCAGCGCATGCGACTCCGACACCACCGGCGTGCTGCTCCGGTAAACGGCGGCATCGTCGTCGGCAAAATTGTTGTGGCCGCCGAGGATTTCAGCATCGGTCTTGCCAATCAGTCCCCCAGGCGGCATCTGCGTGATGGCCTCGGCCGCGGGGTTGGCAAACACATAGCGGCCCTGGCGGTCTTTGACAAAGACGATGTCCGAGGTGCCGCGCATCACCGCATCGAGCAGGTGGGTGGAATGGCGCCACTGCTGGGTGCTTTTCTCGACCTGCTGCTCGAGCGCGGCATTGAGCAGCTGAATTTCCTGGTCGCGGCGCACGCGCTCGGTGATGTCGTGGGAGATGGTGAAAAAGCGCTTCTCGCCATCCACCAGCTGGCAGGTGATGTGCACCTCGACGGGAAAGCAGGAGCCGTCCTTGCGCTGGTGGGTGTTGGTGGCCACGGTGTGTTCACCGGGCTCCATTTTCTGCCACAGGGCCAGCAACTCCTCCTGTGTGTAGTCCAGCGCAAAATCGGCCACCGTCAGGGCCATCAGCTCTGCCAGGCTGTAGCCCATCTCCCGGTAGGCCTGGGTATTGACATCCAGGATCCGGCCTTGCGTATCGGTCACGAAGAAGGCGTCCGAGAAATGGTCTAGCAAGTGGCGATACGGCGTATCTGGCATCGGTGATCCTGGTCAAAGAAAGCGCCACCTCAGGGTGGCGGGCAGGGCTTTGGCATTGCAGCTGGCCATGCCAGCGGGGGCAGGCGCAGGCCGCAGCTGCATTGTCGCGGCTTCGGGCCTGCATGTGCGCAGCCTCAAAGGCTAAATTCGTTTGGCGCTTCACGGTCAAACATTTACCTATTGTAGGGAGCGGGCCATAGTTTCTTGCGCTCGCGGGCAGGCTGCCAGCCCTGGCCCCGCGTCAGTTTTGGGGTGAGCGGGTAGAATCAAAGGTTTGCAGGGCTGTGGCTTACAGCCCCTGGCGCCAGTCGTTTTTAGCCCGGGCTCCGGCCAGCGGCTACCGCTGGGCGCCCCCTTTGCCACGATTACTCAAGACTCCACCCTATGGCTTCCGCACTGACCGATAAACTCTCGCGCCTCGTCAAGGAAATGCGTGGCCAGGCCCGTATCACCGAATCCAATGTCCAGGACATGCTGCGTGAAGTGCGCATGGCCCTCTTGGAGGCGGATGTGGCCTTGCCCGTGGTGCGCGATTTCATTGCCCGCGTCAAGGAAAAAGCGCTGGGCCAGGAAGTGCTGGGCAGCCTCAAGCCGGGCCAGACCCTGGTGTCGATCGTCAACAAGGAACTGGCCGCCACGATGGGCGAGGGCGTGGCCGACATCAATCTGCAGGCCCAGCCGCCGGCGGTGATCCTGATGGCCGGCCTGCAAGGTGCCGGTAAGACGACCACCACGGCCAAGCTGGCCAAGCACCTGATCGAGCGGCGCAAGAAAAAGGTGCTGACCGTCTCGGGAGACGTCTACCGCCCCGCCGCTATCGAGCAGCTCAAGACCGTGACCCAGCAGGCGGGCGCGGAATGGTTCCCCAGCACGCCCGACCAAAAGCCGTTGGATATTGCCAACGCGGCGCTCGATTACGCCAAGAAGCACTACTTTGATGTGCTCCTGGTCGATACCGCCGGCCGCCTGGCCATCGACGAAGTGCTGATGACCGAAATCCAGCAATTGCATGCGGCCTTGAAGCCGGTCGAGACCTTGTTCGTCGTCGATGCGATGCAGGGCCAGGACGCGATCAACACCGCCAAGGCCTTCAAGGAGGCGCTGCCGCTCACCGGTATCGTGCTGACCAAGCTCGACGGTGACTCGCGCGGCGGTGCGGCGCTGTCGGTGCGCCAGATCACCGGCGCGCCCATCAAGTTCGCCGGTGTGTCCGAAAAGCTCGATGGCCTGGAAGTGTTCGACGCCGAGCGCCATGCGCAGCGCGTGCTGGGCATGGGCGATATCGTGGCCCTGGTCGAGCAGGTCTCCAAGGGCGTGGACATGGAGGCGGCCCAGAAGATGGCCGAGAAGATCAAGTCCGGCGACGGCTTTGATCTGAACGACTTCCTGGGCCAGCTCCAGCAGATGAAGCAGATGGGGGGCCTGTCGACCCTGATGGACAAACTGCCCTCGGAGCTGGCGGGCAAGGCTGGTAAGGTCGATATGGACAAGGCCGAGCGCGAAGTGCGCCGCAAGGAAGGCATCATCTGCTCGATGACCCCCTATGAGCGCGCCAAGCCCGAATTCATCAAGGCCACGCGCAAGAAGCGCATTGCCGCTGGCGCTGGCGTGCAGGTGCAAGAGGTCAACCGCCTGCTCAACGAGTTTGGCCAGATGCAGCAGATGATGAAGAAGATGAAGGGCGGCGGCCTGATGAAGATGATGAAGAAGATGGGCGGCATGAAGGGCATGATGGGCGGCGGCATGCCCAAGCTGCCGTTCTAAGCACATACCGGCGTTATCGCGCCCCCACCAACAACGCCTGCATCCAGCAGGCGTTTTTGCCTCCAGGCGCTGCGCTGTTACGACACCACGACCTGTGCCTCGCCCGCCTGCATCTGGCCGACTACGCAGGCATCGGCAAAGCCCTGGGATTTGAAGATGTCCAGCACCTGGCCAACAGCCTCCGGCGTGCAGGAGACCAGCAGGCCGCCGGAGGTCTGCGGGTCGGTCAGCAGGCTGCGCATCGCATCGGGCACTTGCGCGCCCATCGCCACATCGCTGCCGTAGGACGCCCAGTTGCGTCCCGAAGCGCCGGTCACCACGCCTTGCTGGGCAAGATCGAGGACGCCGGGCAGCAGTGGCAGCGCCTGGCTGTCGATCACGGCTGTGAGCTGCGCGCCGCGCGCCAGCTCCAGCGTGTGGCCCAGCAGGCCAAAGCCGGTGACATCGGTCAACGCATGCACATCGGCCAGCTGCGCCAGTGCGGCACCGGGCCGGTTGAGCTGGGTGGTGGTGCGCACCATGCTGGCGTAGTCACTGTCGCTGAGCAGGCCTTTTTTCAAGGCCGCGGACTGGATGCCCACACCCAGGGCCTTGCCCAGAATCAGCACATCGCCCGCCTGGGCATCGCGGTTGCGCTTGAGCTGCGCCGGGTTGACGATGCCGATACCGACCAGGCCATAGATGGGCTCGACCGAGTCGATCGAGTGGCCGCCGGCCAGTGGAATACCGGCATCGCGGCAGACGGACTCGCCGCCCTCGAGAATCTTGGCAATGACGTCGTGGGGCAGCACATTGATCGGCATGCCGACAATGGCCAGCGCCATCAGCGGCGTGCCGCCCATCGCGTAGATGTCCGACAGCGCATTGGTCGCAGCAATGCGGCCAAAGTCATAGGGGTCATCGACGATGGGCATGAAGAAATCGGTGGTCGCGACAATCGCCTGCGTGTCGTTGATCTGGTAGACCGCCGCGTCATCCGCCGTCTCGGTGCCCACCAGCAGCTGCGCATAGAACTGCTTGGGCACCGCACTGCGGCTCATCAGATCGGCCAGCACCCCAGGGGCAATCTTGCAGCCGCAGCCGCCGCCATGCGACAGCGAGGTCAGGCGTGGCGAGGTGGGCAGGGCGGTGGTGGGGGCATTCATACGGGCATCCTCAGGGCTAACAGACTGGCGAGAAAAGCGGTGCCGCCCATGGCGGCCCACCATTATCGGCATTTGGCTGGCAGAGCTATGCCATGCTGTTTTTTGGGGGGGATGGGGATGGCGGAAGACAGCTGGAGTCGAACCAACCCAGGAGTGGCTGACACCCCTCACCGGGTTTGAAGCCCGGCCGCGCCACCGGGCACGATTGCCTTCCCTGCAACACGTGCGTGTTGGGCAAGATGGCCGATTGTAGCGGCTCTGCGTGGCGCCTGCGGCTGGCGCTGCCGCAGACCCTTGGGTGGCTTACGAGGTTGTGCCCGCCTGCCAGCGCACACCCGGGCGCAGCACATGCGTATCGCGCACGCGGCGGGTATAGCCCACGCGGTCAAAGAACTCCAGGATCTGGATGGCGCGCTTGCGGCCCAGGGCGGTGGCATCGCGGAAGGCATGGGCCTGCACTTCGCCGCGCTCGGCCTGCTGGGCAAGCTCTGCGGTGAGTGCCGCCAGCGCATCCATGGAGGGGGCGGCATAGAACAGGTCTTTGACCACCTGGAACACGAGGCCCTGGCGCGAGAGCTTTTTGAGCAGCTGGCGCACCAGCTCCTCCCCGGCGCCATGGTCGCGGGCCAGGTCGCGCACCCAGGGCGGGTCAAAGCGGCCTTCGGTGATCGCGGGCATCAAGCGCTGGGCGAGGGCCTGCTCGGCCTCGCTCAGCTGCACCCGGTGGCCGGGCAGGTGCAGCCAGGCGCCGCTGCTGGCGATCTGACCGGCGGCGATCAACGCATCGAGCAGGCCATGGTAGAGCGCATCGTGGGGGCCATGCTGCAGCGCAGGCAGGGCCATGCGGCGCAGCCGGGCTGCGTTGATGCCGGGCTCATCCGGGGCGACTTCATGAAAGCGGTGCAGCGCCTGCAGCAGCTGGTCTTGCAACGTATGCCAGGCCTGGCTGTCCACCAGCAGCGCATCGCCATCGGGCAGCGGCAGGTGGGCGCAGGTCTCGGCCACGGCCGGTGTCGCCGTGCCGGTCAGCCGTACCAGCTGTGAGCGGGCCAGGCCCAGCGGGGCCTCGGCCAGCAGCGGGCCGGTGTCGGCGGTGTCAATCCAGTGTGCCAGCGCAGCCAGGTAGGCCATGCGGCTGTCGCTGCGGCGCTTGCGGGCGGGGGCGTAGGGGTCGAGCACCATGGCGCCGGCAATCGTGCGGTTGGCCTGGGCATTGCGCACGATGACGCGGTCACCGGGCAGCACCAGCGCCGGGGCATCCAGCACCAGCTGGGCCAGTGCTTCGGTGCCTGGGGCCAGGTCGCCATCTTGCAGCAAGGCGATATGGCCGGTGCAGCGCATGGTGCCCAGGTGCAGGTGCACGGCCGACCACTGCGCCAGCGGCGCTGCATCGGCGAGCAGGTGCAGGCGCACATCGATGCGCTGGGTGGTCTGGCGCAGGCGCGCGTCCATGATCCAGTCGCCGCGCGTGATGGCCTCCTTGGCGATGCCCGCCAGGTTCAGTGCGCAGCGCTGGCCGGCCAGGCCGTGTTCGCTCGCCTGGTTCTGCGCATGGATGCTGCGCACACGTACGGGCTCGCCGCTGGCCGAATGCACGAGGCTGTCGCCCACGGCCACCTGGCCATTGAAGACGGTGCCGGTGACCACCGTGCCCTGGCCGGGCAGGCTGAAGACCCGGTCCACCGCCAGGCGGAACAGCCCGCTGTTGGCGCGCTGGGGCATGGCCTGGGCCTGCTGGTGCAGGTGCTGGCGCAGCGCCCAGACGCCCGGGTCATCGGGCAGCGCCGCTGCGGTCTCAAAGATGGGCGCATCGGCCAGGTTGCTGCGGGCCAGGATGGCGGTGATCTCATCGCGCACCTCATCGATGCGGGCGCGCGGCACGCGGTCGACCTTGGTGAGGGCTACCGTGCCCTGGCGTATGCCCAGCAGCTGCAGGATTTCCAGATGCTCCAGCGTCTGGGGCATCACGCCGTCATCGGCGGCCACCACCAGCAGGGCATGGTCAATGCCCACGGCCCCGGCGGCCATGGTGTGCACAAATTTTTCATGGCCGGGCACATCGATGATGCCCAGCACATCGCCATTGGCCAGCGGGGTGTAGGCGTAGCCCAGCTCGATTGAAATGCCGCGCGCCTTTTCTTCCTTCAGCCGGTCGGTCTCCACGCCGGTGAGCGCGCGTACCAGGGTGGTCTTGCCATGGTCGATATGGCCTGCAGTGCCGATGATCATGCCTGGCCGTCCTTGCCGCTGCTGCCCAGCGCCAGCTGCTGCAGGTTGGCGGCAAAGGCGGCCTGGTCAGCGGCTTCGAGGCAGCGCAGATCCAGCCAGAGCGCATCGTCGCGCAGCCGGCCGATCACCGGGCGCGGCAGCTGGCGCAGCGCGGCCTCGAGCTGCTGCAACAGGCGCCCGGCGCGCTTGCGCTCTTGGGGGCGCACGACCAGGCCATGGCTGGGAAGGCTCTCGACGGGCAATGCACCGCTGCCGATCTGGCTGGTCATCGCGGCATGCTCCACCAAATAGTCGGGGCCCAGCAAGGTTTGCAGCGGCGCCTGCAGCGCAATCGCCTGCTGCTCCATGGCGGCAGCCGGACGGGTGAAGAGGCGCAAGGTGGTCAGGCGCTCGGCCAGTTTCTCGGGGTGCAGGTAGAGGCGCAAGGTGGGCTCGAGCGCGGCCAGGGTGAGCTTGCCCACGCGCAGCGCACGCTTGAGCGGGTTCTTCTTGATCTGGGCGATCAAGGCCTTGCTGCCGACAATGATGCCGGCCTGCGGGCCGCCCAGCAGCTTGTCGCCGCTGAAGGTCACGACATCGGCGCCAGCCTCGATGGTCTCACGCACGGTCACCTCATAGGGCAGGCCCCAGTCGCGCATATCGATCAGGGTGCCGCTGCCCAGGTCCACGATCAAGGGCAGCTGGCGCGCATGGGCGATGCGGGCCACATCGGCCTCGGCCACCGACTTGGTAAAGCCGCTGATCGCATAGTTGCTGCAGTGCACCTTCATCAGCGCAGCGCTGTGCTCGCCCAGCGCGGCTTCGTAGTCCCTCTCATGGGTGCGGTTGGTGGTGCCCACCTCGACCAAGCGGGCGCCGGCGCGGGTCATCACATCGGGGATGCGGAAGGCGCCGCCAATCTCGACCAGCTCACCGCGCGAGACCACCACTTCCTTGTCGCGTGCCAAGGTGGACAGCACCAGCAGCACGGCAGCCGCATTGTTGTTGACGATGGTGGCGGCCTCCGCACCGGTCAGGCGGCAGACCAGGTCTTCGACCAGATCATCGCGGTCGCCCCGGCCGCCGTCGGCCAGGTCGTATTCCAGATTGCTGGGGGTCGCCAGCGCCTGCACCACGGCGTCAATAGCCTCTTGCGGCAGCAGCGCGCGGCCCAGGTTGGTGTGCAGCACCGTGCCGGTCAGGTTGTAGACGGCCTTGAGGCGCGGCGCAAACAGCTGCTGGAGCTTTTGCTCGGCAGCGTCCAGCAAGGCATCGGCATCTTCTGCGTCGCTGCCCGCCGCTGCCAGCCAGCGGCTGCGGGCCTCGCCCAGCGCGGTGCGGATGGCCTGTGTGCACTGGGCCTTGCCATAGCTGTCCAACAGCGCAGCGGTGCGCGGGTGCTGCAGCAGCTTGTCTACAGAGGGCAGGTGGGTGGGTGCGTTCATGGGCAAACCAGCTCAAACAGGGACTGAAATAAAAAAACGATGGGCTGCGGCAGCAGCGCCATCGTCCAGTATGGCATGGTGCCAAAACGTTCAGGTACTCGGCAAGCGCTCAGTGCAGATCGGGCACGCTGCCATCGGCATCGGCCGCTTGCGGCTCGGCCACGGCCACAAACAGCAGCGGGTTGCCGCTGGCGCGCGAGAACGCGGTCTGCTCGCTCATCAAGAGGTCCAGCATCAGGCTGGCCAGGTCATCGGCCAGTGGCTCGGCCAGCGGGTCCTTTTCCTGGTTGACCAGCTTGCGGTAGCTGCCGCATTCGGTACAGGTCTCTGCCAGCACCACATCCTTACCGCCTTCCAGGCCCTGGTAGCGCACGCCCTTGGTCGATTCGCAGTGGCTGCATTTGACGCGCACCATATGCCATTCGGTAGCGCAGCAGCCGCAGTGCAGGTAGCGGTGGCCGGCCATCTTGCCGCCAATGCGCACCACGCCGGCAACCGGCTCGCTGGCGCAGACCGGGCAGATCGTGGCCGGGTCGGTAAAGGGGATGTCGGCCAGGCGCAGCTGGCTGGCGCGGGTGGCAAACACCACTTGCAGCGCAGCCATCACAAAGGGCGCCAGGCCCACATCGCGCGCGGCCAGCTCCTTGGTCAGGAGGCGCTTGGCCAGCGCATTGCGGTCCTCGGTGCCGCAGCGCTGCAGCTCGCCAATCAGCGGCTGCAAGGCCTCGGGCAGGCCATCGGCACTGGCCAGCTGGCCGAGCATGCCGTCCAGCACCTGGTGCCAGACGGGATCGAGGTGGTCGGCGGCGGGCAAGAGCGGCGACGAGTACTGCTGGGCCTGCGCGATGGCCGCTGCATCGGGCGCAGCCACCTGCAGGCCCTGGGCTGCCTGGTGCTGGGCGTCCACCAGCTTGGCGATGAACAGCAGGTAGTCCGCAATCGGGTTGCCGTCGGCCAGCTGGCGAATGCGCTGGGCTCGGTCAAGAAACAGACTGCTGGTGTTGGGCAGCAGCACGCGTGGAAAACTGGTGTGGTCGAGCGACTCGATCTCACCGGGTTGAAGAATGCGTTGCATACGGGGATTTTCTCAAAAATCAACGCCGATAGTCCTGGCGGGGCTATCGGCGTTGGGGAGCAGGGCAGGGGGCGATGCGGGCAGGACCTGGCCCGCTGCGGCACAGGGCCGCGGGACGGGGCAGGCCTGCAAGGCGCATCAGGCGCCGTGCTTGTGGCTGGCGGGCTTGTCCAGGTCGGTGGTGTCGCCCGTCATGCGGCGGTACCACAGCGGATGGTGAAAGCGCGCCCAGGCGCGGGTGACCGTGCCGCGCGTCATTGCGCGGATCGTGCCCTGGGTCCAGATGGCCGCGTAGATGTGGGCGATGATCAGACCGATCAGGCCAAAGGCCGACAGCGCATGCAGCAGCGCCGCAGCGCGCACCACGTTCACCGGCAGGTTCCACCAGGCGCGCCACATCAGAACGCCGGTCACCAACAGGCCCGCCATGCACAGCACCAGCATCCAGAACAGCACTTTCTGGCCGCCGTTGTACTTGTCCACCGGTGGCATCTTCTCGTGCTCGCCATTGACCAGCGCGGGCACGTTCTTGAGCCACTCCACATCGTTCTTGCGGATGATGTTGAGCTGCCAGAAGCGGAAGAACATCAGCACAAAGCCGACGGTCATCACCAGACCGATGTAGGGATGCAGGATGCGGGTCCAGGGTCCGCCACCGAACAGGTTCGTCATGAAGAAGAACGAGGGGTGGAAGAACGCCAGGCCCGACAAGGCCAGCAGCACAAAGCTGATCGCGACCACCCAGTGGTTGACGCGTTCGCCAGCGGTGTAGCGTTGGAGATCACGGGTCTTGCTTTTCATCGTCCAGACTCCTCGTGGTGGTCGGCGCCCTTGTCCGCGCGCGCCTTGGCGGCTTCTTCCTCTTCCAGCTCCTCGGGCACTTCGATCGGGCCCTTGGTGATGTAGTGGAAGAAGCTGCCGACAGCGGCCACGCCCAGCGCTGCCAGCGCCAGTGGCTTGGCCACACCCTTCCACAGGCTCACCATGGGGCTGATCGATGGATCATCGGGCAGACCGTGGTAGAGCGAGGGCTTGTCGTTATGGTGCAGCACATACATCACGTGGGTGCCACCCACGCCTTGCGGATCGTAGAGGCCTGCCTTGTCAAAGCCGCGCTCCTTCAAGTCGACAATGCGCTCCTCGGCACGCTCTTGCATGGCGGTCTTGGTGCCAAACATGATCGCGCCGGTCGGGCAGGTCTTGACGCAGGCGGGTTCCTGGCCCACGGCCACGCGGTCCGAGCACAGCGTGCACTTGTAGGCCTTGTGGTCCTTCTTGGAGATGCGCGGAATGTTGAACGGGCAGCCGGTCACGCAGTAGCCGCAGCCCACGCAGTTTTCCTCCTGGAAATCGACGATGCCGTTGGTGTACTGCAGGATGGCACCGGGAGAGGGGCAGGCCTTGAGGCAGCCCGGGTCTTCGCAGTGCATGCAGCCGTCCTTGCGGATCAGCCATTCCAGATTGCCGGTGGCTTCGTTTTCGTATTCGGAAAACCGCATCACCGTCCAGGAGTTGGCCGTCAGGTCGGTAGGGTTGTCGTAGACCCCGGCCGCTGCCGTGCCCACATCGTCACGCAGATCGTTCCACTCCATGCAGGCGGTCTGGCAGGCCTTGCAGCCGATGCACTTGGAGACATCGATCAGCTTGGCCACCTCGCCGCCGTGCGGGCTGCGCACGCTGGGCGATGGGGTGGTGGTGGCGGAGCGGCGCTTGATATCCAATGATTGAAGAGATGACATCGCTGCTCCTTAGATCTTCTCAACCTTCACGAGGAAGGTCTTGAACTCTGGCGTATTGCTGTTGCCATCACCCACAAACGGGGTGAGGGTGTTGGCGAGGAAGCCAGGCTTGGTCAGGCCCTTGAAGCCCCAGTGGATAGGGATACCCACGTGGTGCACCGTCTTGCCTTCGATCTGCATCGGCTTGATGCGCTTGGTCACCACCGCAGCGGCCTTGATGTAGCCACGCTTGGAGCTGACCTTCACCATGGCGCCCGTCGCAATGCCGATCTCCTTGGCCAGCGCCTCGCCGATCTCGACGAACTGCTCGGGCTGGATGATGGAGTTCAGCAGCGCGTGCTTGGTCCAGTAGTGGAAGTGCTCCGTCAAACGGTAGGTCGTGCCCACATGCGGGAATTCGTCCGCCTTGCCGAAGGTCTCCCAGATGGCCGGGAAGACGCGGGCTGCCGGGTTGCTGACCGCCTTGTCGTTCTTCGGGTACATCGGGTTGTAGCCCAGCGGGTTGTCGAATGCCTCGTAGTGCGTCGGGAACGGACCTTCGTTCATGCCCTTGCGGGCAAAGAAGCGCGCCACCCCTTCAGGGTTCATGATGAACGGGCCGGTGCCGGTCTCGGGCTTGATGGTCGGGCCGTAGTCGGGTACGTCCGCGCCGCCCCAGGTCGAGCCATTCCACTTGACCAAGGTGCGATTCGGGTTGAAAGGCTTGCCTTCCAGATCCGCCGATGCGCGGTTGTACAACACGCGGCGGTTGGCCGGCCAGGCCCAGGCCCAGTTCAGCGTGTTGCCGATGCCGGTCGGGTCGCTGTTGTCGCGGCGGCCCATCTGGTTGCCCGCCTCGGTCCAGCTGCCCGCCCAGATCCAGCAGCCACTCATCGTGGAGCCATCGTCACGCAGCTCGCCAAAACCGGACAGCTGCTGGCCGGCAGGGCGCAGCACCTTGCCGTCGGACGCCGTGAGGTCGGTCAGTGCGCGGCCGTTGTACTCCTTGGCAATCTCTTCGGACGAAGGGTGCGCAGGCTGTGCATAAGGCCACCACAGGTTCTGGATCGGATCGGGGAACTTGCCGCCGTCCTTCTGGTAGGCCGCCTTCATGCGCAGGTGCAGGGCCGACATGATTGCGATGTCGGTCTTGGCTTCACCGGGCGGCTCGGAGGCCTTCCAGTGCCACTGCAGCACACGCGAGGAGCTCACGACCGCGCCATCTTCTTCAGCGAAGCAGGTGGTGGGCAGGCGGAACACCTCGGTCTGCACCGATGCGGTGTCGATGTCGTTGTACTCGCCGTAGTTCTTCCAGAACTCCGAGGTCTCGGTGGCCAGCGGGTCCATGATCACCAGGAACTTGAGCTTGGCCAGCCCGTCGCGCACACGGCTCTTGTTGGACAGCGCCGCCAGCGGGTTGAAGCCCTGGGCGATGTAGCCGTTGACCTTGCCTTCGTTCATCAGCTCGAAAATCTGCAGCATGTCGTACTGCTTGTCGAGCTTGGGCAGGTAGTCATAGGCCCAGTTGTTGTCCTTGGTCGCAGCCGGTCCCCAGAAAGCCTTCATCAGGCTCACATGGAACTTGGGGTAGTTCTGCCAGTAGCTCATCTGGTTGGCACGCAAAGGCTTTTGCGTGCGCGCGTCGATGTACTTCTGGTAGTCCTGCTCACCCTGGTTGGCCAAGGTCAGGTAGCCGGGCAGTGCGTTGGACAGCAGGCCCAGGTCGGTCAGGCCCTGGATGTTGGAGTGACCGCGCAAGGCGTTCATGCCACCACCGGCGACACCGATATTGCCCAAGAGCAGCTGCACCATGGCGCCGGTGCGCAGGATCTGCGCGCCGATCGAGTGCTGGGTCCAGCCGAGGGCGTACAGGATGGTCGCTGCGCGGCCCGCTTCTGCCGTCGATGCAAGCTTTTCGCAGACGTGCAGGAACTTGGCCTGGGGCGTGCCGCAGACGCTCTCGACCTTCTCAGGCGTATAGCTGGCGTAATGGCGCTTGAGCCATTGGTAGACGCAACGCGGGTGCTGCAGGCTTGGGTCGGTCTTGACGTAGCCGTCCTCGCCCAGCTCGTAGTCCCAGCTGGCCTTGTCGTAGGTGCGCTTTTCCGGGTTGTAGCCCGAGAAGATGCCTTCGTCGAACGCAAAGTCTTCCCGCACGATGAACGTGAAGTCGGTGTAGTTGCGCACGTACTCGTGGTGGATCTTGTCATTCGTCAGCAGGTAGTTGATCACACCGCCGAGGAAAACAATGTCCGAACCGGAGCGGATAGGGGCGTAGAAATCCGCCACCGAAGCCGATCGGTTAAAGCGCGGGTCGACCACCATGAAGTGAGCCTTGTTGTGCTCCTTCGCCTCGGTCACCCATTTGAAGCCGCAAGGGTGGGCTTCAGCGGCATTGCCGCCCATGATCAAAATAACGTCCGCGTTCTTGATGTCGACCCAATGGTTCGTCATCGCTCCACGGCCAAACGTCGGGGCAAGACCTGCCACCGTCGGGCCGTGTCAGACACGGGCTTGGTTATCGAACGCCAACATGCCCCAAGAGCGGGCCACTTTGTAGGTGATGTAACCGGCCTCGTTGCTGGCAGCCGATGCGGCCAGCATGCCGGTCGAGGTCCAACGGTTCACCGTCAGGCCATCATCCGTCTTCTCCAGGAAGTTCGCGTCGCGATCGTCCTTGAGCAGCTTGGTAATGCGGGTCAGCGCCTCATCCCAGGACAGGCGCTTCCACTCGTTGGAGCCGGGCGCGCGGTATTCGGGGTAGAGCAGGCGGTTGGGGCTGTGGACGATGTCCAGCAGCGATGCGCCCTTGGGGCACAGCGTGCCGCGGTTGACGGGATGGTCGGGATCGCCTTCGACGTGGATCACCGAGAGTTTGGCGTTCTTGCCGCCATCGCCCAGCGAGTACATCAAAATGCCGCAGCCAACAGAGCAATACGTGCAGGTTTGCCGTGTCACTGTGCTGCCGACCAGCTTGTACTGACGGACTCCGGCAAGCGCAGTGGCGGGCGAGAAGCCCATCATTGCCAGGCTGGAACCCGCCAGAGTCGAACCAGTCACTTTCATGAACTGGCGTCTGGAGAATTGCACCATGGGGTGTCCTTTCAATGAAGGATGCTTGTTTTCTATGCTTACGACACAAATTGTAGTCTTCTCCCTCTGAAAGCAGAATAGTTGGGCATTCCGGGTATTCAGCACGTTTGACAAATTGGTAAAAATACGAGAGAGGCCGTATCTCCGCGAGAAATACCAATACATTTCACAAACTTGCATGAAATTGTGAATAATATGCTTTATGAATTTCTTGCGGCCTGAATCCAAGGGGGAGACCATGGACCACCAAGACGCGGCTGCGCGCCGTCCCTTTTTGCTCTGGGCGCTGTCGGCATCGGCGCTGCTGGCAGGCTGCGGCGCCTCGCCGCCACGCACGGCGCGGCAAGAGGGGGGCCAGCGCACGGCAGGCGGTACGTCGACGTCACCGCGTGTGGACAGCGGCGTGGTGCCCGTCAACCTGGGCTTGAGCGGTGAGCTGCGCGAAGCGCTCTATGCGCGGGTCATGCTGGTGGTCAACACGCCCTACACCTATGGTGGCAACACACCCGAAGGCGGCTTTGACTGCAGCGGTCTGATCCAGTATGCGATCCAGGGCATCACTACGCGCCGCTTGCCGCGCACCACGGCGCAGTGGGCGGGGGTGAGCGCCGAGATCGACAGGCGTGACCTGCAGCGCGGCGATTTTGTGTTCTTCAACACCATGGGCGGGCGCTATTCGCACATGGGCATCTATGCGGGCAATGGCCAGTTTGTGCATGCGCCGTCGAGCGGCGGCGTGGTCAAGACCGTGAGCCTGGCCAATCCCTATTTCTCGCGCCGCTTTACCGAGGCCCGCACGGTATTTGACGCTTGAGAATATTCATGGCCTGAATAAAACAAGCGGCCATTGCCGCAAAAAAAGGTCTGGGGCGCGCTCAACGCCAGGCGTATGCCCCCCAGGGGTGCGAAGCATCCTGCAGCCAGTGCTGCAACTCCTCGGCGCTGATGCTGCGGCCCAGCGCGTCCGAGCGGCCCTTGGCCACCCATTGGGCGCGGCCCTGGATATAGGCGCTGCCCAGCTCCTGCCAGCTGCCAAAGCAATCGCGGGCGCGCGCGGCATTGAGCTGCAGCAGCTGCCACTGCTGCTCGGCGCTGATCCAGCCCAGCATGGCGGCGGTACGCACAAAAAAGCTGGCGCGCACGCAGGCAAAGGCCATCGCGGCGCGGGCGTCGTCCCCCGCCTGCAGCCGCTCCACATCCAGGCACCACCAGCGCGTGCGCATGCGCTCGGGCAGCTGCTGTCGCACCTTGGCATCGTCCAGGTCGGTGCGCAGGCCAAAGGCATGCAAGGCCATGGGCCGCAGCGATGCCGCCAGGCTGCTGGTGGGCGCGGGCATGGCGCTGTCGGCAAAGCCATCCTTGAGCGCATGGAAGGCCATCGGGTGGGCCAGCGCCAGCGCCCAGTTCTGCTCGGGTGTGAGCCGGTAATGCCCCAGTGGGCCCGAGGGCGCAGGCGCCTGGCTGCCCCATTGGCGGCGAAAGGCCCGCACGCATTGCCACACCAGCCACAGCCCGATGGCTGCTACCAGGATCTGGATCATCGCTGTGCCTCCGGCTGCATGCCCGGCGGCATTTTGGCGGGTGCCTTGCCCGCCTGCGCCAGGCTGTAGGCCAGCGCAGGCGGCAGGTTTTGGCCAGCCAGCAGGCTGCTGTCATGTGCGGCCGCCAGCCATTGCACCAGCGGCGAGGCCTGCGGCACATGGGCCAGCAGCCTGGGCTGGCGCTGCCACAGCTGCAAATGCTCAGCCTCGCTGTGCAAGCTCTCCACCGCATGCCAGCCCGCCTGGGCACCGGTGGTGCGCAGCAGGCGCATGCCCAGTGCATCGTCGGGCGTGTCTTCGCTGGTGTTCAGCTGGTTCAAAAAGGCAATGACGTCAGCGCGGTAGCGGTCTACCGGCGGGCGGTTTTGCTTGCCCTTGATCTGGTCGATGCGCAGGCGCCCATCGGGCTGCAGCCAGGCATTGATGGTGATGCGCGGCTGGCCCTGGCCGGTGCGGTAGCTGAAGATGCGCATGCGGCCTTGCTCGCAGCCCTCGGCATAGTGCTCGCCATAGCCGCCGCTGAGCTGGCGGCGGTTGGCAAACTGGCCCAGGCAGTGGCGCATCATCTGGCTCTCGTAGGCCATCTCTTCGCGCAGCACGCCGCTGCCGGGCAACAGCTCGACAAATGCGCCCTGGCTGCCTTGCCAAACCGTCTGCACTGCATGGGGCTGGTGCTGGCGCCAACCGGCCAGTTGCTGGGCCTCGAAAGCCTGGTGCTCCTGCGCCCAGCGCTCCAAGGCCTGCGGGCAGTTGATGCGGGCGAGCTTGCCTTCCAGCGAGGTGCCCTGGCGCGACTGCAAAAACTCCAGCAGCTGGCGCTCCAGCGCCAGCACGCTGTCATGGGCAGGGCTGATCCACCACAGCGCCGAATCGGCCTGCGCTGCCTCGGGGCCGGGTTTGCGCGCCAGCAAGGCCAGCGCCCAGGCCGGTGCGCCAACGGCATAGCGCTGCTGCAGCGCTTCGGTGGTGGTGATGGCCTGTACGGCCTCGGGCGGCGACTGAAGATTGCCTACCAGGTAGCGGTAGAAATGGTTCTGCAGCCAGGCCGCAATCTCGGGCGTGTCGCCGCGCTCGCGGCTGCGCGCGGCGATGCGGGCCTTGAGCTCGGGCGCGTTGACCACATTGCGCGCCAGGTACACCGTGCTTGAGCGCATGGATGGGCTTACCAGAACTTCCACCAGGGTTTGCCGCCGCCCGCGCCAGGCGCTGCGGTGATCAGCTGGGCATGGAGCTTGTCGATCGTGGCCTGCAGCTTCTCGCGCTCGGCCGCGTCATCGGCAGGCGCGCAGGCCAGCGCCTGCTGGTAGATCTGCAAGGCCTGCTGGTCCGTGCCCGAGGTCTGCATCGCGTCGCCTGCGCGGCGCAGCAGGTAGGGGTTCTGGCGCTGTTCCAGCTCAGGCAGCAGCGCTTGCAGGCGCGGCAGCACCTCGGCGCCATGGGTAGCCGAGTAGTAGTCGAGCTGGTTGAGCAGGCTGCGCAGATAGTCATAGCGCTCGCTGCGCTGCTCGTCCTCATCGAGCTGGCTCCACCACTCGTCCAGGCGCTCCAGCCAGATGCTGTTTTCCACATTGCGGTCTTGCTGGTAGAGCGCGTAGGCCACCTTGGGGAAGTAGTCGCAGGGGCTGTGGCGGCTGTAGCCATGGTCCTGGCTGTAGTGCCACAGCTGCTCAGCGGCACCGATGAGCTGTGCGTAGTTGTCGCTGTCGATATGGGTCGAGACGATGCCGTTGTAGTGCTCGGCAAAGGGGCTGGTCGCAATGCCTTTGGCATGCAGGGCCAGCGCGCCGTCGTAGTTTTCGTCGTTGTAGCGGTACTTGATGGCCAGGTTGTTGCACAGCATTGAGTAGTCGTGCAGGTTGCCATCCTTGTAGCTGCCCTGGCCGGTGGCAAACCAGTGCTCGAAGCGGGCCTGGCCGGTCTCGTAGTAGTGCTTGATCCAGCGCAGCAGCTCGTCGTAGGGCCAGTCGCCGGGCAGCTCTTCGCCCTCGCCGCCAATGGCTTGCATCAGCGCCTCGTCGTCGTCCAGTTGCACGCCCATCGCATAGCACCAGCTGCCGCTGTCGCAGCGGATATAGGGCGACTGCAGCGCGCTGGCCAGGCCCGCCACGCGGGCGCGGCAGACAAACAAACGGTAGGCCAGCTCGCCATTGGCGTACTGGGGGCGCTCGGCCAGGGTTTCCAGGAGCGGCAAGGCCTGCGCATAGTCCTGCTGCTCGAACAGATGGTTGCCCTGCAGCAGGCGCCACATCGGGTGGTTGAGCGACTGCTGCTGCACGATGGCGCTGTAGTGCGCAAAGGCCTGCTCGGCATCCATGTCGGCGGGCAGAAACTCAGCGAGGTCCTCGTCCTGCGCGGCGGCCATCAGGGTGAGCGCCCAGTACGGCGCACCATCCGATTCGCCCAGATGGGCCAGCGCCTGGCGGCAGGCCGCTTCGCGCGATCCGGGGCGGCTGTGCAAGGTGCTCTCAAAGCACATGTGGGCGGCCTCGGGTAGGCGCGCTGCCTGCACCAGCCAGTCGATCAGCAAGGCGCTGCTGCGGTCGTCACTGTCGCGCACCAGCGCAAAGCGGCCTTCCTGGCCTTTGCTGATCGCTGCATCGAGCGCGCCTTGCTGGTGCAGGCTGCCAGCGGCCAGGCGCGCGAGCTGGGCGCGGGTATCGCGCCAGGCGGCGGGCGAGGCGGTGCTGGGCAGGCTCGCCAGCGTCAGCTCGCTGTGCTGGGCCAGCGCATCCGGGGCCAGCGCAATGATGTCCTCGCCCAGCAGCAGCCAGTCATCGGTGTCGATGTCCTGGCCCGCTTCGGCGCGCTGGAGCTTTTGCAGCGCGTAGTGGCCCAGGTCGCGGGCCGCAGCGCTGTTGCCCTTGGCCACTTCGATGCGGCCCAGGCGCGTGGCCAGCATCGCATCGTCCCAGGCGCGCAGATGGGCGCGGTCGGCCTGCTGGCTTTTGTACTGGTGCTGCTTGCGGCAGATCTGCTCTTGCAGGTCCAGCGCCTGGGCCTGGTGGGCATGGCGGGCCAAGTGGCGCCAGGCACGGTCGGGGTCACCCAGGTCGCCGGCCTGGTCCACGGCCGCCATGGCCTGCGCGATCACGTCGCGGTACTGTTCGGGGGGGAGGTCGGGCACATCCTCGGCGGCATCGGCCTGCAGCATGGCCATGGTGACGGCGGCATCGCGCTGGGCGCCAGCGCTCAGCTCCTGCAGCAGGCGGGGCTGGTGCTGCTGCACGGCGGCAAGGGCCTGGGCGGGCTGGCCGGCCATGCTCCACAGGCGGTAGACGCGGCGCAACTGGTCCAGGTCCTCGGGCTCCAGCGCGCGCGATGCGAGCTGCTGGGCGGCTGCGGCCTGGCGGGCAGGCCATTCCTGCGTCTCGTCCTCGGTGTTGAACAGCGCATCAACATGGTCCAGAAAGGCGTCAAGCGCCTCGCTGCGCAGTGCGGTGGACGGGTCGGACACGGATGCCATGGTGATGATGCCTTTCTAGTAATAGCGCATCCCTCATGCGCCCCCTGCATGCTAACGGGCCCCAAGGCAGGTGGGGCCTTTGCGGGCCACAAAAGCAGGGCAGAGGGCTATTTTCACCGTGTTTGCTGCGCCTGACCAGCGCGGCCTCGGCCTGCCAGCAATGGATCTCAGTGGGTGATCAGAACCTCGCCGCGCAGCGTATAGGTCATGGTCTCGGTGATGCGCACATCAACCATCTGGCCAATCAGGCGCTCCTGGCCGGGGAAGTTGACCACGCGGTTGCACTCGGTGCGGCCCATCAGCTCGCCGTTGTCGCGCTTGGACTTGCCTTCCACCAGCAGGCGCTGCACGGTGCCCAGGCGCTCTTCGCTGATGGTCTTGATGTTGTGGTTGATGACGGCTTGCAGCTCCTGCAGGCGGCGCAGTTTGACCTCGTAAGGCGTGTCATCGGGCAGGTTGGCAGCGGGGGTGCCAGGGCGCGGGCTGAAGATAAAGCTGAACGAGTTGTCAAAGCGCACATCGCCAATGAGCTTCATCATCTTCTGGAAGTCTTCTTCGGTCTCGCCGGGGAAGCCCACGATGAAGTCGCTGCTCATCGCCAGATCGGGGCGGATGGCGCGCAGCTTGCGCACCGTGCTCTTGTACTCCATGGCGGTGTAGCCGCGCTTCATAGCCATCAGGATCTTGTCGCTGCCGTGCTGCACCGGCAGGTGCAGGTGCGAGACCAGCTTGGGGATCTTGGCGTAGGCCTCGATCAGACGCGGCGTGAACTCATTGGGGTGGCTGGTGGTGTAGCGGATGCGCTCGATGCCGGGGATCTCGGCCACATATTCGAGCAGCAGCGCGAAGTCGGCGATCTCGGCCGTGTCGCCCATCTTGCCCAGGTAGGCATTCACGTTCTGGCCCAGCAAGGTGATTTCCTTGACGCCTTGCGCGGCCAGGCCTGCAACCTCGACCAGCACGTCCTCAAACGGGCGGCTCACCTCTTCACCCCGGGTGTAGGGCACCACACAATAGCTGCAGTACTTGGAGCAGCCTTCCATGATCGAGACAAAGGCCGATGCACCTTCGACGCGGGCGGGCGGCAGGTGGTCGAACTTTTCGATCTCGGGGAAGGAGATATCGACCTGCGGCTTGGCCTTGGCCGCGCGGGCATTGAGCAGCTCGGGCAGGCGGTGCAGGGTCTGGGGGCCAAACACCACATCGACATAGGGGGCGCGCTTGATGATCTCGGCGCCTTCCTGGCTGGCCACGCAGCCGCCCACGCCGATCAGCACGCCTTTTTCCTTCAGGTGCTTGATGCGGCCCAGGTCAGAGAACACCTTCTCCTGTGCCTTCTCGCGCACCGAGCAGGTGTTGAAGAGGATCAGGTCGGCCTCGTCCATGTCCTGTGTGGGTTCATAGCCCTGGGCAGCGCCCAGCACATCGGCCATCTTGTCCGAGTCGTACTCGTTCATCTGGCAGCCGAAGGTTTTGATAAATACTTTTTTGGACATGGTGCAAATCTCGTGGGGGCCCAGGGGCTGCGGTTGCAGGCCTGAGGGAATACCGAAATACGGCAGAAAGCCAGGCGCCAGGCGGGCGCACTGCTGCCTAAGGGGGGATACGCAGGTCGCCCTGCCGGGTTTGACCGGGGCGGTCAGCCCAAGCGGCGGCGCCAATGCGCTTTATTTAAAGAGTCCGCTCCAGAAGCCGTTGTCGGCGCGGTCGCGTTTGAGGGCCGCTTCTTCGCTGTTCAAGATCCAGGCGGCATGCACGCGGCCGCTGGTTTTCTCGATCACATAGTTCACCGTCAGCTTCTGGCCCAGCACGGTGTTGGGGCGCACCGTCGTGTTTTGCGGGTTGTAGAGCTTGAAGGCCGGTGCCAGCAGCAGCGCCTGGTTGTCGATCGTGGCTTCGGTCGGGCTGGTGACCACCAGATAGCCACGCAGGGCCTGCGGAGGAAAGGCGCGGACGGGGCCTTGGAACGGGGCAAAGGTGGCGGTCTGGGCCAGGCTGGGGAGGGCACTGATGCCGCCCAGTGCCAGCGCAAGGGTCGCAAGGCTGGCGCGGGCCCTGCGTCGCAGGCGGTGATGGGGAGTGTGGGGTGTGGTGCAGCGGTTCATGGTGTATATCCAGGGGCTGGAGGCCGCATTCTACAAACACTGGCGGTGCCGCAGTCCGGCACTGGGGCAAGCTGGGCTTAGCCTGCAGGCGCCCGGGTGCTGATGACCAGGCCGGCCAGCACCAGCGCGATGGGGGCCAGCAGCGCAGGTGATGGCATGCGCTGGTGCAAGGCCAGCTCCAGCAATGCGGCGGTGACAGGGCCCAGCGCCTGGAAGGCAATCACCAGCGATGCCTGCAGCCGGCCCAGCGCCCACAGCAGGCAAAAGTAACCCAGGCCGCTCGACAGCCCGATAAAGACCATATGGCCCCACTGCGTGGCAGAAAACACCGGCCACAGCGGCTGGCCCTGCCAGCTGCAGTACAGCGCCAAAAACAGCACCGATGCGGCCATCGCCAGGCCGCTGGTGGGCAGCGCCGGGTAGCGCCGCATATAGGGCCCGTAGAGAATGCTGGTGGCCGCACCCACCAGGGTGGCGGCGAGCAAGGCCGCCATGCCGCTGCCGCCCAGCAGGCCCAGGCTGCCTGCGCCACCCACGCCGCTGGCAGCGCGCGCACTGCCAAGCAGCAGCACGGCGACGCCGCAGACGGCCAGTGCCAGGCCCGCCAGCCTGCGGCGGCTCAAAGGCTCGCGCCCCGACAGCGCCGCCAGGCACCAGGTAAAGAGCGGCATGGTGGCAAACACCAGCGCGCAGGTGGAGGCGGGCAGGCGCGCCAGTGCATGGTTGAGCAGCAGGATCAGCAGCGCAAACTGCGCGACGCCCAGCAAGGCGATGGCCAGCGCATCGCGGGCGCGGTAGCGCGGCCAGGTGGCAAGCAGTGCAGGGCCGGCGAGGATCGCCAGCCCGATGGCATAGCGCAAAAACGCCAGGCTGGCTGGCGAGGCAGCAGGCGATAGCGCGCTGGTGGAGACCATGGCCGCGCCCACCAGCATGCCGGTGGTGGCCGCTGCCCACAGCGCTGGCTGGCGCGCCTGCATCGCCCACCTAGGCGCCGTGCCGGCGGCGGCTGAACTGCTGCTCGACCACGGTCGAGCCCCATTGCTGGCCGGCCTCTTCATGCACCAGCGCAAAGCCCAGCGATTCGTAGAGCTTGCGTGCCGCATCCAGCCCCTGGAAGGTCCAGAGCTCGGTGCTGGCAAAGCCGCGCTGGTCGCAAAAGGCGAGGGCCTGCGTCAGCAGCTGGCGGCCCACGCCGCCGCCGCGGCAGCCGTCATCCAGAATGAACCAGCGCAGATGCGCCTGGTTGTTGCCCAGGTCCTGCCCGTCAATCGCAACCGAGCCGACGATGCGCTCGTTGTGCACCGCCGTCCAGATCTGGTTGCAAGGCTCGCCCAGGCGGCCGCTGAATTCGGCAAGGCCCGAGGCGACCTTGCTTTCAAAGAAAGCGCCAAAGCCCCAGTGCCGGGCATAGAACACGGCATGCATCTCGGCCACCCGGCCGATGACGCCGGGCCGGTAGCCGCTGTGAATCTGGATACTGCCCGTGGCCGAGGTGGCAGCGCTGCCCTGGCCCGCCGCGCTGCCCAGCCGGTGCGCCTGCAGGGCCTGGGCATAGGCCATCAAGCCCTGCGCCACGGACTGCTGCAGCGAGGGGTTGAGTTGTGCCAGCGCACTGCGCACCTGGGTCTGCCCATAGGCATGGATGCCTGCGACCGTGCGTTGGCCCTGCGCTGACAGCTGCAGCTGCTTGGCGCGGGCATCGTCTGCGCAGGGCTCTTCTTGCAGCTCGCCATTGGCGATCAGCTTGGCCAGCATGCGGCTGACGCTGGATTTGTCCAGCCCCAGATACTCTGCCAACTGGGCGGCGGTGACCTGGCCATGCGCATCGATTTCCAGCAGCGCATGGACGGCTGAGGCCGAATAGGGCGTCGCCGCCAAGGTGTTGGCCATAAAGCCCAGCTCCCGCACCATGGTGCGCGAGGCGCTGCGGATGTCGTTGACCAAGGGGGTGTCGGTAGCGGCTGCCATGCGTCTTTCCAGTGTTTGGTTGCAATATACAACTTTTTGGTTGTGTAATGCAACTTTTTTGGAGAGGCCGGCAGCTTCCCGCCCATCAGCAGCGCTTAGGCGGCATCCAGCCGGTAGCTGGATACGGCCAGCCCACCCATGAAGTTGTCTTCATGGTACACACGCACGGCGCGGTCGCCTTCGGCGGCGCCGACCGCGACCATCAGCGGCAGCAGATGCTCTTCACGCGGATGGGCGATGCGTGCGGCGGGGGCGTCTTCCCAGTCCAGCAGGCGCTGGCTGCGGCTGGCGCTGTCCAGCTGCAGCATGGTCTCGGCCAGCCAGTCGTCAAAGGCTTTGGAGGGCACGCGGGCCTGGGGCCCGAAGGCACGCAGGTTGTGGTAGGACAAGCCGCTGCCAATGATCAGCACATCCTCATCGCGCAAGGCGGCCAGCGCCCGGCCCAACGCCAGGTGCTCTGCCGGGTCCAGGCCCCGGCGCAGCGACAGCTGCACCACCGGCACATGGGCCTCGGGGTAGATCGCGGCCATTGGCGAGAACATGCCGTGGTCATAGCCGCGCTGGGCGTCCTGCTGCACGGCAATGCCGGCCTGGGCCAACAGGCCCGCCACACGCCCGGCCAGTTCAGGCGAACCTGGCGAGCGGTAGTGGACCTGGTAGGTGTGGGCCGGAAAACCGCCGTAGTCATAAATCATGCCGGGCTGGGGCGTGGACTGCACGGTAAAAGTGTCGGCCTCCCAGTGGGCCGACACCATCAGGATCGCGCGCGGCGTGCGGCCGATCTGGCGCGGCATATCGGCCAGTGAGGCGGCCAGCTGCGCGTAGTAGTCATGCATCTCGGGCATCCAGGGCCAGGGGCCGCCGCCGTGCGAGATAAAGTAGACGGGCAGGCGGCTGCCGCTGGTGCTGGCGGGGGTGGTGGTCGTGGTCATATGGAAAACTCCTTGCGTCCAATGTAGTAGCTGCCTAAAAGGAAACCAAGTAGCTAAAATGCAGCGGTTGATTTCCTATTAAGAAACTATGGACCAGCTCACCAGCATGCAGGTGTTCCAGGCGGTGGTGGACAACGGCAGCTTTGTCCAGGCTGCCGAGCGCCTGGGCATCTCGGCGCCGATGGTCAGCAAGCATGTGGCCCAGCTGGAGCAGCGCCTGGGCGCGCGCCTGCTCAACCGCAGCAGCCGCCATATCAGCCTGACCGAGGCGGGCCAGCGCTGGTATGCGCAAAGCAGCCTGGCGCTGGAGATGCTGGACGCCGCCGCCCAGGAGATCGGCCAGCATAACCAGGCCCCCAGCGGCCAGCTCAAGATCAGTGCGCCGGTCTGGTGCGCCACGCCGCAGATGGCGCGCATCCTGGCGCGCTACCGCGCCCGCTACCCGCAGGTGCTGGTCGACATCCACCTGGACAACCACAAGATCGACCTGGCCACCGCCGGCTATGACATGGCCTTGCGCGCCTCGTCCGACCCCGCCCCGCACCTGATTGCCCGCCCGCTGTGCCAGGTGCCGTTCTACCTGGTGGCCAGCCCCGCTTACCTGGAGCAGGCCGGCCCGCCCCAGCAACCTGCCGACCTGGCCCAGCACCCTGCCGTGCTGCCCAGCTATGTGTCGCTCAGCCCCATGCAGTTGAGCCAGCCCGGTGGCCGCAGCGCGCCGCTGCACTTGCAGCCGGCCCTGCTGTCCGATGATTCCAACCTCAGCCTGCATGCGGTGCGCGCCGGCATGGGCCTGGGCTTGTTGCCATCCTGGTTGGTGGAGGACGACCTGCGCAGCGGCCAGCTGCAGCGGGTGCTGCCCCAGTGGGAGGCGCTGACGGTGACCCTGTATGCGATCTACACCAGCCGGCGCTACCTGGCGCCCAAGGTGCGCAGCTTTATCGATTGCCTGTCGCAGGAGCTGGGTGGTGCGGCCCCTGAGCCAGCGGCCTAGGTCGCGCGGCGGAAGGTGAGGTTGATTCTTTGCCCGTCCAGCAGCGGATGCGCCGTGGGGCTGGTCCCATCCTTGACCGGCATCACCCCGTGGTAGCGCATGCGGTCCACGCCACCCCAGACCACCACATCGCCATGCTGCAGTGGCAGCTTTTGCGTGGCATCGGCGCGGGCATCGCCACCCCACAGAAAGATGGCGGGCAGGCCCAGTGACACCGACACGATCGGGTGGCGGGCGTCACCTTCGTCCTGGTGCAGGGTCAGGCGGGTGCCAACGCTGTAGCGGTTGATCAGGCAGGCATTGGGCGCAAAGGCTGGCAGCTCGGCGGCTTCTGCCGCCTGGGCGGCCAGCGCTGCGAAGGCGGGTGGCATGGCGGGCCAGGGCTGGCCGCTCAAGGGATCGGTGGCGCTGTAGCGGTAGCCATGCTGGTCGCTGTACCAGCCAAATGCGCCGCAGTTGCTCATCGCCACCTGCATATCGCGCCCGCCCGGGGTGCGCAAATGCCGAAACGGCGCCTGCTGCACGATGGCCTGCACCTGGCGCAGCAAGTCATCCTCCCAGCGCAGCGCAAAGCCGCGCAGCACGCAGGCCTGGCGGCCAATGGCAATGCGCTCCCAAGGCGGCTGGCCGTCGTCGGCGGCGGGGCTGAACAGGTCTTGCATGGGGCTATTGTGCCCCTGCGGGCATAAAAAAACCGCAGGGCCTGTGGCAGGCACTGCGGTGGGATGTGGTGGTCGTAGTGGGACTTGAACCTACGACATCAGCATTATGAATGCTGCGCTCTAACCAACTGAGCTATACGACCGACGGACTCCATTGTAGGGGCGGATGGCTGCGATGCCGCGCGCTGGCCGCGACTTTTTCGGCAGGACTTGCAGCGGTCAACATAGATGCGCCAAAGAGAAAAGCCGCAGTGATTGTGCAATCACTGCGGCTTGAAACCTGGTGGTCGTAGTGGGACTTGAACCTACGACATCAGCATTATGAATGCTGCGCTCTAACCAACTGAGCTATACGACCGGCAGAACGAAATTATATACCGAAAATTTGGGCCGGCGATCAATGTCGCCAGGTTTTGTCAAAATTGGGCCATTTGGCGTGGCGGGCGCCGGCCGTGCCTGTACTGGCCGTGCCTGTACCGGCCGTGCCTGTACCCATTGGCCTGGCGCCAACGGCACCGCAACGCCGATCAGCTGTTGCTGAACTGGGCTGGGCGCTTGTTGACGAAGGCGTCCATGCCTTCCTTCTGGTCATTGGTCGCGAACAGCGCGTGGAACAGGCGCCGCTCGAACATCACGCCGTCGTTGAGGCTGCCCTCGAACGCGCGGTTCACCGATTCCTTGGCGGCCATCACGGCCAGCTGCGAGAAGCCGCTGATGATGATGGCTGCGCCCAGCGCCTCTTCCATCAGCTTGTCCACAGGCACCACGCGGCTGACCAGGCTGGCACGCTCGGCCTCGTCGGCGTTCATCATGCGGCCGGTGAGGGCCAGGTCCATGGCCTTGGCCTTGCCCACGGCGCGGGGCAGGCGCTGCGTGCCGCCGGCGCCAGGGATGACGCCCAGCTTGATCTCGGGCTGGCCAAAGCGGGCGTTGTCGGCGGCGATGATGAAGTCGCACATCATGGCCAGCTCGCAGCCGCCACCCAGCGCGTAGCCGCTGACAGCGGCAATGACGGGCTTGCGGATGCTGCGGATCGCTTCCCAGTTGCGGGTGATGTAGTCGCCGCCATAGGCATCGGCAAAGCTGTACTTGGCCATGGCGCCAATGTCGGCACCTGCGGCAAAGGCTTTTTCGCTGCCGGTGATGATCATGCAGCCAATGTTCTTGTCGGCGTCAAAGGCCTTGAGCGCCTCCCCCAGCTCATTCATCAGCTGGTCGTTCAGCGCGTTCAGCGCCTTGGGGCGGTTGAGCGTGATGATGCCCACCTTTTCGGCTTCGACGCGCACTTCGATCATTTCATAGGCCACGGTCTATCTCCTTGGGTTTGTGGGGCAGCAGCGGCCTGCTGGCGCCCGCATGGTCGACAGGCATCCTACACCAAGCGGGCTGTTGCGGCGCAGCAGCCTGCGCAAGATGGCGCTTTTTGGGTGCAGGTGGGCACGCCGCTATCGGCGATCAGCGCCCGTCCAGCCAGAGGTTGACCAGATTCACATCGGTGACAGCCAAGGTGACCGTATCGCTCTGGCTGGCAGTTTTTGGGGGTTTCTTGCGGCCCTTGGCTGCGGCGCTGGCGGCGCGCTCGGGCAAGGCCAGCGGCAGGCGCAGCAGGCGTTTGTCGCGGGTCACCAGGGCCAGCACCTGCTGGGCATCCCCAGCGTACAGCGGCAGGTCGTCGAGCTTGTGCAGGCGCCAGCCAATGCTGTCGCTGCTGGCTTGCAGCGGCTCGATGCCAAGCCATTCATCGCCCGCCATCATGCCGGCGGCCTCGGCTGCGCCGCCGCGCAACACCACCTTGATGCTGATGCCCGCAGCGCCCTCGGCCACGCGCAGGCCCAGCTGCTGGGCGATCTGGGGCTTGTCGGGCTGGCAATCCACGCCATGGGCCTGGAGCAGGGCGGCCACGGGCAGATCGAGCTTGCCATGCACCCAGGCGCTGATGTCGGCGGCCCAGCTGCGGCCCGTCAGCTCATGCAGCACATCGAGCAGGTCCTGCTCGCGCATCGGGCCGGCCTTGCAGCGCCGGTACAGTGCCCGCATCACCACATCCAGCCCGCTGTGGCCTGCGCGGCGCAGGCTCAGGTCCAGGCACAGCGCCACCAGCGAGCCCTTGGTGTAGTAGCTGACGGTGGCGTTGGGCGTGTTCTCATCCTGGCGGTAGTACTTGACCCAGGCGTCATAGCTCGCCTCGGCCACGCTTTGCAGATGGCGGCCCGGCGTCTGCAGCACCTGGTTCAAGGTCTTGTTGAGCAGCTTGAGGTACTGGCTGTTGTCCAGCAGGCCGGCGCGGCGCAGGACCAGGTCGTCGTAGTAGCTGGTAAAGCCCTCGAAGAACCACAGCAGCTCGGTGTAGTTCTCGCGCTCGTAGTCGTAGCTGGCCAGCTCCATCGGGCGCAGGCGCTTGACGTTCCAGGTGTGGAAATACTCGTGGCTGATCAGGCCCAGCAAGGTGATGTAGCCGCTGCTGGCCTGGGCCTCGCCCTTGCGGGGCAGGTCGCGCCGGCTGCAGATCAGGGCGGTGGAGTTCTTGTGCTCCAGGCCGCCGTAGTTGTCGTCCATGGCGTTGAGCATGAACACATAGCGCTCGAAGGGCGGCTTGCCCCGGGGGTGCCAGAGCCGGATTTCGGTCTCGCAGATCTTTTGCGTATCGGCAATGAGGCGTGCGCCATCAAAGCTGGGCGGTGCGCCGGCCACCACAAAGCGGTGCGCCACGCCATGGGCGCTGAACTCGGCGCTCCAGAACGGCCCCATCTCCACCGGGCAGTCCACCAGCTCGTCGTAGCTGCTGGCATGGTAGCGGCCAAAGCCCTGGGGGTTGGTCTGCGCGGCCAAGAGGCCGGTAGCCACCTGCCAGTGGGGCTGCTGGGCCGGCGGCTCGATGTGCAGCACCTGCAGCAACGCCTCGGTGCCATGCACACGCAAAAATACGCTGGTGCCGTTGAAGAAGCCGCGCTGGCTGTCGAGCCAGGCGGTGCGCACCGAGCTGTCGTAGGCGCAGATCTGGTAGCTCAGGGTGAGGGGTTCCGCTGCGCTGCAGTCCACCACCCAGGTGTTCTTGTTCTGCTGCTGGATATCGACCAGCTGCCCGTTCTGGCTGGCGCCGAGGCCCTGCAGCGATTTGGAGAACTCGCGCACCAGGTAGCTGCCAGGGATCCAGACCGGCAGCGACACGGTCTGCATCGCCTTGGGCCGGGGGATGTTGAGCACGACCTGGTAGAGGTGGGCATGCAGATCGATGGGCGTGATGGTGTACTGGATGGCATGCGGTGCCAGGGCGGGTGCGCTTTGGGTCATAGCCTGCAAGCGTAGCCCCAATTGCATGGTCGCGTGCCGACCCAGGAATTCAAGGGGCGCAAAAAAGGCCCCGAAGGGCCTGATGGGATGCGGGCAGCAAGCTGCCAGGCTTACTTGACGGCCTTGAGGCGCTTTTCCAGGTCGTCCGAGCCGATCGCGCCGGGAACGCGCGAGCCATCGGCAAAGAAGATCGTCGGCGTGCCGGTGATCTTGTACTTGCGGCCAAATTCCATATTGCGCTGCAGCGCGGTCACGTCGCAGCTTGAAGCGGCGGCGGGGGCATCGGTGCCCTTGAGCATGTGGCTGGCCCATTCCTTGGCCGGGTCCTTGGCGCACCAGATGTTGCGCGACTTCTCGACCGAGTCAGGGCTCAGGATCGGGTAGAGGAAGGTGTAGACCGTCACGTCCTTGACGTTTTGCAGGTCTTTCTCGAAGCGCTTGCAGTAGCCGCAGTTGGGGTCTTCAAAGACGGCAATCTTGCGCGAGCCATTGCCCTTGACGGTCTTGATCGCGTCCTTCAGGTTCAGGCTGTTGAAGTCCACCGCCGTCAGCTTGTTCATGCGGTCTTCGGTCAGGTTGCGGTGCGCCTGGGTGTCGATCAGCTCGCCCTGAATCAGGTAGTTGCCCTTGGCATCGCTGTAGAAAAGATCGGTGCCCACGCGCACTTCGTAGAGGCCCTGCATCGGCGTGGCGCTGACTTCGTCAATCTTTTGCAGCTGGGGGATACGCTCTGCCAGCGCCTTGCGGATCGCGTCTTCTTGCGCACTGGCAGAGAAACTGGCCGCGATGGCAGCACTGGCCAATACGGTAGAGAGAATTCGCATGAGAAACCTTTTTTGAATCTTGATGGTGAAAGCCTGCGCGCTGGAGAGACCCCAACGCAGGGAAAGCCGCTTGGCGGTGCACCGCTGTCCGTCTGGGCAGGAACTGCGCCTGAACGCTAAACCCCCGTCACTATGAACATTTTGGTACCGCAAGCGGCTTTTGGCCGAACGACGGTTTGTACCAGATGGGCGCTAAAAGTTCACTCCCATGGCCTGGCGGGTGACCCAGGATTTCAGCGGGCCGCTGCTCTCAAAGCCGCGCATGCCCCAGTTTCTCAGGCTCTGCAAAGGTGTCTCTGGCCTGGTAAACAATTGTTGAATGCTGTCCATCGCCAAGCCGATGGGGGCCAGGCGCGCCTTGCGTTCGCGCTCATAGCGGCGCAACAGGCGCAGGTCCGACAGGCGGCGCCAGCGCGCATCTTCGCTGGTCAGCAAGCGGGCCAGCGCGGCGATATCGGCCATGCCCAGGTTCAGGCCCTGGCCGGCCAGCGGGTGCACGGCATGGGCGCTGTCGCCAGCCAGCACCCAGCTTTGGGCCCGGGCGGTATCTTGCAAGGCGCTTCCCGGCATCGGGCCGCACCACTGGCGCGCGACCGATTGCTGCAGCGGCCAGGCGGCGCGCTCGGCGCAAACAGTGAGCTGGCCCAGCATGCCCTGGCTGGCCGATTCCAGTGCCATTGCCAGGCCTGCATCGTCCAGCGCCTTGACGCCTTCGACCTGGCTGACCGGCAGCGACCAGACCACGGCCACCTCATGGCCGTCCGGGCCGCCCAGCGGCAAAAAGGCCAGAATATCGCCAGCGGCCGAAAACCACTGGCGCGCGGCCTGGCCATGGGGGCGCTCGCAGCGCAGGCGGGTGGCAACAGCCGTCTGGTGGTAGGGGATGGTGGCGAACTCCACGCCAAATTCTTCGCGGGTGCGGCTGTGCTTGCCTTCGCAAACCACCGTCAGCGCGGCATCGACCGGGCTGCCTACCGTCTCGACCATCGGCTGGTAGCGCACGGCAGCGGCCAGTTGCGCTTCCAGCGCAGGCACATCGACGATCCAGTTCAGCGCCTCGGTATGCTGCTGCGCCGCATCAAAATGCACCTCGCCGCCCTGGTCGCCATAGACATCCATGCGGGTCACCGGGGTGGCGTACTGGGCCTCGGGCCAGCTGCGCACCGATTGCAGCACCTCGCGCGAGAGCTGGTTGAGCGCATAGGCGCGCACATCGCCGTGGCCGCTGTTGCTGGGCGCAGGCGCCGTGTCCACCAGCGCCACATGCATGCGCTCGCGCGCCAGCAACAATGCCAAGCTGCGGCCCACAATGCCCGCGCCACGGATACAAACGTCGAATTCAGAAGCCATAAGCGATCTATTGTAGTGGGGCACCGTGGCAGTGCAGCGCGCAGGTACGACTTGCCGCAGGGGGCTGGCCACCGTTGGGCGCTCAGCAGGGTGTCCCCAGATGCAAGGCGGCTATTTACTCGTTACAGTGTGGTTTGCCCAGAATCAACCCAGGCGCAGAGCAGCATGGCAAATAGCGATTTTTTTGATGTCACCGGCCATATTGGCCAATTGTGGGTTTTTCCCATCAAATCCTGTGCCGGCATCGCCGTGCAAAGCGCACGCCTGTTGGCCACGGGCCTGGAGCATGACCGGGCCTTTATGCTCGTCGATGGCCGGGGCGAATTCATCTCGCAGCGCGAAATCGCCCGCATGGTGCTGGTGCAGCCGGCCATTGCCGATGGCGTGATGACGGTCACCGCCCCGGGCATGGACCCGCTCCAGGTGGACATGGCCTTTAGCGGCCCCGAGCGCGCGGTGCGCGTCTGGGATGACCGGGTGACGGGTCTGCAGGCGCCCGATGCGGTCAATGCCTGGTTCAGCGCGTTCTTGCAGACGGAATGCACTTTGGTGCGCATGGCCCCGCAGGCGCTGCGGCTGGCGAGCAAGAAGTGGACGGGCGGGGCCGATGCGCCCACGCAGTTTGCCGATGGCTTTCCGGTGCTGGTCGTCAGCCAGGCCTCGGTCAATGAGCTCAACGAGCGCCTGCGCCAGGCGGGCGAGGTGCCAGTGGTGGCTGAGCGCTTTCGTGCCAATATCGTCGTCGACGGTTTCCAGTCGCATGACGAAGACCGCATCGAGAGCCTGTCGGTACAGCAGGGCGGCCCGGGTAGCCAGCTATGGGCCGATCTGCCCCTCGTCAAGCCCTGCGCGCGCTGCCCCATCCCCGATATCGACCCGGCCACCGCTGCGAGCGGTACCAGCGTGACCGACACTTTGCAGACCTACCGCCACGATGAGCGCCTGGATGGCGCCGTGACCTTTGGCATGAACGCCTATGTGCCAGCGGGCACGGGCGGGGTGCTGCGGGTGGGTGATGCTGTCGGCGGCGCCCTGCAGTTTGACTGAGGCCCCCCGTTAATACGCCTGGATTCGCGATTGCCATGCAGTCGGCTTAAAATACCGGGTTTGTCCGAAAGAATAGAGAAAGCACTGCCATGAGCCTCAAATGCGGCATCGTCGGTTTGCCCAATGTTGGCAAGTCCACCCTTTTTAATGCGTTGACCAAGGCAGGGATTGCCGCCGAAAACTATCCTTTCTGCACGATCGAACCCAATACCGGCGTGGTGGAAGTGCCTGATCCGCGTCTGGACCAGCTGTCCAAGATCGTCGAGCCCGAGCGCGTGGTTCCGGCCATCGTGGAGTTTGTCGACATCGCCGGCCTGGTGGCAGGCGCCTCCAAGGGCGAAGGCCTGGGCAACCAGTTCCTGGCCCATATCCGCGAAACCGACGCCATCGTGAACGTCGTGCGCTGCTTCGAAGACCCCAACGTGATCCACGTGGCCAACAAGGTGGACCCGATCGCCGATATCGAAGTCATCCAGACCGAACTCTGCCTGGCCGACTTGGCCACCGTGGAGAAGGCGCTGAACCGCTACAGCAAGGCGGCGAAGTCGGGCAATGACAAGGAAGCCGCCAAGCTGGTCTCGCTGCTGACCCCCATCCAGGCCGTGCTCGACGAGGGCAAGCCTGCCCGCATCGTGCCCGTGTCCAAGGAAGATGCGCCGCTGCTCAAGCAGTTCTGCCTGATCACCGCCAAGCCAGCGATGTTTGTCGGCAACGTCAGCGAAGACGGCTTTGAGAACAACCCGCTGCTCGACAGCCTCAAGGCCTATGCCCAAGCGCAAGGCGCGCCCGTGGTCGCCATCTGCGCCAAGATCGAGGCAGAAATGTCCGAGATGGGCGACGAAGACCGCGACATGTTCCTGCAGGAAATGGGCCTGGAAGAGCCTGGCCTCAACCGCCTGATCCGCGCCGGCTTTACCCTGCTGGGTCTGCAAACCTACTTCACCGCCGGTGTGAAGGAAGTGCGCGCCTGGACAGTGCCCGTGGGCGCCACCGCACCCCAGGCCGCTGGCGTCATCCACGGCGACTTCGAGCGCGGCTTTATCCGCGCCCAGACCATCGCCTTTGATGACTACATCCAGTACAAGGGTGAGCAAGGCGCCAAGGAAGCGGGCAAGATGCGCGCCGAAGGCAAGGAATACATCGTCAAGGATGGCGATGTGCTGAACTTCCTCTTCAACGTCTGACCGTTTTGGCGACGACACTGCCTGCGCGCACTCGCTGCGTGCTGGCGAACCCCACGAGCCCGCTGCTTTGTCAGCGGGTTTTTTCATGGCGCCTTGCGCTCATGCGCATGTGGCAGCGGGATGGCAGAGCAGCGCGGCAAGCCGTTATAAGATAGCCGCTGCTTGCCAGACTGTGGCCCCGTTGGCGGTCGCTGCAGGCGCAGCCCCGTCCATCGATTCTTGAAAGCCCCCTTTGGTGACCCCACCTGCCGCCAACACACTAGCCACTGCTGCGCCCGCGCCCCTTGCGCAAAGCGCCGCCGAGCGCGAGCAGCATTCGGTGCAGGCCGATCTGGTGGCGGTGCTGGTGGCGGTGACGGGCGGGCAGCCGCGCATATTGACCACGCAGGCGGGCGAGACGCTGCCAGCGGGGCCTTTCACCGCCAACCACCGCTCGCTGCAGGCCAGCCTGCGCGCCTGGGTGGAGACCCAGACCCACCACCCGCTGGGCTTTGTCGAGCAGCTCTACACCTTTGCCGACCGCGACCGCTCGCAGGAGCTGGGTATGCGGGCCATCTCCATCAGCTACCTGGCATTGACGCGCGAGCTGGACGATGCCGGCCAGGCCCAGCCGGGCTGGCAGGACTGGTACCGCTATTTCCCCTGGGAGGACTGGCGCAGTGGCGCGCCGGCGATGCTGGGCCAGCGCATTGCACCCGCCTTGCAGGCCTGGAGTGAGCAGGCGGCGGAGAAGGCAGCGGCCTGCGCGCGCTGGGAGCGGGCCTGTGTGAGCTTTGGCCTCGACGGCAACGACTGGAACGAAGAGCTGGTGCTGCAGCGCTACGAGCTGCTGTTTGAAGCGGGCCTCGTGGCTGAGGCCTGGCGCGATGGCATGGCGGCCCCCCAAGGCCAGACCTTGCTGGGCACGGCGATGCGCAATGACCACCGCCGCATTCTGGCCACCGGCATGGCGCGGCTGCGGGCCAAGATCAAGTACCGCCCGGTGGTGTTCGAGCTGATGGCCGACAGTTTCTCGTTGCTGCAGCTGCAGCAGACCGTGGAGGCACTGGCCGGGCGCAGCCTGCACAAGCAGAACTTTCGCCGCCTGATCGAGCAGCAGGCGCTGGTCGAAGAGACCGGCGAGATCAGCAGCCAGGGCGCAGGCCGCCCTGCCAAGCTGTTTCGCTTTCGCCGCAATGTGCTGGTGGAGCGGGCAGTGGCGGGCAACAAGCTGCCGCTGGCACGCGGCTGAGCACCCCAATTTCTCTATGAAAGCCTGATCGCAGGTGACAGGCCATCAGGGGTCAGCGCTTGACAGTATTTATGCTCAGGTCTAGCATAAATCCCCGTGCGACTGGTACAAAGCTGGCGCGCCCCTTTTTTACTCTATAAATACTCAAAATGAGCATTAATCAAACCGCTGCGCTGCCCGTTCCTCCTCTGCCCGATGTGATGCTGGAGCCGCTGGTGCGCATGGCGCTGCTCGAAGACCTGGGCCGCGCCGGTGACCTGACGACCGACACGATAGTGCCGGCTGACGCCAGAGACAGCCTGCGCCTGGTCGCGCGGCAAGCGGGCGTGCTGGCGGGGCTGGATCTGGCGCGGCTGGCCTTTCATCTGCTCGACAGCGGTCTCGTGTTTGAGCCGCTGTGCGGTGATGGCACGGTGCTGGCGCCTGGCATGGAGATCGCCCGCATCCACGGCAAGAGCCGGGCGATCCTGACGGCCGAGCGCACGGCGCTGAACTACCTCTGCCATCTGAGCGGTGTGGCCAGCGCCACCTATTCGATCGCCCAGGCCATCCAGCCCTATGGCACGCGGGTGACCTGCACGCGCAAGACCATGCCAGGGCTGCGTGCGCTGCAAAAGTATGCCGTGCGCGTGGGCGGCGGCAGCAACCACCGCTTTGGGCTGGATGACGCCGTGTTGATCAAGGACAACCACATTGCGCTGGCTGGCGATGTGGCCACCGCCGTGGGCCGCGCCCGGGCGGGCGTCGGTCATATGGTCAAGATCGAGCTCGAGGTGGACACGCTCGCGCAGCTCGATGCGGCATTGCAGCTGGGGGTGGATGTGGTGCTGCTGGACAACATGGACCTGGAGACCCTGCGCACGGCAGTGGCCATGTGCCGGGGCAAGGCCGTCACCGAGGCCTCGGGCCGCATCACGCCCGAGACGGCGCCCCAGGTGGCCGCCACCGGGGTGGACCAGATCGCAGTGGGCTGGCTCACGCACAGCGCCAAGGTGCTCGATATTGGCCTGGATGCCTGAGCTGGCCCTCAATCCCCCGAACACCTGGCATAACCTGGAAGGAGGCCTGTGATGCCCCGAGTTTTCCGACGCTTTTCCTGGTGGTGGGTCGCCAGCGCCACTGTGGCCTGCATTGCAGCTGGCCTGTGGCTGGGCGGCAGCAGCATGGCGGCGGCGCGCTTTGACAAGCCCATCACCATCGTCGTGACCTTTCCGCCCGGCGGCGGCACGGATTTGCTCGCGCGCAAACTGGGCGCCGCCTTGCAGCAGCGTATCGGCCAGACCGTGGTGGTGGAAAACCGCCCCGGGGCCAGCGGCAATATTGGCGCGCGCCATGTGGCGCAGGCCCCGGGCGATGGCAGCAGCTGGCTGATGGTGAACAGCTCGTTCGCGATCAACCCGGCCGTCTACCGCCAGCTCGATTTTGACCCGCGCCAGGATTTCAAGGCCGTGTTCAATGTGGGCACGATCGCCTCGGTGCTGGTGGTGCCGCAGGCCAGCGCGCTGCACAATCTGGCCGATGTGCGCGCTTCGGCGCAGCGGCTGCAGCTGCCGTTTGCGTCTTGCGGCAATGGCACGCCACAGCACCTGGCCGGTGAAATGCTGGCCCAGGCCGCGCAGCTGCATTTGCAGCATGTGCCCTACAAGGGCTGCGGGCCGGCCATCACCGCCGTGGCCGCCGGCCAGGTCGCCATGGGCATGGTCACCGCCAGCAGCGCAGCGCCGCTGATCGAGGCCGGCCGTGTGCGCGCCATTGCCATCACTGCGCCCCAGCGCCTGGCGCAGTGGCCCCAGGTTGCCACTGTGGCCGAGCAAGGTGCAGCCGGTTTCAGCGTGGAGCAGTGGCATGGTCTGTTGGCGCCTGCCGCCACCAGCGATGCGGTCGTGCAGCACATGCATGCGGAGCTGGCGCAGATCCTGGCCGAGCCTGCGATGCAGCAGTGGCTGCGCGATCAAGGCTACACGCCGGTGCAGCAGAGTGCGGCTGAGTTTGGGCGGGTGATTGCCAGCGATATCGACCGCTATGCGGCCGTGGGGCAGCAGCTGGGCCTGCGGGTGGATTAGAGTCGCCAACACAACCCTTGATACGTCGTTACCAAGCCTTGTCGTACGTCTGTACTGCCTGCGGCTTGGCGCCTAGTCTCAACCGCAAACCTTCGGCTTGCTGGATCGTGTTAGCGACTCTTAGTGCGGCAGAGGTGGGCGCCGGGCTCAGCGCGACTTCACGAAGGCCAGAAATGCAAAATGGTGGCCGTCATCACCAGATAGCGCAAAAACTTGCCCACCGCCATATAGAACACGCAGGGCCAGAACGGCAGGCGCAGCCAGCCGGCGACGGCGCAGAGCGGATCACCGACGATGGGCAGCCAGCTGAGCAGGCAGGCCTTGGCGCCAAACTTGCGCAACCAGATGCGGGCCATGCGCTGGTGGCGGCTTTGCTTGTTGGGTGGGGTAGGGGGCTGGCTGGGGTCGGTGGGGTCGAGCCCAACCTTACGCAGGCTGCGGGCCTTGTACCAGGCGGTGCGGGCCAGCGCGCCGGTCCACCAGCTGATGGCGCCGCCCAGGGTGTTGCCGGCGGTAGCCACCAAGATGGCCTGCCAGAACAGATCGGGGTTCAGGTGTAGCAGGCCGGCCACAGCGGGCTCGGAGCCGAGCGGCAACAAGGTGGCCGAGATCAGGGCCACGATAAAGACCGTACTGAGCCCGAACTGCGGCAGGGCCAGCCATGTCAGCAACTGTTGAATCCAAGCTTCCATGGCTGCCAGTGTAGCGGCTGGGGGCCGCCCGCCAGCGGCGCCGCGGACCGCTGCCGTGTCAGTCAAGAGGCCGAAAAATGCCATCTGGACAAGCGCTTGCGGCCGAGGCGTTGGAGCGCTCACTGCGGCTGCCAAGCGCGCCTTTGGGGCGTCTCTGGGGCGTTGCCAGTGGGCGCCCCGTCGCCCATTTTTTGGGCATTCCCAAATGTCAAGCGGGTAGATTGGATGTTTGCTACTTTTTTAAGCAGTACAATCTGCCCCTTCCCCTCACCACAACAACCAGCACTTCGGTGGCGAAGTGCTCGCTTTTTGCATTCCATGTCCGTCCACATCGGTCCCTATACTCTGGCCAACAACGTGTTTGTGGCGCCCATGGCGGGCGTGACGGACCGGCCTTTTCGTCAGCTGTGCAAGGCGCTGGGGGCGGGGTATGCGGTCAGCGAGATGGTGACCAGCCGCAAGGACCTGTGGGACAGCCTCAAGACCAGCCGCCGCGCCAACCATGCTGGCGAGCCTGGCCCGATCTCCGTGCAGATCGCAGGAACCGACGCGCCGATGATGGCCGAGGCGGCGGTCTACAACATCGAGCGCGGCGCGCAGATCATCGACATCAACATGGGTTGCCCGGCCAAGAAGGTCTGCAACAAATGGGCCGGCTCGGCGCTGATGCAAAACGAGCCGCTGGCCGTCGAGATTGCTGCAGCCGTGGTGGAGGCTGCCGCCCCCCATGGCGTGCCGGTGACCTTGAAGATGCGCACCGGCTGGAGCGATGACCACAAGAATGCCGTGCAGCTGGCGCGCCAGTTCGAGCAGGCGGGCATCCAGATGCTCACCGTGCATGGCCGCACGCGCGAGCAGGGCTACCGGGGCCTGGCCGAGTACGACACGATCCGTGCCGTCAAGCAGGCGGTGTCGGTGCCGGTGGTTGCCAATGGCGATATCACCAGCCCGGCCAAGGCGCGCGATGTGCTGGCCTTCACTGGTGCGGATGCGGTGATGGTGGGACGGGCGGCCCAGGGCCGCCCCTGGATTTTTCGCGAGATCGTGCATTTTCTGCAGACCGGCGAGCTGCTCGCGCCCCCCTTGGTGGCCGAGCTGCGCCGCCATCTGCTCGAGCACCTGCAGGACCACTATGCGCTGTACGGCGAGAGCACGGGCGTGCGCTCGGCGCGCAAGCACATTGCCTGGTATGTGCGCGATCTGCCGGGGGGCGATGCGTTTCGGCGCGAGATGAATGTGATTGACAACAGTGCGGCGCAATGGCAGGCCGTAGCCGATTACCTGTTAGCCCTGGGGCAACAGATGGACCGGCTGCCTGGCATGGCACCAGCACCAGAGGCCAGCGGGAGTGCGATGGCCCAAGCAACAACAATGAGTGATGACTTTGTATGAGTAAGACGACGATTGAGCAGTCCGTGCGGGACAGCCTGCAGACCTATTTTCAGGATCTGGAAGGCGAGGTGCCGGACCGCGTGTACGAGATGGTGGTGCGCATGGTGGAGCGCCCGATGCTGGAGGTGGTGATGAACCACGCCGACAACAACCAGTCACGGGCCGCCGAGTGGCTGGGCCTGAACCGCAACACGCTGCGCAAGAAGCTGGTCGAGCACAAGATGCTCTGACTCGCGCCCTGATTTCAGTGCTGCTTGCGCCCGCTGCGCATGCGGCACAAGCCTGTTTCTATCTTTGAAGTGATTGACATGAAAGCCCTGATTTCCGTTTCCGACAAAACCGGTATTGTCGAGTTTGCCCAGGCCCTGCATGCGCTGGGCGTGCAACTGCTGTCCACCGGTGGTACCGCCAAGCTGCTGGCCGACCAGGGCCTGCCCGTGACCGAGGTGGCCGAGGTCACCCGCTTCCCCGAGATGCTCGATGGCCGCGTCAAGACCCTGCACCCCATGGTGCACGGCGGCCTGCTGGCCCGCCGCGACCTGCCCGAGCACATGGCTGCGCTGAAGGAACACGGCATCGAGACCATCGACCTGCTGGTGGTGAACCTCTACCCCTTCGAGGCGACCGTCGCCAAGGCCGGCTGCACCCTGGCCGATGCCATTGAGAACATCGACATTGGTGGCCCAGCGATGGTGCGCTCGGCCGCCAAGAACTGGAAGGATGTGGGCGTGATCACCGCCGCCGACCAGTACGACGCGGTGCTCGCCGAGCTGAAGGCCGGCGGCAAGCTGAGCAACCAACTGCGCTTTGCACTGTCGGTGGCCGCATTCAACCGCATCAGCCAGTACGACGGCGCGATCAGCAACTACCTGTCGTCGGTTACCTTCGAAGACGAAAAGCTGTCGGAAGAATACGTGCCCGAGCGCGCTGCCTTCCCCGGCCAGAGCAACAGCCAGTTCATCAAGATCCAGGACCTGCGCTATGGCGAAAACAGCCACCAGCAAGCGGCCTGGTACCGCGATCTGTACCCCGCACCCGGCTCGCTGGCCACGGGCGTGCAGCTGCAAGGCAAGGAGCTGAGCTACAACAACATCGCCGATGCCGATGCCGCCTGGGAATGCGTCAAGAGCTTCGAGGTGCCGGCCTGCGTGATCGTCAAGCACGCCAACCCCTGCGGCGTGGCCGTGGGTGCCGATGCGTTTGAAGCCTATTCCAAGGCCTTCCAGACCGACCCGACCAGCGCTTTTGGCGGCATCATCGCCTTCAACCGCGCAGTCGACAAGGCAGCGGCCGAGGCCGTGTCCAAGCAGTTCGTCGAAGTGCTGATGGCCCCTGAGTTCAGCGCCGAAGCGCTGGAGATCTTCAAGTCCAAGGTCAATGTGCGCCTGATGAAGATTGCGCTGCCCGCTGGCGGCAACAGCGATTGGGAGCAGGGCCGCAACGCCGTTGAATCCAAGCGCGTGGGCTCGGGCATCCTGCTGCAATCGGCCGACAACCATGAGCTGCAACTGGCAGATCTGAAGGTGGTGACCGTCAAGCAGCCCACCCCGCAAGAACTGCAGGACCTGCTGTTCGCCTGGAAGGTGGCCAAGTTCGTCAAGTCCAATGCCATCGTGTTCTGCAAGAACGGCATGACCATGGGCGTGGGCGCTGGCCAGATGTCGCGCCTGGATTCGGCCCGTATCGCGTCGATCAAGGCAGAAGCGGCCAAGCTGTCGCTGCAGAACACCGTCGTGGCGTCGGACGCCTTCTTCCCCTTCCGTGACGGCCTGGATGTGGTCGTCGATGCCGGCGCCACCTGCGTGGCCCAGCCTGGTGGCTCGATGCGCGACCAGGAAGTGATCGACGCTGCCAACGAGCGCGGCGTGGCCATGGTGTTCACCGGCGTGCGCCACTTCCGCCATTGATGACACAGGCGGCGCCTGCCAGGGCGCTGCCTCTTTTCACCCAGGGCCGTGAACCTGCGCGTTCGCCGGCCCGTTTTCAGCGCTGGCCCCCGGGCCGTTTCCAGCATGAGCGATTCGCAGCACCCAGACCCGCAACCCAGCACCGATCCCGACAACGACACCCCGCGCCGCTCGCGCTGGCTCGGTGTGTTGATCGTGGCCTTTGCCCTGGTGGTGGGCCTGGGCATGTTCAATATCGGGCGGCTCATCATCCGGCCCAAGCCCGAGGTGACGGCGGCCGACCGCCTGATCGAAGCCAGCCCGCAGCTGCAAAAGGGGCGTGACCTGGTCACCCGCAGCAGCGACTGCATGCGCTGCCACACGATGGAGCTCGATGTGGTGGGCCCTGGCTTTCGCAACATCGCCAAGCGCTATGCCGGCCGTGACGATGCCGTGCCCTATCTGGCCGGCAAGATCCGCGAAGGCAGCGTGGGCGAATGGGGCCGCATTGTGATGCCGCGCCACCCGCAGATCACGCAGGAGCAGGCCGAGCTGATGGCCGGCTGGCTGATGGCGCTCAGTCCCGCCAAGACCCCGGCTGCCAGCCCGCCTTGATGGCCTGCTGCAGCGATGCTCTGGAGCCCGCTTCTACGCGGGCTTTTTTGTGCCCAGTGGCAATGCCCGTAGGCAGGGCCTGGAAAGGCCCAGCTTTGTAAAGCAAATCTGCGATACTGCTTCGACATAGACCTGAAGGAGGATGCATGAACTTTCCCGAATACGCCGGCCACGGCGGTGGCCTGACCGAGGCCAACAGCCGTGGTCAATTCATCAAGGCGGCTTACAGCCATCTGGCCGTAGCCATCTTGGCTTTTGCCGTGCTGTCGTTTGGCCTCTACGCCAGCGGCGCATCGTTTGCGATGCTCAAGATGCTGGGTGTCAGCAAATGGGGCTGGCTCGCGGTGATGGGCGCCTTCATGGTGGTGGGCTGGCTCGCCACCAATGCGGCGGACAATTCGGAAAGCACCGGCGTGCAGTACCTGGCGCTGGGCGGCTTTGTGTTTGCCGAGTCGCTCATTTTCGCGCCGATGCTGGCGATGGCCAGCATCATTGCCCCCGGCTCCATCCAGGCGGCATCGGTTGCCACGCTGGCACTGGTCGCAGGCCTGACCTTCACGGCCTTCACCAGCAAGAAGGACTTCTCCTTCCTGGGCGGCTTCCTGAAGATCGGTGGCCTGGTGGCCATCGGCATCATCCTGGCCGGCGTCGTGTTCGGCTTCAAGCTGGGGATCTGGTTCTCCGGCGCGATGGTGCTGTTTGCCGGCGCTTGCGTGCTGTATGACACCTCGCAGATCATGCGCCACTACCCTGCAGACCGCCCCGCTGGCGCGGCCCTGCACCTGTTCGCATCGGTGGCCCTGCTGTTCTGGTATGTGCTGCGCCTGATCATGCAACTGGGTGGCAGCGACGACTGATCGCCTGCGACAGACCACAAAAAAACCTCGGCATGCCGAGGTTTTTTTATGCCCGCCAGAAGCGCTGGCGGAGGAGGGGGGCGTGGCTTACAAGGTCTTGAAGACTTCGCGGGCCGCTTCGATCGTGGCCTGGATGTCGGCATCGGTATGCGCGCTGCTGACAAAGCCGGCCTCGTACAGCGCTGGCGCAAAGTAGTGGCCGCGCGCGAGCATGCCATGGAAGAACTTGTTGAACAGCGGCTTGTCGCTCTTCATCACTGCCTCGTAGTGGCTGGGCAGCTCGGGCAGCAGGAAGAAGCCGAACAGTCCGCCCTGGTGGTCCACGCTGAAGGGCACGCCGGCGGCATCGGCCTCGGCCTTGAGGCCGGCCATCAGCTGGCCGGTCCTGGCATGCAGCGCTTCATGGAAGCCCGGCTGGCTGATCAGCGCCAGGGTCTGCAGACCGCAGGCGGTGGCAATCGGGTTGCCCGACAGGGTGCCGGCCTGGTAGACCGGGCCCAGCGGCGAGAGCTTTTCCATGATCTCGCGGCGCGCGCCAAAGGCGGCCATCGGCATGCCGCCGCCAATCACCTTGCCCAGCACGGTGATGTCGGGCTTGAAGCCGGGGATCTGCTGCGCATACAGGCTCTGCGCGCTGCCCAGGGCGACACGGAAGCCGGTCATCACCTCGTCGTAGATCAGCAGCGCGCCATGTTCCTTGGTCAGCTCGCTGATGCGGCGGGTAAAGGCGGTGCTGGCGCGCACAAAGTTCATGTTGCCGGCAATGGGCTCCATGATCACGCAGGCGATCTGGCCGTCGTACTTGGCAAAGGCCTCTTCGAGCTGGGCAATGTCGTTGTACTCCAGCACGATGGTGTCCTGCACCACATGGCTGGGCACGCCTGCCGAGGATGAAGCGCCAAAGGTGGCCAGGCCCGAGCCGGCCTTGACCAGCAGCGCATCGGCGTGGCCGTGGTAGCAGCCGTTGAACTTGATGATCTTGTTGCGGCCGGTAAAGCCGCGCGCCAGGCGGATCGCGCTCATGCCCGCTTCGGTGCCGGAGCTGACCAGGCGCACCATGTCCATCGACGGCATCAGCTTCAAGATGGCTTCGGACAGCGCGATCTCGCGCTCGGTCGGCGCGCCGAAGGAGAAGCCTTCGAGCAGCGCGGCCTGCACGGCGCTCAGCACCTGCGGGTGGCCATGGCCCAGAATCATCGGGCCCCAGGAGCCGATGTAGTCCACATACTGCTTGTCATTGGCATCAAACAGGTGCGCGCCCTGGGCACGGGCAATGAAGGCCGGCGTGCCGCCCACCGCATTGAAGGCCCGCACGGGCGAGTTCACGCCACCGGGGATCACCTGGCGGGCACGTTCAAACAACTGGGCGTTTTTATCGATCGTCATAAGGGGCTCACATCTACACTGGCCATGGATTGTCGGCCAAGCGGGCGCTTGGGGCTGTCAATCCGGTATTCACTGCACTGGAATGCGCAGGCTTTTGAACCGATTCTTTGAACAGGTTTTAGAGCGGGCGGGTATCGATATCGCCACCCTCGTCGCCCGCTTCGCTCTCGTCTTCGTCTTCATCATCGGCATGCACCCAGAACAATCGGTCAGGCACGGTCTTGCCCATGCCGGGGCGCAGGCCGCCTTCGAGGCATTTGTCCAGGTAGGTCATCGCTTCTGCCGTGGCGTCGCTCAGGGGCACCTCGGTGGCCAGCAAGGCCGTGAGGGCGGCGCTCAGGGTGTCGCCCGCGCCGATGAATTCGGTCTCGAACAGCTCGAACTCGCCGCTGCCATAGATGGTATCGGCCGAGGCAAGCACGTTTTCCACATGCTGGTCAGGGGTGGGGATGCCGGTCACCAGCACAAAGGGCACGCCGTGGTCGGCGGCTGCCTTGGCCAGGTCGCGGGGGCTGGGGCGGTGCTCGGAGGTGCGCTCTGGCAGCAGCCAGCGCCACAGCAGCCCATAAGCCCCGACCAGCACGGTCACCTGAGGCAGCAGCAGCTCCTGGTAGGCGTCCAGGTAGTCGTCGATCAGCTCGCTGTCCCACCAGGCCATGCCGGCGACATAGGCCACCACCGGCACATCCGGGTAGTCGTTGGTTACTTCTGCACACACACGTACATTTTCAATCGAGCCCAGAAAGCCCAATTTGATTGCGCGGATCGGAATGTCCTGTAACACCGTCTGCGCCTGTTGTTGTACCGCATCATCAGACAGCGGGTAAAAGTCGATGGTGTCGAGGGTGTCACGGATCAGGGCACCGGTCACCACGGTGCAAGGGTGACCGCCCATCGAGGCCACGGCCAGCGCATCGGCATTGGTGCCGCCTGCGCCACTGGGGTCATTGGCGTTGATGCACAGGATACTGGCGGTATCGATGGTGGCTGCCAATGTGCTCTCACTGGGGCTGGATTCTGGCTGGTTTGTCAAGGAGGATGTCATAGGTCAACGAGATAGGGCACATTGGTACGGGAATCACCGTTAAATCTGTGTTGAAAAGCTACAATCGTTGCATTCTATGTAAAGCCTCTGTAAGCTTTTCAAAATTAGGAGCAGGGACGACGGGTGCAGTGTACGCGCTGTGGTGCAAAATGCATCTCCAGCACATGCGGATTCGTCGAAAGAAAAATTGCCATAGGGCGTATGTGTTCAATGCAAACGGGTGGGAGGGGCTTTGTCAGCCTTGGCTGCCGCGTGCATTCACATTTCATGACATGCAATGAGGGGGGTGGCCGATGACAGTTTCCGCAGACAACTTCAAGGTATTGGTGGTCGACGATAGCAATACCATTCGCAGAAGTGCTGAGATTTTTCTGAAGCAGGGCGGCTACGAGGTGCTGCTTGCCGAAGACGGCTTCGACGCCCTCTCCAAAATCAACGATTTCAAGCCGGACATGGTGTTTTGCGACATCCTGATGCCAAAACTGGACGGCTACCAAACCTGCGCCATCGTCAAGCGCAATGATGCTTTTGCATCGACACCCGTGGTCATGTTGTCGTCCAAGGACGGCGTCTTTGACAAGGCCCGGGGACGAATGGTGGGGTGTGAAGACTACCTCACCAAGCCATTTACCAAAGATCAATTACTGGAAACCGTCGGACGTTTCGTTGCCGAGCGTTAAGGAGGGGTCGTGCCTATTCAAAAAGTTCTTATCGTTGATGACTCAAAAACTGAATTGATGTTTTTGAGCGATCTGCTTGTTCGCCAGGGTATGGTGGTGCGCACTGCGCAAAACTCGGACGAGGCGATGCTGCGCCTGTCGGAAGACCGCCCTGACCTGATTCTGATGGACGTGGTGATGCCCGGACAGAACGGCTTTCAGCTGACCCGTCTGATCACCCGCAGCCCCGAGTATGCGGATATCCCGATCATCATGTGCACCAGCAAGAACCAGGAAACCGACCGGGTCTGGGGCATGCGCCAGGGCGCGCGTGGCTATGTGACCAAGCCGGTGGATCCGGCCGAGCTCAAGGCCAAGATCGAGGCACTGGGATAAGGCATGGCACAGCGCGAAGACTTGCGAGAGCTGCAAACCCGGCTGGCCGATCGTCTGAGCCAGGCACGCAACCAGACCGCAGTAGGTGCCTCGTGGTTGGCCGTCAAGATCAGTGGCAAGAACTTTCTGCTGCCTTTGAGCCAGTCTGGCGAAGTGCTGGGCTGGAGCGGGGTGGAGCCTGTACCCTACACCAAACCCTGGATGCTTGGCGTGACCAGCATCCGGGGTATTTTGTTGACGGTGGTGGATTTGGCCCGCATGTTGGGCCTGCCCGTCGCGCGCAGTGAGCAGGTGTTTGCCGGGGCCTCGGTGGTCGCGCTCAACCCCATGATGGGCGTCAATGCCGCACTGTTTGTCGAGCAGCTCGAAGGCTTGCGCGGCAGCAATGATTTCTCGCAATCCAAAGACAAACCGGCCGATGCGCCGGAATTTTTTGGTGCGCTCTACCTATCCGCCAATGGCGAGCAGTGGCAGGAACTCAACCTGCAGCTGCTGGCCAATGCGCCCGATTTTCTCGATATCACGGTTTAGTGCGGGGCTTCCGCGGCTTCATCCTTTTCGGTATTTGTATGTTCAACAAACTATTCAAACGTAAAGAAGACGTGGCAGACCCAGGTGTCAGCATCTTCCCAGATGGTGACCAGGTGATGCTCTCCGAAGGTTCGACCGGCGACGGCCTGCCGCCCGCCAAGACGGCGGCAAGCGCCTCGGGCGCTGCGGTGCAGGACGATTACATGGCCCAGCTGGTCGAAGGCGATACCGCCAGCGAAGACCTGGTGACCTTGCCCATCCTGGGCGCTGCTCCGGCTGCCAAGCACCAGAAGACCTTGCTGACCATCGTGGTCGTCGGTCTGGTGGTGTTCTTTGGCCTGGCGGTGTGGGCGATTTTGCAGTCGCGCACCACCGGTGGCCAGCTGGCCGCGACCGGCCAGGCCCTGACCCAGTCGCAGCGTCTGGCCAAATCGGTGGGCCAGGCCGTCAACGGTAACGAGCAGGCCTTTGTCGAAGTGGCAGAAGCCTCGTCGATTCTGAAAAAGAACATCGACGGCCTGAACATGGGCTCGGACGACCCGGCCATCAAGGCGCTGGGCAGCTCCTACGCCGAGGTGCTGGCACCGCTGGTGGAAGCCTCGGACCGCACCGCCAGCAAGAGCGATGCGGTGGTCAAGCAAAAGGCCTCGCTGGTCGCGATGAACAAGGACTTGCAGGCTATTCACAAAAACACCCAGACCCTGCTGGAGCTGAGCGAGGCGGTGGTGAGCCTGAAACTGCAGCAAGCGGCACCGACCGCTGAAATTGCCGCCGCCAGCCAGCTGGCCATGCTGACCCAGCGTATCGGCAAGTCGGCCAACGACTTCCAAAGCGCCTCGGGTGCGAATGCCGAAGCGGTGTTCCTGCTGGGCAAGGACTTGAACACCTTCAAGGAAATCGTTGCCGGTCTGCTCAATGGCAGCGCCGAGCTGCGCCTGAGCCCTGCCCGTGACGGCGCCGTGCGCGACAAGCTGCTGGAGCTGTCGGCCCAGTACGACATCACCCTGAAGGACGGCTCCTCGGTGCTGAGCAACCTCAAGGGCATCTCGGAGGCCCGTGAGGCCGAAGTCTCGATCCAGTCGGCCAGCGATCCGCTGCGCAAGGGCCTGGAAGTGCTGCAGGCTGACCTGAACAGCTGGTCCGACCGCGTCTGGCTGTACCTGGTGGGCATTGTGCTGGCCGCCTTGCTGGTGGGCCTGGGTGTCTGGGGCCTGGTGCGTCTGCAGCTGGCAGACAGCTTGAACCGCCGCCGCTCTGCCGAATCGCTGCAGCAAGAAGCCACGCGCCAGGAGCAGGAGGCCAAGCGCCTCAACGACGCCAACCAGGCCGCTATTTTGCGTCTGATGAACGAGTTGCAGTCCGTCGCTGAAGGGGATCTGACCCAGGAAGCGACCGTGACCGAGGACATCACCGGCGCGATTGCCGACTCGGTGAACTACACGGTGGAAGAGCTGCGCATGCTGGTGGGCAGCGTGCAGAACACGGCGACCCGCGTGGCGCAAACCACGTCGACGGTGGATTCCACCTCGACCGAACTGCTGGCCGCCTCGACCGAGCAGCTGCGCGAGATTCGCGAAACCGGCAAGTCCATTCTGGACATGGCAACCCGTATTAACCTCGTGTCCTCGCAGGCGCAGGAATCGGCCTCGGTGGCGCGCAAATCGCTGATGGCTGCCGAGTCCGGTCTGCAGGCCGTGGAAAACGCGATCGGTGGTATGAACTCCATCCGTGACCAGATCCAGGACACCTCCAAGCGTATCAAGCGCCTGGGCGAGTCCTCGCAGGAGATTGGTGAAATTACCGACCTGATCTCGGACATTACCGAACAGACCAACGTGCTGGCGTTGAACGCGGCCATTCAGGCGGCGTCCGCTGGTGAAGCCGGTCGCGGCTTCTCGGTGGTGGCCGAAGAAGTGCAGCGCCTGGCTGAACGCTCTGCCGATGCAACGCGCCAGATCTCGGTGCTGGTGAAGGCGATTCAGACCGACACCCAGGACGCGGTGGCCGCTATGGAACGCTCGACCCAGGGTGTGGTGGAAGGGGCCCGTCTGTCAGACAGCGCCGGTACGGCACTGGCGGAGATTGACCGTGTGTCGCGTGAGCTGGCAGATCTGATTCAACAGATTTCGCGTTCCGCGTCCGATGAAGCCGTTCAGGCCAATGATGTGGCGGAGAATATCCAGCATATTTTTGCGGTGACGGAGCAGACCAGTGATGGCACCCGTACCACGGCGCAGCAGGTGCGTGAGCTGTCGCAAATGGCCGAGGAACTGCGCCAGTCGGTGTCTCGGTTCAAGATTGCCTGACCCCATGCCTGCTGTTTAATTTTGACCCGCAATCGGGGACTGTTGCATGTCTATAGCTATTGAAAATAAAGCGGAAAACGCACAGCCAACAGAAGAGAGGGATCTCGGGCCATTGGCGTGGATCAATGACGAGGTACGCCGGTCATTGGAATCCACGGTCAAGGCATTGCTTCGCTACAGCCGGGATGTGGAAGCGGCCAAGGTATCGGATCTGGAGGCGATCGACAACACCGGCATCCGCGTGGCCAAGCAGTACCTGCACCAGGTCAAGGGTGCCTTGCAGATGGTGGGTGTCGATCAGGCCGCCGAGCTGGTGGGTTTGATGGAAGTGGCAGCGCAGCGCTTTGCGGCCAAGCCCCATCTGTGCACCGAGAAATCGGTGGCGCTGATGGAGAAGACCTCGTTTGCGCTGCTGGAGTACCTGAGCCATGTGCTCAAGGGCCGCAATGTCTCCTTTGTGGCCTTGTTTCCGCAATACAAAGAGATGCAGGCCTTTGCCGGCGTGGAGCGCGTGCACCCGGCCGACCTGTGGCATGGCGACCAGGCGCAGCAGGAGCCGCTGACCCCGGCAGTCGCTGCACTGCCGCTGGACCGCAGCGCCCGGGAGCGCCTGGACTCGGACATGCTGCAGATCATCAAGTCTGCCGACAGCCGCGCCGCGCAGGATTTGACGGCCGTCTGCCTGGGCCTGGCCCAGGGCCAGACACAAAAGCCGCTGAAACTGTTCTGGAAGGTGGCCGCAGGCTTCTTTGACGCGCTCGCGTACAAGTTGCTCGACCCCGACCTCTATGTGAAACGCTCGGCGTCGCGGGTCATCATGCAGTTCGCAGCGCATGCCAAGGGTGGCAGCGATGTGGACCAGGGCCTGCAGCATGAGCTGAATTTTTTCTGTGCCGTGGCCCAGGGCCCCGATGAGGCCAAGGCCGCGGTGCTGCAAGCGGTGCGTGTCAGCCTGCAGACCGACGCGCTGCAAGGCGTCAACTACGGCCAGGAGCGCTTTGGCCAGTATGACCCAGCCGTGCTGGCGCAGGCGCGCAAGCGCCTGGAGTCCGCTGCCGAGCTGTGGTCGTCGCTCGCCGATGGCGACCGCTACAAGATCAAGCCGGTGGCCGACCAGTTCCACCTGATCCGCGAATCGCTGCACAAGCTGCATATCGGCGCCGACGAGCTGGGTGCAGCGCTGGGCCGCGTCACCGAGCGGCTGGTGAGTACCAGCACGCCACCGTCGACGCCGATGGCCATGGAAGTGGCCACGGCCGTGCTGTACCTGCAAGCCAACCTGGAGTCGCTCGATGTCAAGCCCGCGCTGATGCGCGAGCGCGCTGACCGCCTGGCCCAGCGCCTGGACCATGTGCTGGCCGACCAGCCGCCCGAGCCGCTGGAGACCTGGGTCGAGGAGCTGTACCGCCGCGTCAGCGACCACCAGACCATGGGCAGCGTGGTCGATGAACTGCACTCCACCTTGGCCGAGGCCGAAAAGCACCTGGACCAGTATTTCCGCAACCCCGACGATGTCTCGATGCTGGGCACCGTCACCGGTTCGCTGTCGCAGATGCGCGGCGTGCTGTCGGTGCTGGGCCTGGACCAGGCCGTCGCCGCCACGCAGCACCTGCGCACCGTGGTGGACCAGCTCGCGGCCGGCCAGGTGGCCGACGAAGACAAGCCGGTTGTGTTCGAAAAGCTGGGCAACAGCCTGGGCGCACTGGGCTTTCTGCTCGACATGCTGGGCTACCAGCGCACCTTGGCGCGCAAGCTCTTTGTGTTTGATGCGACCAGCGGCGAGCTGCGCATTGTGATGGGCACGCAAAAGGCCGGCGATGTCGCGCCTGCCCCCGTGCCTGTGGCAGCAGCGCCGGTCGCAGCGCCTGCGGTGCCCGACGAGCCGGAAGACGATTCCGTCTACTTTGCGCCCACCATTCCGGCGCCGCTGTTCGATGCCAGCCCCGCTCCGGCGCCCAAGGCGCCTGCGGTGCTCGCGCCCGATCTGCAGTTTTTTGCGCCCAGCCCGGCACCGGCCGCCGCAACCGCAGCGCCGGTGGCAGCGCCCGCACAGCCAGAGGTTTCGGAAGAATCGCTGGACGAAGAGCTGCTGGACATCTTTTTGGAAGAGGCCCAGTCGGTCGTGCAGACCGGCGGCCAGGCACTGCAGTCCTTGCGCCGCGATGCGGCCGATGCCGATGCCTTGACGACCCTGCGCCGCGCCTTCCACACGCTCAAGGGCAGCTCCCGCATGGTCGGGCTGGTCCAGTATGGCGATGCCGCCTGGTCGATGGAGCAGGTGCTCAATAGCTGGCTGGCCGAGCACAAGCCGGCCAATGCACCGCTGCTGGCGTTGAGCGCCGAGGCACTGACCGGCTTTGGCCGCTGGGCCGAGGACATTGGCGCGCAGCGTCAGTCCACCTGGAACCCCGAGATTTTCCGCATCTCGGCCGATGCCATGCGCATCGATGGCCTGCACCTGCCACTGGTAGTGCCCGCCGAGCCCGGCCAGGCGCCCGAGGCCGAGGAATGGCCACACGATACGCAGCAGATGGCGCTGGAGGCCGATGCCCCCGACGCCCATGACGCGGTAGAGACTGCCCAGGCCCTGGCCGAGCTGGAGCTGCCCGCGGAGGGCGATGCCCCCGCGCCGGTGGCCCAAGCCGAGGCAGCGCCTGCGCTGGTCTGGCCGCTCGACGGCATCGACCTAGAGCTCGATCCGCCCGCTGCACTGGAGCCTGCGCCCGCGCTCGCTACGCCTTCGGGCCTGGTGCCGCTGGCCATGGCGCCAGAGAGCGCCGAGGAAGTGGACTTCTCCGAGTTCGCGCAGGCCATGGCCAGTGCCGAGGCCAAGACGAGCGAGGCGCAAGCGCCCGAGTCGCTGCAGCCGCATGACAGCGCGCTGGACTTTGTCTCGATGGATGCCGGCCTGGAGTTTGTGGCCGAGGACGAGGTGGCCAAGCTCGATCCCGCCCCGACCCGCTTGCCGCTGGAGCTGCCGTCGCTGGACCTGGTGGAGCTGCCCCTGGTCCCCGAGCCAACTGCGCCACCGGCGCAGCCTGCCGCCACCGCTTTTGACTCCATAGAGTTTGCAGACACCATGCTGCCCGAGCTGGAGGCGCTGCCCGAGGAGCCGGTGGCCGAGCCCCAGACCCTGCTGGAAGTGCCCGCTGACCTGGTGCTGCCTGCGGTGGCTACGGACGCGGTGGAAACCCCGCCCGTTGCACAGCCCGAGCAAGCGCAGCAGGTGGACACCCCGGCAGAAAGCCTGGGCGAAGCGCTGGCCCCTGCCGCTGTGCAGGAGCCCGAGGCGGAGCTGCAGCCCGAAGCCGTCGCCGACCTGGAAGCTCCCGCCGAACCAGAAGCTCCTGCTGAAGTGCCTGCAGCGCAGGAAGCACCCGAAGTGCCTGTGCAGCCCGAAGCTTTGGTAGCAGCGCAGGTGCAGGAGACCGCCCCGGCAGCCCCGGCCGTGGCAGACACCGAGGAGCCTGCCGAGGTGGCCAATGTGCTGGGCGTGAGTACCGCGCTCTTCAATGTCTACCTGGCAGAAGCGGAGAACTGGTCGCACAACCTGGAGAAGGTGCTGTATGCCTGGGCCCAGGCGCCCAACCGCAACTTCCCCGAAGATGCGATCGCCTATGCCCATTCGCTGGCGGGCAGCTCGTCCACGGTGGGCTTTGGCTCGCTGTCCGAGCTGGCACGTGCGCTGGAGCACGCGCTCTCCCATATCCACAACTTCTCCAACCCTGAGGTCTCCTGGCTCAATACCTGCCAGGCGGCGGGCTCGGAGATTCGCAAGCTGCTGCACCAACTGGCGGCTGGTTTTGTCAAACCCGCCAGCGAGATCGTCGTGCAGGACCTGGTCGATATCGCCAACCAGGAAATCAACTCGCAGCTGCACCCGCCTTATGGCCTGGCCGAGTTCGACGCCGAGCCCTCGGGCCTGGCCGAGCTGCACGAGCACGCAGCCGCAGCGCCCGCGCCGGTGCGCACGTTTGCGCCAGTGGCCGCGGTATCCACGGCCGCCTTGCCCGATGTGCTGGAGCTGCGCAACGACGATGCGATCGAAGTGGTCGACGTCATCGATCCGGACCTGTTCCTGATCTTCGAGGAAGAAGCGCAGGAGCTGCTGCCCAAGCTGGGCGCTGCCTTGCGGGAATGGTCGGCCGACCCGCAGTACCTGCCGCCACGCGGCGAAGTGCTGCGCCATCTGCACACCCTCAAGGGCAGTGCACGGCTGGCGGGCGCAATGCGCCTGGGCGAGATGTCGCACCGCATGGAGTCCGAGGTCGAGGACATCGGCACGGAAAACCTGACCAGCCAGGACATCGAGATTCTGCTGGCGCGCTACGACGGCCTGCAGCATGAGTTTGTCGGCCTGCAAGAGCGCGGCAACCAGGTGCTGGCAGAAGGCGCCTTGCCCCAGCAGGTGCCAGCTGCGACCGAGATGGGCGAAGTGGTGGCCGAAGTGGCCGCCAGCACCCCCGCTGCGCAGGAAAGCGCTGGTGCCGAGCAGGCTGCGCAAGCGGCGGATACGGCCGACGCAGGCGCTGGCGTCCAGCACAAGCCGCTGATGCTGCGCATGGCGCCGGTGCGTGCCGCTGCTGGCCAGTCGGTGCGTGTGCGCTCGCAGCTGCTCGACCGCCTGGTCAACGAGGCGGGCGAGGTGCTGATTGCACGCTCGCGCCTCGATATGCGCCTGAGCAACATCCGCTCGTCCATCAAGGACATGTCAAGCAACCTGGAGCGCTTGCGCACCTTGCTGCGCGATGTGGAGATGCAGGCCGAGTCGCAGATGCAGTCGCGCATGGCGCTGGCCAAGGATTCGGACTCGGGCTTTGATCCGCTGGAGTTCGACCGCTTCACCCGCGTGCAGGAACTCACCCGCATGATGGCCGAGTCGGTCAACGACGTGGGCACGGTGCAGCGCAACCTGCAACGTACTGCCGAAGGCGCCGAAGACGACCTGATTGCCCAGGGCCGCCAGGCCCGTGAGCTGCAGCGCGACCTGCTGCGCACGCGCATGGTGGAATTCGACTCCATCTCCGAGCGCCTGTATGCGATCGTGCGCCAGATCTCCAAGGAGCTGGGCAAGCAGGTCAAGCTCGACATCACCGGCGCCTCGATCGAGATCGACCGTGGCGTTCTGGACCGGGTGACCCCGGCGTTCGAGCACTTGCTGCGCAACAGCGTGGCGCACGGTATCGAGACGCCCGAGGAGCGCAAAGCCCAGGGCAAGCCGCCGGTGGGCACCATCGCCATCGATGTGCGCCAGGAAGGCAACGACATCGCCGTGTCCATCCACGACGACGGCGCTGGTCTGCAGCTCGATGCGATTCGCCGCAAGGCGGTGCAGTCGGGCCTGATCACGGCCGACGAGCCGCTCGATGTGGACCAGGCCGCGCAGCTGATTTTTGCGCCGGGCTTCTCCACCGCCTCCGAGGTGTCCGAGCTCTCGGGCCGCGGTATCGGCATGGACGTGGTGCGCACCGAGATCCAGTCGCTGGGTGGCCACATCGTGACCACCTCAGAGACGGGCAAGGGCACGCGCTTCCAGATGGTGATGCCGCTGACCACCGCCGTCACCCAGGTGGTGATGATGCGCGCGGGCGACATCAAGTTCGGCGTGCCGGCCAACCTGGTGGAGTATGTGCGGCGCGTGCCCAAGGCCCTGATCGAGCAGGCCCATGGCAACAATATCTACACCGACAACGAGCAGGAGCTGCCGTTCTACTTTGCCGGCGCGCTGCTGCAGGGCAACCTGCGCAGCAACGAGGAGCCGGAGAAGACCAGTGCGGTGGTGATCCTGCGCTCGGCGACCAAGCGCGTGGCGGTCCACGTCGATGAAGTGCTGGGCAACCAGGAAGTCGTGGTCAAGAACCTGGGCCCGCAGCTGGCGCGTTTGCCAGGCCTGGCAGGCATGTCGGTGCTGGCATCGGGCGCGATTGTGCTGATCTACAACCCGGTGGCCTTGTACACCGTGTATGGCGATCAGATCGCCGAGCGCATTGCCCAGGCGGCCGTGCGCCCCGAGGTGGCCAAGGCACCGGTGCGCGAGCTGGCCGAGCAAGTGGTGCAGACGCCGTTGGTGCTGGTGGTCGACGACTCCATCACCGTGCGCCGCGTGACGCAGCGCCTGCTGCAGCGCGAAGGCTACCGCGTGGCACTGGCTGCCGATGGCCTGCAGGCGCTGGACCGTCTGCGCGAAGAGCGCCCGGTCATGGTGCTGTCGGACATCGAGATGCCGCGCATGGACGGCTTCGAGCTGGTGCGCGAGATCCGTGCCGATGCGGCGATGAAGGACCTGCCGGTGGTGATGATCACCTCGCGCATTGCCGACAAGCACCGCGAGCACGCCGCCAGCCTGGGCGTGGACCACTACCTGGGCAAGCCCTATGCCGACGAGGTGCTGCTCTCGCTGGTACGCCAGTGCGTGCTGGACCACGAGATCAAGGCGGCCGACGCCGGCACGCTGCACTGATCGGGTGGAGGGCTCCTGCCAGAAGGGCTGCCTGCGGGCAGCCCTTTTTTATGCGCGCCAGGCAGCGCATGCAGAGGGCTGTGCAGACAAAAGGGCGGCAGCCTGCCCGTACAATGGTTCCCATGAGCGCTGAGACTGACACTTCCGGGACCATGAACCTCACTCACCACTTTCTGATTGCAATGCCTGGCATGCAAGACGAGATGTTTGGCCGCAGCGTGGTCTATGTGTGTGAGCACAGCGAAAAAGGCGCGCTGGGCATCATCATCAACAAGCCCTCGGACATCACGATGGGCAAGCTGTTTGACAAGGTCGACCTGCCGCTGCGCCGCGAGGACCTGGAGCTCGAGCCCGTGTTCCAGGGCGGCCCGGTGCACACAGAGCGCGGCTTTGTGCTGCACGACCGGATCGTGATCGAGTCGGGTGCTGCCGATGAGTCGGCGTACTCTGCCACCCTGACCATTCCTGGCGGGCTGGAGATGACCACCTCGCGCGATGTGCTCGAAGCGCTGTCCACCGGCGCCGGCCCGCACCGGGTGCTGGTCTCGCTGGGCTATTCGACCTGGGGCGAAGGCCAGCTGGAGTCGGAGATCACCGAAAACGCCTGGCTCACGGTGCATGCCGATGCCGGCGTGATTTTTGACACGCCCGTGGCCGAGCGCTATGACACCGCGCTGGCGCTTTTGGGCGTGCAGCCCTGGGCGCTGTCTGCCGCCGCAGGCCGCGCATGACGGACGCGGCCACCAAGCCTTTGCTGGCCGAGGCGGCGCGCATGCAAAGCTTTATCGCTTTTGACTTTGGCATGAAGCGCACCGGTGCCGCCTTTGGCACCCGCATGCTGGGCACGGCCCGGCCGCTGCCGACGATCAACGCCGAAGGAAAGGCCCGCTTCACCCCGATGGAGAGCCTGATCGCACAGTGGCAGCCCGATGCGCTGGTGGTCGGCATTCCCTTTCACCCCGATGGCGCCGCCCATGAGAACACGGCGCTGGCGCTGCGTTTTGCGCGCCAGCTGCGAGGGCGCTTTGGCCTGCTGGTGTTTGAGGTGGACGAGCGCTACAGCACCACCGAAGCGCTGGCCAACGGCGCGCGCGATGCCGATGCGGCCTCGGCCTGCATCATTCTTGAACAGTTCATGCGCAGTCTGGATGTGCCCGATCTGGGCACCACGACCTGAAGGCCACCAAGACCGCTTCTGACCCATCCATGCAAGCACTGACCCGTTCTTTCATCGGCCTGCTGCGCCTGGCGCGGCTGGGCCTGCATATCGTTGTCGGTGTCATCACCATCTGGCGCACGTTTGGCCGCCTGGGCCATGCGGAGCGCAACCGGGCGGTGGAGCGCTGGGCCGGCAAGCTATTGCAGCTGAGCGGTATCGAGCTGCGCGTGCTGGGCACCGTACCCCAGCAGGGCCCCTTGCTGATCGTTGCCAACCACCTGTCCTGGCTCGATATTCCGGCCATCCATGCGGCCAAGCACTGCCGCTTTGTTTCCAAGTCCGATGTCAAGGCCTGGCCGGTGATTGGCGGGCTGGCCAGCGCTGCGGGCACCTTGTTCATCGAGCGCAACTCCCGGCGCGATGCGATGCGCACCGTCAGCCGCATGGAAGAGGCCATGCGCAACGGCGATATGGTGGCCGTGTTTCCCGAAGGCACGACCGGTGATGGCCAGCAGCTGCTGCCCTTCCATGCAAACTTGCTGCAATCGGCGATTGCCGCTGAGGCCCCGGTGCTGCCGCTGGGCCTGTGCTTTTACGACAAGCACAGCGGCCGCATGAGCAGCGCCCCCAGCTATGTCGGCGATGAGAGCCTGCTGGGCTCCATCTGGCGCACGGTGACGGCCCCGCCGCTGGTGGCCCAGCTCAACTATGGCGAGCCGCAAAGCAGCGCAGGCCGCAACCGGCGCGACTGGTCGGCCGAGCTGCAGGCGGCGGTGGACCAATTGCGCCAGGTGCAGCGCTGATACGGACGAGATTTGCTGGGCTTGAGACCCGCGCGTAACGGGGCTTGAGTCTTTGAACAGGTTCTCAGTGCTCGGGCGCGAAGCAGACCAGGTGCTCGGGCTGGGCGCGCAGGCCAATGCTCTCGCCCACCCTGTGCTGCAGCTGGCTGGAGACCTGGGCGTAGACCAGCTGCTGGCTGGGCAGCTGCAAGGTGTACAAAAACTGCGATCCCCGAAAAGATTTGCGCAGCAAGGTGGCCCGGTAGGGCGAGTCCGCATCAAACACCACCTCGCTGGCGCGCAGCAGCACATCGCAGGCCTCGGGGGCCCCAGGCGTGGCAATCGCACCGAGGGGGGTGTCCAGCTGCCAGCCCTGCGCAGACGGCAGCGGGCTGGCCGGCAGCAGGCTGCCATGGCCGATAAAGTTGGCCACAAAGCGGCTCGCCGGCTTTTGGAACAAGGTCGTGGCATCGGCCCATTGGTGCAGATGGCCGCTTTCCATCACGCCGATCTGGTCGCCAATCGCAAAGGCTTCGAGCTGGTCATGGGTGACGAAGAGGGCGGTCGCCCGCGCGGCCTTGAGGATGTCGCGCAGCTCATGGGCCAGGCGCTCGCGCAGGTCCACATCGAGGTTGGAGAAGGGCTCGTCGAGCAGCATCAGCTGCGGCTCGGGTGCCAGCGCCCGGGCCAGCGCCACGCGCTGCTGCTGGCCGCCCGAGAGCTCATGCGGGTAGCGCGCAGCGCTGTTCTCCAGTCCCACCAGACGCAGCACCTCTTGCACGCGCGCCTGTTGCTCGGCCTTGGGCCGCTGGTGGATGCCAAAGGCCACATTCTTGCCGACGCTCAAATGCGGGAAGAGGGCGTAGTCCTGGAACACCATGCCGATGCGGCGCTTTTCGGGCGGCAGGCTGGTGCTGGTGCTGCTGACCACCTGGCCTTGCAGGCGAATCTCGCCGCCGCTGATGGGCTCCAGCCCGGCCACCGCACGCAGCAAGGTCGTCTTGCCGCAGCCCGAGGGGCCTATCAGCACCCCGATATCGCCAGCCTGCAGCTGCAAAGACACCTGCGCCACAGCAGGCTGGGGGCGCCCGGCGTAGCGCACATTCAGTTGGGAGACCTCAAGAAACATGGCGGCATTGTAGAGGGCCGCCCAATGGCAAGGGCATAAGGATGCTTTGCATAACCCTCGCCCGATGGAATGGACGCGGATCGCCCGAGACCGCGTTCAGGCCATGGCAGGGATTTATGCAGAGGATCCTTCGCAAGGGCGCAGGTAGAATCGCCAGCTTTTGGCCCGTCAGTGATTCGCATTTGCAAAACCTTGCCCGCTTCCGTCGTCAGCTGCTGCTCGTAGCCATTGCCTTGGTGTTGGTGTTGCCGGTGCTCACGGTCTTTAGCGCCTGGCTGCCCGGGGCGGGCAATGACCTCGATGCCTTTGCGGTGGTGCGCGAGATGTTTGCCACGGTGCTGCCTGGCTATATCCGCACTACGGTGGCGCTGGGCCTGATGGTGGCGCTGGGCGCGGCGGTGCTGGGCAGCTTGTGCGCAGCGGTGGTGACCTTGTTCGATTTTCGCGGCCGCAAGACCCTGGAGTGGCTGCTGCTGCTGCCGCTGGCGATGCCCGCCTATGTGACGGCTTATGCCTATACCGACTTTCTGCAGTTCAGCGGACCGCTGCAGGTGTGGATGCGTGCCAGCTTTGGCTGGGAAGGGCGCTTGCTGCCCGAGGTGCGGTCGCTGGGCGGCGCCGTGCTGGTGTTTGTGGTCTCACTCTACCCCTATGTCTACCTGCTGGCGCGCACGGCGCTGAGCGAGCGCGCCGCGCACCTGATGGAGGCCGCGCGCCTGCTGGGCGCCTCGATGCCGCGCCGCATCTGGACCGTGGCCTTGCCGATGGCCCGGCCGGCCGTGGTGGCCGGGGTGGCGCTGGTGATGATGGAGACCCTGGCCGATTTTGGCGTGGTGAGCTACTTTGGCATCCAGACCTTCACCACCGGCATCTACAAGGCCTGGTTGGCGATGGAAAACCGCAGTGCCGCGGCCCAGCTGGCCACGATGCTGCTGGTCCTGGTGCTGGTGGTGCTGCAGCTGGAGCTGCGCGCGCAGCGGCGCATGCGCTTTGTCACCAGCGGGGTGGGGCGCGCCTCATCGGCCGAGGCCCAGCCCCACCGCCTCCAAGGCGCGCGCTGTCTGGCCGCCTGGCTGGTCTGTGGCCTGCCGGTGCTGCTGGGCTTTGTGCTGCCCGTCATGTTCATGCTGCGGCCTCTGGCGGCCGATTGGTCGGTGATTCCGCTGGACCGCTTTGTGCAGTGGGCCGGCAACAGCATCCGCTTTGGCGCCATCACCGCCGTGCTGGCGGTGGCCATTGCGATGCTGGCCGCCTACGCGGCACGCCGCAGCCAGGACTGGGTCACGCGCAGCACTGTGGGCCTTATCAGCCTGGGCTATGCGGTGCCCGGCGCGGTGATTGTGGTGGGCTTGCTGCTGCCCGTTGGCTGGGTGCAGCAGGCGCTGCCGCAGTGGGGCTTTCCGGCGCTGATCACGGCCACCTCGACCGGCATCATCTGGGCCTACCTGGTGCGCTTTACCGCCATTGCGCTGCAGGCCTTGCAAAGCGGCTACACCCGCATCCCCAAAAGCCTCGATGAATCGGCGCGCATGCTGGGCGTGGGCAGCGCCGGCCTGCTGGCCCGCGTGCATGGCCCGCTGCTGCGCCGCTCGGCCTTGACCGCTGCCTTGCTGGTGTTTGTCGATGTGATGAAGGAGCTGCCTGCCACCATGGTGCTGCGGCCCTTCAACAGCGACACCTTGGCCGTTGTCGCCTACCAGCTGGCACGTGATGAGCGCCTGGGCGAGGCGGCGCTGCCTTCGCTGGCACTGGTGCTGGTGGGGCTGGTGCCGGTCATCTTGCTGATCCGCACCATGCGCAGCTCGGCCGCGCGCTGAGAATCCTCGGCGCCCATGCCTTTGCCTGCCTGCTGATGCAGCGGGCAGTCCTGGCTATGCGCTTGCCATCTGCCGTCCACCATCGGCGCGCGGTGGCCGCAGCTTGCCGGCCTCCTAGCCGCAATAATTGGCGATTCTGTGGTGTTCTCGCCGGATCCATAGCTGACCTATATCGCATTTGATCTGGATCAAACAAGCGCTTCGGGTTTCCCCCTAAACTGCATTTTTGAAACATTAATTGACTATTGGTGTTTCGTTTTTTGAATCAAGGGGATGGCCGCCATCCGCTCGGTCGGATGGCTGGCGTGCCGAGCTCGTGCCCGGCTTGGTTCCTTGTCCACCTCCCAATGCCGCCCAGCGGCTCCCATCGCGTGCAAACACCAACACCTGTTCTGGAAACAGACAACTGGGGCGTGGCCTATGGCGACAAGGTCATCCTCTCCGGCCTGCAACTGCAGATTGCGCCCTGCGCCGTGACTGCCCTGATGGGGCCGGTGGGTGGGGGCAAGTCCACGGCGCTGCGCAGCCTGGCCGGTCTCAATGACGAGAACCCGCGCTTTGTGCAATGGGGGCAGCTGCGCTACAGCGGCCAGCCGCTGGCAGGCACGCACCGGCCCCAGCTGGTGCGCCAGCATGTGCGCCTGATGCAATCGAGCGTGCTCGATTCGCTGACCGAACTGCTGCAACACAGCCATCCGCTCTCCGGCCTGGACCGGCGTGCCTGGTGCGAGGCCTATCTGGAGCGCATGGGCTTTGCCGATATCCAGCCGCTGCTGGCGCGCACAACGATCGAGCTGTCGGCGATGCACCAGCGTGCGATTGCCATCTTGCGCGAGGCCGCGGCCGAGCCTGCGCTGCTGATGTGCGACGAGCCCACCGCCGACCTGCAGGACTACGACAGCTACCTGTTGCTGGAGCTGCTCAAGCGCATCGCCCAGGAGCGCGCCGTGCTGCTGGTGACCCACAACCAGCGCCACGCCCAGCGCGTGGCCGACCATGTGCTGCTGCTGGCCGGCGGCGCGGTGCAGGAGACGAGCCGCGCCGAGCGTTTTTTCTCCGCGCCTTATTCACCCGCCGGCCAGCAGTTTGTGCGCAGCGGCAGCTGCGCGGTGGTGGCCCCGCAGCAGACCGTGCAAGAGGCGATGCAGGCAGAGCCAGTTGCCGCCACTGCCGCCGCGCCGGCGCCGACCGCTGCCCAGGCCGCACGCCAAAGCCAGCGCGCGGTATTGCCCGATCTGGTGCTGGCCAACCCGGTGCTGGCGGCCGAGCATTTTGTGCCCGGCGCGCGCGGGCCGCGCGGCTTTGCCTGGCTGGTGCCGGGCAAGCTGGCGGGCACGCCGCTGCCAGGGGTGGTCAACGACACCGATGTGGACATGCAGGCCTTGAAGCGCTGCGGCATCACGGTGCTGGTGACGCTCACCGAAAACGACATCGACCAGGCGGCGCTGGCGCGCAACGGCCTGCGCAATGTGCATCTGCCCGTGCATGACCGCGAGCCGCCCTCGGTGTCGCAGCTGCAGATGCTGATGCTCAAGATGAAGCGCCTGCTGCTGGCCGGCGATGTGCTGGCCGTGCACTGCCTGGCAGGCCTGGGCCGCACCGGCACCGTGCTGGCCGCCTGGCTGGTATTTGAAGGCGTCACCGCCGAGGAAGCGCTGCGCCGTGTGCGCGAGATCGAGCCGCAGTACGTGCAGTCCAGGCAGCAAGAGCTGGCGCTGCTGGCCTACGAGGAAATGCTGCTGGAAAAAATGGGCTGATCGCTGCCCGGCGTGTCGGCCCTTGACCCACCCACTTTGAAGGAACACAACACATGTCCATGGATACCGTTTTACAGAAAGTCGCCACCTTTGTGCCCGAATGCCTGGCCGCCGGCTATGTCGATGTGGCCACCGGCATGCTGCTGGCCATTCGCACGGTCGATTCGCACCCGCGCGAGGTGATCGACCTGGTGGCCGCTGCAACGGCCGACCTTTTCAACGGCCCCAATGTCTCGATGATCGAGCGCATGTTCAAGAAGTCGCGTGGCCTGCAGGACGACGGCCACCACTACTTCCAGGAGATCATCGTCAACAGCGACAACCTGATCCACATCTTTATGCGCGGCAAGGCCAACCCCGAGTATGTGGCTGTGCTGGTCTGCCGGCGCACCGCCAACCTGGGCATGGCGCTGACCAAGGCGCGCATCATCATGCCCGAGCTCGAAGCCTCTCTGTAATAAGATCGGGGCCATGGCCCAAGAAGACACGATCACCATCTACCACAACCCGCGCTGCAGCAACTCGCGCGGCGCGCTGGCGCTGATTGAGGCGCGTGGCATCCAGCCCCAGGTCATCGACTACCTGCACGCACAGCTGAGCCCCGCGCATCTGACGGCGCTGATCGCCCAGCTGGGTGTGCCGGTGCGCGATGTGATGCGCAGCAAGGAAGCCATCTACCAGGAACTGGACCTGGGCCGCGAAAGCCTGAGCGATGCCGAGCTGATCGCGCAGATTGCCGCCCACCCCCAGCTGCTCAACCGGCCGATTGTGCTGAGCGCCAAAGGGGCCCGTTTGTGCCGCCCGCCCGAGCGGGTGCTCGACCTGCTCTGATGGGCCCGGCCGCCCAGTTGCCAAGCCGCAGCCCTGTACCAGCAGACGGGGGCTAGCAGATGCTGCGCGTGACCGTCCTGTCCGGCCTGGGCCACACCATTGCGGTGATGGTGGCACTCCTGGTCTACACGCTGGTCACCCGCGCCGGGCACCAACGCCGCCACCCGGCATCGGCCATCGGCTGGGTGCTGGGCATGGTCACCTTTCCCTATCTCTTTTTGCCGCTGTTTCTGGTGTTCGGGCCGCGCAAGGCAGTCCGGCCCCCGGCGCATGCGGTCATCCCCAACAGCGGGCAGCGCCGCAGCAGTGTGCCCAGGCAGGTGCCGGCCTGGGCCGGCCAGCTGCTGGCGAGCATGGAGCTCGATGCCGCCCAGCCCAATGCCGAGGTGGTATTCCACCAGGATGGTCTGCAGGCCCTGCAGCAGTTGCTGCGGCTGATTGAGCAGGCCCAGCGCAATCTGGACCTGTGCACCTATGTGTTTGCCGACGATGTGGTCGGGCGCCAGATTGGCACGGCGCTGCAGCAGGCAGCGGCGCGCGGCGTCAAGGTGCGCTTGCTGCTCGATGGCGTGGGCTGCTGGCGCCTGCTGCCCGGGCGCCTGCGCCAGTTGCGCCGCTCGGGCGTGCTGGTGCGCCGCTTCATGGTGCCGATGCTGCAGCCCATTCGCGGCGGCAGCAACCTGCGCAACCACCGCAAGCTGGCGGTGGCCGATGGCGTGCATGTCTGGAGCGGGGGGCGCAATCTGGCCGATGAGTACTTTCTGCCCAGCAGCGCCGGGCACCCGGCCTGGGTGGACCTGAGCTTCAATGTGCAAGGGGCCTTGGCCGGCGTGGTGACGGCGCAGTTCGAGGCCGACTGGCGTGCGGCCCGAGGGCGGCGCCGCCCGGTGTGGCTATCGCCCGCAATGGCGCTGGGCGGCGGGGACCAGGCCTGGGCCCAGTGGCTGCCCAGCGGGCCCGACCATGCCGACGACAGCTTGCATGCGCTCTACCTGGCCAGCGCCTTCCATGCGCAGACCTCCATCACCTTGGTGAGCCCGTATTTTGTGCCCGATGACGCGCTGCTCGAAGCCTGGTGCCTGGCCTGCCGGCGCGGCGTGCACCTGCGCGTGGTGGTGCCCCAGCGCTCCAACCACCGCCTGGCCGACTGGGCGCGCGAGCGCGCGTTGCGCGCCTTGGTGCTGGCCGGGGCCGAGGTGTTTTGCTCTCCCCACATGGTGCATGCCAAGGTGGTGATTGTGGACGACTGCATGGGGCTGTGCGGATCGGCCAACCTCGACGGGCGCAGCCTGTTCCTGAACTACGAGGCGATGACGGCCTTCTACAGCGCCCCCGACATTGCCTGGCTGCAGCAGTGGTCTGAGCAGCAGATGGCTGAAAGCTCTGCCTACGCCTACCGCGCGCCCGGCTGGTGGCGCGATGTAGGGGAGGGGCTGGTGCGCGCAGTCGCCTTTCAGCTCTGAGGCGCCCAGCACCCGCGCTACAAAAAAGCCACCCGCAGGTGGCTGGCATCAGGCCTGCGGGCGTTTGCGTGACCGCGCCAGGCCCCATCCGGCGACCAGGCCCGACAGACCGAGCAAGGCCCAGATATCGAGCAGCGGAACTGCCTTGGGCGTCACAGGTTGCGGCGGCGTCGTGGTCTTGACCGGACCCAAGGCGGCACTGCAGACCTCGGCGCCCACCAAGGTTCCGCGCTGGGCCACCGGGGTGACGCAGTAGTACAGATAGGCCTTGTCGTCGGCCGCTTGCGTGGTGTAGGTCACCGTGCCTGATGCGCCCATCGTGTTGCCCGACTGCAGCACCGTGCCCTGGGCCGCCTGGGTGAGGCTGGCATTGTCACTGCGCACCCATTGGTAGCGCGTACCTGCCGTGCTGCCGTCTTCCGGGTCGGTTTCGGTGTCGGCATAGCTGTAGCTGCCGGTCAGCGTCTGGCCGATCTCGGGCTGGCCATTGACGGCAGGGATCGCGCTAGGCGCCTCATTGGCGGTGCAGGCATTGGCGCCTGCGATGGCGGCGGCAAAGCCCATCGCGGGGTTGCCGCTTTTGACATAGACCGTGATGGTGTTGGCCCCTGCCTGCCAATCGGGCGAGGCCATCGCGATGGTGAGCCAGCGAAAGCCCCCAAAGCCGTTGTAGCCAAACTGGTTGGCGCTGCCCGCCTGGGGCAGGCCCCAGGTGCCCGCGCCGCGTGCCAGCTGCGATTGGCCGTTGATGAAGATGTCCACCACGGAGTTGTCGGCGCTGTAGGTCATCGAGGGCTGAAAGCTGCCCAGTGACACGCTGGGGTCGAGGTTGAACTGCACCTGGAACAGCGCATCGATATTGCCAAAGTTGGCGCCATCCACATAGGGCTGGCCGCCCCAGGCATTGAGGCCAATCCATTGCGCGGTGGTGCTGTTGGCAGGCGTGCTGGTCCAGCTGGCGTTGCGGCTGGTGACGATGGCCGCATCACCAAAGCTGCCCCAGTTGGCTGGCGAGCTGCCCGCGTAGGCCGCCAGGTACTGGAAGCGCCAGCGGCTGTCTATGGCCGGGTTGGTGCTGCTGGGCTGGCCGGTGTTGAGCTGCGCCAGCGAGTTGGGGCTGCAGTCGATGGTGACGGGGCTCTGGGCCTGCGCCGGCAGGGCACAGACGGACAGGGCTGTCGCCAGCAGCGAGCTGGCAAACCAGGCTTGGGGCTGTGGTGTGGACCGGAAAAACATCGTAAATGGCATCCAAGAATTCAATTGATTTTTTATTATTTCAAATCGAATTGCCCGCGTCTGTTACCAATGCTGCCCAGGGATGCCTTTTGATAATTGTCCACAGAGTTGTGGCATTTTGCTGCTGCTCCGCTGCGGGCAGGCCACCTGCGGAGGGGCTGTCGACGGCGGAGGGTGGAGCGGGGCGTGGCTTGGCGCTGCGCCGACGGCCTGGCCTGCGATGCAGGTATAGATTGACAAGTAAACCTGACATTTGCTAAAGTCAGGTTTACTTTACATCTCTCTTGGTTATCCTCATGCATAACGCTCTTCCTCCCCCTTACCCCAGCCCCAGCATGCGCGCCTACCTCCTCCGCACGGCGCTGTGGATGGGCCTGTACTGCGCCATCCATGCGCTGGTCATCGTGGGCGTTTTTGATGCCATCCTTGGCACGCCAGCGGCCTGGCTGCTGGCGCTGGCCGTTGCGCTGCCAATTGCCGCGCAGCTACGGGCGTCCCTGCAGTGGGTACAGGCGGCAGACGAGTACCAGCGCGCGCAGGCCATTCGCAGTGTGGTGATTGCCTGCGGCCTGGTGCTGATGCTGTGTAGCATTTGGGGTTTTGGCGAGAGCTATGCCGCAGCGCCCCATGCGCCTGCCTGGCTGGTGGTGCCGCTGTTCTGGCTGGTCTGGGGGCTCGTCACTGGCGTGATGCGGCTGCGCGGCTGATGGACAACCATCTGCGCACGCTGCGCGCCCAAGCCCAATGGACCCAGGCCGATCTGGCGCAGCGCCTGGGGGTATCGCGCCAGGCCGTCAACGCGCTGGAGACGGGCAAGCACGATCCCTCGCTCGACCTGGCCTACCGCATCAGCGTGGTGTTTGAGCTGCCGGTCGAGGCGATCTTTCAGAACCCTTACCGCAGCGCACCGGGCTGACGGTTGCGCGCAGGGCGTAGATCGCTGATCTGCGTCAAGCAGGGGCGTGCATAGCCCCATATCGTCGGCATTGGCTGACAGGGTTTTCTCTGCTTTGGTATGAAGCTAGTGGCTCTCTGAATAAGAGAGCTGAACAACATGCGCACCGCAATCTGGCTGCCATCATCGGGCCGGATACTTGTTGGTGGCGCCACCCGCTCTCGCTTCGCTTGTCTTCAACCCTTATGTGAAAGGTGCACCATGGCCAAATCTGAACGCAGCAGCAAAACGGATATCAAGGCACGCCGCAAGGCCCCGTTGCTCACCCCCAGTGATCTCGATGCCGGGGCCACCAAGGACATCAGCGCGGCCCTCAACGGCATCCTGGCCGATGTGTTTGCGCTCTACCTGAAGACCAAGAATTTCCACTGGCACATGAGCGGCCCGCACTTCCGTGACTACCACCTGCTGCTCGATGAACAGGCCGACCAGCTCTATGCGATGACCGACGCGATTGCCGAGCGCATCCGCAAAGTGGGCGGCACGACCTTGCGCTCCATCGGCCATATCGCGCGCCTGCAGCGCATCAGCGACAACGATGCCGACTATGTCGATCCGCTCGACATGCTGGCCGAGCTGCGCGAGGACAACCAGCAGCTCGCGGCCCGCCTGCGCGAAGCCCATAACGTGACCGACGAGCACCGCGACATCGCCTCGTCCAGCCTGCTGGAAAACTGGATCGACGAAACCGAGCGCCGCACCTGGTTCCTGTTTGAATCCAGCCGCAACGCGGGTTAAGCGCCCCAGGCTGTCCCCGGTTCAGTAACCGGGGACCTTGCGTGGCTCAGCCCCGCGCTGGCTTTGCCGCTACGCGTTGGCGGCGTTGCTGCATCCAGCCCAGAGGTGCCAGCAGCAGCGACAGCAAGGCCAGACCCCATGGAGCCATGGCGGGCACCGGGGTGGGAGCTACGGCAGGCACCACCACCGCACGACCCACCACCTCACCCGAGGCGATAAAGCGCATGGCTCCCGGGCCTGAACAGGTGGCATCAGGGCAGAAGGTGGAAAAGGCCTTGTTCCGTAGTGCCACCGTGACTTCCACTTCTCCTTCAGGCGGCTTGATCGCAATCGTGCCGCCGGCATCTGTCATCGGGCTTTGCAAGTCCAACAAAATGACTTGTTTGCCCGTCAGATCGCTGGTGTCAGCAGGCACAAAGATCATGTTCTGTGCAGGATCGGACAGGTAGGCGTCGCAGTTGGAGCCATTGCAGGTATTGCTGAAGCTGGCAGCCGGTATGCCTTCCGTGCCCGTGGCGGTCACATTGATCTGGCTAAAGGTCTGGGTGGTCGCATCAAACACATAGGAGCCAGAGGCGGTGCCGCCATCGACGAACGTCACATCCGTCAGGGTCCACTGCACCAAGGCAGCGTTCGCGGCCGAGGCAAAGCCTCCAACGGCCAGTGCCAGGGCGCTGGCGCACAGCAATGTCTTCATCGCAATCTCCATGTGTTGAATGCAAACAAATGTATCGCATTTGCAAGTATTTACTATCCCGTATTCTGGGGATTTCATGCGCGTTGAAGCTGTGTTAGGCGCCATTGTCAGACGCCACGCCTTTTTGCTGAGAGCCGCGCTGGCGAGAGGATCGGCACAGGTAAAGATTGCTACAGTTTGAGCCTGCATCAATTTTTTTGTGGTGGATATATGGATAACCAAGAAACAGTCACCATCCATACACCTTTTGCGATCTCGCCCCGGGGGGCGGAGGTGCTGGCAACGGGATGGAGCGTCAAAAAGGAGTTCATCGGTGAGCCGGTGCACGACACCAATGGCCAAGAAATTGGCACCGTAGATGATGTGATCGTCGGCAAGGAAGACAATCTGATTTTTGCCATTGTCGGCATCGGCGGCTTTATGGGCCTGGGCACCTATGACGTGGCCATCGAGTTCTCCCGCTTCAAGCTGGGCAAATACGGCTTGCTGCTGCCAGACGCCAGCAAGGAAACCTTGCAGGGCCTGCCCCAATTTGTGTACCCGAAGGCTACGACCTAATCTCAGTCATATCGCGCAAAGCGCCGTGTGCTGTGCAAGGCAGCGCCGGCGCTTTTGCCTTGGTGGTCTTTGCGCCGGGGTACCCGTGCCCGACCAGGTCATGCCTCCAGTCGGATATGCGGGCTGCCCCAGCCGCTGGCACATCTGCCCAGCATGCGTGGACATGAAAAAGCCACCTTGCGGTGGCTATCCGTGGTCGGCGTTGGTATTTAGCCGATGTGCTTGCGCTGGCGCCGGATCCCCAGCAGCGCGATCAGCGGTGTCAAGCCCAGGAGCGCCCAGGGGCCCAAGCCTGGCACCGGTGTAGGCGCCTGCTGCACCACGCGGGTGGTGACCGGCCCTACAGGGCTGGTGCACACCTCCAGCCCAGGGCTTGCACCGGTCTGTGCGGCAGGCTTGACGCAGAAGAAGACATATTGGTTCAGGTCTGCGGCTTGCAGGGTATAAGTCGGCGTCTGGCCTGCCCCCCCGGTGGTGCCGCTCGCTACCACCGTGCCGTCGCTGGAGCTGCTGATGCTGGGGTTGGCGCTGGTCACAAACTGGTAGATGGTGCCGCTGGGGTTTTCAACGTCGCTGTTGTTGTCCGCATAGGTGTAGCTGCCGGTCACGGTGGAGCCGACCTGCGGTGTGCCGGTGATGGCCGGGACGGCAGTGGGCACCACATTGGGAGGCAGCTCGGTCACCGGGCCCAGCGCGCTGGTGCAGACCTCCAGCCCTGGCGTTGCGCCGGTTTGGGCATCCGGCTTGACGCAGAAAAAGACGTTTTTGTCTTGGTCCGCTGGCTGCAAGGTGTAGGTGGGCGTCTGGCTCGCCCCCCCGGTGGTGCCGCTCGCCACCACCGTGCCGTCGCTGGAGCTGCTGATGCTGGGGTTGGGGCTGGTTACAAACTGGTAGGTGGTGCCGCTGGGGTTTTCAATGTCGTTGTTGTTGTCCGCATAGCTGTAGCTGCCGGTCACGGTGGAGCCGACCTGCGGTGTGCCGGTGATCGTCGGCTCGGCAATGGGTACGGTGTTCGGTGGTGCGCGTTCGATCAAGGCCACCATGTGCTGGTACGCCGGATCGCGATTGCGAAACAGGTCCATCGTGTAGGTGTTGGAGCGGTACGAGGTACGCAGTGTCGGCAGATTGGCCTTCATATCGTCGTACAAGGTGTTGTAGGCGTTGACAAACACGGCTTGGTCCGTGCCGCCATATAAAAGGACGTTCTCTAAAGCGGGACGCGAGGAGCCTGCATTGATGTTGATGCTCTCGGCAGTTCCGTCGTAGTCGTTGCCAAGCTCCCACAGCGCGTACTGGAGCGCGCGGCGATGATTGTTGTCGCCATTTTTGTAATAGCTGAGGTAGTACTTGTCGAGCAGCCAGTAGATCGCCGCCTCGCCTGCTGCACCGGAGGCGCCCTTGATGGCGCTGGCGCCGGCTTCCGTGTCGAATAGAGCAGGATCGATTTTGTAGTCAAAGGGTGGCTGTGTGCTGTGATCGATGCAAATCAAAAGTACCGAGGCATCGCTGTACAACGTCCCGTCAGCGTCATATCTCAAATTTTCTGATGTTCCAGAGTAGATGGCGCTTTGGTTATAGATAACGCTGCCTGATACAAACGCGGCGCTGGACAAACTGGGCACCGCCATCGCAAGCACAGCGGCAAGGGTCAGCATTTGTTTTCGCATGATTGAATTCCATTCTCTAGGTGAGGCGAGGATTTGCCTTGGTTGAGAAAATGCCTGCCATCGATTCAAGACAGCCATGCTTACCAGGGCGTCATATGTACACCCAGATAATCCTGTGGAGATAATTTGCTGATTCCTGTTAATAATCAAATGACTAAATATAAAAAATATTTGAATCTGATGGGCGTGGAGTGATCAGCGGTTTGACTCCTAAGGTCTTGGCTGTGCAGCAAAAAATTACAGTTAGAACTGTACAACGCGAGGCCATGTATACGTCTTTGGTTTTATTAAAATAGCTTTGTTATTTGTATTTTTTTTAAATAGTAAAGGTGAAAATGGCGATAGAGATTTATATTGTTCACAATCGCGCGCATCTTTTATGGAGTGGCGAGATAAACCAAAACAATTAATAATGCTTGGTTAATAATTGCGCGATGCCTTTGGAGTGAACGAGGTACGGTGCTGTTTGACCATCAGTGGGTCCCGTGCTCGCTCTCAGCGTTGACGCCCGCCGGAGATGGTTGCTGGGTGCTCTGGTAGCCATCACAGAGAGGACCCTGGGCGTGACAGCAGGGTTAGCTTGTCCACCCAAGGGCATAGTTGGCCGCTGGCAAGCGCAAAGGGTGTCAGCCGCTGATCGGCTCTGGGCGATGTGCGGCCATCCTGGCTTGGCTGAGCCAACACGGGTACCCGCCTATCAAAGGCGCAGCTGGCCCCTATCCACGCGTTGGCGCGAGTCGCGTTAAAGCGCGGGTGCTGGCCGCTTTGGCCTCGTAGGTGGGACTGCGCTATCCACTGGCCAGGACCTGCGTGCGATCTGGATGATCAGGATGAAGCGGCTGGCTTTTGCACGGCCTGTTCCGCTGGTGGAGGCTGCGTGCTCTGCACCTGGCTGAGCATGTAGTTGGCCAGGGTCTCATACAGCGGCCTGGCGATCATGCGCGAGACCAGGCTGGCCAGCATCGCGGCGGCCATCAAGCTCAGCACCATCGAGTGCCCATCGACCATCTCCATCACGATGATGAAAGCCGTGAGCGGCGCTTGCGTGACAGCGGCCAGGAACGCGGCCATGCCCATCGCAATCAAGGCGGGGGCGATGTCGCTGCCCATCATCAGCGAGACGTTGTGGCCCACACCTGCGCCGATCGACAGCGAGGGCGCGAAGATACCGCCAGGCACGCCCACCCAGGCAGACAGCCAGGTGGCGATGAATTTGAGCGTCACATACAGCGCAGGCAACTCGGCCTCTCCCGCCAGCATGTGCTTGACTTCTTCCGAACCGGCGCCAAAGGTGGCGCCGCTGGTGGCCAGGCCGATGACGGCAATCAGCAAGCCGCCAGCAGCTGCAAAGCGGATGGGATACTGCGCGCGCAAGCGGTTGAGGCGCTCTGGCGCGCCGGTCAGGGACGCGGCCATCAGCTTGGCAAACAGGCCCCCCAAGACGCCGCAGCTCAAGGCGACACAGATGCCGGGCAGCAGTGCGTGCCAGTTGAGGCTGGGCACCTGGATGCGCCCGAAGTAGTTCAGGTTGCCAAATGCGGAGACGCCCATCAGACCGGCCAGCACAATGGCGGCAATGATCAGGCCGCTGGCGCGCGACTCCAGCTTGCGGGACAGCTCTTCGATGGCGAAAACGATCCCCGCCAGCGGTGCATTGAAGGCGGCTGCAATGCCCGCTGCACCGCCTGCCACCAGCAGCGCATGGCTGGTGATGCCCGAGCGCGGACCAAACCAGCGCTTGGCATGGTGCATGACGCCGGCGGCCACCTGCACGGACGGCCCCTCGCGGCCAATCGACAGGCCCGCCAGAAACCCCAGGCCTGCCAGCGCAATCTTGCAGGCGGACAGCCACAGCGAGACAAAGCGGCTGCGCTGCTGGTCATTGAGCGCCGTCTCTTGCGCGGCCATGACCTGCGGAATGCCCGAGCCCGCAGCGCCCGGTGCCCAGCGGCGTGTGGCCCAGACAATGGCTGCCGTCAGGCATGGCGTCCACAGCAGTACCGCCCAGCCCCCTTGCCAGTGGTAGATGTGCATGAACCAGTCAAAGGCCTTCTCGGCCACCATCGTGAACCCGACCACGCACAGGCCCGCTGCGGCGGCATAGGCCAGCACAATGCAACGCTCCACCCAGCGCCATCCATCCCCGAATTCTTGCCTCAGGTTCTGTACGAAATCGGGTTCTTGCTGCATTGCGCCCTCATGGAGTGAGGGTGCCAGTCTAGTCAATTCGACGGGGAGCAGGCCTGCAGCGCCCAAGCCCGTGACCATAACGCTCAGGCTTTGGAGCCGCCGCAGGTGCCTGTGTCTGTCGCGTTTGGGGCTCTGTCATTCAGCCCTACAGCGGCGCGAGAGACTTTGAACAGGGGCTTAGCGCCTTTTTGCGATCTCGGCGCCCATGTACTCGTTCAAGTCCCGCAAATCCTTCACCCGCCAGGCAAAGGCGGGCAGCTTGACGCCGTTCTCGCGCAGGGTTTTCGGAATCAGATCGCCATTGGGCCGGAGCACCACCGATGAGACGATGACACCGGGGTAGTCGTGCAGGCGCTTCTTGAACGCTGCCGTGGTGAGATCGGGTGTGGGCGGCTTGCTTTTGTTTGCCAGCGGGCCGCTGCCTTGGAGGTCGGCGCCATGGCACATGGCGCAGCGCTGCACAAAGATATTTTTGCCATTGCTGTTGTCTGCCTGTGAGCAGGTGGCGTGTGCCAGCAGCAGAAGGCCGAGCGAGGCGAAAACGGTTTTATTCATGGGTTGTTATCGAATTTGTAGCCCGCGATATTGTGTCGCAGGCCGCAGGCGTTTTGCTGTCACTGGGCGGTGCCCGGCGGATTTTCGTTGCCAGATGACGCGGCCCGCATAAAGCCACTGGGCACCCTGCCCAAGCGCTTGCGAAACATGGTCGAAAAAGCACTGGGGCTGTCATAGCCCAGATCAAGCGCGACCTGGGTGACCGACTGCCCGCCCGCCAGCCGGGGCAGGGCCGCGAGCAGGCAGGCTTGCTGCCGCCAGGCGCCAAAACTCATGCCGGTCTGCTGGCGAAAATGCCGGTTAAAGCTGCGCAGGCTTTTGTGCAGCTCAGCGGCCCATGCCTCAGGCGCGGCCTGGATCTGTGGCGCCTTCAAGAAGGCCTGGCAGCGCGCAGCCAGCGCCCGGTCCTGCGGGATGGGGGCGAACAAGGGCATGGTGGGTGCCTGGCGCACTTCGTGCATCAGCAACTGGGCTAAGGCGCCGTCCCGCCCTTGTTCGTCATACAGCGCTTCCATCGTGATCGAGGCCAGCAGCAGCTGGTGCAGCAGCGCGCTGACCACCAGCGCTTCGCAATGCAGGCCCTGGCGGGGCGCAGCAGCGGGCTCGATATACAGGCTGCGTGTGCTCACGCCATGCATGCGCACCCGGTGGGGCTTGCCAGCGGGAATCCAGACACCACTAAAGGGCGGTATCACCCAGGCGCCATCGTCCGTTTCCACCTCCATCAGGCCGCTCATGCCGTACAGCACCTGCGCGCGCCGGTGGCTGTGGGTGTCCAGCAGCGTGCCGGGTGCATAGTCGGTGCTGATGGCCAACAGCGGCCGGGCCACGGCATCTACCGATGCGAGAGGGATGTTGTGCATCGGCCGATTTTGGCCTAAATGCAAGGATGCTTGGCTTTTTATCGAAAGTCAGCCGAAGCCTGGCGCTCTATCGTGGCGTTTTGCATCCGTTGATGGTCCTTGTCCATGTATTTGCTGCTGCTGTGTTTTGGGGTTCTGGCCGGTGTGACCACCGTGCTGTTTGGTTTTGGTGGCGGCTTTGTCGTCGTTCCGGTGCTGTATGCGGTGCTGGTGGGGGTGTATGGCGCAGACAGTGCGCTGGGGCTTGCCGCCATGCATATCGCGGTGGCCACCTCCACCTGTGTGATGGTCTTTGGAGCGGGGCTGGCCAGCTGGCGGCACCACCGGGCCGGCACGGTGCCCTGGGGCCAGGTGCGGCCGCTGCTGGGCTATGTGGCGCTCGGGGCCGTCCCTGGGGCGATGGCTGCGCTGATGCTGAGCGGCGGCTGGATCCGCTGGGCGTTCGTCGGCTATCTCGCGTTGACGATTCTCGACAGCCTGCTGCGGCCCGGTTTTACCCAGGAGCGCAGCAGCAGTATGCGCCCTCTGGCCAGGCCAGCGGCCGCTGCGCTGGGGCTCTTTATCGGCGCAATTGCCGCTTTTCTGGGAGTCGGCGGCAGTGTCATGACCGTCCCGCTGATGCGCCGGCGCGGCGCCAGCATGACGGCCGCTACCGCCGCAGCCAATCCGCTGTCATTGCCGATGGCCATCGTGGGCACCGCCACCTACGCGCTGCTGGCGTCCAACACCGCGCCGTTGGGCACATGGCATCTGGGCTACATCGATGTGCGTGCCTGCCTGGTGCTGGTGGCGGGCTCCTGGTTGGGCATCCGGCTGGCGTCGCGCTGGATTGGCAAGATCCCGGACCGTATCCATGCCAAGGTCTATATCGCCTTGCTGTGTGCGGTGCTCTTGGCCATGGTGGTGCATTGACGGCCGCTGGATAAATGGGCGCCGGCAGAGGGTTTGCGCAGCGATGGGGTTGCGCAAACCAGCGGTAGAACCCCAAAGCGGTCTATTCCTTGGCATCTTCTGCCAGACCCTTGTCCCATCGGATCAGCGCGGATGGCCCGCGCCTGCGTTCAGACCACAGCAGACGGTGTTGCAAAGGGTTCCTAGACCTTGCGGCGCCTGGAGAATCCCAGGAAGCCGGCTAGCGCCATGATGGGCGAGAGCGCCAGCAGGCCCCAGGCTGTCATCGTGGGCACAGGGGTCGGCACGGGAGCGGGCTCCACGGGCGTTGTTGGTGGATCCGGCTCCACGACAAAAGTCATGCGGACCATACCGGCCTGCCCCGCTTGCCCACCGTCGCCGCCAGCGCCGGCCCCGACGTTGACTCCTCCGGCAGCGCCGCCGCTTGCCCCCGATCCATTGGCGCCTGCGATGCTTTCTCCTTCGCAAGCTGCCACGGCCAATGGGCCTGTCAGGATCAGGCCGTCTGCTCCCGGCATGCCGGGCACTCCAGGTACGCCATTGGTACCTATGTTTCCGTAGCCATAGCCGGGAGAGCCCGAGCCACCGTTTCCACCATGGCCTTCGTAGCCCGCCTGTCCGCCAGCGCCGCCGATCCCAGCTATCGCACCGTCGCCGCCGTTGCCGCCATCCCCGCCATTGCCGCCGTCTGTCCCATTGGCTCCGTCTATGCCGGGCCCTTCCCAGGTTCCATCCCAATCAGGTGCGCTACTTCCGTCGGCTCCATTGGCGCCATTGCCACCTGCGCCACCCGAGCCTCCGATGGAGCCAGCGCCTCCGCCTCCGCCCAGACCGCCAGGGCGTCCCAGGAAATTGGCACCTCCAGCACCACCGGTGCCGCCGCTGTGCGTTGTCGCACCTTGACCTGGTAAGCCGCGTGCGCCATCGAAATAGTTGAGATCCACGGTGCTGCCGCCCCCGCCGCCGCCGCCATTGGCAGTCACACCGACCACACCGGGCCCCGTCACTGCAGAGAACCCGCCTCCCGTGCTGTGCGTCCCAGTGGCGGTCCAATCCACGCTGTTGACCAAGCCAGGCGCGCCGCCGGCAGCGACGATGACCAGGAGCTCGTTGCCTGCAGTCACGGCAAGACGGGCTTTGCAATAGGCCCCGCCGCCACCACCGCTGCCGCCCCCTGCGATGCCGTTCCAGCCCTGGTCATTCGAGCCCCCGCCACCGCCGCCACCCCAGGCCTCAAAGCTGATGTGGGTTACCCCTGCAGGCACGGTGCAGGTGCCCGCTGCATTGACGCCATTGACGCAATCAGCGGCCATGGCATGGCCCGCGAGCCCCAAGCAGGTCAAGGTTGCTAACTTGGCAAGTGTCGGCATGTTCATTTTTCCAGTGGATGCATTGAAGTGGGCTGGCTGCATGAGATATGCATGTAGATACTTAAATATACATCTAATTACTATTGAAGATGGAAAATCGTTGCTTTGTCATATTTCCAAAGAAAATAGACTTAAAGCAAACGTGTAGCTGCTGCTGAAAGGTACGGAGCTATTATTGGTGACCCTCAATCCATAATGCCATTCATGCCCATGTTTGAGGGATGCAGCATTTTTGAATAGGCTCAGCACAATATTTCGTCCTGCGGTGAGAAGGAGGAGCCTGAGCTATTGGCGTTGGCGATTGCGGTGCGGCTCAGTACCCTGTTTGGGCGCGCATGGGCCGCTGCACAGCCGAAGGAGCGGCGGCTTGTCGCCACCACGGAAGCCATATAGAAAAGCCTCCTCAGTGCTACGAAGGCACGGAGAAGGCTTTTAGTCTTAGAGGACTTTTAGACCTTGCGACGGCGAGACAAACCCATAAAGCCTGCCAAACCCATCAAAGGAGAGAGCAGGAGCAGGCCCAGTGCTGTCATCGTGGGCACGGGGGTAGGTGCCGCAACAGGAGGAACGGTGGCAGGGGTGTCGGTGTCCGTTGCCGTATCGTTGGAGGGGTCTGGGTCCGGATTGGTATTGACCGCGCTGGCGCTGGAGCCATCGGCTTCGACCGTGGCGGTGTTCACCAGATTACCCGTGAAGCTGGCTGGAATGGCCATGGTCAGCGTATAGGTCGCGGTCGCATTCACCGCCAGATTGATGGTGTCATCAATGCCGCCTGTGCCACTGGCAGCACAGCTTCCGCCGGCCGAAGCGCTGCAGGACCAGTTGGCGGTGCTGATGCCGCTGGGCAATACATCGGTCACCTTGGCACCGACGGCGGTGAACGGACCGTTGTTGCGCACGGTAATGGTGTAGACGACATTGGTGCCAGGCACATAGGTGGTTTGGCCGTTGGTTTTGGTGATGCTCAAATCCGCAGGGACCCGGATGGGCGCATCGGGGCAGTTCGCACCGTCGTTGGTGCCCGATCCGGGCGAGCCGGCAATGAGCGTTTTGACACCGGTGTCCAGATTGATCTGGTAAAAACCGCTGCCATTGTTGGCCGAGCCAAACAAACCGTTGGTGGCACCGAACTGTGCGCCCAGCACACCACCGGTGGTGTCTGCCGCACCCATGGCCGAGACGGCTCCAGTACCTACATCGATGGCATAGAGCTGGCCTGTGTCGGACACCGAATACAAGCCCCCGGAAGCGCCACCGACCCAGGCGATGTCCGAGGCCGTGAATGCCGTATCCAAGGTGATGGTGGTAGCGGTCAGTGCGCTCGTATCAATGGCATAAATCACCGAGGTGTTGCCAAAGGGTTTGACATAGTAGGTGCCATCGCTGCCCACTGTGCCCGAGTTGTAAGCGGGACTCGCTGGCAGCCCCGTCACAGCGCCCACAACGGTGACAGCTCCGGTGCTCTGGTTGACGCTCAGCAGATTGTCGCCATTGGCATCGGTCCGCATGGCATAGATCTGACCATCGGTGGGGGAATAACCCAAGGCGTTGTAGGAAACCGCAGAAGCCCCCCAATGCCGGTAAACACCATCGGATTGGTATCCGTAGACACGCTGTTTAACGAGGTCGGTGCGTTTTGCGACAGAAAAAGCCGGCCATCGCAGGCGACTTGTGCCATCGATACGGCTGGCAATAGCAAAGCGGCCGAGATAAGCAGATGCTTGAATATTTTTTTATGGGCGGGAGAATTCGTCAGCGGCGACGAAAATGCTGGAAAGGCTGGGCCAGGCGGCATTTTTTAGAATCGGTCATATTCACCCTTTACTGAATTGAAGCGGATGCAGTAATAAAACAAAAATGCAAGCTCTCTTGGCTGTAAATGAGGGGTGGATCATGATAGCGGAATCCTATGCCCTTCTATTCACTCGGTCACGCCGTTTACAATGCCATACACCTAAAACATGGTCAAGGCGCAGGTGGACATGGGTAGCATTTTTTTTGTTAGCTGTTTCAAATCGGATGGTATGCAAATTCAAAATCTTTGCTTTTTATCCATTTTCTTTGTTTTGTTTTATTTAATTTCCTTTGATTTCTTGATTTTTGTAGATAACTTGGGATTTGGCATTGTCAATACCCCCTTTCAACCAAGCGGGTGCGAATGATGGGGCGGTGCGGCTTCACAGTGCAGCGGGGATAGGGTTATCCAGCTATTTTTTGTGGCAGATGGATGGTCCGCTGCGTGATGCGTGCCGAATACCGGTTCACGGCAGGGATGTGATATAGGCTGTGGGCCTTGGGAACTTCTGCACAACTCCCCGCCATGGTCTGAACGTGCTCTCGGGCGATCCAATCCCAGGTCTTCCTCGGCAATACCTCCGGTTCGCCTTTAAGGGGCGCCTTGTGCGTTTTATCCCGATCGGTGTCCGTCGCGCTTGGTGAAGCTTGTGCAGAGGCAGCCCAAAGAGGGCGGTGTCTTGTCTGGCTAAAGCACTTGGTCAATATCTTGGCAAATGCCGCTCGTCATACCGGTTTGTTGGGGCGGCCTGTCAGCAATGGCCGAGTCGGCTGTGGGTATTGCATTTTCGAAAGGTCTTGGAATAAAAAAATCGCCTCCAGCTGGAGGCGATTGTGAGTAACTCGGCAAGTCTTCAAGCCCTGAGGCTTCTAGCCATCACTGGTTGCGTTGGCGGCGGCGCAGTGCCAAGGCACCGATACCGGCACTCAATCCGCCCAGCAGCGCCAGGCCAGCCAGGTCCAATGCGGGGACTGGGGTGGCAGAGCCAGGGGTGGCGATAACGCTGTTGGCGGTTGCACTGTTGTTGGCCGGAGAGGGATCATCAATGCCCGCAGGAGCCGCGATGCTTGCCGTGCTGGCCAGCGAACCGGTGGCGTTTGCAGCGACCTTGGCCGTGACGGTGTAGGTCACGCTGGCGCCCACAGGCAGGTTGACCGTGTCATTGATATTGCCGCTGCCCGATGCGCTGCAAGTACCGCCGCCTGCGCCCACACAGGTCCAGGTGGCATCCGTCAGTGCGGCAGGCAGGGTGTTGGTGACCGTGGCGCCCGTGGCTTCCACCGGGCCGGCATTGCTGGCGGTGACAGTGTAGGTCACCGTAGCACCGGGTGCTACGCTGGTAGCGGCACTGGCGTTGGTGATGGACAGGTCGGCACTTGGAGGCTCACCCGTGCAGGCTGCGGTGACATAGAACTCGGCAATGGCGCCCAATGCACATGTTCCGCCGCTACAGTCGTTGGTTTCTTGCCCGCCATCCAGCCGGAAGCCCACGGTGTTGTTGCCGCGTGCAAAACCAAGCGCTGCAGACGTGGTATAGGTCTGGAATGCACCGTAGCCATTGGGAAGATAGGTAGGTCCAGCAGCGGACTCTGCACCCGCTGCAGGCTTCACATAGACGGAGCTTCCGTAGTCATCAAATGCGAAACGCCCAGTGAGCTTGATGCTGGCCAAATCAACATTGCTGCCGATATTGACGGGCTGGTTCATCACGAACGTGGAGCCGTCCTGGATGCCACGAGACTGCCCGGTAGCCGCTGGGTAAGGCACACCCGGGATGTCGCTGCTCGCAGGGTTGGTCGTTCCAGGGCTGATCCAGCGGGCGTCGGTCGCCGTAGTCAGTGTCGATGGATCGAAATAGCTGCGATACCGGTAGCTGTCAAACAGAGGCTGCTCGACGTTCTCCAGGGCGGTGCCCGCTGCATTCATGCGCTGCGTCCATTTCCAGTCCCTGGCGTTGGTGGTAAATGGGCCAACACGGACTTCATCACCTGCTTGGCTGCCGGCGGGGCAAGCCAGAACGGTGGTGGGCTGGGCGGGCGGCTCAGTCGCGCAATCGGCGGTAATTTCAATATCCGCAGTTAGACCAACTGGATTACCCCGGGAGTCTGTATCTTCTCTACCAACATTCTGCACCGCAAACGCAATGGTGTTATTGCCATAATAAAACCCCAAGCCTGCTGCGCTTCCATCTAAATCAATGGCATCCGGAGTTGAGTACAGTGTCCCTGCAGTTTGTGCTTGCAGCCAGTCGCTAGCACCCGATGGCGGAGCGCTGGGTCGGACAACGAACTGGGTGCTATCGTCAAAACCACCAAGACCGCGAACTCGAATGGTCGCCAAGTTCACATTATTGGCAATATTGATGGGGTCGTTATAAATGAATGTGACACGCCCAGCGACCCAGGCGCCATTGTCGGTATTGCCATTGGTGATTACTGCAGGGTAAGTACCGGTGCCTGTATTTCCCCCGTTGGCTGCGCCCTCTACAAAAGTGGAGTCACCAAACGAAAGCCACTTCCCTTCAAAAGGCTGGCCATTCAAGGATCCTGAGGCTGCACCGTGAGTTTGCGTAGTGGGGTCAAACCATCCATTCCACTTGTAGTCATCACGAATAGTTGCTGCGGCTCCGGTCGGGGCACTCACGTAGCGTGCATCGGTCGACCAGTTCGATACGGATGCCGTGCTTACGCGCAGGGGTACGCCGCAGACCAGATTTGCAGCCTGTACGCCAGCAGCAGCCGTCAGCCCTGCAAGCGACACTGCAAAAAGAGCAGCCTGTCTATGAATTAATTTCATCCTGAAAACTCCATCCCAATTGAAAAATATCCCATATGCATCCGCAAGATAAACTAAATCAATTGAATATCACCTAGCATAACTTGCGTCTATCATGTATATGCGAACCGCAAAACAGGGAGAAATCTAGCAGATGGTTTCAAACTGCATCTTTGCTTAATTTAAATATTTTTTGGATTTCTTGAGATTTCTTTCAATACTCCATTATTTCGTTCGATAGCGTTGTGTTTCTGATTGTAATTTTTAAAAATTAACATATCCCGATGGCCAAGCCACTACATTGCATGTAGATTTTCTTGACTTGTTTTTCTTTGTTGAAAAATGAATATCTACAGTTCGTAGCGGGGTTCAATATGTTGCATCGAAGCATAAGCGTCACCGTCCTGGGTTTGCTTGGCGCCTTGTTCATGGGCAGTGCCACTGCCGCGCCCCTGGAATGGGACTACACGGTCACGGCCGAGTTTGTGACGACCACGGGCGCTACCAGGTTCGTTGGCGCGGGCCCAGGTAACAACAATGGCTGCGAACAGGTCAAGGCCGCCGAGATCTCCTGGGGGGTTTGCCCCATTGGTCCTGCAGGGCCAGGGCGCAGCGGTATCAGTGTGTCAAGCAGTGCGCAGACGGGGACCTTGGTGGCCAATGGCGCCGCGCAATACGCCAATGTCTACACCCATACCAATAACGTGGTGGCGTTGAACTTTGCGACCCTGACCAGCGCCACGATCAGCACCACGCTCGGCCTCAAAGCCAAAGGCAGTAGCGATCCCTACACCTATGAGACCTTCGTCTACACCATCAAGTTTTCAGAAACCCCGAACGGCAGTGACCCGACCGCCTGCGTAGTGAAAGGCGGAGACCCTTGCAGCGATATCTGGGTGCTGGACGGCTCGGTCAATCGCACGGTGGTCATGGATGGCCAGGAGTTCACCTTCAGCTTTTTCCCTGAGCCTGCAGCCATTCCGCTGGATCCGGAGATTTGCGAGGCAGCAGGCGCGGAGGTTGGCTGCATCGGCTTTACCACCCAGGAGAACATGGTCAACGCGATCCCCTTCATGATGAACCTGACCCAGGTGGCCAATGTCTCGGGCCGGGTATATGCAGAGGGTAGCGACCCCGCCAACACGCAAGACGATGGCAACAGTGTGGATGCCGGTATGGCGTTGGCGGTGTCTTTGCTGTGCACAGGCCCCGACTACAGCGCAGGCCCGGTCGATGCAGCAGCGGATGGCAGCTTTATTTTTGAGAATGTACCGGCCGGGGCGGACTGCGCCATCACCACAACGCCGCCCGCGGGCTACCAGGCGGCCTATACACAACAGGGCACGACCGGGGCGAGTGGCGCGCCCGGTGCGCTCGACACCAGCGTGGCGGGTAGCACGGCTGTGCAAAGCATTGCCATCAGCGTGCCGTCCGATGGATCGACCGGCAATCTGTTTGCGCTGCGCGCCGTGACCGACATGCAAAGCACCACCGTCTGCACCCCGGGCACGGCAGCCGAGGGGGCCACCGTCAGCTGCACAACGACCTGTACCAATACCGGCAGCAGCACGGCACTGCATGCTTTTTGCACCATCCCCAACGCCGCCAGCTTGCCCGGTAGCCCCACACCTGTCTGCAGTGCGCCCGCTGATCTGCCGCCCAATGGCACGCTCAGCTGCACACTGAGCTTTACGATGGCCGGCAACGCCAGCATCACGGTGGTGGGCGGGGCTGGTGCGGACAATGACAGCAATGGCGGGGGCGATGCAGCGGCGGGCAACAATGCATCGAGCGCGGCGGTTGCCCCGCAGGTCACGACCCCGACGAACCCAACGAATCCCGGCAACCCCACGCCCGTGCCTGGTCTCGGAGGCTTTGCGCTGGTGGTGCTGGCGGCCTTGATGGGGCTTGTGGTGTGGCGCCGGCCACGGCTTGTGGCAGGCGGCCGCATGCGATGAGCGCGGCAGGGCCGCCCGCGAGGCTGCACCGTGGTGTGCGCTGGCGTTGCGAACCCTGGTGATGGGTCTAGAGCCATGGCAATGGGTCAGTCTGCGACAGCCGCCGGTTGGCCAGGAGCAGTCGCTGGATGAACGCTGTCCAGACCGATTCACCAATCCCAAAATGCAGTTCAAATGGGCGAGGTGCCGCGCAGCACTTGAGGGTTTTTTGCGGGCAGCAACCGGCTTGTTTCGATGAAGTCTGACGCCATTTGAGCCATGACTTTGCCGGGGGCGAAGCAGGTGTTCTATCGCTGTCTATGGATGCTTTGCATGCCCGCCACGCTGCAATGCCAGCGTTTGTATGCCGGAAAAATCGAAATTCTCCAGCATGTCTTTGACGAGGGCCGTCATCGGCACATGGAGGGGATCTTGGCCATGGCGTTCAATCCAGTTTTCAATGTCTGTGAGACGGCCTTGGACGGCGAGGTGGGCCAGTTCCTCGAGAGCCGGATCATCGGGCATGGGGATTGCTGGCAATGCTGACGCAACGCAGGTGTGATCTCGCTCTGGGCCTCTTGGCACGATGATGGGCCATTCCGATTCGGATGTGTGAAGCACCGGCACCGACAACGCGAAGGAGAACTCCGTACCTTCGCCGGGCTTGCTGGTCACGCTCAACGTACCACCCATGGCCGCCAAAATACGCTGCGCAATGAACAGGCCCAGCCCGTTGCTACCGCTTTGGGCCTGTATCTGCTGGAAGGCGCCAAAGATATCGACGCCCTGGTTGAGGTCCATGCCTATTCCGGTATCACTGACAGCGATGTGCAGTGTGCAGAAATCACCCACGGGCTTGGCTGTGACGGAGAGGGTGACCACGCCACCGTGCGTGAACTTGGCGGCATTGGAGAGCAGATTGAGCAGCACCTGCTGCATGCGCTTGCCGTCCAGCACGATCTGCTGAGGGAGCCGATGCGAGGGCTGGTAGCGGAAGCGGTTGTCCTGCTGCGCGCACAGCGCAACGGCGAATTCAGAAATACCGTCGAGCAGTTGAGGAAGGTCGATGGTGGCCGGCTGCACCCGCAAAGGCTGCAGCTCGCCCTTGGTGTATTCCAGCAACTCATCGATCAGGTCGAGCTGGTATTTGACACTGCGCTGGATCGTCTGGAGCGGTTTTTTATGCGCTTCTGGCACATCGGCGAGCAACAGTTTGGAGTACCCGCTGATGGTGACCAGAGGGGCACGTAAATCGTGGCTGATGTATCCCAGCAGTTCGACTTTCTGCCGGTCGCTGGCCCTGGTCGCTGCGAGCGCTGCGCTCAGATCTGCCTGCAGAGCGAAGGCGTGCATGTTCCCGAACGCGAGTGCATAATTGATGTGAATCAGCATCAGCCCAAAGGCAAGCAGCGTCTGGAAGTTGCCTGCAGCCAGAAAATCTTGCGGCATGGGGAAGAATGCGGTGCCGGCTATTCGAGCACCATGCCCCACCAAGAACAGTGCAGTCACCACCACCACTTCGGGGTTGACGCCTTCGGCCCGCTCTTTACCCACTGCCAAGAGGGTGTGAAGCGTCATCCATGCGATCAGCGTTTGCGCTGCGCAATGGCTATAAACACGCGCCGTCGTGTTGTAGTCAAAGTAGCAGTAGTAAGCCAGCAATGCCCCTTCCATGACCAGCACCGCCAGCATCGATAGCACCCAGGATCGGCGTCGGCCATAAAAAAGGCAGATACCGATCTGGAACATGATCGAGCTGAGTGTGATGGCGAGGTTGGCGACGACGATGGATAAGAGATCAGGAATTCGGTCCCGCCAGGTGACCATCACCGCACCGGCGCTGAACAGGAAAAAACCTGAGCTCCAGTAAATAAGATAGCTGGACCGCTGCCTGAGCCACAGCACCAAAATGCCAATGCCCAGGGCAAACTCAACCAGAGCGCTGAAGAACGCAGCAGTGCCAATACTAAAGTTCATGGGAGGAGACGCTTTGTCGGTGGGGCGTGCTGTCGCATGTTGTGGCGACAAGAGGGAGAAGTATGCAATCGAATTGCGAGAAAAAGTGCAGCGCTTCAGGCAATTTTTGAAGGCCAAGCTGGCGGCTGACGTGGCGCCTGTGCCATCTGCGCTGGAAGGAGGCCGACACTGTCGCAAGGTCAGCCACAGCCCAGCTGCCTCCCAAGCTCAGCAACGCTAGCGGTCACCCCTCATAAAATTTCCTGACCGGAGCCGCCACCGGTCTGTTCAGGCTTGGAGCTGCCGCAGGAACATGCATTTTTTCTGACGGCTTGAAAGACATGTCGGCGAAATGTACACCACCGCTTGGGGCGGGTAGCCGCTGCCCCTTGGCATCACAACCCGTGTGCTCTGACCGAGGAATGGCCCCACCAGAGGCGCGCTGCCGGCGCTATCTGCCGAGTCCCGCGCTGTTTCCCAGTGTTTAGCGAGGTATCTGTGCAAAGCGTTGGGGCGGGGGCCGGAGGAGTGCGGCAAGTACATCGCGATGGTGCCGCAGGGGCGCCTCAGGCTTGCCGAAAGGCGGGGCGGGACAAACTAAACCAATGGAAAAAAACCAGTCAACGACCTGCAAAAACAGTTTGCATGGGTCTGGTTTTGTCCCGGTGTTGTGCTGTTGGTGGTTAGCACTTCTGTGCTTGATTCCATTGCAGAATCTTGGTCCCCCCGACAGGAATCGAACCTGTATCTAGCGCTTAGGAGGCACTCGTTCTATCCATTGAACTACGGAGAGGGACAGCGGTGTATTGTAGAGGACTTGCAAAGCTCCCAAGCCAATCTGCGAAGCCACAACGATGAGACTCCCGGTTGCGGCATGGTTGGGATGTAGGTTCTCAGCGCCGCCTGCGGTCAGATCCTCTTTGCGCAGCTGGCCATTCCCGGCGTGGAGGGCGCAAAATGGCAGCGCATGCTCCCCGTTCATCCCATCCCACTTCCCTCCGATCTCCAAGACAGCTGGCAGCCCATGGGTACGCTGCAGGCGCTTTACGTCCGGGTGGGCCAGGAGCCAGAGCCCCGTTCCGTGGCCGAAGTGCAGGCGCTGGGCGGCTATGGGCTGGTGGGAGACCGGCATGCTTCCTCGTTATCCCCCCGGCAGCTGCTCGTCGCCGGCACTGATGCCTACCAGCGCTGGGGCTTGGCGGAAGGCTCGCTCCGGGAGAATATAAGGGTGGATTTCTCCACCAGCGGGTTGGCCTCCGGTGATCTGTTGCGCATGGGCAGCGAGGTTGTCATCGGGATCAGCTTTCTCTGTGAACCTTGCCGGCTGCTGGAGCGCAGGTGCCCGGGGGCCTTGGCTTCGATTGGGCGAGACAGAGGCATGCTCGCCCGCGTGTTGAGAGGCGGCACCATTCGCCGTGGTGCCGAGGTATCGCTGTGCCGTGCCAGGGGGCCTGTGTTCAGCGACCAGTGGCAGGAGAGGGTTCAACAGGTGGCCTGCGCGGTGCCGGAGGGTGCCTGGATCAGCTATCGGCAGCTCGCTGAGATGGCGGGTGTGCAAACGGCCTACTGCCGAGCTTTCCCCAAAGTACTTTCTCAGCTCCCAGAGCGCATGGCCGCCAGAGTGAGGGGCCAGCGCGATGCGCCGGGCGCTGCGCCGTGGTCGGGTGCTGGATTCTTCGGCATGGGCATGGATTGACGCCTATGCTGCCAGCGCAACGCTGAGCCCAACCTCTGCGGAGCCCCTGGCAAACAGGCCCCCGCCGTTTTGCAACTACCGGGGCCTGTCATAGGTCACATGGCGCATGGCGCGCGCTCATGGGCTCCATCAGTCGTAGCGCAAGGTATAAATCAAGTCCAGCGCGCTGGTCGTACCGGCCGAGCCGCGCAGCTGCAGGTTGCGCGTGAAGTCGTAGAAGATGTACAGCGCACCCAAGGTGCCGGCCAGGCCCGCTTCGTAGGTGACATACAGGTCTTGCGACAGGCGCTTGCCGACGGACAGGCTGGCCGAATCGCGGTCGGTGCCGCCAATGCCGATCTCGTCCAGGCCCAGGCTCTTGGCGATATTGCCGGTTACGCTCTCGCCCGATCCACCGCTGAGCAAGGCCAGCGCTGCTTGCTGCATCAGCGCGCTGCTGGCGCCGCCGCCGGCAGGGTCGCGCCCCATCACCACCCAGGAGATCTTTTCCGCATCGGGCATCTCGGGGTTGGAGTACAGGCTCACGCGTGGGGCCTGCGCCGAGCCGCTGACCTGCACGCCAGCCTTGACGGCGATATTGGGGCGCAGCGCCAGAATATCGAGCGAGGGGTTGTTGTAGGGGCCGTTGAAGCGGATCAGGCCGGTTTCTACATTCAGCACCTGGCCCCAGGCGCGGTAGCGGCCTTCTTCGGTGCTGATGACGCCGGTGATGCGCGGCATGCCAATGCCGGCGCCGCCGCTGCTTTGCACATTGAGCGTGCCTGTCAGGCGCGTGGTGATGCCATAGCCTTGCAGCGCAAAGTCACGGCCCATGTCGAGCTTGACGTTCAGGATCAGCGGCTTGGCGGGCTCGACCCGGCCAGCCGGAGCATCGAGCTTGGCCTGCGCAGCCTTGGCCGCTTCTTGCTTGGCTTTTTCGGCAGCTGCTGCGCGGCTGGCCTTGGTGCTGACCACCACATCGCTGCCCAGCGTGGGTGAGGATTCATCGGCCAGCATGATGCTGGCACGGTCCACGGTCAGGTCGCCGGTGATGCTCATCTGGCCTTGCTGCAGCTGGCTGCGCACCTGGCCGGAGATGCTGACCTGGCGGTCGGCGCGCACCAGCACCTGCAAGGCCTTGGCCTGGGTGCGGATGTCCATGCGGATATCGGGCGCGGCGCCGTTTTGCGGCATGGTCCAGCTGATGGTGCCGGTGGCATCGAGCGTGCCGCCGCTGGCGGGCGCAGCCGTCAAGTTGCCGCTGTAGCCAGCAATGCGCGCACGGCTGCCTTCGCCGCCGTCAAAGTGCAGGCTTTGCAGCTCCAGCGTATTGCCGTTGAGCTGCGCACGCAGGCTGCCGTTGCGCAGGTCCACGCCATCCAATTGCGACTGGATACGCATCTTGTCTGCGGTGATGCTGCCGCTCCAGCGCGGGTCTTGCAGGTTGCCCGCCAGCTGCACATTGGCTGCCAGGCTGCCGGCCACGCGCCAGCCCGGGGGGGCAAAGCTGGCCCAGATGCCCAGGTCGGGCATTTGGGCCTGCACGTTGCCGGACAGTGGTGCATCGGGGGCCACGGTGGCGCCCAGGTAGTTCTTGCCTTCGTACTGCAGCGCCGTTTGCACATCGGCGGTGAGCTGGCCTGCGTTGACTGAATCCCATTGCACGCGGCTGCGCAGCTGGCGGTCCTGCACGGTCAGCTCGACCTTGGCGGTGCGGATGCGCGCAATGATGGTCTGACCCTCGGCCGAGAAGGCCTTGGAGACCGCGCCTTCCTTGCCGCTCGAGTGGAAGGTGACGTTGGTAGGCGCGCTGCCCTGCGTGTGCAGCTGCAGATCGCCGCTGGCGCGCTCGATCTCGACCTTGGCGTTGAGGCCGTTTTGCGTGTTGACATCCCAGCGGCCCTGGACCACCAGGTCAGAGTCAAAAGGGCTGTGCTTTTGCGCCTGGCTGGGATCGGGCTTTTGGAAGGCACGGATCCAGCGCAGGGGCAGGCCTTGCAGGCTGCCGGTGCTTTGCAGCTGCACGGCCTGGTCGGCGCCCTGGCTGAACTGCAGGGGGTTCCATTGCAGGGTGACCGTGCCGGGCTCGGGCCCGGTCAGCTGCAACTGGCTGGCGCCGGTGCTGGCGCGCAGCGGCTGGTTGCCGGCGGGCAGCTGCAGTTTGAAGTCCAGCGGCTGCTGCAGCTGCACCTGCCAGGGCGCCTTGTTGGGCGGCAGCGTGGCGCGGGCCTGCAGCTTGCTCAAGGCGCCGCTCCACTGCTTGGCCGCCGTGCTGTTGGCGGCCAGGCTGAGCTGGGCAGCCATCTGCTGCTCGCCGTGCTGGGCTTGGGCACGCAGATCGAGCTGCACTTTTTTGAGGTTGCCAACCAGGGCCAGCTCGGTATCGCGCAGCTGCCAGAGGTCCGCGGCATCGGCGCTGGTGCGCAGGCTCAGCTGCGGGGTGCTGATATTGGCATCAAGCGCAAAAGGCTGGCCGCCTGTGGGAAGGCCCGCAGGCAGCTGGGCCAGCAGCCCCGCTTGCTGCAGCTGGCGCAGCGCATCGCCATAGCCGCCGCTAAAGCGCAGCTTGGCGTCGAGGCTGCCCTGGGCCAGCATGCCTTCGGGCAGCGCCTGGGCCATGCCCGGCAGCTTGCGCAGCCATTGCAGCAGTTGCTCGGCGCTGCTCAGGCGCACTGCGATGATGCCCTGGCCTTGCTGGGGCGCGGCCTGGGCCTTGGCATCCAGGTTGGCACCGGGCGCCTGCACCGACAGCTCGCCCGCGCCACTGCGCTGGTCGATGTTGGCGGTCAGCTGTTTGGCGCTGATATGCGCGCCCAGCGCATCGATCTGCGCGCTTTGCAGCTGCAGCTCAGGCGCTTTCCACTGGCCCTTGGCGATCACGCGGTCGATCGGCAAGCTGGTGCTCGCTGCGGTGGCCTTGGCCGGTGTGCGGCGCTCGGACGTGATGTTGGCGTCAAACACAATGGCGTCGTTTTGCGACTGGGCCGACATGCTGCCAGACAGCGGTGCACTGTCGATGCGGGTGTCGACCAGCGCCGGGTTGATCGCGCGCAGCGCCGCCTGGATACCGGCATGGTGGTCTGCCAGGCGGTAGTGGCCTTGGGCGCTCAGGCTGCCGCTGCCCAGCTGGACTTCGCTGCCTTCGAGCACGTCCACCCGCTGGCCATCAAACAGCGCATGGGTCTGCACGGCGCTCACCGGCAGAAGCTGGTGGTTGATGGGGCCGGGCAGGGCGTTGCTGATATCGATCTGGATATCGAGTGGCACCGGCAGCAGCGCAGGGGGTGCTGCGGGTTTGGTCGTCGAGGTGTCGGAATCTGCTGGTGCTGCGCTGCTGGTGGCCATGGGGTCCACCGGCGCATCCACCAGCGCCGGCGCTGCATGGGCGGCATGGGTGCTGCTGAGCAGATCAGCGGCCGCCTCCGTCACTGCCAACTGGCCATTGAGCAAGGTGGTGGGCAGGCTGGGCAAAAAGGCAGCCAAGTTGACGCTTTGCAGCTGGGCCTGCGCGGGGCCCAGCGGCCAGGGGCGCCAAGGGTAGACGGTGGCATCGACATTGGCCTGCATCGGCGCGGCGCCCGCCAGCGCCTGGGCGGAACGGGCGGCCTGGGCCTTGGCGGCTTTCTCTTGCGCCGATGGCGCCTTGGCGGCCGTCTTTTTGCGGGCGGCGGTGGACGCTGGTGCATCGGCAGCGGCGGGCTTGGCGGCCACTGCTTCAAACTGCGGCTTGACCTGGGCCTGCACGCGCAGGGCGGCATCCAGGCCGGACAAGGTGCCGGTCACCTGCACACCGGCATCGGCCAGGATGGCGGGCAGGGAGTCGGTGGCGGGCTGGTCCAGCTGGGCTTTCAGATCGGCAGCGATCTGCATGGGCGCGAGCGCATCCACATCGGCTTTGAGCTGTAGGCGGCTGTTGAAGGCCTCGACCTTGTCGATCTGCAGCTGGTGCTTGTCCGCCGCATAAAGGTAGTGGCCCTGCAGTTGCGTGACGGTGATGGGCTGCGGCGCGGCCCAGACGATTTCGTCCACCGCGAAGGGCACCTCCAGCACGCGCAGCGGAAGGGGCAACTGCTCCAGAGGCTGGCTGGGTTCCTTGGGTTGGTCGATGCCCGACGGCGTGATGCTGACCTTGGCGATATGGATGGGCGCCAGGCGCAGCTCGCGGTCCCAAATCTTGTCCAGGCTCCAGCCAATGGTGGCCTGGTCCACCTGTACGCTGATCGACGGATTGCTCCACTGCAGCTGGCCAATGCTGCCGCCGCCGCGCAGGCTGCCTTGCACGTCCTGCGCTTGCAGCTGCATGTCGGCCGGCAAAAAGCGCTGGGCCAGGGCGATGCTGCGGGCGAGCGAATCGTTCTGCCCGGTCCACCACCAGGCGCCGCCCAGCAGTGCGGCCAGCAGCAGGATGAGGGCGACGAACAGCCACAGCAGCACGCGCACGACGCGCCGCAGGCCGCTGCGCTTTTTGGGGGAAGAAGGGCCGCTGGGCGGCGACGCCGCTGGTTGCGCTGCGCTGGCGGTGGGTGCGGTTGCGTGTGTATCTGCCATGTTTTAGAAGCTGTATCCCAGACGCAGGTGCAAGCGGAAGCGTTCGTCTTTCAAGCCATAGGCCACATCGGCCTGCAGCGCGCCCACGGGGCTGCGCCAGCGCAGGCCCGTGCCAATGCCCCAGTAGGGTGACAGATCACCGGCCTTGTCGGCGACCGAGCCCACATCGGCAAACACGGCCGATTCCCAGGCGCTGATCTCGCCATTGCGCACCAGGGGACGCTGGTACTCGACACTGCCCACGTACATGTAGCGGCCGCCATAGACCTGGTCATCGGCCACGCGGGTGCCGATCTTTTTGTAGCCGTAGCCGCGCACGGTGGTGTCACCACCGGTGATGAACAGCTGGGTAGCGGGGATCACGGCCGAGTCCTTGGCGAGGATGGCGCCGCCCTCGGCCCGCAGCGCAATGCGGGCGCTGCGCGAGCTGCCGTTGGGCGCGGTGACCTTGCCTGCCGGCACAAAGCCTTGCCAGCGCAGCAGGCTGCGCACAAAGGGGTCGCGGTCCGGCGTGATGGTGTAGCCCGCGCCCAGCTCGGCGGCAATGCCGTAGCCGCGCGTGGGGTCGGTGTTGTTGTTGAAATAGCGGCCCGTCCAGCCGTAGTTCACGCTCAGTGCGCTGCTCGATGGGATCTTCTCCTGGCCCTGCACCGACGAAAAGTCGTACTGCAGAAAGGCGCTGCGGTCGATATGGTCGCTGCTCTTTTTGTGGCCGCCGCGCAGCTGCATGGAGTTGACGGTGAAGTCGCCGTTGAGCTCGCGCTTGACCTCGCCCGCACCAAAGTAGGCCCAGCCGCTCTCCTTGGGCAGGTCGGTCCATTCGGTGGACAGCAGCTTTTTGTCGCGCTCGAACGAGAACTTGCTCACCGCGCGCCAGCCCAGCCAGGGCATCTTGTTGTGCGTGTGGTCCAGGCTCAGGCGCGGCCCGGTGTCGGTGGACATACCGATACCGAACACCACCTTTTGCATCTTGGCCTCGCGCACCTGGGCGATCACTGGTGCTTCCTTGGGGTTGGCGGTGTCGGTGTCCAGCGTGAGGAACACCGAGTCGTAGTAGCCGCTGCCTGCCAGCCGGGTCTGGGCATCGAGCATGTCGGCCTCGCTGTAGTTCTGGCCGCTGGGCAGGCGTGCAATGCGGGCAATGCCTTGGGCGTCATAGCGCTCGGCGCCTTCGATGCGCAGCGGGCCAAACTTGTAGAGCGGGCCGCTGTCATAGCCCACCGAGAGCTTGGCTTCGTTGCTATCGCCATCGATATTGGCCTGGCTGTTGCTGATCTTGGCGGTGGGGTAGCGGTTGCGCTGCAGGCTGCGCAGGCCCTCGGACTTGGCGCTGCTCCATTCCTTTTGGGTAAAGCCCTCGCCGGGCTGCAGATCCCAGTTGCGCTCAAAGCGCGCGCGGCGCGCGGCAAAGTTCTTCTCCTCGGTGACCTCGCCGCTGTAGTCCAGCGCCACCTCGGTCACCTTGGTCTGCGGGCCGGGCTCGACCTCGATGACCAGCTGCGGCCTTGCCTGGCTGTTCTCTGCCGATATGCCACTGCCGGCAGGAGCAGCGCCGGTGTCGTAGGCGTCGATCTTGATCTCGGGGCTGAAGTAGCCCAGGGTGCCCATCAGCTCGCGCACATTCTCATCGGCGCCGCCCAGCAGGCGCGTCATCTCGCTCATCTGCAGGCCGGGAAAGTTGCGGTAGCGCTTGAGCTCGACATACTGCTCCAGGTACTCGCGCACTTTCTTGGGTGCCTTGACAGTGATATCAAACGCGGGCTCGCTGCTGGCATGCGTCGCGGTGTCGTCCGCGTCGTCGGCCTTGGGGGTGCTGCTGCAGCCTGCCAGCAGGGCAGCAGTAAGAATAAAAAACGCCGGCAGAACCGGCGTTGTCAGACGGTGTCGCATGGTCACTTTGACAGCAAGCGCATGGTGTCCTCCAGCCCTTTGAGTGACAGGGGAAACATACGGTCGCCTACGAGTTGTTGTATCAGGCTGATGCTTTGGCGGTATTGCCACACGCCTTGGGGCTCCGGATTGATCCAGGCGTGTTTGGGAAAGGCGTGGGTCAATCGCTTAAGCCACTCGGCCCCAGGTTCCTCATTGTTGTACTCAACAGAGCCTCCTGCTTGTAGGACTTCGTATGGACTCATTGTGGCATCGCCCACAAAGATGAGTTTGTAATCTTTGTTATATTTTCTGATGATGTCCCAGGTGGGGAATTTCTCAGCGTAGCGGCGTTTATTGTTCTTCCACATATAGTCGTAGACGCAATTGTGGAAATAATAAAACTCGAGGTGCTTGAACTCGCTTTTGACGGCGCTGAATAATTCCTCGACGCGTTGAATATGGTCGTCCATGGTGCCGCCCACATCCATCAGCAGCAGTACCTTCACATGGTTATGGCGCTCGGGCACCATCTTGATATCAAGGTAGCCGGCATTGGCCGCAGTCGCGCGGATGGTGTCTGGCAGGTCCAGCTCCAGCTCATTGCCTTCCCGGGCAAAGCGGCGCAGGCGGCGCAGCGCCACCTTGATATTGCGGGTGCCCAGCTCCTGGGTGTCGTCGTAGTCGCGGTAGGCGCGCTGCTCCCAGACCTTGACGGCGCTGCGGCTCTTGCCCGGGCCGCCAATGCGCACACCTGCCGGGTTGTAGCCGCCATGGCCAAAGGGGCTGGTGCCGTTGGTGCCAATCCATTTGTTGCCGCCTTCGTGCCGGCCTTTTTGCTCTTCCAGGCGTTTTTTGAGCGTCTCCATCAGCTCGTCCCAGCCCATCGCCTCGATGGCAGCCTTTTGCTCGGCGCTCAGCTCTTTTTGTAGCACCTGCTTGAGCCAGTCCTCGGGCAGCTCCTTCTTCCAGTCGGTGAGCATTTCCATGCCCTTGAAGTAGGCGCCAAAGGCCTGGTCGAACTTGTCGAACAGCTTTTCATCCTTGACGAGGCAGAGCCTGGCCAGAAAATAGAAATCGTCCAGGCTCCAGGCGTCTTCGGAGCGGGGCCCGGCCAGGCCCTTGTCCAATGCTTCGAGCAGGGTGAGCAGCTCCTTGACCGACACTGGCAACTTGGCCGCGCGCAAGGTGTAGAAAAAGTCTATCAACATGGTCTTGTAAACAATCCGTAACAGTTTGGCGCTAGCCTCTCCAGTCTAACGGGTACTCAAAAGGCAAGCTGTCATGGTGATGATCAAAACGGACAAGGCACGCCAGGCGTTGCGTGACCGCGGCAGCCTGTCCGTGCAGGAGCGCCAGATTCTGATCTTGTGCGATGGCAACCGCTCGCGTCAAGAGATCGCGCGTTGGGTCGGGGACAGCGCTGGCAGCGTGCTCGATGCCTTGGTCACGGCCGGTTATCTGGCGATGCAACAGCCGCCTGCTCCTCCGCCACCACCACCGCCTCCTCCGGCCCCACCGCCACCCCCACCGGTGGCAGCGCCTGCGCCGGTGCAGGCCGCTCCCAGACCGCCTGCGGCCCCCGTCTATGTCGAGCAAACGCGTGCCAGCCAGGGCAGCAAACGTTCGCTGGCGGGCTGCAAGATGTATGCGGTGGGGATTTTGCAGATGCAGCGCAGTGCCGATGCGATGGCGCTGGCCGTGCGGGTGCAGCAGGCCAGTGACGAGACCGAGCTGCTCCTGGGTCTGGTGGACATGGTCACCTTCCTCGAGCAGATGACCAACACCGGCTATGCCGACAATGTCAAAACCCATCTGCGCCAGATTCTGCCCGAGCAGTACCTGGGCGTGCTGAACCTGCAGACGGCTTAAATCAGCCGTCTCTTTAATGTCAGCGCGGCTGGTTCAGCAGGTACAGCAGCTGCGCCTTGGCCTCGGGCCATTCACCGGCGAGCATGCTGTAGAGCACGGTGTCGCGCACGGTGCCATCGCGGCGCGGTGCATGGTGGCGGATGACGCCGTCCTTCTTGGCGCCCAAGCGCTCAATGGCGCGCTGGCTGGCAAAGTTGTAGTTGTCGGTGCGCCAGCCCACGACGGCCGCGCCCAGCGTCTCAAAGGCATGGGTCAGCAGCAGCAGCTTGCAGGTGGTGTTGACATGGCTGCGCTGCACGCTGCGGGCGTACCAGGTATAGCCAATCTCCACGCGTTTGAGCGCTGGCACGATGTCGTGGTAGCTGCTGGTACCCAGCAGCTGGCCGCTGGCCTCGTCTACGACCGCAAAGGGCATGCGGCTGCCGGCATCGCGCATCGCCAGGGCCTGCTCGATGTAGGCGCGGGTGTTCTCGGGCTCGGGCACCGAGGTGACGCGGATGTTCCACAGCTCACCGTCTTGCGCGGCGGCGCGCAGGCCTGCCTCATGCGCCAAGGTCAGCGGGGCCAGCAGCACGCCACGGGCGCGCAGTTCGGTGGGTTCTACAAAGGCCATTGCCTCGTCCTATTCAGTGTGGTTGTTGCGGCGGATGCGCCAGCGCCGGGCCAGTTGCAAGCCGGCGCCGCCGCCCAGGCCCACCAGCGCAATGGCGGCGATGCTGCTGGCGCCATAGCCTTCGGAAAACAGCTGCCAGCCCAGCAGCGTGCCAAGGCCCCAGCCCAGCAGCGCGCCGGCGAGAAAACCGGCCGCGTCGCTCAGCCCTTCGATCAGCAGTTGCTGTGGGGTGGCCATGGCGGTTTTAGCGGTTGCGCTGGTTCATGAACACCAGCTTTTCAAACAGGCTCACATCCTGCTCGTTTTTCAGCAACGCGCCCACCAGCGGCGGGATGGCGATTTTCTGGTCGGCTGTCTGCAGCACTTCGGGCGGAATGTCTTCGGCCACCAGCAGTTTGAGCCAGTCGATCAGCTCGCTGGTGGAGGGCTTTTTCTTCAGGCCCGGCAGGTTGCGGATGTCGAAGAACACCTTCATCGCCGCCGACAGCAGCTCCTGCTTGAGTGCAGGAAAGTGCACAGCCACGATCTGCTGCATGGTCTCGGCATCAGGGAACTTGATGTAGTGGAAAAAGCAGCGGCGCAGGAAAGCATCGGGCAGCTCCTTTTCGTTGTTCGACGTGATGACCACCAGCGGGCGGTGCTTGGCGCGGATCATCTGGCGCGTCTCGTAGCAGTAGAACTCCATGCGATCGATTTCGCGCAAGAGGTCATTGGGGAATTCGATATCCGCCTTGTCGATCTCGTCGATCAGCAGCGCAACTGGCGCGTCGGCCGTGAAGGCCTGCCAGAGCACGCCCTTGAGGATGTAGTTGTTGATGTCCTTGACGCGGGCTGCGCTCTCGGGGTCGGCGAGCTGGCTGTCACGCAGACGACTGACCGCATCGTACTCATACAAACCCTGCTGGGCCTTGGTGGTGGACTTGATATGCCACTGCAGCAGCGGCATGCCTAGCGCCTGTGCAACCTCCTCCGCCAGCATGGTTTTCCCTGTCCCTGGTTCCCCCTTGACGAGAAGCGGTCTTTGAAGGGTAATTGCCGCATTGACCGCCAGCATGAGGTCATTGGTCGCGACGTAGTTCTGTGTGCCTTGGAATTTCATGGAAGTGGATGCAGAATCGTGATGACGGGGCCAGTACAGCGTTGACTATAAACCCAGATCTCCGCATCACTGCGGCGGCCTGAACCACACGATTGTGCGCACAATGAATAAAAGATGGACCACGATATTTGCCTTGCTTGTCGCGTCAGCGACCGGCGCAGTCTGCGCGCAGGAGATCAAGGGCAATGCCAAGGCGGCTGAGGGCAAGGTGGCGATGTGCATCGGTTGCCACGGCATTGTGGGCTACAAGGCCAGCTTCCCCGAGGTCTACCAGGTGCCTAAGATTTCGGGCCAGAGCGAAAAATACATCGACGCGGCCCTGCATGCCTACAAGAAGGGCGACCGCAAACACCCGACGATGCGCGCCATTGCCGATTCGCTGAGTGAGCAAGATATTGCCGATCTGGCCGCCTACTACGCGCAGCACACGGTGGGCGAGACCCAGCTGGCAGACAAACCGTCCAAGGTGCCCAGCGCCGAAGTGGCCGAACTGCTGAAAAAAGGCACCTGCGTCAGCTGCCATGGCGACAACTTCTCCAAGCCGCTCGATCCCTCGTACGCCAAGCTCGGCGGCCAGCATCCCGACTACCTCTACGCGGCGCTCAAGTCCTACACCATCGAGAAAAACGCCCGCATCGGCCGCAACCACCCGATCATGGTGGGCATGGCCAAGCAGCTGACCCATGCCGAGATGAAGGCGCTGGCCAACTACATTGGCAGCCTGGATGGCCCGCTGCAGATCGTGCCCGAGTCGCGCTTTCGCAGCAAGCAGGCGTCCAATTGAGGCTGCTGGCCGGTCTCTGACGGATCAGTCCTTGGTGGCCTGGCGCTGCACGGCGGCCACATAGGCATTGCCGTCCGGCGGGCGGCCCGAGCGCTGGCTCTCCCACAGCATCGTGCCCAGGCATTCCATCGCCACATGGTGGGCGTCGTGCAAGGAGCCCAGGCGCTTGGCCAGCAGCTCCACCGCCTGGCGAATGCCGCGTGGCTGGTCAATGCTGCATTGCTCGCTGATCGACAGGTGCATCGACAGGTGCAGGAAGGGGTTGGTCTTTTCCGGCGTCAGGTCGTAGTTGCGGGCAATGGCCGCATCCACATCGCTCAGGTCTTCACGGTATTCCGGGTGCTCATCGATCCACAGGCTGGCCAGGGTCTCGATGGCTTCCATGGGCTGGCCCGCTTGGTGCTTGGCATAGGCGGCGCAGAAAAATCGCCGGACATCGGCTTGGGAGGGGTTGAACATAGGGCGCACAGCGTAGCATGCACCTGGCAGCTGCGCTGGGTTGTGGTTAAGCCGGTTTTGTGCGGCGCGAGGGCTCAGATCTGGCTGTGCGGGTCTTCGGGCGGCGGTGGGTAGGGGCTGCTTGGCGCGTCCTTAGCTTCCTGCACCTGCTCTTGGCGCTCCTGGCGCTCGCGCGCCATTTGCTCGACCAGCTGCTCGCGGCCCTGCTTGGCAACGGCGAGCATGGTTTCGCGGTCATGGTGGTGTTCGTACATCTTGTCCGACAGCTCAATGTTGTGCGCGCGGAACACGGTTACCACATACTGGGCGTCTTCGGCGCTGTAGCCCATCAGCTCCAGCGCTTTCTCGGCCGTCTGCAGGCTGGAGTCAAACACCTCGCGGTCGACATGGTGCACGCCCATGTCACGCAGCGCATACCAGTGCGCCACATCCTTGGCCCGGGCGACGATCTTGAGGTGCGGAAAATGCTGCTGCACCAGGCGCACGATCTGGTTGGTCTGCAGCTCGTCATCCACCGCAATCACCATGACCTCGGCCTTCTCGGCGCCGGCAATGCGCAGCAGGTCCTGGCGCGTGGCATCGCCATAGAACACCCGGTAGCCAAAGTTCTGCGCCACTTCCAGCATCTCCACGCTGTGGTCCAGGATGACGGCCTTGATGCCCTGGCTCAGCAGCACGCGGGTGACGATCTGGCCGTAGCGGCCAAAACCGGCGATCAGCACGGTGGCCTCCTGCTGCTCGCTCAGCTCGGGTGGTGTATCGCCCCCCTTGGCAAGGTTGGCAAAGCGCGGCATCAGCCAGCGGTCCATCGCCGCCACGATCAGCGGCGTGGCCACCATCGAGATGGCGACCGAACCGATCAGCAGGGACGACTGCTGGGGCGTCAAGATGCGCTGCGCCTGGGCGGCGCTGAACACCACAAAGGCGAACTCGCCGCCCTGGGCCAGCAGCAGGGTGAACAGCGGGCGCTCTTGCACCGGCATGCGCAGCAGCTGGGCCAGGCCATAGATGACCACGCACTTGATCAGCAGGAACAGCAGCACCAGCACCAGCATGGCCAGCGGCGCCTGCACGATGACCGCGAAATCGATGCTCATGCCCACCGCGATGAAGAACAGGCCCAGCAGCAGTCCCTTGAAGGGTTCGATATCGGTCTCGAGCTCGGCGCGGAACTCGCTGTCGGCCAGCAGCACGCCGGCGAGAAAGGCGCCCAGCGCCATCGACAGGCCAATCTGCAGCATCAGGAACGCAATGCCCACGACCAGCAGCAAGGCGGTGGCGGTCGATATCTCGCGCGATTCACTCTGCGCAATCCAGCGCAGCACTGGGCGCAGCAGGTAGCGGCCCACCAGAATGACGGCCACGATGATGGCCAGCGTCTTGCCGATTTCCATCAGCACATTGCCATCGTTCTGCGCGGCCTGGTGGCCCACGGCCAGCAGCGGGATCAGCGCCAGGATCGGGATGGCGGCGACGTCCTGGAACAGCAATATCGCAAAGCTGGTCTTGCCGCTGGTGGTGGACATCAGGTTGCGCTCGGCAATGCTTTGCAGCGCGATCGCGGTCGATGACAGCGCCAGGCCCAGCGCGGCAATCAGCGCCAGATGCCAGTCATAGCCAAAAGCCAGGCCGGCGGCAAACAGCCCGGCTGTGCACAGCAGCACCTGGGCGGTGCCCACGCCAAAAATGGGCCGGCGCATGCTCCACAAGCGGCTGGGCTGCAGCTCCAGTCCGATCAGGAACAGCATCAGCACGACGCCGAATTCGGAGAAATGCAGGATGTCCTGCACATTGCTGACCAGCTGCAGGCCGCTGGGGCCGATGATGATGCCCGCGACCAGGTAGCCGATGATGGTGCCCAGGCCCAGCGCGCGCGAGATCGGCACCGCGATGACGGCCGCGGCCAGGTAGAGAAAGGTATAGGTAAGCCAGGCGGGAGCGTGTTCCATGCTTGCGTTTTGTTATCGGTGTTTTGTCGTTGCGCTGCACAGATTACTTTTATTTGCCGGGTCACGGTAATTTATTGCAATGTTTTGCGGTTGGCGCTTGTGGGTATTGCCGCCTTAGCTATCAAAAAAATAAATTTACAACAATGGCCGAGCGCCTACGTGCCTGGCCGGGCCGCGCGATAATCGCCGCTTTGCCCCACAGGGGCTGCGTTGGTGGCGGACGGCTCCGCTGCCCCAGGATGAACCATGGATTTGCATACTTGGATGGCGTATCTCGTTGCGGCTTGCATCATTGCCGTATCTCCCGGATCGGGCGCCGTGTTGTCAATGAGCCACGGGCTCTCCTACGGGGTGCGCAAGACCAGCGCCACCATCCTGGGCCTGCAATTGGGCCTGCTGCTAATCCTGCTGATTGCCGGCGCCGGCGTTGGCTCGCTGCTGATCGCCTCGGAGACCGCCTTTAATGTCGTCAAGATCGTCGGGGCCTGCTACCTGATCTATATCGGCTTTGCGCAGTGGCGCGCCAAGGGCGGCATCATGGACACCCAGGCCGAGCAGCCCGCCAGCGGCAGCTGGCAAAAGCGGGCGCTGAGCGGCTTTCTGACCAATGCCACCAACCCCAAGGGCATCATCTTCATGGTGGCGGTGCTGCCCCAGTTCATGACCTCCGAGCGCCCGCTGTGGCTGCAGCTGCTGATTCTGGCTGCCACGACCTTAGCCGTCGACACCGTGGTGATGCATGGCTATGCCGGCAGCGCCAGCGTGCTGCGCCGCCTGCTGCGCGACAGCCGCGCCATGCGCATCCAGAACAAGGTGTTTGGCGGCCTGCTGATGCTGGTGGGCATGGGCCTGTTTTTCGTCAAGCGCTCGCAAAGCGCGGCTTGAAACTGAGAGAACCCCCGCTGGGATAGCGGGGCTGGTCGGTACTTACTTGCTTGCTTACTGAGCCGGCGTGCCGTCCGGCATCGCAAAGCCATTCTGGCGCCAGGCCTCGAACACCGTCACCGCCACTGCATTGGACAGGTTCAGGCTGCGCTGGCCCGCCACCATCGGCAGGCGCACGCGCTGGCTCGTGGGAAAGCTCTCGCGTACGGCGATCGGTAAACCTCGGGTCTCACAGCCAAAAACCAGCCAGTCGCCGGGCTGAAAGCGCACATCAAACGCCGGGCTGCTGCCATGGGTGGTCATTGCAAACATGCGGTCGGCGGCAGGCTGCATGCGCTCGATAAAGGCGTCCCAATGGGCATGGCGCTGGGCGGCGGCGTACTCGTGGTAGTCCAGGCCGGCGCGGCGCATCAAGCGGTCTTCCATCGAAAAGCCCAGCGGCTCGATCAGGTGCAAGCGGCTGCCGGTGTTGGCACACAGGCGGATCACATTACCGGTGTTGGGAGGGATTTCGGGTTCGACCAGGACGACGTTGAACATGGCAAATGCGCAAAAACAAGGGCGCCAGTGTAGCGGCCCCGCCAAACAAGGGTGGACCGCTGCGCTATTGGCCGGGCGCCGGCGTTCTGGCAAACACCAGTGCCTGCACCGCTGGCGTGCCTTGCGCCTGCAGCAGCTGCGCCACCGCGCCCAAGGTGGCGCCGGTGGTCATCACATCATCGATCAGCAGTGGGTACTCACCCAGATCCTGCGCCTGCAGGCCCGGGCGCAGCGCAAAGGCATGGCGCAGGTTGCGCAGCCGGGCAGCGCGCCCCAGGCCGGCCTGGGCGGGCGTGTCCACCAGCCGCTGCAGGTAGCGCGGCTGCACCGTGGCCAGCGCCAGACCGCTGGGCGCCTGGCGGCGCAACGCCTTGGCCAGCAGCAGTGCCTGGTTGTAGCCGCGCTCGCGCATGCGGGCGGCAGACAGTGGCACCGGCAGGATGACGCTGGCTTGCTGCAGGCTGGCCAGCACCCCTGGCGTGTGCAGCAGCAGCTGGGCCATGCGGTTTGCCCATGCCAGCTGCTGGTGAAATTTGAGCCGCAGCACCATGCCATCCCAAGGCGGGCTATAGTCCACGGCGGCATGGCAGCGCTGCAACAGCGGCGCTTCGCGCAGGCAGCCGGCGCAGACCTCGGTGCTGGCCGGCAAGGGCAGCGCGCAGCGGCTGCAGCGGCGCAGGCCCGGCTGCCAGCAGACGCTGGCGCAGGCCGTGCAGATCCAGTCACTGGGCCAGCTGCGGCAGACCAGGCACTGGCTGGGCCAGTGGCCCAGCACCTGGGCCGCACGCTGCCACAGGCTGGGCCGGTGTTTCTCGGGTGTGGCTGCTGTCATCGCTTTAATACCAATCAATAATCTGCGCGCCAAAGCGCAGGTGTTCCCCCATGGCTGAATTTACCGCACCTCCGTCGATCGACCCCAACGCCGCCCATGCCTGGCAGCGGCGCGCGCCTGCGCACAGCCCCTGGCTGCACGAAGAGGTGGGCCGTCGCATGCAAGACCGGCTGCAGTGGATCGTGCAAAAACCAGAGGCCTGGTGCAGCTGGGAGCCCGTATACGGCGGCCTGGAGGCGCACCGGCAGGTGGCCGAGCGCTACCCGGCGGCCGATATCCATATCGTGGAAAGCCGCCCGGCCCATGCCGCGCTGCTGCGCAGCCAGCTGGACAAGCCCTGGTGGGCGCTGAGCCGCTGGCGCCAGGCCAAGCTGCACTGGGGCCTGCCTGCGCCCGCAAGTGTGCAGATGCTCTGGGCCAATATGGCGCTGCACCAGCATCCCAACCCCCAGCAGCTGCTGCAGACCTGGCACCAGAGCCTGGCGGTCAACGGTTTTGTGATGTTTTCCTGTTTCGGGCCCGATACGCTCAAAGAGCTGCGTGCGGCCTATGCCGGCCAGGGCTGGCCCGCTGCCAGTCATGAGTTCACCGACATGCACGACTGGGGTGACATGCTGGTGCAGGCCGGCTTTGCCGAGCCGGTGATGGACATGGAGCGCATCAGCTTGTCGTACTCAGGCGCCGCGCAATTGCGTGCCGAGCTGCGCGAGCTGGGCCGCAACCTGCACCCGGCCCGCTTTGGCGGCCTGCGTGGCCGCCAGTGGCGCAACGAGCTCGATGCCTTGCTGACCGCCAAGCTGGCCGATGCCCAGGAGCAGGGGCGCCTGGTGGTCTCGTTCGAGATCATCTACGGCCATGCCTTCAAGCCCACGCCACGCATGAAGGTGCAGGGCGAGAGCAGCATCAGCGTGCAGGATATGCAGCAGATGCTGCGCCAGGGGCGCCCTGGCGGCGCCTGATGGCTGGGGCCGCCCCTTACGCCTTATGCGCAGGCGGTTGGGTGGCTCGGCAAACGACCTAACATATTCAGCGACTGTCCAGTGTTGGACAGTCGCTGTTGTCAATCTCCTATGATCCCGGGATTGCATGGGTTGCAATCTTGCGCGGTTGCGGCCATGCTCGCTGTAATGACCAAGTGGCATGGGTGCAAGCGGAGATGCACCCGGCGGTGTCTGCACCACGCGGCTGGATGTCTTCCCCACCGACACGCCAGCCTGCCCTACATAACGATGAGAAGATGAGAAGTAAGTGACAACTATGAAAAGTGATTCTCATAAGCTGGCTTCTTGGCTGCTGCTGGTGGCATCTGGCCTCACCTCTGCAGCACATGCGGTGCAAAGTCTTCCCGGCGGCCCGGCCGTTGGGCAGATGAACCTGGCGCCTCCCGTCACCCGAATTGCCCAGGAGCAGCACACGCTGCACTGGATGATGCTCTGGATCTGCACCATCATCTTTGTCGGTGTGTTCGCGGTGATGTTCTATTCCATCTGGAAGCACCGCAAATCCAAGGGGGCGGTGCCCGCCACCTTCCATGAATCGGTCACGGTCGAGGTCACCTGGACGGTGCTGCCCTTCATCATCGTGATCCTGATGGCCTTGCCGGCGACCAAGGTGCTGGTCGCGCAAAAGGACACCACCAATGCCGACCTGACCGTGAAGGTGACCGGCTACCAGTGGAAATGGGGCTACGACTATCTGACCGGCGAAGGCGAGGGCCTGAACTTTATCTCTACGCTGGATAGCGGCCAGCGCGCGATGTCCAACAGCGGTGATGTCTCCAAGGCGCCCAATGACTACCTGCTGCGCGTCGACAAGCCCTTGGTTGTGCCCGTCGACAAGAAGGTGCGCATCATCACCACCGCCGCCGATGTGATCCACTCCTTCATGGTGCCGGCCTTTGGTATCAAGCAGGATGCGATCCCCGGTTTTGTGCGCGACACCTGGTTCCGCGCCGAGAAAACCGGCGACTACTACGGCCAGTGCGCCGAGCTCTGCGGCAAGGAGCATGCCTACATGCCCATCCATGTGAAGGTGCTGTCGGCCAGCGATTACTCCGCATGGGTGGCCGAGCAAAAGAAGTTGCTCGCCGCGCAGGCCGATGACCCCAACAAGGTCTGGGAGCTGGCCGCACTGGTGGCCCGGGGCGAGAAGGTCTATGCCGCCAACTGTGCCGCCTGCCACCAGGCCAACGGCAAGGGGGCTGGCCCCATCAAGGCGCTCGATGGCAGCCCGGTGGTACTGGGCCCCACGGCCGACATGATGCACACGGTGCTCGAGGGCCGCGCCAATGGCGCCATGCCGTCCTGGAAGCAGCTGAGCGATACCGACCTGGCAGCGGTCGTCACCTTTACCAAGAACCACTGGAGCAACAAGACCGGCACCATGGTGCAGCCGGCCCAGTTTGTCGCGGCACGTACCGGCAAATTCCCGGAAGGTGGAGGTTCGGCAGCGGCTGCGCCGGCTGCTGCCCCAGCAGCGGCAGCTGCGGCTTCTGATGCCGGCGCCGCTGCGGCAGCCACCCCTGCAAGTCCTGCCGCCGCCGCACCTGCTGCTGCAGCAACTGCAGAAGCACCGATCTCCCAGGTGCTGTTTGCCAGCGGCAAGAGCGAGCTGGACGGCCAGGCCCAGGAGGCGGTGAAAAAAGCCGCCGCCACGCTGGCCGGCCAAAGCAGCAAGGTGGCGTTGTCCGGGTTTGTCGATGGCACCGGCAATGCCGACCAGAATGCCGAGCTGGCCAAGAAGCGCGCCCAGGCCGTGGCCGAGCTGCTGGTAGCCCAAGGCGTGGCAGAGGCGCGTATCGAGATGCGCAAGCCGCAGACCATTACCGCAGGTGAGGGCGCTGACAGCCAGGCGCGCCGTGTCGATATTGTTGCTGCACCCTAAGGCGTGCAAGCCCTAGAAGAGCCATCGGAGTCAAGATTTATGAGCGCTGTTCTCCCCACAGACCCCAGCCATAGCGACCACGGCCAGGCCGACCATGCCCATGACGACCACCACCATGGTGCGCCCACGGGCTGGCGGCGCTGGGTGTTTGCCACCAACCACAAGGACATCGGCACGCTCTACCTGCTGTTCTCGTTCACCATGCTGATGGTGGGCGGCGTGCTGGCGCTGCTGATCCGTGCCGAGCTGTTCCAGCCCGGGCTGCAGCTGGTCAACCCCGAGCTGTTCAACCAGCTGACGACGATGCACGGGCTGATCATGGTGTTTGGCGCGATCATGCCGGCCTTTGTCGGCTTTGCGAACTGGATGCTGCCGCTGCAGATTGGCGCCAGCGACATGGCCTTTGCGCGCATGAACAACTTCAGCTTCTGGCTGATGATCCCGGCCGGCCTGATGCTGGTGGGCTCGTTCTTCATGCCTGGCGGTGCACCGGCTGCCGGCTGGACCTTGTACGCACCATTGACCCTGCAAATGGGTCCGTCGATGGACACCAGCATCTTTGCGATGCATGTGATGGGTGCCTCTTCCATCATGGGCTCGATCAACATCATCGTCACCATCCTGAACATGCGCGCGCCGGGCATGACCTTGATGAAGATGCCGATGTTTGCCTGGACCTGGCTGATCACCGCCTACCTGCTGATCGCCGTGATGCCGGTGCTGGCGGGCGCGATCACAATGACCCTGACCGACCGCCACTTTGGCACCAGCTTCTTCAACCCCGCTGGCGGTGGTGATCCGGTGATGTACCAGCATATCTTCTGGTTCTTCGGCCACCCCGAGGTCTACATCATGATCTTGCCGGCCTTTGGCATCATCAGCCAGATCGTGCCGGCCTTCAGCCGCAAGAAGCTGTTTGGCTATGCCTCGATGGTCTATGCGGTGGCGGCGATTGCGATCCTGTCCTTCATTGTCTGGGCGCACCACATGTTCACCACCGGCATGCCGGTGACCGGCCAGCTGTTCTTCATGTACGCAACCATGCTGATCTCGGTGCCGACGGCAGTGAAGATCTTTAATTGGGTGGCGACGATGTGGCGCGGCTCGATGACCTTCGAGACGCCGATGCTGTTCTCGGTGGGCTTTATTTTCGTGTTCACGATGGGCGGCTTCACGGGCCTGATCCTGTCGATGGCGCCCATCGATATCCAGCTGCAGGACACCTACTACGTGGTGGCGCACTTCCACTATGTGCTGGTGGCAGGCTCTCTGTTCTCGATGTTTGCCGGCTACTACTACTGGGCGCCCAAGTGGACGGGCGTGATGTATGCCGAGTCGCGCGGCCGCATCCATTTCTGGGGCTCGCTGATCTTCTTCAACATCACCTTCTTCCCGATGCACTTTCTGGGCCTGGCCGGCATGCCACGCCGCTATGCCGACTACCCGATGCAGTTTGCCGACTTCAACATGATTGCCTCGATCGGTGCCTTCGGCTTTGGTCTGATGCAGGTCTACTTCTTTGCCTTTGTGGTCTGGCCTGGCATGCGCCACCGTGGCGAGAAGGCGCCGCAAAAGCCCTGGGAAGGTGCCGAAGGTCTGGAGTGGGAGGTGCCATCGCCCGCGCCTTTCCATACCTTTGAGACCCCGCCCAAGCTGGACGCTACTGCAACCAAGGTGATTGGATGATCACCCCCGCGCAGCGCAAGGCCAACCGGCGACTGGCATGGATTCTGGCGTCGATCGCGCTGGCCTTCTTCATCGGATTTCTCGTAAAAATGACGGTGCTCTAGCAGCACAGGGAGCAGCAGGTGAGCAGACATGCAGACAACGCGAAGATGGTGGGCAAGCTGGCCGTTGTTGCCTTTGGCATGTTTGCCTTTGGCTACGCGCTGATCCCGCTGTACAAGCGCATCTGCGAGGTCACGGGCATCAACATCCTGGCGCTGACCGAGCGCGATGTGCCGGGCAACGGCACGGCCGGCAAGAACGTCAAGCTCAACAGCCAGGTCGACGAAAGCCGCACCATCATCGTCGAGTTCGACGCGAATGCGCGTGGGCCCTGGAGCTTCAAACCGGCGGTGCGCACGATGCAGGTACACCCCGGCGCGCTGAGCACGGTGATGTACGAGTTCCGCAACGAGCAGGACCACCGCATGTCGGCCCAGGCGATTCCCAGCTATGCGCCCAAGCAGGCCGCGCCCTATTTCAACAAGCTCGAATGCTTTTGCTTCAACCAGTACACCCTGGAGCCCGGTGAGCGCAAGGAATGGCCAGTGGCCTTTGTGATCGACCCCAAGCTGTCCAAGGATGTGACGACGATCACCTTGTCCTACACCTTCTTTGAGGTCGGTGGCCGCATCCCGGCGGCACCTGCGTCGACGGCGGTGCTGGCGCCTGCGGTGCAGGGCGCCGGGGTGCAGGCAGGGGCATCCTGATGGCCAGCGCGCCCGGCCCGCAACCGCCGCGCAAGGGCAATCTCTGGCGCACGGTCAAGGCTGTGGCTTGGTCTTTTTTGGGGGTGCGCAAGGGGTCGGAATGGCAAGAGGATGGCGTGCAGATCACGCCACTGCAGGTGATTGCCGTGGGTTTGGTGGCGATCTTCCTGTTTGTGCTGGGGTTGATGGCCCTGGTGCAATGGTTGGTTTGATGCCAGTATTGGCATCGCGGAAGAATGAATCAATAAACGAAATACCAGGAGCAGCGATGAGTGCGACTTCCCATGGCACCACACCGTACTACTATGTTCCGGCCGAGTCCCGCCACCCGGTGATGGCGGCCATTGGCCTGGGCTTTGTCATTGCCGGCGCCGGCAACTGGGTCAATGGCCACACCTGGGGCATGTACCTGCTCTTTGTCGGCATTGCCTGGTGGCTGTTTGTGCTGTACCAGTGGTTTGGCGATGCGATCCGCGAAAGCGAGCAGGGCCTCTACAGCCACCGCATCGACCTGTCCTACCGCTGGAGCATGAGCTGGTTCATCTTCTCGGAGGTGATGTTCTTCGGCGCCTTCTTTACTGCGCTGTGGTGGGCACGGGCCCATTCGCTGCCGGCGCTGGGCAGCCTGGACAATGCCATTCTCTGGCCCGATTTCAAGGCCGTGTGGCCCAGCGTGGAAATGGGCGCGACTGCCTCGCCTGCGGGCATCGTCGAGCCGTTCCAGACCGTGGGCCCTTTCTGGCTGCCCACCATCAATACCGCGCTGCTGCTGACCTCGGGCGTTACCTTGACCATCGCCCACCATGCCTTGCAGGCCGACCAGCGCAGCAAGTGCATCCGCTTCATGTGGATGACCGTGGTGCTGGGCATCGTCTTCCTCTGCGTGCAGGGCTATGAGTACTTCCACCTCTACACTGAGCTGAACCTCAAGCTCAACTCCGGCACCTACGGCTCCACCTTCTACATGCTGACGGGCTTCCACGGCTTGCATGTGTTTATCGGCATGCTGATGCTGCTGGTCATCACCTTGCGGCTGCAAAAAGGCCATTTCACCGCCAAGAAGCACTTTGGCTTTGAGGGCGCCGCCTGGTACTGGCACTTTGTCGATGTGGTCTGGCTGGGCCTCTATATCCTCGTGTACTGGATGTAGTTGGGGTGGGGGTGCTGCTGAGGGCCTCAAGCCCCCAGCGGTATGCCATGGGGCTGCAGGTAGCCCAGCTTCCAGGCCAGCAGAATGCCGGCAAACACCAGCACCGACAGCGCAATGCGCAAGGTCAGCGCCCAGGCCATGCGCTTGCTGCCGGTGCCCGACTGGTTGCCGCGCAGCATGAAAAGCCCGGCCGCTGCCAGGCAGGCCAGTATCACGACAAAGGCGAGTGCGATGAGCAGGTGCATGGTGCTGTCCTCAGGGTGGTCTCGGTGTTCTTGGCGTGCGCTGCGAGTCACTTCGAACGGCGCTCTGGCGCCCGGCGCAGCAAACCCATTGTGCGGCAGCGCCAGACGGGGCGCTATCGGCCTGCACCCCAATAGCCTCTCCCCGCAGTATCTTGGCCAGCGCGCTGCTGGCTGCCGCGCTCTGCACCGGGTATAAACAGTCTATGCCTGCGCCTTCTGCTTCCTCCTCCATCGCCAAGACCCCTACGGAGCGCCGAGCCCAGCTGCGTTTTGTGCTGATCACCGTTGCGGCAGCAGCCTCGATGCTGCTGACCGCCTCGCTGGGGTTCTGGCAGCTGCGCCGCGCCGATGAGAAGCTGGCCTACCAGGCGCAGCTCGATGCGCGTGCAGCCCTGCCGGCGCTGGACGGGGCGAGCTTGCTGCAGCCCCTGGCTGAGGCCGAGCGTGCCAGCCTGCAGCACCGCCAGGTGGTGCTGCGTGGCGAATGGCTGCCACAGTACACGGTCTACCTGGACAACCGCCAGATGCAGGCGCGCCCGGGTTTTTATGTGCTGACACCACTGCGCCTGGCCGGCCCGGTAGCGCCAGGCCAGCCGCAGACCGTGCTGGTGCAGCGGGGCTGGGCGCCGCGCAATTTTGAAGACCGCCTGGCGCTGCCGCAGGTGCAAACGCCTGGCGGTAGCGTGCAAGTGCAGGGCCGGGTGGCGGGCCAGCCGGCGCGCCTTTTGGAGCTGCAGACGTCCGCCGCGCACCCAGGGGTTTCCCGAATCCGGCAGAATCTCGATACCGATGCTTACGCGCAGGAGACCGGCCTGCCCTTGGCTGCAGTCACCGTGGTGCAGACCGGGCCGGCCAGCGAGGGCCTGCTGCGCGACTGGCCCGTAGTAGGCAGCGGCGTGGAAAAGCATTATGGTTATGCATTTCAATGGTTTGGTCTGTGTAGCCTGATTGCGATCCTCTATGTCTGGTTCCAAATTGTCCGACGTGTCCTTCGACGCCGCAGCCACCCAGGCGCCGCCGCCCGCTGATGAGGCGCTGCTGGGCCTGACCGTGCATGGCCTGCCGCCTGCCGAGCAGGCTGAAGCGGCGCTGGAGGAGGCCGAGCGCTCGCGCAGTGGCCGCCTCAAGATGCTGCTGGTGCTGCTGGTCTGTGCGGCGCCGGTGATCGCGTCCTACTTCACCTACTACGTGATCCGGCCCGAGGGGCGGCGCAATTTTGGCGAGCTGGTGGGCCAGCAGCCGACGATTCCGGCCGCAAAGGTCAAGACCCTGGACGGCCAGCCGTTTGAGCTGCAAAGCCTCAAGGGCCAGTGGCTGCTGCTGAGTGCTTCGGGCGCGGCCTGCGACGAGGTCTGCCAGAACAACCTCTACCTGCAGCGCCAGCTGCGCGAGAGCCTGGGCCGCGAGAAGGACCGGCTGGACTGGGTCTGGCTGGTGACCGACGACGGCGAGCCGCCGCCAGCCTTGCGCACGGCACTGGACCAGGCCACCGTGCTGCGGGTGCCCCAGGCGCTGGTGGCCCAGTGGCTGCAGCCGGCAGCCGGCCAGCAGCTGGGCGAACATTTGTACGTGGTGGACCCGCTGGGCCACTGGATGATGCGTTTTCCTGCCCAGCTCAGCCGCTCCGATGCGGCCAAGGCGCGCAAGGATCTGGAGCGGCTGCTGCGCGCGTCGTCGAGTTGGGACAAGGAAGGGCGGTAGTGGATAGCTAGCATGACATCGCAGGATTTATATGATTTCGCGCCGCTGGCGCGTGTGTTGCTGACCGGGGCCATCATTGCGCTGGGCCCCATCGTCTGGATTTGGTGGCGCCACCGCGGTGCCACGCCGCTCAAGCGCCTGCAGGTGCTGGCGGTGCTGACCCTGTTCCTGTCCTTTGACCTGGTGATGTTTGGCGCCTTTACGCGCCTGACCGATTCGGGCCTGGGCTGCCCGGACTGGCCGGGCTGCTACGGCAGTGCCAGCCCGATTGGCGCGCATGCCGAGATCTCTGCCGCGCAAGAGGCCATGCCGACCGGCCCGGTGACCTATGGCAAGGCCTGGGTGGAAATGATCCACCGCTACCTGGCCACCGCCGTGGGCGGCCTCATCATTGTGCTCACTGCCAGTGCCTGGCTGCAGCGCAAACGCCGGGGTCCGCAGCCGATCAGCCCGTGGTGGCCGACCGCCACCCTGGTCTGGGTGCTGATCCAGGGGGCCTTTGGCGCGCTCACGGTGACGATGAAGCTGTTCCCGGCGATCGTCACCTTGCACCTGCTGGGCGGCACCGTGCTCTTGATGCTATTAACCGTGCAGGCAACGCGCCACACGCAATTTGCCGATAATCTAGGGTTAGTCCCAGTGCCGCGCCTGTTGCGCGGCCTGGTGGCGGTCACGGCGCTGCTGGTGTTTGCGCAGGTGACCCTGGGTGGCTGGGTCAGTACCAACTATGCGGTGCTGGCCTGCACCAGCTTTCCCATGTGCAATGGCGCCTGGTGGCCGGCGATGAACTTTGACGGGTTCCAGATCTGGCGCCCGCTGGGCTTTCTGGCCGACGGTGCGCACATCAGCTATGAAGCGCTGGTGGCCATCCACTACATGCACCGGCTGTTTGCCTACCTGGTGATTGCCGCCTTGCTGTGGCTGGGCTGGGCCCTGCGCACGGTGCCGCTGCTGCGGCAGCAGCGCCGCTGGCTCGTGGGCCTGACGCTGCTGCAATTTGCCACGGGACTGTCGAATGTGGTGCTGGACTGGCCGATGCTGGCGGCCGTTTTGCACACCGGGGGCGCTGCCGCCATCATGGTGGTGCTGACCTGGATCTGGTGTACTGCGGGCCCTGAACCTGCCCGCAGTGCTGCGAGTTGATGACGCTGTATGGAACAAAGACTGAGTGCCCCGATGACCGAACTTGCCGCAACGCCAATGCCGAACCGCTTTGCGCAGTTCTATGCATTGACCAAACCCAAGGTGGTGCAGCTGATTGTGTTTTGCGCACTGATCGGCATGGTGCTGGCCGTGCCGGGTGTGCCCACCGGCGCCGAGCTGCTGCGCATGGCCGTCGCCTGTGCGGGCATCTGGCTGGTGGCGGGGGCCGCAGCGGCCTTCAACTGCCTGGTGGAGCAGAGCATCGATGCGCGCATGAAGCGCACCGCCTGGCGCCCCACCGCGCGCGGCGAGCTGTCCAACATGCAGACCCTGATGTTTTCTGCCGGGCTGTGCATCGCCGGCTCGGCCATTCTGATCGTCTGGATCAATGCCATCACCATGTGGCTGACCTTTGCGACCTTTGTCGGTTATGCCGTCATCTACACGGTGATCCTCAAGCCGCTGACGCCGCAGAACATCGTGATCGGTGGCGCATCGGGTGCGATGCCCCCCGTGCTGGGCTGGGCCGCGATGACCGGCGACGTCTCGCCCCAGGCGCTGTTGCTGTTTTTGATCATCTTCCTGTGGACGCCGCCGCACTTCTGGGCACTGGCGCTGTACCGGGTCGAGGACTACCGCAAGTCCGGCCTGCCGATGCTGCCGGTCACCCATGGGAACTATTACACCCGCGTGCAGGTCTTGCTCTACACCGTGGTCTTGTTTGCCGCCGGCCTGCTGCCCTTCATCATCCAGATGAGCTCCTGGATCTACCTGGTGGCTGCCGTGGTGCTGGGTGCCGGGTTCTTTGGCTATGCCTTTGCGCTGTGGCGCAATTACTCCGATGCGCTGGCGCGCAAGACTTTCCGTTTTTCGCTGGTCTACCTCAGCCTGCTGTTTGTGGCGCTGTTGGTTGACCACTATGTGAGCTGGTAAATCTGCAATGAACAAGCGCAATGCCCTTCGCTGGCTGGCGGGCTCGGCCATGCTGGCCTCGGCCGCCGGTGTCCTCTCCGCCTGTAAATCCAAGGCCGATTTCAACGCCATCGACCTGACCGGCAGCAAGGAGTATGGGCAGGATTTCTCTATGCCCGACCAGCATGGCCAGCGCCGCAGCATGGCGGATTTCAAGGGCAAGGTCGTGCTGGTGTTCTTTGGCTTTACCCAGTGCCCCGATGTCTGCCCGACCACCTTGGGCGACCTGGCGGCCGTCAAGCAAAAGCTCGGCGCCAAGGGTGACAAGCTGCAGGTGATCTTTGCATCGGTCGATCCCTCCCGCGACACGCCCGAGATTCTGCAGGCCTACCTCGCCAACTTTGACCCCAGCTTTCTGGCGCTGCGCGGCAGCGACGAGGAAACGGCCAAGATGGCCAAGGACTTCAAGGTTTACTACAAGCGGGTCGAGGGCCAGACCCCGGGCAGCTACACGATGGACCATACCGCGGGCGACTACATCTTCGACCCGGAAGGCCGCCTGCGTTTGTACAGCCGCTATGGCACCCCGGTCGATACGCTCGCCAAGGATATCGAACAGCTGATCGACGGCGCTTAATCGCGCGGGGCAAGCAGCCCCTTTGAACAGGTCTTACATCGACCAGATACGCGGCCGCTGCGCCGGCAAGCCCCAGAGGCTGCTGCGCCAGTGGCCCCAGACCGTCTTCCACAGCTGCATAGCGGGCTCCACCACGGGCGCCAGACCACGCAGCACCAGCATGTGCTCGTTCGGTGCAGTCACGCCCGCGATCACCTCTGCAGGCGCGGCTTCCAGCAACAGTTGGGTGCTCTCCAGCAGCGCTTCGCGTTGCGCGCGGGTGATCGGTGAGCCGCTGGCATAGAGCAAGCTGCCCATGCAGCGCTGGCCCGCCAGGCCCAGCCGGCCGTTGAGCAGCAACTCATCATCGGCCCGGATGCGGCCCCGTTCCAGAAAATGCCCCGGCCAGGCGATGTGCTGTGAAAACACGCCCTGGGTAAAGGGCTGGCCGGCCAGCGGCAGGCCCAGCGCGGTGATGTCCCAGGTCAGCAGCTCCGCTCCCGGTGCCAGTTCCATCTGCAGCTCGTTCGCCGCATCGCAGGCGTTATAGGCAATGGCCTCCAGCGGCAGCCATTCCAGCCGGGCGCCGGCCTGCAGCTTAAGGCGGGTGCGCTGCAAGGCCGGCTGGCCATTGCTCTTGTAAAAGCGCGTTGCGCCCGGCGTGGTGATGAGCGCATGCGCGCCTGCCGCCACCTCGACCGAGATATCCAGCACATCGCCCCCCACCAGGCCGCCGGGCGGGTGCACCAGCACGTTGTGGCAAATGCCCGGGCCTTCGGGGTAGAGGCTTTTGAGAATGCGCAGCGGGCCATCGTGGCTGAACTGCACCGAGGTCTTGCCGGCTTGCTGGCCGTAGCGCAGGTCTAGTTGGGAATGCCAGCTCATGGCTGCGGCTGGTGCTGAATGCCCGCTGGCCAGCAGGGCCCAAGGGCCGGGATCGGAGGTGAGTAGGGTGCACAAGACATGGCTGGGGTTTTGCAAGCCACGTGCCAGGAACTGCACCGCCCTGGGGTGCTGGCTGTGCTGAATTGGTGCATGCGCGGCAGGTCTGCATGCTTGTGGTGCAATGAGCAGAGGATGCAGCACGGAAAGCGTGCATGCTCTGCCGCTGCAGCCCCTTGGCATGTGCCTTGCTTTGCACTAGGTATGGAACTGACACCTCGCGAAAAAGACAAGCTGCTGATCTTTACCGCCGCCTTGCTGGCCGAGCGGCGCCTGGCCCGGGGGCTCAAGCTGAACTACCCCGAGGCGGTGGCGCTGATCAGCGCCTTTGTGATGGAGGGCGCGCGCGATGGCAAGACCGTTGCCCAGCTGATGAGCGCTGGCCGCACGGTGCTCACGCGCGCCGATGTGATGGAGGGCATCCCCGAGATGATTGCCGATATCCAGATCGAGGCGACCTTTCCCGATGGCACCAAGCTCGTCACCGTGCATGAGCCCATTGTCTGAATCCCCTCTTTTCCCTTGCGCAAGCCTAGCACCATGAACTTCAAGAAACTCTCTGCCACCGTGGCGGCTGCCGCTGCCGCCTTGCCTCTGTCCGCACTTGCCCATGTGGGCAGCGACGGCGGCGGCCACCATGGCTTTTTGAGCAGCTTTGGCCATGCCTTTGCCCACCCGTTTACCGGCGCGGACCATATGGCGGCCATGCTGGCCGTGGGCGCCTGGAGTGCGCTGACGGTGACGCCCGCCTGGCGCGCACCGGCCGCCTTTGTGGCCCTGCTGGTAGCGGGGGCGTTGGCGGGTTTTGCGGGCCTGTGGGTGCCGGGTGTGGAGCCGATGATTGCTGCGTCCGTCTTGGTGCTGGGCCTGTTGGTAGCAGTGCAAAAGCAGATGCCCTGGGTGCTGGCCGCTGCGCTGGCGGGTGTGTTTGCGTTTTTCCATGGCGCAGCCCATGGGTTCGAACTGGCAGCGGATACAGGCTGGGCCTCTGTGGGTGCCTTGGCGGGCATGGCGCTGGGCTCGGCCCTGCTGCATGTCGGCGGCATGGTGCTGGGCAAGGCCCTGATGCAGCGCCACCGCTGGCTGGCCAAGCTGGCGGGCGGCGCCACCGCGGTCTTGGGCGCAGCCATGCTGACGCGCCTGGCCTGACGAGGAGCAGCACGATGATCCCAGGTGAACTGCTGCTGGATGACGGCGAACATGTGCTGAACCCGGGGCGCCGCACCGCCACGCTGGTGGTGAACAACGCCAGCGACCGGCCCATCCAGGTCGGCTCGCACTACCACTTTGCCGAGACCAATGCCGGCCTGGTCTTTGACCGCCAGGCGGCCCATGGCATGCGCCTGCATATTGCCAGCGGCATGGCGGTGCGCTTTGAGCCGGGCCAGCAGCGTACGGTGGAGCTGGTGGACCTTGGCGGTGACCGGCAGATCTACGGCTTTCGCGGCCTGGTGCAAGGGGCGCTGGAATGAGGCCCGGCATGCTGTGCCAGCGTTCTAAGACAGGATGGTTCTGATGGCAACAATGGACAGACGCGCATACGCAGAGACCTATGGGCCCACGGTGGGTGACCGCCTGCGCCTGGCCGATACCGAACTGGTCGTGCAGGTGGAGCAGGACTTCACCCTGCGCGCGGGCGGCTATGGCGAAGAGGTGAAGTTTGGCGGTGGCAAGACCATCCGTGATGGCATGGCGCAAAGCCAGCGCAGCAGTGCGCAGGGCGCGATGGACACGGTGCTGACCAATGCGCTGATCATCGACCACTGGGGCATCGTCAAGGCGGACATCGGCCTCAAAGCGGGCCGCATTGCCGCGATTGGCAAGGCGGGCAACCCGGACACGCAGCCGGGGGTGGACATCATCATCGGCCCGGGCACCGAGATCATCAGCTGCGAAGGCATGGTCGTGACCGCTGGCGGCATCGATACGCATATCCACTTCATCGCGCCCCAGCAGATCGAGGAGGCGCTGACCAGTGGCGTGACGACGATGATTGGCGGCGGCACCGGCCCGGCCACCGGCACCTTTGCGACGACCTGCACGCCCGGCGCCTGGAACATGGAGCGCATGCTGCAGGCGGCCGATGCCTTCCCGATGAACCTGGGTTTTCTGGGCAAGGGCAATGCGAGCTTGCCGCTGGCCCTGCATGAGCAGATCGATGCCGGCGCGATTGGCCTCAAGCTGCACGAGGACTGGGGCAGCACGCCAGCGGCCATCGACAACTGCCTGGACGTGGCCGAGCTCACCGACACCCAGGTGGCGATCCATACCGATACGTTGAACGAAAGCGGCTTTGTCGAAGACACGGTGGCCGCGTTCAAAGGCCGCACCATCCATACCTTCCACACCGAAGGCGCGGGCGGCGGCCATGCGCCGGACATTTTGAAGGTGGTAGGCGAGAGCAATGTGCTGCCCAGCTCCACCAACCCGACGCGGCCCTACACGATCAACACGCTCGACGAGCATGTGGACATGCTGATGGTCTGCCACCACCTCGATGCCGGCATTGCCGAGGACCTGGCCTTTGCCGAAAGCCGCATCCGCAAGGAAACCATTGCGGCCGAAGACATCCTGCACGACATCGGCGCCATCAGCATGTTCAGCTCCGACAGCCAGGCCATGGGCCGGGTGGGTGAGGTGATCCTGCGCACCTGGCAGACGGCGCACAAGATGAAACAGCAGCGCGGCGCCCTCCCGGGCGACAGCGAGCGGCATGACAACTTCCGCATCAAGCGCTATATCGCCAAGTACACCATCAACCCGGCCATCGCCCATGGCATCAGCCATGAGGTGGGCAGCCTGGAAGTGGGCAAGTGGGCCGATATCGTCATCTGGAAGCCGGCCTTTTTTGGCGTCAAGCCCAGCTGCATCCTCAAGGGCGGCTTTATCGCGATGGCGGCCATGGGTGACCCCAATGCCTCGATCCCGACGCCGCAGCCGGTGCACTACCGCCCGATGTTTGGTGCCTTTGGCGGGGCGATTGCCAGGACCTCGCTGACCTTTGTCTCGCAAGCGGGCCTGGCTGCTGGCATCGGCCAGCGCTTTGGCCTGGCCAAGACCTTGTCTGCCGTCAAAGGCATACGCGGTCTGCAAAAGCAGCACATGGTGCACAACGACCTGGCGCCGCACATGGAGGTGGATGCCCAGACCTATGCGGTGCGCGCCGATGGCCAGCTGCTGAGCTGCGAGCCAGCCAGCAGCCTGCCGATGGCCCAGCGTTATTTTCTGTTTTGAACTGGTAAGCACCCATGGCAAGACCATTGATTTTCAAGCTGGACCCCGTGACCGACGCGCGCGTGCTGGCCTTTTTGGAAGCGCACCTGAGCGATATGCGCCGCATCTCGCCGCCCGAGAGCGTGCATGCGCTCGACCCCGAGCAGCTGCGCGCGCCTGGGCTGCAGCTGTGGACCGGCTGGACCGCCGCGCAAGAGCCCAAGGCCTTGGTCGCCACCTGCGCGCTCAAGATCCTGGATGCGGGCCACCTGGAGCTCAAATCGATGCGGGTGGAGGCGGCGCAACGCGGCTCAGGTGCTGCCCAGCAGGTGCTGGACCATGTGCTGGCCCAGGCCCGCGCGATGGGGGCCAGGCGCATCAGCCTGGAGACGGGCACCGAGGCCTTTTTTGCACCGGCGCGCCGTTTTTACGCGCGCAATGGCTTTGTGGACTGCGCACCGTTTGGCAGCTACCAGCCCGATCCGAACAGCTGCTTTATGCGCCTGGAGCTGCCATGACGGACGGGGCGATGCTGCAAGTCTCCAAATGCCTGCCCGCTGGCCAGGGCCTGGCACCTGCCTTGCGCAAGCGCGCGAGCTTTGTCGAGCTGGACTGGGATGTGCGCCAGAAGTCGCGCTTCTCGGCCACCGACAGCAGCGGCCGGGCGCTGGCGATTTTTCTGCCACGCGGCCAGGCCGTGCGCGGTGGCGATGTGCTGGTCGCCGAAGATGGCTCGGTGATTCTCGTGCGGGCCGCGCCGCAGAAAGTGCTGCATATCAGTGCCTGCGCGCAGCATGGCTCGGCCTTTGACCTGATGCGCGCCGCTTACCACCTGGGCAACCGCCATGTGCCCATCGAGCTGCAGCCCGACCACCTCAAGATCGAGCCCGACCATGTGCTGGCCGACATGCTGCGCAGCATGCACATGACCGTGGTTGAGGCGGAGCTGCCCTTTGAGCCGGAAGGCGGCGCCTATGGCGGCCATGTCACCAACGATGGCCACAGCCACCATGGACATGGGCATGCGCACAGCCATGACCACGGGCATGACCATGCCCATCCGCACCACCACGGATGAGCATGCAACCCCTCAGCCTGTCGCCCGCCAGCTTTTTGCAGCTGATGTGGCTGGCCTCGCCGGCTTTGCCGATCGGCGGCTTCTCCTATTCGGAGGGGCTGGAGGCGGGCGTGAATGCCGCGCTGGTCGGCAACGAGGCGCAGGCAGCAGACTGGATTGCCGAGCAGCTGCAGCTGAGCCAGGCCCGGGGTGATATGGCGGTACTGGCCCAGGCCATGCAGGCCTGGCACAGCGATGAGCGCGCGCGCCTGGTGGCCCTCAACGCCTGGGTGCTGCAGACGCGCGAGAGCAGCGAGCTGCGCCTGCAGACCGAGCAGATGGGCCGCTCGCTGGTGGCCTGGTTGCAGAACCGCTATGCCGATGATGGCGAGGCCTTGGTCCTGGTGAACTGGCTGGCGGCCGAGGATGCGAGTTATCCGCTGGCCTTTGCGCTGGCCGCGCACCTGGCGGGCGCAGGCGCGCGTGATGCGCTGCTCGCCTATGCCTTTGGCTGGGCTGAGAACATGGTGCAGGCAGCGATCAAATCGGTACCGCTGGGCCAGAGCGCCGGCCAGCGCATTTTGGCGCGGCTGGCAGAGGCGATACCGGCGGCGGCCGAGCATGCGCTGGCGCTGGGCGATGACGAACGCCAGGCTTTTTCTCCGATGCTGGCCATTCTCTCGGCCCGGCATGAACACCAATATTCACGGCTTTTTCGATCATGAGCACTGCACTGCACCACATTCCCCACCGCAGCAAAAAGCTGCCTCCGTTGCGCGTTGGTATCGGCGGGCCCGTGGGCTCGGGCAAGACCACCATCTTGGAGATGCTGTGCAAGGCCATGCGCGACAAATGGGACCTGATCGCCATCACCAACGACATCTACACCAAGGAAGACCAGCGCCTGCTGACCGTCAGCGGCGCGCTGCCGGCCGAGCGCATCATGGGCGTGGAGACGGGCGGCTGCCCGCACACGGCGATCCGCGAGGATGCCTCGATCAACCTCGAAGCGATTGACCGCATGCTGGGCCAGTTTCCCGATGCCGATATCGTGTTTATCGAATCGGGCGGCGACAACCTGGCTGCCACCTTCAGCCCCGAGCTGTCGGACCTGACCATCTATGTGATCGATGTGGCGGCTGGCGAGAAGATTCCGCGCAAGGGCGGCCCCGGTATCACCAAGAGCGATCTGTTTGTGATCAACAAGACCGATCTCGCGCCCTATGTGGGTGCCAACCTGGAGGTGATGCGCAGCGACACCGAGCGCATGCGCAGCGGCCCCAAGGGCACCAAGCCCTTTGTGATGACCAACCTGAAGACGCTCGATGGCCTGGACGAGGTGGTGACCTTTATCGAAAAGCAGGGGCTGCTGCTGGGCTGAGTTGCCGTACCGAGGGCATCAGTTCTGGGGCGTATTGAGGCTAAAAGCCGTATCGGGGTGATCGCGTCCCTACTCTGCAATCCAGGCCAACCAGTCCTGCGCGCTGATCTGCGTGCGGCCTTGCAAGGCCGGGGGAAGGGCCTCATACACGAGTGCCTCCAGCGGCTGCTGGCCGCCGCCGACCAGCTCCACATCCAGCGTCAGCACGCGCTTGGTGTACTCGCCCACATCCTGGGGCCAGATGCCTTCGATGCGGTCCATCGCCTGCTCCAGCGCATCGCTCAAGGGGTAGACCTCGGCGAGCACCAGGCCGCTGCCCTGCAACTGCAGGCCCGGGTACCAGCCCAGGTCAAACAAGGTGCCGGTCAGCAAGCTGCGGCCCAGGCAGCCGATGCCAGGCTGCAGCCGGGCAATGTCGTTGACGCCGCCGGCACGCAAGGTGCCATAGACGGCGACATGGCGCGCGCCGCAGGGGTGCCAGGGCGGGTTGCGGATGGGGTGTTCTGGGCGTGGCGTCTGCATCGAAGGCTTTAAGGGAAATGGATCAGCTGGCCTGCGCAGGCCGGCCGGCTGCCTGCCGGGTCTTGGCGATTTCGCGGCTGGGCAGTGGGGTCTCGCCGGTCGCCATGCGCATCAGCAGGCAGTGCAGCATCTCGGTGGACAGGCCATGCAGCACCAGGCGGTGGCCGGCGCGCAGGGTGGACAGGGGTACGAGCGGGTGCTTGTTGTTGAGCATCACCAGGTGCTCGGGCGAGGACAGGATCTTGGCCGCGTAGATGGCAACGGTTTCGTCCAGCTGCAGCGAATTGCTGGCGCGCCAGAAATCGTTGTCGGTCAGCAGCAGCTGGTAGACCGGCGTGTAGACCTCGATGGCGCTTTGTAGATCGAGAATGTTCAGCCGGCCATGGGGCATCGCGGCCAGCTGCAGCGGCGGGTCGCAGAGCATGCCAAAGTCGGGCTCGGCCACCGGGCCCATGTGCTGGCCGTGGCTGCGCAGCGTGGTGTTGAGCCGGATGACAAAGTTGAACAGGTTCAGGTCGTGCTTGAGGAACAGCTCGTCCTTGATGTCATCGATCTCCATCGGTGCCAGCGGCTTGGTGGGCACGGGGGTGGGCGCATTGGCGCCGATAAAGCTCAGGATCTGCGAGCCCAGGTGAAAGTGGCGCATGATGAGCCAGTTCGCCTCGGGGGAGACAAAGCGGTTCATGCTGAAGGCCAGCGTGCGGTGCAGCAGCTTGGAATGCGCCCAGCGCTTGGGCAGCAGCACCTTGAGGATCTGGATCAGGATGATGCTCAGCCGCGCGAGTGGCCGGATGAAGGGCAGCAGAAACTGGCGCGAGCGGCTGCTCGAATCCTTGAGCCAGGCTGCCTTGACATGGTCGGGCAGCGGCGTGCTGTCGTCCAGGTAGAGCGCCAGCCAGGGGTTGGGGTCGCGCTCGTCGTGGGGAATGTCGCGGAAATCGGTCATCGTGCGCGCTCCGTGGCCGTGGCATCCAGAATATGCCGGAACTGCATCAGGTAGAGCGCAGAGGTATGGCGTGCGGTCGCGGCAATCGCTGCTGCGGCGGTGCCGGTCTCGTCCAGCGCCATCACCATCTGCACGGCCAGCAGCCAGCGCTCCAGATGGTCTTCGTCATTGGCGCCGTGGTATTCCAAGAAGCGGAAGCAGTCCGGGCCCAGCGCCAGATGCTGGCGCAGCAGCGGCAGCAGGCTGGGAACGATGCGCTGGCCCGTGCCTTCGATGATGTAGATGGCGCCCAGGAGGCCAATCGGGTTGGGGGTGGCTGCCAGGCTGTGCAGGTAGCTGTTGAGCGCCTCGCCACCCGGGTTGCGGCGCAGCTGCTGGATATCGGTTTGTGTGCCCCCGGCATTCAAGTAGTCCTGGTGCAGGATCTTGAAGTCGTTCTGCTCTTCGCTGGCGTGCACGCCCATCAGCGCGGCCAGCTCGGCATAGGCCCCTGTGAGCGAGGCGGCACCTTCGCGCATCCACAGGCTGCCTTCGCGCACCTGGGGCACCCACTGGCTCATCCAGCGCACATAGTCGGCCTGCTGGATCTGGCCGCTGTGGATGCGGTGGACCAGCGGCGTGCGCCAGACCTGGGAGCGGTAGTCATGCCAGATGCTGGCCAGCTCGGTCAGCAACGGCGCCAGGCCTGCCGGGGCGGCGGCAGGGTCATGGGGTGGGGCGATCAGCGCGCTCTCGGCAGCGGCTGCGGCCTGGGGTGCGCGCTGGGCCGGGGTACTGGCGCTGGTGGCAGACGTGCCGGCAGGCGCGCTGCGCTCCACCTCCAGCAGCATATAGCCGGCGGTAAAGCGGCCGGACTCGGGCACAAAGCACAGCATCGTGTCGCCGGGCTGGAGGCGCGCATGCTGGGTCTGCAAATACTCGGCGATCATCACAAAAATGGAGGCCGCGCCGGTATTGCCGCGCCAGGCCAGGTTGCTCCACCAGCGCTCGCGCGGGATCGACAGTTGCGCCTTGTTCAGCAGCTCATCGACCACGGGGATGAATTTCTCGGACGAGTAGTGGCAGAGAAAGTGGTCAATGCCGCGCTCGGGCAGCCAGCCCTGGTGGGCGATGCGGGCGTACTCGTGGATGCAGACATCAAAGAGGTGCGGCAGCAGGCGGATGTCCTGGCGCAGGGACAGCGCGCCAGCCGCCTCGGCCTCGGCCCAGGAGGGGAAATCGAGGTGGCTGCGCTGGCGGTCATGCGTCAGGCCCAGCTGCATGCACACGGGGTAGTCGCCGGCAAAGCTGCGCTGGTGGGTCCAGCGCAGTTTGAGGCGCAGATCGGGGCGCTGGGGCAGGGCGGCGCCCTGGCCCAGCAGCACGGCGCCGGCGCCATCGCTCAGCATCCAGCGCAAAAAATGCGCATCGAAATCGGTGTTGTAGTCCTGGCCCGCGTAGCGCGAGCGCTTGAACAGGCGCGAGGGCATCTCGCTGGCCACCGCCAGCGCATGGCCGTGCGTGCCGTGCTCCACCGCCAGCGCCGCGCTTTGCAGCGCGCCCACACTGGCCGCGCAGACGCCATGCACGCTGAGCAGCTCCATCGGCGGTGCGGCCATCTCGCCCTGGATCATGCTGGCAAAGCCGGGCATCAGCGCGTCGCCGCCTGATGAACCGCTGGCCAGAAAGCCGATATCGGCCAGCGGCCGTGCGGCCTGCGCCAGGGCCGCCTCGATGGCGCCCTTGGCCATTTGCGCATTGCTGTAGCTGGTGCTGCCATCAGGCGCAATCGCGTAGTGGCGCTGCTGGATACCGTTTTCCGCGAGGATGCGGCGCTTGATGCGTTCGGACAGCCGGTTGAGCGGCGCGACATAGGCATCCATGCCGTCGTTGGCGATGGGGGCGCCGGGCATGAAGTGACCGGCGGATTCGATATAGACCTGCGAATAAGCGACTGGCATAGATGACTACTTTTTCTCCATGGGCGGCATCAGCGACCGGCTGCGGGCCGATCGGCAAACCATCCCTCCAACAAAGACCCGTGCCATATACGGCAGCAGGCCTGCCTCATTGAGCACCGGGTGGACCCGGTGTCGGTATTCATCGGCATGCAAGCGGGTCAACGCGGACCAGTGGGCATGCGGACATTCATGGTGGGCGGTGTGCAGGCCAATATTAAAGAGCAGCGGGTTGACCCAGCCTTCAAAATTGCGTGCGTAGTTCAGCATGCCACCGTCGGTATCGTTTTTGGACTTTGGGGGCTTGCGGCCATCGGCATGGGCGTGTTGCAGGTAGTTGGTGGCCAGCAGCCAATGCAGGCCGTGGAGCTGGGGCAGGATGACAAAGACCAGCGCTTTCTTCCAGTCCAGCGCCAGCAGCGCCGCCCAGCTGCCCAGCCACAGCGCGTACTGGCCCATGCAGTAGCGAAAGGCGCCGGGCTGGCGCAGGCGCAGCCCCGCCAGCCAGCGGATGAACAGCGGGTACAGCACCCAGGCCGCCTGCAGCGGGTGGAGCAGGTAGCCCCAGAGGTGGTTGCTGTCACCGCCAAAACGGTAGGTGCGGGCGATATCCTGCTCGCCATGCTTGTAGCGGTGGTGGTTGGCCACATGGGCGGGCCAGAACACAAAGGTGGGGTGGCCCTGCAGCAGGGTCAGCGCATAGTCGGTGGCGCGGTTGGCCCAGCGGCTGCGGGGCCCCGTCCACATGCGCAGATGGGTGTGGTTGTGGTGGATGACGCCGATACCCAAGGTCAGAAACAGCTCGACCAGGTAGAGCCACCAGACCAGGCCATGCTGCCACTGCCAGGCGGCGATCAGCGGCAGCGCCAGCATGTAGAGCAGTGATTGCCAGTCACGCCAGTGGCGCAGCCGGGGCAGTGTGCGGGAGGCGGTGGCGGGCAGGGGTGGGCTGTCGTCGCGGGTCATGCCAACCGGGTCAAGCAGCGGGGCGGCCTGGGGCCGGGCGTGGGGGGCGCGGGGGCAGCGGGTCTGCTTCGCTGCGCATCAGGCGGTCCATAAAGGCCAGTGCAAAGCCGTAGTTGCCGGCCGGCCGGGCATGGTGCAGGTGGTGGCGGCGGCTGGCGGCCAGCGGGTGGCGGGGCCCTACGCGCGGGAAAAAATCGTAATTGGCATGGCCCACGGCGTTCAGGAAGATGCTGAACACCGGCACCGAGGCCAGCGACCAGAAGGCAAAGTCATGCAGCACCATCGGCAGCAGGATCACATTGCCCAGCATCATCGCCTCGATGGGGTGGAAGCTGTAGGTCGACCAGGGCGTGACGACGACCGAGCGGTGGTGGTCGCCATGGAAGCGCTTGAACCAGCGCGTATGCAGCAGGCGGTGGTTGATCCAGAAATGCACGTCATTCCAGATCAGCAGCACCCAGATCTCGATGGCGATCTGCCAGCCGCTGGGCGCCACGGCGAAATGCGCCCAGCCCAGCTGCACAAAGCCCCAGGGCACGACCATGCCCAGGCCAAACACGAGGATGGAATAAAAAGACTGGCGCCACTCGCGCCGCAGCTGGTCGGGCTTGAGCGGCCGGGTATCGAGCACCCGGCCGATGCCGCGCTTTTGCAAAAAGCCGGTGAGCGCCGTCATGCCCAGTCCCCCGATCAGGTACAGCGCGCTGAAGAACACGAGGCCCCAGGCCATGACCTGCCAGGCGCTGAGATCGGTGAAGACTTGGGCGGCCGTCATTGCGCGCGGATGTTCTGCTCTTTGATGATGGCGCCCAGCGCCTTCACATCGGCATCAATGCGGTTCTTCAGACCTTCGGGCGAGCTGCCCACGGCCTGCCAGCCCTGCAGGGCGAGCTTTTGGCGCATCTCGGGGCTGCGCACGATCTCGCCGACGGCGGCGGCGAGCTTGTCGACATGGGCCTTGGGCATGGCCTTGGGGGCGGCCACGGCGTTCCAGATTTCCATATCGTAGTTGGCAATGCCCAGCTCCTTGAGGCTGGGCAGGCCGGGGGCCAGCGGGCTGCGGGCGGCCGAGCTCACGCCAATGCCGCGCAGCTTGCCGGCCTGGATCTGGTTCATCGCCAGCGCCGGTGGCAGCATCGAGAGCTGTAGATCGCCGCCCTGGATGCCGTTGAATACCTGCGGGTAGCCGGGGTAGGGGATGTGCTCGGGCTTGATCTTGGCGCGGCTCTTGAGCAGCTCCATGCCCAGGTGGCCGATGGTGCCCACGCCGGGCGAGCCATAGCTCCAGCTGCTGCCCGCCTGGCTGGCTGCCTCAAAAAAGGCCTTGCCTTCGGGCGCCTTGGCCGGCGCCACCAGCACCAGCGGGGCCACGCCAATCAGGCCGACCGGCTGCAGATCGGTCAGCGGGTCGTAGCGGATCGCGGGGTTGAGCAGCTTGGCAATCGTCATATTGCCGTTGATCATCACGCTGAAGGTGTAGCCGTCGGTGGCGCGCGCCACGTATTCGGCGGCGATGTTGCCGCCAGCCCCAACCTTGTTCTCGACGATGATGGGTTGGCCCAGGGCCTTTTCCAGCGGCTCGGCCAGCGCGCGGGCGGTCAGGTCAGGTGAGGATCCCGCCGGAAAGCCCACGATCAGGTGCAGGGGTTTGCTCGGCCAGTTGTCCGCAGCCAGGGCGCCGGTGCTGGCGAGGGTGGCCAAGGTGGCTGCCACCAGGCAGCGGCGGGACAGGGAAAAATGCATAAAAGCTCCAGATTCGCATGGCTGCCCGCATGGGTGGAGGTTTATCCGTCTGTACGTCCGCCGGGCTCATACGGGCCATAAAAAAGCGCACAGGCCAGAAGGCATGTGCGCTTTGATTATCGCCAATTGCGATGCGGGTGTGTGCTGCGATAGCAGATCGTTGCAATACGGCTTAAGCGTACTCGGCCAAGGCCTTGCGCATTTTCTTCATGGCCGCAGATTCGATCTGGCGAATCCGCTCGGCGCTGACGCCATACACCGCAGCCAGATCATGCAAGGTCATGCCGCCCGAGCCATCGTCGTTCACCTTGAGCCAGCGCTCTTCCACAATGTGGCGGCTGCGCTCGTCCAGGGTAGCCAGCGCTTCCTGAATGCCATCGGTGGCCAGGTAGTCGCGCTGGCGCGACTCGATCATGGCCGTTGGCTCATGCGATGCATCGGCCAGATAAGCGATCGGGCCATAGGCCTGCTCGCCGTCATCGGAGGGGCTCGGATCGAGCAGCACATCGCCGCCCGACAAGCGGGTTTCCATCTCGATCACATCTTCGCGCTTGACATTCAGGTGCGCGGCCATTGCGTCGATTTCGCTCTCGGAGAGCGTCTCGCGCTGCATCGCGCCGTCTTCCATGCCCGCTTCGGCCTTGAAGCCCTGCTTCATCGAGCGCAGGTTGAAGAACAGCTTGCGCTGGCTCTTGGTGGTGGCCACCTTGACCATGCGCCAGTTCTTCAGGATGTATTCGTGGATCTCGGCCTTGATCCAGTGCATGGCGTAGCTGACCAGGCGCACGCCCTGGTCCGGGTCAAAGCGCTTGACGGCCTTCATCAGACCGACATTGCCTTCCTGGATCAGATCGCCATGCGGCAGGCCGTAGCCCATGTACTGGCGGGCGATGGATACCACCAGGCGCAGGTGCGAGAGCACCAGACGGCCGGCGGCCTCGACATCACCGTTTTCCTTGAGTTTTTTCGCATAGCCCAGCTCTTCCTCGGGGGTGAGCATCGGGATGCGGTTGACCGCAGTGATGTACGCGTCCAGATTGCCCAGGGGTGGTACCAACGACCATGGGTTTGCAGGAGCCAATGCGGTAGAAATGGTGGCGGCTCCAGAATGAGTTGTCACGCTAGAAGTCCTTTCGTCTATGCGATACATAGTAACACCGGTAGGAGTCCCTTGATGCTGTGGGAGTTCCCATGCTGCGGTGCAGTAATCTCGGGTTTAAGTTTCAACTAAGAATGGCGGGGATTGGCGCCGATAAAGAATAGCTTGCTCCTGATTTTGATGCTATTCACATTTCTTTATCGTGGCCATAGCGGCTGGCAGGGCGCTGTCTGACACCTCTTTCCGCTTTCAGGGCAGTTGGAGTGGGAAGTCTGTGGATAAGTTCCGTGCAGGGAACTAAAAAATCTGGATATATTCTCAGTGTTTTTACGCTGTAGAGCAGCCTTTGAACTGCAGCGTGTTTGATAAAAATCATGGAGTTGAATGATGCATCCCTTGGCCATGAACCCCGGCCCCGCCGGCCACTACCTGGTGGCATGGGCGAGCACGACGGTAGACAGTGAGGCGGCGGCCCATGCGCTGGCCCAGGCGGGCGTGCAGGCCCGCTTGGCGGCCTGCGCCCAGGTCGAGAAAATCCATTCGCACTACTGGTGGGACGGTCAGTTGCAGCAGGCCGATGAATGGCGCATTACCTGGAAGACCACGCCCCCCAGTCTGCTGGCCTTGCAGCGTTTGCTGCTGCCGCTGCACCCCTATGCGCTGCCGCAGTGGCTATGGGGAGAGAGCGCGGCCAGCCCCGCCTATGCGGCCTGGGTCGCGGCGGAAGTGGGCGCTGCGCTGCAGGTGTGAAGGGCTACGGCGTCTGGTCAGCCCGATCACACGGGCAGCACAGCCACGCCCTGGGCGCCGAGCGCTGCCAAGGCCTCGGTGTTGGCGGGGTGGGCATTGGTGATCAGGGTCTGCTGGGCGGGTGGGCAGGCGACGGCGTAGCGGCTGCGCAGCCCTATCTTGCTGTAGTCGGCCAGCACCAGCATGGACGAAGACTGCTCGGCCATGGCGCTGGCCAGGCTGGCCTCATGCTCGTTGCCAAAGGTCACGCCATCCTCGGCGCTAATGCCCACCGGCGAGAGCAGGGTGACATCGGCGCGGTAGCGGCGGATCTCGTTGAGGGTGACCTCGCCATAGGTGCAGGGGATCTCGGGGTTGGTATCGCCGCCCAGCAGCACCACGCGCATGCGGTTGGCCGTGCCAGCGGGCGCCTGGGTGCCAGCGAGCTTGAGGGCGACGGTGATGGAGTTGGTGACCACGACCAGGCGGCTGATCAGGCTGAGCTCTTCGGCCAGGATGGCGGTGGTGGTGCCGGCATCGATAAACACCATCTGGCCCGGTTGCAGGCGTTTGACCGCTGCCTTGGCGATGGCGCGCTTCTCGGCCACGCGCAGCGCCTGGCGTTGCACAAAAGGGGGCTCATCCTGCGTGACGCGGGCGACGCCGCCGTGCACGCGCCGCACCAGGCCCATGGATTCGAGCGCCAGCAAATCCTGGCGTACCGTTTCGCGGGAGACCTGCATGTCCTGGATGAGTCGGTCGGTGCTGAGCCGGTCGATCGAGGCGAGCAGCGACTGGATGCGGACAAAGCGGTCTTCTTGCAGCATGGATGCGTTTCCTTCAAGGGCAGGCCGGCAGCGCGGCCTGCGCTATTTTGCAGTAACGGCCTTGACGGCCGTGTGTAATCAAAAAGGCCCTCTGCAAGACCCATGCCCAAGGGCAGAAGGTGGTGCAGAGGGCCCGGAGGCTGCCAATCAGCGTTGACGACGCGCGAGCGCAGCGCCTGCCATCAGCAGCATCGACACCAGCAGCAGGGCCAGCGGCTGGTTGGTGGGCACGGGCGTTGCCGCTTGCGATGGCGGCACCACTACATCGGCAGGCACGGCGACCAGCACCGGATCGACGATGGCGCCGTTGACCAGGCCGTCTTCGTCGAGCGGGCCGCCGTCGGTCACGGTGTAGCGCACCACGCCGCCGGCCATGCTGGCGCCGGCGATCTCGCTGACCTGGCGCTTGCCGTCAGCTGCGGTGTGCACCTTCATGACGCGGCTGTTGGCGGGCAGGCCGGCGGGCACCTCCAGCCGGACCTGGGCGCTGAAGCCTTCATGGGCGCAGCCCGAGAGTGTGAAGGACAGCAGACCGGTGGCGGCTTTCAGGCCGGCGGGCAGCAGGCCCGCAGGCACGGCGCTGACGCTGGCGTTGGACTGGTCGCAGCGGGTGGCGGCCTGGATGTTCAGGGCCATCGCGGGCAGGTTGCCGCCGGGCGTGGGCAGCTGGGTGTCGATCAGGTCTTGCACCGGTGGCTCGGGTTCAGGCGCAGGGTTGCCCAGCTCGAAGGAGCCGGTGGCGCTCCAGTCGGACCAGTTCAGGTGCGTATCGCGCACCCTCACCCGCCAGTACCAGCGCTCATCCTGGCCCAGCTGCAGCACCTGCGGAGCCTGGCCCTGGAAAGGGTCCCAGGCCGAGCCCTTGCTGCCATCGGCCTTGGCCAGCTGCGCATAGCACTGGCGGCCGCCCTGGCGCTCAGCGCCGCTGTCACCGTCTTCATCCCACTTGTAGCCGCAGCTCCAGCGGTCACGCAGGCTGTTGCCGCCGGCAATGATGGCGCTGGTCAGCTTGCCGCGTGCCGTGCCCGCATCCACATTCGGGTAGACGCGCTTGGGGTTGGCCAGCAGCTGGCCCAGCGGCAAGGTCGCAATATCGGCATCCTTTTGTGTGTTGACGCGCACACCGTTCAGGTAGGTCCAGTTCTCGCTGCGGGTGTCGTTGCCCCAGACGTCGTAGACCGGTTGGCCGGCGGCAAACTGCGGGTCCTTGGAGACCTGCCATTGCGCCTCATAGAGCGCCGGGCCTGCGCCTGTGCGGTAGGCCAGCTGCAGACTGGTTGGATCGACCTGGCCAAGCTTGGCCTGGACCAGCTCGGGCTTGAGGGACCAGGCCTGGCTGGTGATCGCGATGCTGTCGTCTGGCGTGCTGCTGGTGTTGGAGCCGCTCAGGTCGTAGCGCTTCCAGGTCAGGGCGGGGGTGGCGCTGCCAAAGCTGGCTTCCAAGGTGCCGTAGCCAAAGCTGAGCTTGGTGTTGGCGATGACGTCCAGGTCGCTGTCGTCGTCTTGCTTGGCGCCTTCCAGTGTGCCGCTGCCCGAGGCCACATTCAGCCAGAGGTGGCGGCTGTTCATCGAATTGCCGCGCTCATAGAAGTGCACATGGCCGTTCAAGTTGGCGGTGATGGCGCCGGTCGTGCGGCCATAGTCTTCCATCTGGGAGATGAAGTCGCAGGTGGCCATGACCTCGCCCTGGCGCCATTTCTCGCTCAGGCAAGGGTGGTGGTTGAGCAGCACCATATAGGGCTTCTTGTCCACACGGGTCTGGGCCATCAGGCCGGTAAACCAGTTCAGGTGCTCTTGCATGTAGTCGGCGCGGAAGAGGCCCCGGCCGTTGTCATAGCCGGTCCAGCCGCCGGTGTTGTGCATGGCCGAGGCGGGGTTGAAATCGCTGCCGACGATGCGCATGCCCAGGTAGTCCAGCTGGTACCAGTGCAGCGGGTGTTTTTCCGAGCCATTGGCGGGCATGCGGTTGAAGTACTTGCGGTAGGTCTTGGCCCAGCTTTTCTCGCTGCCGGCGCTGGCCTGCTCGCCGCCAAAGTACTCGTGGTTGCCGGGCGAGGGGATCAGCGGCACATAGGCCGTGATGGCGGCGAGCGGGCCGAAGAACTGGTCTTTCCAGTTGCTGCGTGTACCGCCCGAACCAACCAGGTCGCCGGGCACCATGAAGCCGGCCAGATTCTGTGCGCACTGGGCAGCAGAGCCCGCGCAGTCGTTGTTGATCACGCCCTGGGTGATGTTCTTGAGGCGGTTGGCCAGGCCATCCTGGGTGTCCGAGACCACGGCGAACTTGGCGGCAGTGACGCCATCGCCCTCGCGTGGCCAGGTCTTGAACTGAAAGGGGCCAGCCAGCTTGGGCGCTGCGCTGGTGCCGGTGACCACCGCGTACTCATAGAGCGTGTTCGATTGCAGGCCGGCGATATCGGCAAAGAAGATGCTGCTGTCGGCAAAGTCACCCACCGGGTTGATGGCGGGCGCCAAGGTGTAAGGCCCCGTGCTGCCGGCCAGGCGCCACCAGATGGTGGGGGCCGACTCGCTGGTCTCCAGCATCACGGCCATGTGGTCGGGGCCGGGGTTTTGCAAGGTCGGGCCCACGGTCAGCGCCGGTGCATTGGCGGTGCTGGGCAGCTTGGCGGGGTCAAAGGGCTTGACTGGTTCGCTGCTGGTTTGCGTCAGCACCACGTCATCGAGGCCCCAGTACCAGTTGTTGTCGGTGTTCAGGTAGCTAAAGCGCAGGCTGACTTTTTTGGCGCCGGCCGGGGCACTGAAGGCCAGGCTCTCAGTCTGGTTCAGGCGCGAGGCACTGGTCTCATGCAGCAGGGTCTGGACGCTGCTGTCATCAAAGACGGCCTCGACCTTGATGCTTTCCTTCTTGGTACCACCCATCTGGAAATGGTTGAGAAAGCCCAGCGCGTAGCTGCCGCCGCCCAGCACCGCAATGCTGGGGCTTTCCATCACGGTGTTGAAGAACAGACCGCTGGTGGGCCGCAGGCCGTCGGATTCGGCCACCGCGATCTTGCCGCTGGCCTTGGTCAGCTTGGCGCGCTCCCCGCCCGAGACCTGGGCGGTCCAGTAAGTGGGCGTGACAAACTTCCAGCCCAGCCAGGGCAGTTTGGCGGCGCTGGAGCGGCCACTGGTGGCCACCGTCTCGGCGTTCTCCAGGCGCAGCGTCCAGCCGGCCGGGCCTGTCGTGCCCAGGCCGGCAGGTGCGTCTGCGCCAGCCGCGTCAAAGTTCTCGCTAAAGACCACCGTTTGGGCCAGGGCCAGTCCGCTGACTGCCCAGAGCCCGGCGGCACACAGCTGCCGCAAGCTTGCTATTTTCATGAAACCTCCTGCCGTCAAGGCCGATGTGGTGAATGCATGTTTTCACCAGGAAGTGCAAAAAATAACAAGATTGCATGAAACTACAATGACGCGAGCGCAAAAAAAGCCCTGCGCCAGAGGGCAGGGCTTGGACCTGCGACGGGGCTGCTGGGCGATCAGGCGAGCAGCGCCTGGGCAAACTCCTTGGCGCTGAAGGTTTCCAGGTCTTCGACCTTTTCACCGACCCCGATGAAGTACACGGGGATCGGGCGCTCCTGCGCGATGGCCGCCAGCACGCCGCCCTTGGCCGTGCCGTCGAGCTTGGTGACGATGAGACCCGTCAGCTGCAGCGCATCGTCAAAGGCACGCACCTGGTTGAGCGCGTTCTGGCCGGTGTTGCCATCGATCACCAGCAGCACCTCGTGCGGCGCGCTGCCATCGGCCTTGGTGACGACGCGCTTGATTTTCTTGAGCTCTTCCATCAGGTGCAGCTGGGTCGGCAGGCGCCCGGCAGTATCCACCAGCACGACATCCTTGCCCCGGGCCTTGCCGGCGGTCACGGCATCAAAGCTGACGGCCGCGGGGTCGCCGCCTTCCTGGCTGATGATCTCGACGGTGTTGCGGGTGGCCCAGACGCCCAGCTGCTCACGCGCCGCAGCGCGGAAGGTGTCGGCCGCCGCCAGCAGCACGCTCTGGCCGGCATCGGCCAGGTGCTTGGTCAGCTTGCCGATCGAGGTGGTCTTGCCAGCGCCATTGACACCGGCCACCATGATGACGGTGGGGCTGTGCTCGCCAATGACCAGCGGTTTCTCCAGTGGCGCGAGCAGATCGGCCAGCGCGCTGGCGAGCAGCTCTTTCACGGCAGCGGGGTCGGTGGTCTTGCTGTCCTTGACGCGCTGCTTGAGGTCATCGAGCAGATGCTGCGTGGCCTTGACGCCGGTATCGGCCATCAAGAGCGCCTCTTCGAGCTCTTCGTAGAGCTGCTCGTCGATCTTGGTGCCGGTGAAGACCGTCGCAATGCTGGAGCCGGTTTTGCGCAAACCGCTCTTCAAGCGGTTCATCCAGCTGTCGCGGCTGCCTGCGGGCTCGGGTGCTATAGTGATAGGAGCTACCGGCGCCTGCGGGGCTTGTGTAACTGGGTTTTTCGTGACCGTTTCTGCAGCCGTGGGCGCCGGGGCTGCGGCCTTGCCACCCATGCCCAGGCCACGCAGCCAGCCCGTCTTGGCGGGCTCTGCGGCCACAGGGGGGATCGGGGTCACCGGCGCGCTGGGCACCTGGGGTGCGGGCGGCGGGACATCAGCCGCTGGAGCGGGCGCAGGCGCTGGCTCGGCGGCGGAAGGGCTGGGGGCTGCGTCGGCAGCGGGAGATTTTTTCTTGAAAAAACTGAACATTGTGCGCTACGTAGAATCAGCCTATTTTATGAAACGTTCCACCATTTTGCTGGCCTTGATGGCCTCCCTGGGCGCTGGGGCTTCTCCAGCCTGGGCTGCATCGCCTGTGCCCACCACTGCCATCGCCTCCAATTCTGCTGGTGCCCAGCAGTTCCAACTGTCCAATGGCATGGGTCTGATCGTACAGCCTGACAAGCGCGCGCCCACGGCGGTGCACATGGTCTGGGTGCGCGTGGGCTCGATGGACGAGGTCGACGGCCGCTCGGGCCTGGCCCATGCGCTCGAGCACATGATGTTCAAGGGTACGGCCACTGTGGCGCCCGGCGATTTCTCGCGCAAGGTCGCAGCGCTCGGCGGTCAGGACAATGCCTTTACCAACCGCGACTACACCGGCTACTACCAGCAGATTCCGTCGGGCAAGCTCGAAGAGGTGATGCGCCTGGAGTCGGACCGCTTTGCCAACAACCAGTGGCCCGACAGCGAGTTCAAGAAAGAGATCGAGGTCATCAAGGAAGAGCGGCGCATGCGCACCGATGACAACCCGCGCGCCAGCCTGATGGAGCAGCTCAATGCCGCAACCTGGCAGGCCTCGCCCTACCACCGCCCGGTGATTGGCTGGATGGGCGACCTCGACTCCATGCACCCCGATGATGCCCGCACCTTCCACAAGGCCTGGTATGTGCCGGAGAACGCCGTGGTGGTGGTCGCTGGCGATGTGGATGTGGACAAGGTGCGCGCGCTGGCCGAGAAATACTACGGCAGCATTCCAGCGCGTGCCTTGCCGGAGCGCAAGCCCCGGCCCGAGCCGCTGCAAAAGGGCGAGCGCCGGCTCGACTACAAAGCGCCTGCCGAGCAGGCCTATGTGGTGATGAGCTTCAAGGTGCCCGACCTGCGCAACCTGGTAGAGCCCAAGGACAGCGACAAGGATGCGATGGCGCTGTTGATGCTGGGGTCTGTCCTCAGTGGCTATGACGGCGCGCGCCTGGACCGCCAGCTGACCCAGGGCCCCGGCCGCGTGGCCGATGCCACCTTCAGCGGTGCCAGCGTGGTCAACCGGGGGCCATCGACCTTCTTGTTGGGCGGCGTGCCCTCGCAAGGCAAGACCGCCAAGGAGGTCGAGGCGGCCTTGCGTGCCGAGGTGGCGCGCGTGGCCAAGGAAGGCGTGGGCGAGGCCGAACTGGAGCGGGTGCGCACCCAGTGGCAGGCCTCTACCGTCTATGAGCGTGACTCGGTCTTTGGCCAGGCCAATGACCTGGGCTCCAACTGGGTGCTGGGCTTGCCGCTCGATGCCAACGACAAGCTGCTGGCGCTGATGAAAACGGTGACGGCCGCGCAGGTGCAGTCGGTGGCTGCGCGCTATTTTGGCGATGACCAGATGACGGTGGCGACCCTGGTACCCCAGCCGCTGACCGATGCCGACCGCGCCGCGCAAAAGCGCAGCGGTGCCGCGACCAAGGACGGGGCGGTGCACTGACCACCACCTCGCGGCGGATGCGCGGCTTGGCGCACCCGCCAACGATTGTTTTTACCAGGGCCTGCCGCAGATGGCAGCGGGCCCTGGCTAGCAGAGATACCCATGCGAACCTCTTTTTGCAAAACACTGGTCGGCGGCGCAGCCGCCTTGCTGGCCTCCCATTCGGCCTGGGCCTTGCTGCCCATCGAGCATTGGACCCAGGACAGCGGCGCCCAGGTCTGGCTGGTCAACAGCCCCACGATCCCGATGGTGGATGTGCAGCTGAACTTTGATGCCGGCAGCCGGCGCGATCCGGCAGACCAGGCAGGCCTGGCGAGCGCCGCGGCCATGATGGCCTCCAAGGGCGTCAAGGCCCGGGCCGGCGCGCCTGCGCTCGACGAGAACGCCGTTGGCGAAGCCTGGGCCGATCTGGGTGCCAGCTTTGGCGCCGGCGCCAGCAGCGATGCGCTGACCTTTTCGTTGCGCTCGCTGACCGATAGCAGCCTGCTGGGCCGCGCCGCTGACCTGGCGGCACGCCAGATGGCCCAGCCCAGCTATGACGACGCTGTCTGGCAGCGCGAGCGCGAGCGCTGGAATGCCGCGATCAAGGAGGGCAATACGCGCCCAGCGGTGGTAGCGGGCCGCGCCTTCAACCAGGCCGTGTTTGGCAGCCACCCTTACGGACAGCGTGCCACGGAAGAAACCCTGGCCCGGATCAGCCCGGCGGTGATGCAGCAGTACCTGTCGCGCTCGGTCGATGCCTGCCGCGCCAAGGTGACGCTGGTGGGCGCGCTGGACAAGGCCCAGGCCGATGCGCTGGTCAAGCGCCTGCTGGCCCAGGTACCGGCCACGCCCAAGGCGCAGTGCGCGGCGCCAGCCCAGGTGCCGGCCGTGCAGCCGCTGGCCAAGGCCGATGACATCCAGATCGCATTTGACTCGGCCCAGGCCCAGGTGCTGCTGGGCCAGCCCGGCATCCCCCGCGCCGACCCGGATTTTCTGGCGGTGCTGGTGGGCAACCATATTCTGGGCGGCGGCGGATTCGCGTCGCGCCTGATGGAAGAGGTGCGTGAAAAGCGCGGCCTGGTGTATGGCGTGTACTCGTCGTTCAACCCGGGGCTGGATGCGGGCGCGTTCCAGATCGGTTTGCAGACCCGGCCTGACCAGGCAGCCGAGGCACTCAAGGTGACGCGCGAGGTGCTGAGCGATTTCATCGCCAAGGGCCCCACCGCCGAGGAGCTGCGCGATGCCAAGGACAACCTGATTGGCGGCTTTGCGCTGCGCGTGGACAGCAACGCCAAACTCTTGGGCAATGTGACCAATATCGCCTGGAATGGCCTGCCGCTCGATTACCTGGACCACTGGACGGACCGGGTCGAAGCCCTCAGCGCTGACGATGTGCGCAAGGCCATGGCGCGCATGGTGCAGCCCGACAAGCAAGTGACCGTGGTCTTGGGAGCAAAACCATAATGGGACGCAGTGCCATCAAAAGCGAGGGCGCGTTGCGCGCCCTGGTGCAAAAAGCAGCCGCTGCGGCCGAGGCCGTGCCTGACGCGGCGCCCGCCCGCAAGCGCGGCACGACCGGCAACACCGGCAATGCCGCCCGCGTGGCAGCGTCCGCTGCCGGCGAGATCCGCATCATTGGCGGCCAGTGGCGCCGCACCAAGCTGGCGGTGCTGACCCGCCCCGATCTGCGGCCCACGCCCGACCGCGTGCGCGAGACCTTGTTCAACTGGCTGGGCCAGGACCTGGCCGGCTGGCGCTGCCTGGATGCCTTTGCCGGCACCGGCGCGCTGGGGCTGGAGGCCGCATCGCGCAACGCAACCCAGGTGCGCATGGTCGAGTCCGATGTGCAACTGGCCGCGCAGATCAAGCAGCTGGCGCAGAAGCTGGGCGCTACGCAGGTGGAGGTGAGCCGGGGCGATGCGCTGGCTGCGCTGCAGGCCTACACCGCGCACTGGGACCTGGTCTTTCTGGACCCGCCGTTCTCCGGCCAGCTGTTTGTGCCAGCGCTCAAGGCGGCGCAGGCGGCGGTGACGGCGCAGGGCTTCATCTACCTCGAAGCCCCCGAAGCCTGGAGCGACGAGGCCCTGGCCGAGCTGGGCCTGGTGCGCCACCGCTACCTGAAGGCGGGCGCCGTGCATGCGCATTTGCTGAAGAAGGCTGAGGCCGCAGCCGACTGAACGGGAATGCCTGCCCGCTGGAGGGGTGGTGGCAGAAATGGTTTATGCTGCGCTGCAATGCGCCAGGAGACTGGCCCAACGATGATGCTTTGCAGGAGACAGACATGACACTGGCCATCTACCCAGGCACCTTTGATCCCATGACCCTGGGCCACGAAGACGTGGTGCGCAGGGCTTACCAGCTGTTTGGCAATGTGATTGTGGCCGTGGCCGAAGGCCACCACAAAAAGACCATGTTCTCGCTCAAGGAGCGCATGGACATGGCGCGCGAAGCGGTCAAGCACTACCCCAGCGTGCGGGTCGAGAGCTATTCGGGCCTGCTGCGTGATTTTGTTGTCGCGCAAGGCGGCAATGCGATTGTGCGTGGCCTGCGTGCGGTCACCGACTTTGACTACGAGTTCCAGCTCGCTGGCATGAACCGCTCGCTGATGCCCGATGTGGAAGCGGTGTTCCTGACGCCCAGCACCCGCTACCAGTTCATCAGCAGCACCTTTGTGCGCGAGATCGCGATGCTCAGCGGCGAGGTCGACAAGTTTGTCTCGCCCTATGTCACGCAGGAGCTGCAGCGCAAGGTGGCGCAGCGCCGGGCCGAAGAGGCCTGATGTCGGCGCGCAGCCGCTCAGTGCTGGTGCATCACCGGTGGGCGGCCACTCTCGAGCGGGTGGGGCCGCCGCACAATGTCGTGTACATAGCGCAGCTTTTGCAGCGCTCCGGCCGATAGCGCAAATGGGTAGGCATCCTGCTGGCCCAAACTGCGGTTGAGGCTGTTGAGCAGCAAGGTCACCGGCACCCACTGCGCGACCATGTCTTCAAAGCGCGGAGGCGGCCGGACAAAGGGGTCGCTGATGGTGACCGAGGGGCGGCCTTCGGCCATCGTCAGATCGGTTTGGTAGCTGGCTGCGGTTTCCAGCATGTCGACCATGTGCAGGTAGTGGGCCCAGGATTCGGCCCAGTCTTCCCAGGGGTGCGCGCTCGCATAGGCGCTGACGAATTGCGCACTCCACTGCGAGTAACCCGGCGGGTTGGCATAGTAGTCCTGCAGCGCCTGCGCATAGCTTTGGCGCTCATCGCCAAAGAGCTGGCGAAAGCTGTCGAGCTCGCCGCCGTCGCGCACCAGCTTGTCCCAGAAGAAATGGCCCGACTCATGGCGCAGATGGCCCAGCAAGGTGCGGTAGGGCTCGTGCAGGGCCACGCGGCGGCGCACGCGCTCGTCATCGTCGGCCTCTGCGATGTTGATGGTGATGAGCCCATCGGCATGGCCGGTGATCACCGGCTGGTCGGGCACATCGGCGAGGAACTGGTAGTGGGGCGTCCAGCTCGGCTGATCGGGGTGCAGCCCCAGGCGCGCCAACGTAACGTAGAGGCGCCGCTTGGCGCTCTCCAGCTTTTGCCAGCGCAAGGTGTTGCCCGCGACCGAGAGATCGGGCAGCACCAGTGTCTGGCGGCAAGAGCTGCAAAGGTGGTTGGACTCGCCGGCCGGAATCGCAAAATTGCAGGCCTGGTACTGGTCGCGGTTGGCGCACATGCGGTAGCGCTGGCTGCTGTAGGTCGCCTTGGAGGGAATGCGTTGCCACAAGGGGGCTGGCTCGCCGGCCGCAGGTGCTGTACCGTCCGCCTTCACTGCTGCCATGGCCCCGACGTCGTCGCAGTCGGGCAGGTAGGCGAGCGTGGCGCCGCAATTGACGCAGTGCACGCTCTCAAAAAAAACCAGGTGACCGCATTGGTCGCAGTGGAAAAGACGCATCAATCAAGCTTAACGCATCGCTGCGCAATTGACCATGGCTCCCAGGTCGGACGAGGCCTGCTTTCAGGGACGAAAAAAAACCAGCTGGCATGCACCAGCTGGTTTTTGGTGAGCCAGGCTCGCGCAGCTTATTGCTTGACGATCAGGCTGTTGCGCACTTCGGTCACGCCCTTGACGCCGCGAGCGATCTGACCGGCACGGTCCTTTTCCATTTGCGACTTGGCAAAACCGGACAGCTGAACAATGCCGCCGTCCATGGTCTTGACATTGATGGAGCTGGCCGAGGTGTCCTTGTCTTCAGCCAGCTTGGCCTTGACAGCGGTGGTCACAGCGGAGCCATCGATGTATTCACCCACGGTTTCTTGCTTGCGAGCCACGGAGCAGCCAGTGGCCATCACCAGGGTTGCACCAGCAAAAGCAGCGATAGCGATAGTACGGGAGAGTTTCATTTTTGTTTCCTCGCAAAGTGTTGTTAGGGTGCTTGAAAATCGATCGGCATCTGCACCGCACTTATCCGTTGTATGCCGATAGATACTTGAAAATCAGTCGCGACGGCGGGTTGCCATGATGACCAGGGTTGCCAAGGCGGCACCTGCTGCCATCGCAATCGCCATCGACTTGCCCGGTTGGTCGGAGACGTACTCGTTGGCACGCTCCTGGGCACGGTAGAACTGCTCACGGGCACGGTGCGAAGAGTCAGCCGCCAGGCCAATGCCACGCTCAGCCCAGTCCTGTGCACGGGAGGCAATGTGATCGATGGAATGGTTCTTTTCATGGCCGTATTCATCGATGGCACGCTCGGCCTTGTTGGCCGCGGACTTCACGGCACGGCGCGTGTGGCCCACCGCCTTTTCAGCGCCATCGAGCACGTCGTTGGCGGTGTCTTCCACTTTGTCCACAGCGTCCTTGGCAATTTTTTCGGTATCCATGAAATAGCCTCTTTCTATGATGTTCAATGAAGATCTTGCAGTGTACGTTGACCTGCGCGTACCAGATAAATGTATCGTGTGGTGAGCACAGGTTCAAGGGTTGTCAAAGTGCTACTTCTTCAACAATCCCATCAGGAACGATGCGACAGCCAGCACGATAAAAATCACAAACAGGATCTTGGCAATGCCAACCGCACTGGCCGCGATACCACCGAAGCCGAAGACGGCCGCAATCAGTGCAATGACCAGGAAGACAACAGCGTAATGCAGCATATTTTTCTCCTCATGTTGTTTGCTGTGCAAGAAGGTGCGAGCAATGACTGCATTCTGGCCGCTGCCCGCATGCAGCCTTGCCAGTAGGTGCGAAGAACAGGTGTAGGACAGCTCCCGCGATGCGCTGATGCGCAGGGGCTGAGGCGCTGTTTGACAGGCGCGCAGCAAGCGCAGCGCGCGAAGTTTTGCGCGCTGCCTGGGGTGCTTGCTGTGCGGGAAGGGAGGGGTGGGCAGAGAGGCTGCGGAGCGCAGCCTGCGCCCTCTTAGTTCTGCGGCAGATTGGCCGAGATGGTGGTGCCTTGCTGCGGGGCAGAGGCGATGTGCAGCCGCCCGCCGCTCGCCTCAATGCGGTGGCGCATGCCGGCCAGGCCGTGCGAGTTCGGATGGGCCTGGCTGGGGTTGAAGCCGACGCCGTCATCGCGCACCTGCACGAACACATGCTTGGGGTGGCTTTGCAGGCTGATGAGCACATTGCGCGCCTGCGCGTACTTGCCGATATTGGTGAGCGACTCCTGGATCAGGCGGTAGATGCTCAGCTGCATCGCCTCGGGCACATTGATCTGCTCCAGACTCAGCTCGACGGCCACATTGCTGCTTTCGGAAAACTCCTTGGCCAGGATCTCCAGCGAGGCCGTCAGGCCCAGGTTGGACAGCGACGAGGGGCGCAGGTTTTCGATGATGCGGCGCTTGAGCGCGATGCCGCTGTTGAGCGTCTCGATCAGGTGCTTGATGCGCTCTTGCACATCGGGCGCTGCCATGTCGATCTTGGATTTGAGGCGCGCCACATCGAGCTTGGCCGTCGTCAGCAAGGCGCCCAGCTCGTCGTGCAATTCGCGCGCCAGGTGGGCGCGTTCGTCTTCGCGCACCTGCTGCAAGTGGGTGGCCAGCTCGCCCAAGGTGGCGGTGCGCTGGCGCACCTGCTTTTCGAGTTGGTCGCGCTCGTCCTCCAGCATGCGCTGCTCGCGCAGCATCAGGCCAGTGAGGCGGTTGGACTGGCGCAGGTAGAGATAGAACGCGAGCAGGCCCACGATGCTGACGATGGCAATGCCCAGGCGCGCGAGGGTCAGGGACTTGAGAATCTCGGCCTCGTTGTGCATGCGCCGCTCGTTGCTGTGGATCACCAGCTCGTTGCTGAGCCTACGCATGTTCTCCATCGTGGCCTTGGCTTCCGGGCTTTTGACGAGGAAACGCCAGGCCTCATCGAGGCCCTGGCGGCGCAGTGCAATGCTGGTGTCCATCTGGCTCAGGCGCTTGGCCACTTCACGGCCGAGCATCGACGAGGTCTGCAGGTCTTCGGGGAAGACGCTGTAGATGGCACGCAGCTCATCGACGGCGTTGTTGACGTTGGTGCAGGCCTGCTGGTAGGCCGACAGATTGCTGTCCTCGCCGCTCAGCAGATAGCCGCGCGCATGGGTTTCCGCATCCACGACCTGCTGCATCAGCTTGTCCAGGGTGGTGCGGGTCTGGTAGGTGACCGTGAGGTTCTGCAGCGAATCGTGCGAGCGGTAGTAACCAGCTTCGTTGATGCCGATCAGCACGGCAGCGGCCAAAAAGGCGGCTGGCAAACTGATGGCCCATTTGCGCAAGCGAGACCAACGCATGGAGCTTCCTTTTTTGATGGTATTTGGTTTATGCGAGTGATAATAGAGCAAACTTCGGGCAGCGCCTGCATTGGGCCGGTGCTGCAGTTTGCGCTGCATGAGGGGATATATGATTAAAGTTGGTATCGTCGATGACCACGCGATTGTGCGCTCGGGCCTCAAGCAATTTCTGGCCGAGCATGTCGACCTGCGCGTCGTGGGGGAGGCGGCCAACGGCCGTGAAGCCATCGACCTGGTGCGCAAGGAAGAGATCGACGTGCTGATCATGGACCTGTCCATGCCCGGCCAGAGCGGCATCGATGCGTTGGCCATGCTGCGCGCCAAGGCGCCCGATATGGGCATTCTGATCCTGAGCGGCTACCCCGAGGCCCACTACGCGATCAACCTGATCCGCCAGGGTGCCAGCGGCTACCTGAACAAGGAATGCGACCCGTCCGAGATTGTCGAGGCGCTGCGCACCATCTCGCTGGGCAAGCGCTACCTGACGCCGGCCGTGGCCGATCTGCTGGCCCAGCAGCTGCACCGCAAGGAAGACGCACCGCCGCACGAGCAGCTCTCGGAGCGCGAATTTCAGGTGTTCCTGAAGCTTGCCAAGGGCGAGACAGCCGGCAATATCGCTGACCAGCTGTCGCTCAGCGTCAAGACCGTGAGCACCTACCGCACGCGTTTGATGGAGAAGATGGGCCTGGCATCGAACAGCGACCTGACCTACTACGCGCTGAAAAATGGCTTGATTGACTGAGCGAGCGAACCTCTGCAAAACCAGCGGCCTACCCGGGCCGCTTTTTTGTGGTTGCCTGCGGGGCAACATGGGGGCGCTCACTGCAGCTGTGATGTGCGCTCCACGCAGTAGTCGATCAGCGCGTCGATGTCTTCGGACTTGTCGAACACCCGGTTGGCGCCCAGCTGGGCGCAGCGCTCGCGCATGCTGGGCGTGGCGTAGTTGCTGAGAATGACCAGATGCTGGTGCGGCGCGCGTTCCTGGAGCTTTTCCAGCACGCCCAGGCCGCTGCCTTCGAGCAGGAAGATGTCGACCACCGCCAGATCCCAGTCCGTCGAAGGATTGCTGAGCCAGCTGGTAGCGTCAGATTCGGTGCTGGCATGCCCCACGGTTTCCACCTGGGCCAGGTCTTCCAACGTGGCTATCAGGTTGTCGCGGATGGTCTTGTTGTCTTCAACCAGATAAGTTTTCAAACGGCGATGCATATACGGCTACACGGGTGTGTCTTACCGTAACAATGATAGCAACAAGCCATGCGCACGCCATCGGTCTGAAAGGATGGCGTAAGTAGGACAAGACCTCGTAGGCGTATTTTTTATCTATTATTCTATATAAAAAACAAATAACAATGCGCTAAATCAAGAGTGTTGCTGGCCGGTCGTGCTCCATTCCATGTCCGTGAGCTTGAGCATCATCAGCCAGCCGTCGAGGCTGCGGCCAATGCCGGCAATGAGCTTGAGCGCCTCTGCATCAAGCGTGTTGCTGGCCGCAGACGGGGCACTGGGGGTTGCGGCTGATCCGCATCGTGCTCCATTCCATGTCCGTGAGCTTGAGCATCATCAGCCAGCCGTCGAGGCTGCGGCCAATGCCGGCAATGAGCTTGAGCGCCTCTGCATCAAGCGTGTTGCTGGCCGCAGACGGGGCACTGGGGGTTGCGGCTGATCCGCATCGTGCTCCATTCCATGTCCTTGAGCTCGAGCATCATCAGCCGGCCGTCGAGGCTGCGGCCAATGCCGGCAATGAGCTTGAGCGCCTCTGCAGCCTGCATGGTACCGATGATGCCCACCAAGGGGGCAAATACCCCCATGGTCGAGCAGCTCGCTTCCTCGAACTGTTCCTCGGGTGAGAACAGGCAGGCATAGCAGGCAGCGCCTTCACGGCGCCGGTCAAACACGCTGATCTGGCCATCAAAGCGGATGGCCGCGCCGCTCACCAAGGGCTTGGCCAGCGCCACGCAGGCGGCATTGATGGCCTGGCGCGTGCGGTAGTTGTCGGTGCAGTCCAGCACCACCGTGGCATCGGCCACCAGCGCCTGCAGCCGCTTGGCATCGACGCGTTCCTGCACGGTATGAACCTGTATATGCGGATTGATCGCCTGCAGGCTGGCCGCGCAGGAGCTGACCTTGGCCTGGCCCACGCGCTCGGTCGTATGGGCAATCTGGCGCTGCAGATTGGTCAGGTCCACCGTATCGTCATCGACTAGGGTGATGTGGCCCACGCCGGCCGAGGCCAGGTACATCGCAGCCGGGCTGCCCAGGCCGCCTGCGCCAATCACCACCGCATGGGCGGCGAGGATGGCCTCCTGGCCTTCGATGCCGATCTCGTCCAGAAAGATATGGCGGGAGTAGCGCAATAGTTGCTCGTCGTTCATGGGCCTATTGTCGGAAAAAAACAAAGGCCGCAGCAGGAACTCTGCTTGCGGCCTTGTGACGCAGCCTCGAAAGGGCTGGATGCTGGGGCTTTACTTCTTGGGCTCGGTTGCGGGCGGCAGCTTGGTGTCGTCCGTGGTCGACTCTGCGGGCTTGTCGCTCGTGCTGGTCTTTTCCTCGTCCTTTTTCTCGGCCGGGCGCTCGGTCTTGGTCTGGCTGACCTGCACGGGCTCGCCCTTGAGCTGGTGCAAGGCCTGCTGCAGCTGGAAGTCCTTGTCCGAGCCGAACTCGGGCGGACGGCGCTCGGAGGCGGGCTTCTTGCTCTCTTCGTCCAGGCGCTTGAGCGCCGCTTCACGGGCTTTCTCGCGGGCTTCGTCCTTGACTTCGGGGCCTTGGCCGCTGGAGAGGTGCTTTTCCAGATCCGCTTCGCGGGTGCGCAGCGCAGCGAACAGATCGCCTTCGGCCGACTCGTCGACCATGATGTCGGGCACGATGCCCTTGGCCTGGATCGACTTGCCGCTTGGCGTGTAGTAGCGCGCCGTGGTCAGCTTGATGCCGGTGTCCGGACCCAGGGGGCGCACGGTCTGCACCGAGCCCTTGCCAAAGGTCTGGGCGCCCATGATGGTGGCGCGCTTGTGGTCCTGCAGTGCGCCCGAGACGATCTCGGATGCGGAGGCAGAGCCTTCGTTGACCAGCACCACCAGCGGAATGTTCTTGATGGCAGCGGGCAGCGACTTGATCGGATCGCTGCCGCGGCGCGCGTAGAACTCGGGCGAGGCGCGGAAGATCGCCTTGCTCTCGGCCAGCTGGCCGTCGGTGGTCACCACGGTCACATTCGGCTGCAGGAACGCGGCCGAGATGGCGACGGCCGCATCCAGGAGGCCACCGGGGTCATTGCGCAGATCCAGCACCAGGCCCTTCAGGTTCGGGTCCTGCTTGTACAGGTCGTCAACCTTGCGCACAAAGTCGTCGACGGTGCGTTCTTGGAACTGCGAGACGCGCACCCAGCCGTAGCCCGGCTCGACCATCTTGGCCTTGACGGACTGGGTCTTGATCTCGGTACGGGTGATCGTGACGGGGAAGCTGCGGCTCTCGTCCTTGCGCAGAATCGTCAGCACCACCTTGGTGTTGGGCTCGCCGCGCATGCGCTTGACGGCATCGTTGAGCGACAGGCCCTTGACCGCCGTGTCATCGATCTTGGTGATCAGGTCATTGGTCTTGAGGCCGGCCAGGTCAGCGGGTGAGCCTTCGATGGGCGAGACGATGCGGATCAGGCCGTCTTCCTGGGTGATCTCGATGCCGACACCGACGAACTTGCCGCTGGTGCCTTCCTGAAACTCGCGGAAGGACTTCTTGTCGAAGTACTGCGAGTGGGGATCGAGCCCGGAGACCATGCCGGAGATGGCATCGGTGATCAGCTTTTTGTCATCGGCCGGCTCGACATAGTCGGTCTTGATCAGGCCGAACACGGCCGACAGCTGTTGGATTTCTTCCAGCGGCATGGGGGACATCACGCCCCTTGCGACCGTCTGCAAAGACACAGTGGTGAGCGCGCCGGCGACCACGCCCAGTGAAACCCAACCGGCAATCTTCAATTTTTGGCCCATATGCTCACAACTTTCTATAGCGTGCCAATATACACCCAAGCGCCTGCACTGGTGCAGCGCAGCAGCCGTTTTCGAGTGCTAAGACAAGTATTTACTTTCGGTAGCTGCCCACTGGCGCTGGCATGCGGCGGCGGCTGACAGCGATCGTTTCGCTCCGCCTTCCGGTCCGGGCAGGCACCAGCTCTGACCGAATGGCGCTGGCTTTTGCCGGGCTGGCGAGGCGCCCCCTGCCTTGTCTATAGCCCGGGGCTGCCTGGCTCGGACTCCTGGCGCAGGCAGTAGTTCCCGTTAGGGCTTGCAGGGCCGCCCGTGGGTGGCGGGCAGCCCGTGGTTTTAGGCCTTGCCTTGCGAGGCAACGGCCGCAGCAGCCTTAGCAGCGGCTTCGGCGTCACCCAGGTAGTAGTGGCGCAGCGGCTTCAGGTTGGCGTCCAGCTCATAGACCAGCGGGATGCCGTTGGGGATGTTCAGGTTCACGATGTCGCTGTCGGAGACGCCATCGAGGTACTTGATCAGCGCGCGGATCGAGTTGCCGTGGGCGGCAATCACCACACGCTCGCCGCGCTGGATGGCTGGGGCAATCGCTTCGTTCCAGAAGGGCACGACGCGCTCGACGGTATCCTTGAGACATTCGGTCAGCGGCACCTGGTCGGCAGCGCCGGCGTAGCGGCGGTCGGTCTTCTCGCAGCGTGGGTCGCCGGATTCCAGCGCCGGTGGCGGCGTGTCATAGCTGCGGCGCCAGACCAGCACCTGCTCATCGCCAAACTTCTTGGCGGTTTCGGCCTTGTTCAGGCCTTGCAGCGCGCCATAGTGGCGCTCGTTGAGCTGCCAGCACTTTTGCACCGGCAACCAGGTGCGGTCCATCTCGTCCAAGGTGTGCCACAGGGTGCGGATGGCGCGCTTGAGCACGCTGGTATAGGCCACATCGAAGTCATAGCCCTCGGCTTTGAGCAATTGGCCCGCCTGCTTGGCTTGCGCCACGCCGGTGTCGGTCAGGTCCACATCGGTCCAGCCGGTGAAGCGATTTTCCAGGTTCCAGGTCGATTCACCATGGCGAATCAGGACAAGCTTGTACATGCAATCCTCGTGCGATAGTCAAAAATCGGTGCGTGTCGCTGGCGGGAGGCGCTTGGGGCCCGGGGCAGCCCGCCGCATTCACAATGGCGCCGATTGTAGAGGCAGGCTTAAATCCCAGGGCGCTTGCAGAGCTTGCCAGGCGGCGCCTGGTGCGCGTTGGGGGTGCTGCTAAAGGCTTTTGCCGCGCAGCGGCATGGTGGCCCTTTTAGAATATGCGGCTGTTTGAGCATTTTTTGACAAGGGACTTGTGTGAACTTTCTGATCGACAACTGGTATCTGATCGTGCTGGTACTGGGCTCGGGCGCGATGCTGATGATGCCCGCCATGAAGAACATGGGCGGCGGCACGCTCAGCCCCGCCAACGCCGTGGCACTGATCAACCGCGAAAAAGCCGTGGTGGTGGATGTGTCGGACGCGCAGGAATTCAGCGCCGGCCATATCGCCAATGCCAAGAATGTGCCGCTGGACCAGCTCGAAGCGCAGCTGCCCTCCGTCGTCAAGAACAAGGCCTTGCCGCTGATCCTTGTGTGCGCACAGGGCCAGCGCTCGCAGCGTGCCGTGGCCGTGGCCAAGAAGCTGGGCTACACCAATGTGCAGGCCCTGGCCGGTGGCATGAAGGGCTGGCGCGCTGCCAGCATGCCGCTCAAGAAGGCTTGATTTTTGGGGTTTACGGCCCCAGATACTGGCTTTAGACACCCACTACAGAGCGGCGGCCTCGTGCAGGCCGCCGCCGCAGGACACTCCGATGCAAGCTGTAAAGATGTATACCACCGCCGTCTGCCCCTACTGCATTCGCGCCAAGCAAGTGCTCAAAGCCAAAGGCGTGGAGCAGATTGAAGAAATCCGCATCGACACCGATCCGGCCCAGCGCGCGGTGATGATGGAGACCACCGGCCGCCGCACCGTGCCGCAGATCTTCATTGGTGCGACCCATGTCGGCGGCTGCGATGACCTGATTGCGCTGGACCAGCGCGGTGAGCTGACCCCCTTGCTCCAAGCCTGAGCCGCGCGCTTTCCCCTGAAGGCCAGCGGGCGCCCGGGCTTTTCCTTGCTGACACTTTGCCATTGCATAATGGCAGGCTGCATGCGAGGGGCGCGCACACCGGGCGGCATCGCAGCTGCACTCCATTCCTTTTTCTAGCGAAAGACAGACAACCATGGCGGATCAAGAAAATCCCGTGTTCCAAATTCAACGCGTGTACCTGAAGGACGCATCGCTGGAGCAGCCCAACTCGCCAGCCATCTTGCTGGAGCAAACCCAGCCTAGCGTGGACATCCAGCTGGGCGTGGAAGCCACCCCGGTGGCCGATGGCATTTTCGAAGTGGCGGTGACCGCCACCGTGCAGACCAAGATCGAAGACAAGACCGTGTTCCTGGTGGAAGCCAAGCAAGCCGGTATTTTCGAGATCCGTGGCATCCCTGACGACCAGATGGGTGCCGTGATCGGCGTGGCTTGCCCACAGATCGTCTACCCTTACCTGCGCGGCAACGTGGCAGACATCGTGACCCGCGCCGGCTTCCCGCCCGTGCACCTGGCGGAAATCAACTTCCAGGCCATGTACGAACAGCAACAAGCCCAGGCCAATGGCGCTGGCGCAGGTGCCGCACTGGCCCAGTAATCGCTTGCTGCCAACGCAAGGGCCTTGCAGTCTCGGTTGCAAGGCCTTTGTTGTATCTGCTGGGCAAGCAGCTGCAGGCAGCGCCGCCGTTTGAGTTGATGTGAGAAGGGATTGTGGCTATGAAGATCTTGGTGATTGGCGCCGGTGCCTGGGGAACGGCTTTGGCCATGCATGCGGCCGCACGCCACCGCGTGCAGCTGTGGGCGCGCGATGCCCAGCAGGCGGGCCAGCTGCAAACCAGCCGTGAGAACCAGCGCTATTTGCCAGGCATCCGCTTACCCGATGCCTTGGAGGTGACGAGCGGCGATCTGCAGCCCCTGGTGGCCCAGTCTGAGTTGATCGTGCTGGGCACGCCAATGGCAGCGCTGCGCAGTGGCCTCACCATGCTGCGCGACTGCCAGGTGCCGGTGGCCTGGCTCAGCAAGGGTTTTGAAGCCGTGCCGGCCGATGCCGCTGCCGGCAGCCATGGGCTGCTGGGCAACGAGGTCTGCGCCCAGGTGGCGCCGGCGCTGCATGCCGGCGTGCTGAGCGGCCCGAGCTTTGCGCAGGAAGTGGCCCAGCACCAGCCCACCGCCTTGGTGGCCGCCAGCCGCCATGGCGATGTGCGCGATGCGCTGGTGGCGGCCTTCCATGGCGACAACCTGCGCGTCTATGCCAATGAGGACATCAGCGGGGTGGAGGTGGGTGGCGCCGTCAAGAACGTGCTGGCCATTGCCACGGGCCTCTGCGATGGCCTGCACCTGGGGCTGAATGCCCGCGCGGCGCTGGTAACACGCGGCCTGGCCGAGATGACGCGCCTGGGCGTGGCGCTGGGCGCGCAGACCGATACCTTCATGGGGCTGTCGGGCCTGGGCGATCTGGTGCTGACGGCGACCGGCGACCTGTCGCGCAACCGCAAGATCGGCCTCTTGCTGGCGCAGGGCCAGAGCCTGGAGCAGGCGGTGCAGTCACTCGGCCATGTGGCCGAAGGCGTCTACAGCGCCCGCACGGTGCTGCAGCGCGCCCAGAAGCTGGGCGTGGAGATGCCGATCACGGCCGCCGTCGTGGCCTTGCTCGACGGCAGCCTGTCCGCCCCCGATGTGGTGCAGGCGCTGATGGGACGCGAGCCCCGCGCTGAATAATCAGGACTTGGCCAGCAAGCCGATCAAGGCCGGCAGCATGGCATCGCCATGCCGGGCCTGGACCTGGTCCTGCAAGGTGGTCGCAGCCGCATCGGCAATCAGGCTGGGCGCCTGCGCATCATGGGCCATCGTGGCGTAGTAGCTCAAATCCTTGGCGGCGTTGGAGATCGAGAACGCGATGCCCGAGGGGTCATCGGCCAGGATATAGGACTGCAGACGGTCCAGCGCCACACCTGCGCCGCCGCCAGCCGCCAGCACGCTGTGGAAGGCCTGCATGTCCATGCCCTGTTTGCGCGCGCAGGCGGTGGCCTCGGCCAGCAGGCTCATCTGGCCCACGGAGACAAAGTTGTGCAGCAGCTTCATGCGGTGGCCGTCGCCCAGTGCGCCCACATGGGTGACCTGGCTGGTGAAGGTGGCCAGCACCGGTTGCACCTGGGCCAGCACGGCCGCATCACCACCGACGAGCAAATTGAGCTGGCCGTTATGCGCCTGCTTGGAGGTCTTGGTCATCGGCGCATCGATGAACTTGCCGCCCGCAGCCTGCACGGCCTGGGCCATGCGCACGGTCGATGCGGGCACGGCGGTCGAGCAATCGATCACCACGGTGCCGGAGCGCAGCGCCGACAGCAGGCCTTGCTCGCCGGTCAGCACCGCTTCGACCTGGGGCGAGCCCGTCACGCAGAGGATGACCACATCGCAGTGGCTGGCCAGCTCGGCCGGGCTTTGGCAGGTGCGCGTGCCCAGGCTCAGCAGTTCGGTCAATGGCTGGTTGCCGGGGTGCTCCAGCACATAGAGTTGAAAGCCTTTGGCGGCGACATTGCGGGCGATGCCGTGGCCCATCAGGCCGACCCCGATCAGGCCGACGACGGGCTGGGCTGTTTGCGATGACATGGAAATCTCCTGGCGATATGCACAAATAAGCAAGGGTTCCCAGCGTACCGCAAGCCCTTTGCGCCAGGCATGCCAGCGGGGCGGCCACAGTCAACTTGGTGACCGGCGGGCCCCCGCTGGATCAGGTTCAGCGCGCGCGCAGCTCGGCCAGTACTTCCAGCGCGCGGTCGGTGCGCACATCGTGCTCGGCGGCCAGGCGCTTGGCGACCTGGTCGACCTCCGCACCCACGGCCCCGGCCACCAGCGCGATATTGCGGGCATGCAAGGCCATGTGGCCGCGCTGGATGCCTTCGGTGGCCAGCGCCCGCAGCGCGCCCAGGTTTTGCGCCAGGCCGACGGCCGCGGCAATCTCGCCCAGCTCCTGGGCCGATTTCACGTCCATGATCTTCAGCGCCAGGCGCGCCAGCGGATGCGTCTTGGTCGCGCCGCCCACCAGGCCCACGGGCATCGGCAGCTCGATGGTGCCGACCAGCGCGCCGCTGCCATCTTTCTCCCAGGTGGTGAGCGAGGTGTAGCGCCCGTTGCGGCTGGCATAGGCATGGGCGCCGGCCTCCACCGCACGCCAGTCGTTGCCGGTGGCGACGATGACCGGGTCGATGCCGTTCATGATGCCCTTGTTGTGGGTGGCTGCGCGGTAGGGGTCGATGGCGGCAAAGGTGTAGGCATCGAGCACGCCCTCGATGATTTCCTCGCCACTGCGCTCTGCGGTCTTCAGCGTCTGGGGCGTCAGGCGCACGCGGGCGCGGGCCAGGCGCAGATCGGCCAGGTTGGACAGAATGCGCAGCCGCACCGCGCCGCCAGTGATCTGCTCGACCAGCGGCGAGACCGATTCGGCCATGGTGTTGACGGTGTTGGCGCCCATCGCATCGCGCACATCGACGATCAGGTGCATGACCACCATGGGGCCTCGGGGCGAGTCGGGGAAGACATGCACTTCGATGTCCTTGCAGCCGCCGCCCAGGCCAATCAGCACCTTGTCGCGGCTGTTGGCCAGCGCCAGGATCTGTTCGCGCGCCTGGTACAGCGCCAACCGCACGCCATAGGGGTCCTGAATGCCGACAATCTGCACCTGGGCACGCATCAGCGGCTGGGTGCTGGAGGTCTGAAAACCCCCGTCCTCGCGTGCCAGCTTGGCCATGTACGAGGCCGCCGCGATGATCGAGGGCTCCTCGACCGCCAACGGCACCAGCACATCGCGGCCATTGACCTGGAAGTTGCCGGCCACGCCCATCGGCAGCTCAAAGGTGCCGATCACGTTTTCGATCATGCCGTCAGCCACATGCGTGGGCAGGGCCCCTGGCTGGGTCAGCAGCGCGCGGTCTTCGTCGCTCAGCTGGCAGGCCTTGGCGATGACATCCCAGCGCTGGGCGGGGCTGAGGGCGCGGAACTGTGGCAGACGGGAATCGGTGGCCATTGGTGTCTCCTGGTGATTTTTTGAGGAATGCGAAACGAAGGCCACCAATCTACCTAAACTGTACCCTTCTAGACAGGTACAGTTTGCCGGGACAGTGCTGCTGCATTGCAGCATCGGGGCCTGGCTTTCCCAAAGGAACATCCATGCCACCCGCCTCTGGCCGCAAGGCCTCGATTGCAGAAAACCTGGCCGCGATGCTGGGCCGGCAGATGGCCGATGGCGTGCTGCGCGCGGGTGACAAGCTGCCGTCGCTGCGCGCGCTGGCGCAGCTGCATGGCTATGCCAAGAACACCGTGGTGGCGGCCTTTGAGCTGCTGGTCTCGCGCGGCCTGGTCGAGGCGCGGCGCGGCTCGGGCTTTTATGTGCTGGCCCAGCGCCCGGTGGCAGCGCTGCCTGCGGCCGAGGACAGCGCGCCGCTGCAGCGCGCGATGGATGTGGTCTGGCTGATGCGCGAGCAGCTCAAGACCCAGCCCGATGCGCTGGCGCTGGGCGATGGTTTTCCGCCGGTGGATTGGCTGGCCGATATGCGGCTGGACCGCTACCACCACCAAGTGGTGCGCACGGGGCTGGGCGCGCTGTTCCGCTACGGCAGCCGCATGGGCTATGCGCCGTTGCGGGAGAGCCTGGTGCGCAAGCTCGGCGTGTTCGGCCTGGAGGTGACCTCCCAGCAGCTGCTGCTGACCCAAGGCGCCAACGACGCACTCGACCTGGTCATCCGCCACTGGGTGACGCCGGGCACGACGGTGCTGGTGGACGACCCGGGCTACTACCTGCTGTTTGGCAAGCTCAAGCTCGCCGGTGCCCGCGTGCTGGGCGTGCCGCGCCAGGCCGATGGCCCGGATGTGCTGGCGCTGGAGCGGCTGCTGCAGACCGAGCGCCCGCGCCTCTTTTTTACCCAATCCCTGGCGCACAACCCCACAGGCTCGGACCTGAGTGCTGCCAAGGCCTGGCGCATCTTGCAGCTGGCCGGCCAGCAGCAGATGCTGATCGTCGAAAACGACCCGTTGGCCGATTTCAAACCGACCTCGGCCACACGCCTGTCGGTGCTGGACCAGCTGGCGCGCACGATCTACATCGGCAGCTTTTCCAAGTCGTTCTCGGCGGCGCTGCGGGTGGGCTTTATCGCCTGTCACCCCGATCTGGCCAGTGACCTCGCCGATCTGCGCAGCCTCATCCATGTGAGCGGCTCGGAGTACTGCGAGCGCATGGTCGATGTGATGCTGCGCGAAGGCCAGTACGAGCGGCACCTGGTGCGCCTGCGCGGGCGCCTGGGCCAGGCCACGGCGCAGGCGCTGGCATGGATGGACCGCCAGGGCTGCGAGGTGTTTGCGCGCAGCGAGCAGTCGCTGTACCTGTGGGCGGCCTTTCCCGGCTGCGAGGATTCCGCGCAACTGGCCGAGCAACTGCGGGCCCGGCAGGTGACGATGGCGCCGGGCCGGGTGTTCAGCCTGGACAGCAGCGCGACCTCGCGCTGGTCACGCTGCAATGTCGGGGCCATGCAGTCCCCGCGCCTGGACGCGGCAATGGCGCCGTGGCGCGCGGCCCCGCGCTGATCAGAGGCCCAGCTCCAGCGCCAGCAGCTCTTCGACCGTCTGGCGGCGGCGGATAAGGCGGGCCTGGCCGTTGTCGACCAGCACCTCAGCGGCCAGCGGGCGGCTGTTGTAGTTGCTGGACATCGAAGCGCCGTAGGCACCGGTGTCGTGGATCACCAGCAGGTCGCCCACTTGTGCATCGCCCAGTGGACGGGGCAGCACCACGCCGGATTCGCCCTGGGTGAAGACATCCCCCGATTCGCACAGCGGACCGGCGACAACGGCCTTGCGCTGCACTGGCAGCACGCCGGCGCCACGGCGCTGCACATGCATGCCGTGGTAGCTGCCGTACATCGCCGGGCGCATCAGCTCGTTGAAGCCGGTATCGACCAGCACAAAGTGGTTGCTGCCGGCATCCTTGGTGGCGCGCACCGTCCCCAGCAGCACGCCCGATTCGGCCACCAGGTAGCGGCCGGGTTCCAGCTCCAGCCCCAGGTGGTGGCCCACCAGCGCCTCGGCCTGCTTGCGCGCGGCATCCCAGAGGCCAAAGTAGTGCTGGGTGTCGATGGTCGCGTCACCGTCCTTGTAGGGGATGGACAGGCCGCCGCCGGCCGAGATGGCCTGCAGGCGGTGGCCGGCCGCATGGGTGCGCTCGACCAGCTGCACCATCGCGCCGCAGACCTCTTGCAGGTGACCGTAGTCCACGCCCGAGCCGATGTGCATGTGCAGGCCCACCAGCTGCAGGCCGCGCTCGGCGATCACCGCCAGCGCCATCGTCAGGTCGCTGTGCCAGATGCCGTGCTTGCTGTGCTCGCCGCCGGTATTGGTCTTGTTGCTGTGGCCATGGCCAAAGCCGGGGTTGATGCGCAGCCAGACCGCATGGCCGGGCGAGGCCTGGCCCAGCTGGTGCAGCATGTCGATGGAGCCGGCATTGACGGGGATCTGGTGCTCGACCACGGTGGCCAAGGTGGCCTCGTCCATCACATCGGCGGTGAACACGATGTCGGAGGGTTCGCCAAAGCCGCCTTGGTAGCCAGCCGCGAGCGCGCGCAGCACTTCGCCGCGCGAGACTGCATCGACCTTGACGCCTTGCGCCCGCATCAGTTGCAGCACATGGATATTGGAGCAGGCCTTCTGGGCAAAGCGCACCGTATCAAATGCCTGCAGCTCGGCAATGCGCCGGCCGATGGTGGCGGCGTCATAGACCCACAGCGGGGTGTTGAAGTCATCGGCCAGCTGCCACAGCAGATCGGGGGTAAAGGGGTTGCTCATAGTCGGTGTGCCAGGGGCAGGGAATCAAAGGAAACAGGCTGCCAGTGTGCCCGGGCTGGGGTATTTGGTCTAATGCTTATTTATCGGCATGTCATTCATAATGGATATGTCTAACTCGTATCGCTTACCAGCCATGCCCCGTTCGCCAGCCCCCGTCTCATCCGCTTCCGATCCCTCCCGGGAGCCCAGCCCCTCAGCGCCCCGGCTGCAGCACCGCCATATCGAGGTGTTCCGCGCCGTCATGCTGGCCGGGGGCGTGACCGGCGCGGCGGGCCTGCTGTTCAGCTCCCAGCCTACGGTGAGCCGCGATCTGGCGCGCATGGAGCAGCTGCTGGGCTACCCGCTGTTTGAGCGGGTGCAGGGCAGGTTGCGGCCCAATGCGCGCGCCTTGGCGCTGTGGGAAGAGGTGCAGCGCAGCTGGCAGGGCTTGGACCGGGTGATTGACCGGGCCGTCGCATTGTCACGCCCGCAGGCGGCGCGCATCAGTGTGCTGAGCATGCCCGCGCTCAGCCATGCGCTGCTGCCGGCAGCGCTGGCGCGCATGCAGCAGGCGCAGGGGCCGGTGGCGGTCAGCGTCGCCACCCAGGAGGCGCCGCTGTTGCAGCAGTGGATGGCAGCCCAGCGCTATGACCTGGGGCTGACCGAGCAGGGCGAGGCGCCAGCAGGCACGCGCGCGGTGGCGCTGCCGGCGGTGGATGAGGTCGCGGTGCTGCCCGCAGGCCACCCGCTGGCGCGCAAGCCCAGGCTGGAGCCTGCTGACTTTGCCGACCAGGCCTTTATCAGCCTGGCCGAGGGCGACCCCTACCGCATCCAGATCGACCAGGTGTTTGCCGATGCCGGCGTGGGCCGGCAGATGCTGCTGGAGACGCACAGCGCCGTGGCGGTCTGCGCGATGGTGCAAAACGGCCTGGGCCTGGCGATCGTGAACCCCTTCACCGCACAGGCCTGCCTGGGCCAGGGCCTGGTGCAGCGGCCGCTGGCCTTTTCGATTCCGTTCCGCACCCAGGTGCTGCTGCCGCTGCACCGGGCAGCGGTGCCCGAAGTCGATGCCTTGCTGAGCGCGCTGGGCCAGGCTGCAGCCAGCCTGCCGACCTACAATGCGCAGCATGCCGGGCCGCAGTGATAGGCCGGTGATCTGACCCAGGAGAAATGCCCCATGTCCCGTGCCCCGCTTCGCTCTCTCGCCCGGCCGCTGTGCGCCAGCGCCTTGCTGCTGGCGCTGCTGTCAGGTTGTGCCAGCACCAGCCGCAACGCGGCGCTGACCGCGCAGGCTTCGCCACCGGTCCAGGTCAAGGTGTTTGTCGCGGCCATGTTCGAGATCGGTGCCAACACCGGCGACCGGGCTGGTGAGTTCCAGCACTGGTATGAGCGCTACTTCCGCGATGCCCAGCCGATCCAGGTGTCCGGCGCGCTGGGGCCGGTGTTCTGCAATGCCGATGGCGTTTGCGGCAGCGTGCTGGGCATGGGCAAAGTCAATGCCTCGGCCTCGATACAGGCCATCGTGCTGAACCCGCAGTTCAATTTTGACCAGGCCTACTATGTGATCAGCGGCGTGGCCGGCACCCCGCCTTCGCGCGGCACCATTGGCGATGTGACCTGGGGCAGCTGGCTGGTCGACTACGACCTGGGTCACCGCTGGGCGCCGGAAGAGGGCCAGGCCGGTGCGCCCGTCTTTATGCCACGCAAGGGCTATGAGGACTACCGCCGCTTTGCGCTGAACCCGGCCCTGACCCAAGCCGCCTATGCAATGAGCCGCGCCGTGCCGCTGCAAGACAGCGACGCAGCCCAGCGCTACCGCATGCGCTACCCCGATGCGGCCGCGCGCCAGGCGCCCAGCGTGCATGTGGGCACGCATATGACGGGCGACACCTTCTTCCACGGCCCGGGCCTGTCCCAAGAGGCGCAGTACATCGCCAAGCTCTACGGTGCGGACGACTATGTCGCCACCGAGATGGAGGCCGCGGCCATTGCACTGGTGCTCAAGCGCAGCCATGGCACGGACCGCATTCTGAGCCTGCGCGGCTCGGTCAATTTTGACCAGGGCAACCCGCAGGAAACCACCCAGGCCCACCTGGACCCCAAGCCCGGCGAAACCGCAGGCGGCTTTGCCGAGACGGTGGCGAATGTGGCGGCCGTGGGCGGCGTCTTTGTCGACACCGTCGTCAAGGACTGGCCGCAGTGGAAGGATGGCGTGCCGGCACAGCGCTGAGCAAAACCGCTACGCACAGCAGGCCCCCGCTTGGGGGGCCTTTTTTTGGGGCTTATTTCCAGGGCTGGCTCAGGATGGATGCCAGGCTCTTGACGCCATCGAAGTAGTTGCCCAGGCGCATGTTCTCGTTCTTGCTGTGCTGGTTGTTGTCGGCGTTCACCATGGGCACGATCACAAAGGGGACTTTGAGCGCCTGCACCGCAGCGCCGGTGGGCACCGTGCCGCCCATCATGCGGATCTGCACAGGGGCCTGGCCCCAGGCCTGCTGCATGCCCTGGCGCAGCCAGTCTCCAATGGGGGCGTTCAGGTCGGTGCGCACGGCGCTGGATGAGGCCGATACGCCGCCCATCTTCAGGCTCGCCAGCTTGGGGTACTGGGCGCGCTGCTCGGCGCTGGGCTCGCCGTCAATCAGGGTGAAGCCCTGGCCTTCGATATGGGTCTTGAGCAGCTGCAGCAGGCGCTCGGGTGGGGTTTCGGGCACCGTGCGCAGGTCCAGCTCGGCAATCGCCTGGGCGGGCACCACGGTGCGGGCCTTGGCGCCTACATCGGCGCTTTGCAGGCCGCGCACATTGAGCGAGGGGTACTGCATCGCTTCCTGGTAGTTGTTGCCCACCTTCTCGGCCTGGGCAATGCCCAGGCGCTTGCGCAGCGCGACTTCGTCATCGGGCACGGCCTTCATCACCGCCTGCGTTGGGGCATCAAAACTGATGCCGTCGTAGTAGCCCTTGACTAGCACACGGCCATCGGGCGCCTTCATCGAGGCGAGCAGCTGCGCCATCGTGAAGGCGGGATTGGCGGCATAGTTGCCGTAGTGGCCGCTGTGCAGATCCTGGCTCGGGCCATAGAGGGTCAAGGTGGCCTGGGCCACGCCCCGGTTGCCAAACACCAGGGTGGGGCGGTTGCTGGCATGCATGGGGCCATCGAGCACCAGCAGTGCATCGGCCTTCAAGGCGTCCAGGTTGGCGTTGATGACGCCGCCCAGCGATGGCGAGCCTTTTTCCTCTTCCGAGTCGAGCAGGATCTTGATATTCGTGCTGGGCGCCAGACCCTGCTGCTGCAGCGCATCAAGGGCGGCCATCAGCATGATGATGGGGGCCTTGTCATCGGACGAGGAGCGGCCAAACACGCGCCACTCGGGGTTGGGCTGGGCGCCGTAGAGCTGGTCGAGCGCAATCTCTTTCCAGGTGCCATCGGCCTGGCGTTCCTTGAGCACCGGCTTCCAGGGGCTCTCCTGCTGCCATTCGGCAGGCGTCACCGCCTGGCCATCCATATGGGCGTAGAACAGCACGGTCTTGGTGGCGCCGGGCACGGGCGGCAGGGTGGCCAGCACCATGGGCTTGCCCTGGTTGGGCAGCAGCTGGGTCTGGAAGCCGCGCTTGTCCAGCGCCGCCTTGAACCACTGCGCATTCTTCTCGATATCGGCCGCCACATTCGAGTCATTGGGCAGCGCCAGCACCTCGATCCATTCGCGCAGGCTGGCGCTGCTGGCTTTTTGCACGGCGGCATCCGAGGGGGCAGCGGCCTGGGCCAGGCCGGCGGCGCACAGCGCGGCGCTGAGCAGGGTGAGGGTCGAGAACTTCATGCAAGGGCTCCGTCAGAGAAATGGAAATACGAGGATAAGCAATGGCCTGGAGTATGTCCGAGTGCGCGCTCACCCACGGGCGCGCAGGCGGGCGCATTGTCGCCAGGGCGCCAATTATTAATGTGCTGCACGCAGGCGTTCGTACTGTGCGATCAGCCCGTCAAACGACTGCTGCAGCGCCTGCAGCGGCGGGGCGCCATCGGGCCAAGCCTCCAGCTGCTGCAGCGCCAGCGCAGCGGCCTCCAGGGTCGAGAGCTGGCCTGCGCGCGGCGCCTTGCGGATGCGGTAGCCGGCCGGCCCGGTGTCCGCCAGCGCCAGGCGGGGCAACTGGGCCAGCAGCGGGTTGGCGTAAAGCATCTTGCGGCTCTTGCGCCAGGTGCCATCGATCAGCACCAGGCGTCGGACGGGTGCTGGCGCGTCATCGTCCGTCAGCGCCGCCAAGGCGGCGGGCTGGTCGGGTGTCTGGGGGTAGAGCAGCATGGTTTGCTGCGGTGCCTCGGCGCCGGGCCAGGCGCCGTACAGCCATTGCTGCAACTGCTGGGGCGCAAAGGCCTCGTTCACTTCCAGCCGGCTGCCCGGCAGGCACAAGTGCAGCAGGCGCGCGGTGCCCTTGGCCTCCTGCAGCTCCAGCGGGTGCTGCAGGATCAGCACCTGGGTGGCAGCCTGCACCGGCTGCGCCAGCGCGCAGATGCAGGCGCTTTGCGGACGCAGGCAGTTGGGGCATTGGGCGCGGCGCGGGGCGGAGGGCACAGGTGTGGCGTGAGAAGCGGACAAGATGGCTATTGTGCTGCAAGGACAAGGCCAGGCCGCTATGCTGGCGCCCCTATGACAGCGCACAAGCCCTTTTCTGCCCGCATCGACATGGGCCAGCCTTTGTCTGGCGAACGGGAGCGCCTGCGCCTGAACCTGACGGGTCCCGACCGGGTGCTGGAGGCGCAGGATGCGCCATCGTTGCGGGCGTTGCTGGATGCCGTGGAGCAGGCCGCGCGCGCCGGGGCCTGCTGCGTGGGCGGCCTGCGCTATGAGGCCGCCACGGCGCTGAACCCCTATTTGCCGACACAGGCCGTGCCCAGCGGCGAGCCGCTGGCCTGGTTTGCGGTGTGGGATGCGCCAGCTGTTGACATCGCGCAGCTGCCTGAGGCAGAGACGCCTGCCGTGCAAGTGCAGTGGCGCAGCACGCTCGCCCGCCCGCAGTTCGATACGCAGATGGCGCGCATCCATACCGATATCCGCAGCGGCGCCTATTACCAGATCAACTACACCCAGCAGCTGCAAGGCCACAGCGCCTTGCCTGGCGGCGGCAACGTAGATGGCGCCGCGCTGTTTGCCGCGCTGCAGCAGGCCCAGCCCGGCGGCTATGCGCTGCATATCGACAGGGGCGAGGAGCAGCTGCTGTCGGTATCGCCCGAGCTGTTTTTTGACTGGCAGCAGCCGGCCGAGGGAGCGGGCGACATCCTCACCCGTCCGATGAAGGGCACGGCCGCAAGGGGCGCCAGCCCCGCGCAGGACGAAGCCCAGGCCCAAGCCTTGCGCGCATCGGCCAAGGAGCGGGCTGAAAACGTGATGGTGGTCGACCTGCTGCGCAATGACCTGGCGCGCATCGCCGAGCTGGGCAGTGTGCAGGTGCCCCAGCTGTTTGCGCTGCAGGCCCTCCCCACCGTCTGGCAGATGACCTCGGATGTGCGGGCCCGCCTGCCCCAGGGCACGGGCCTGGCCGATGTGCTGCAGGCCTTGTTTCCCTGTGGCTCGGTCACCGGCGCGCCCAAGCGGGCGGCCATGCAGGCGATTGCCGAGTTGGAACTTGGGCCGCGCGGCTGGTACTGTGGCGCCTTGGGCGTGGTGCGCTCCGATGGCGCAGGGGGCATACGCGCGACCTTCAATGTCCCCATCCGCACGGTGACCCTACGTGGCCGGCAGCTGCAATGCGGCATTGGCAGCGGCATCACCGCCGATGCCACTGCTGACGGTGAGTGGCGCGAATGGATGCACAAACGTGCCTTTCTGGAGCGGGCCAGCATGCCCTTTGGCCTGATCGAGACCTTGGCGCTGGACGGTGGCCAGCTGCGCCATGCCGCGCTGCACCTGGCGCGCATGGCCGGTGCCGCCGCGCATTTTGGCTACCGCTGGGATACGGCGGCCGCGCAAGCGGCTTTGGACGGCCTAGCTGCATCCCACCCGCAAGGCCTGTGGCGGCTGCGCTTGCTGCTGGATGCGGAGGGCAGGTTCCAGGCCGAGGCCTTTGCCTGCCCGCCATCGCCCGCGCAGGTGGCGCTGCAATGGGCGCCCGCGCCGCTGGCCGAGGCGCATGGCGAGTTTGTGCGCTTCAAAACCAGCCGCCGCGCGCACTACGAGCGCTGGGCGCCGCAAGACAGCAGCGTGTTCGACACCCTGCTGTGGAACGAGGCCGGCGAGATCACCGAGACCACCCGGGGCAATATTGTCATGCAACTTGATGGCCGCTGGGTCACCCCCGCGCTGCATTGCGGCCTGCTGCCCGGTGTGGGGCGCCGCCTGGCGCTGGAGGCAGGTCAGGTGGTGGAAGGCGTGGTGACCCTGAGCGATGTGCCGCGTGTGCAGGCCTGGGCTTTTCTCAACAGCCTGCGCGGCTGGATTCCGGCACAGGTGCTGGGTGAGGTGCCGGTCTGGCCGCAGGCTGACCCAGGCCCATAGGCTTATTGCTGGCTGGAAGACGCCAGCCGTTTTCTCAGTGCTCGAACCTCGGCCAAGAGGCGCGGCATATCTTGCCGCGCCGCGGCGATGAAATCCTGGTCCGCAACGGTCGCGCCGCTCAGTTCGATGTCTTCGCCTCGGGCGGCACCTTCACCGGTTTGGATAAAGTCGGAACCGCATGTATGGTCGCGACCTTCAACATTGGATGTCCATGGCCCTGTTTGCGTGGCTGCCAAGCGCTGTTCCATCGCGAGCAAATCTTCATCGGTCAAAGAAGAGGGCATAAGGGCTGAGCGTTCGAGATAGGGGGCTGGTGCAGCATGCCGCTACCGCGACGAATGGGCCAGACTCCAAGGGTTTTTGTGCTGCACGTTAGGATGGAGGCTGTTTAGCAACCCTTCGGATTTTATGCCCGACAACCCGGACCCTGAGCCTCTCCCTTGCGCGACCACGCTGTCGCTGTCCTTTCGTTCTAGCCCCAGTACACCGCTGACGGTGTCTCTGCCCCTTGAAGGGAGCGCCGCATGATCGAGCTGCTCTCCGACCCGCAGATATGGATTGGTCTCGTCACCTTGGTGGTGCTCGAAATCGTTCTGGGCATAGACAATCTCATCTTTATCGCGATCCTGGCCGACAAGCTGCCGCCCCACCAGCGGGACCGGGCACGTGTCATCGGCCTGTCCTTGGCCCTGGTGATGCGCCTGGGTCTGCTGACCGCCATCTCCTGGCTGGTGACGCTCACACAACCGCTGTTTTCCGTCGGGCCGCTCAGTTTTTCGGGGCGCGACCTCATTTTGCTGCTGGGCGGACTGTTCCTGCTGTTCAAGGCCACGACCGAGCTGCATGAGCGCATGGAAGGCGTGAGCATGAGCAAGTCGAGCAGCACGGTCTACGCCAGCTTCTCGGCCGTGGTCGCGCAGATCGTGGTGCTCGATGCGGTCTTCTCGCTCGATGCCGTGATCACGGCCGTCGGCATGGTCAACAACCTGGGCGTGATGATGGCAGCCGTCATCATCTCGATCGGTGTGATGCTGTTTGCCTCCAAGCCGCTGACCCGCTTTGTCAATGCGCACCCGACCATCGTCATCCTCTGCCTGAGCTTCCTGCTGATGATCGGCTTCAGCCTGGTGGCCGAAGGCCTGGGCTTCCATGTGCCCAAGGGCTATCTGTACGCCGCCATTGGTTTCTCGATCCTGATCGAGACCTTCAACCAGGTGTCCTCGCGCAATGCGATCCGCCATGAGCAGCGCGTGCCGATGCGCGAGCGCACGGCGATGAAGGTGCTGTCGCTGATGGCCGGCCGCAGCGGCCAGGCCCAGACCGAGCATGCGCAGGACGACCCGGCTGCCGCCGAGGCCGAGCTGACCTTTGCGCCGGAAGAGCGCATCATGGTGAGCGGCGTGCTGTCGCTGGGCGACCGCAAGGTGCGCTCGATCATGACGCCCGTCTCGGATGTGGACTGGGTGGACCTGAGCGACGATGCCGAGGCCATCCAACGCTCGCTCAACGACAACCCGCACAGCCACTTGCCGGTATGCATGGGCCATGTGGACCAGCTCCAGGGTGTGGCGCGCGCCAAGGACATGCTGATGGATCTGATGCAGCATGGCGCCATTCAGCCGGCCACCATCCGCAAGCCGCTGATGGTGCCCGAAGGCGCTGGCGTGATCGCGCTGATCAACGACCTGCGCCAGTCCAAGGGCCATATGGTCATCGTGATCAATGAGTTCCATGTGATGAGCGGCGTGGTGACGCCCGTCGATGTGCTCGAGGCGATTGCCGGCGAGTTCCCCGACGAGGACGAGAGCTTCACGATCCAGGCGGTGGACGGCGAGCCCGACACCTGGATCGCCAGCGGCGCGGCCGATGTGCACATGGTGCAGCAGCTGCTGGGCTCCAATGAACTGGTGTCATCGGCCGATGCCTTCACGACCTTGGGCGGCCTGCTCACCGAGTTCAATGGTGCGCTGCCCCAGCAAGGCGATGTGGTGGTGATCGATGGCTGGCAGTTCGCCGTCACCGAGGCCACCGATGGCGTGATGCGCAAGATCCGCATCGAGAAGGACGGCAAGGGCCAGGCGACTTTGGAGCACTGACCCCTGGGTGGGCGGCGGCCTCTGGTGCCGCCCGCTGCATGAAAAAGGCCTGCCCTCTCGCAAGAGACGGCAGGCCTTTGTCCTGATGGTGCCGCGAACGTATCGCGGTCAAGCGTTGCGCTTTACAGCGAACCCTTGTAGTACGCGCCCCGGTCCATGTCGACAATGTCCACGCTCAGCTGCACCAGCATGCCTTCGGGGTGGGGCGTGAACTCGCGCAGCACCGCGCCGATGCGGTCGGACAGGTCACGCTTGGCCTCGGGCGTACGGCCGGCCAGCAGGCGCAGCTCGGCATGCACAAAGCCGCGCAGGGCGGTGGGGTCGGCGCCAATGACGAACTGCTCGGTGCGCACGGTGCGGCTCTTGAGGTCCTGCTCGTTTTGCACCTGGCCGCTGGCGATGACGGCGGCGTTGAGGGCATCGAGCAGATGGGCCTCGGGGAAGTTCTCCAGGTTGCTGGTGTATTCGATGACGAGATGCGGCATGGTGTGTCTCCGATGGAATAAAGGGCAGGGAAAAGGGGGCTTGGGCTGCGGCTCGGTCCGATCCTGCGAAGCTAGACGGGCGTATAGGACAGCCGCACATAGATGGGTGCAAAGGCTTCGGCCTGGGTGATCTCGATCAGCGTTTCCTTGGCCAGCTCCAGCAGCGCGATAAAGGTGACCACCAGCACGGTGCTGCCTTTTTCCGGCTCGAAGATGTCCTCGAACTCGACAAAGCGCCGGCCTTGCAGGCGCTTGAGGATGGCGCTCATGTACTCGCGCACCGAGAGCTCTTCGCGGGTGATCTTGTGGGTCTGCACCAGCTTGGCGCGTTTGAGGATGTCGCGCCAGGCCTCCTGCAGCTCGGACATCTCCACATCGGGAAAGCGCGGCTGCAGTGCCTGCTCGATAAAGACCTGGGCCTTGATGAAGTCGCGCCCATACTGCGGCACGGCGCCCAGGCCCTGGGCGGCCAGCTTCATCTGCTCGTACTCCAGCAGGCGGCGCACCAGCTCGGCACGTGGGTCTTCGGCCTCTTCGCCCTCGGCCTGCTTTTTGGGCGGCAGCAGCATGCGCGACTTGATCTCGATCAGCATCGCGGCCATCAGCAGGTACTCGGCGGCCAGCTCCAGGTTGCGGCTGCGGATCTCGTCGACATAGCTCAGGTACTGGCGCGTGACGCTCAGCATCGGGATGTCGAGGATATTGAAGTTCTGCTTGCGGATCAGGTAGAGCAGCAAGTCCAGCGGGCCTTCAAAAGCCTCCAGAAACACCTCGAGCGCATCGGGCGGGATGTACAGGTCCGTCGGCATGGCGAACAGCGGCTCGCCGTAGAGACGGGCGAGCGCGACCTGGTCCACCACCTCGGGCATGGCGGCAGCCCCAGCGGCGGGGCGCGCCTCGTCCTCAGCCTGGGTCAGGTTGCCGGGTGTTGCCATGCGCGGGGGCTATGCGGGATCGAAAGCCGCTGCGGGGCCAGGCGGCCGGCAGCGGGCAGGGCGATCAATCGTGGTTGGTTTGGTACACGTAGGGCTTTTGCGCCACACGTGCGGTTTTGTACTCGGCTTGCTGCTGGCGGTCCAGATCCTTGTCCCAGAGCAGGGCGCGGCCTTCGCGCTGGCCTTGTTCGAGCTCGGGCTTGTCAGCCTTGAGCTTGAGCAGGAACTGGGTGGTGTCGGATTGGTAGTCGGGGCGGCGGAAGAAAGACATAGCGTATATTTACCTCTTGTGCCTGGATTCTACCGAACCTGACCATGTCCTTCGTCACCAAGCTTGCAATCGCCGCCTCTGCGCTGGCCGTTTCCGTGTTTTTGGCGGGCTGCGACCAGCAGCGCATCAAGGAACTGGAAGAACATGTCTCCACCGAGCAGGACGTGCGCGACCGCTTTGGCGAGCCCAACCAGATCTGGGACGAGGCCGATGGCTCGCACACACTGGAGTACACCCGCCAGCCCGCCGGTGCCCAGAACTACATGATCACCATTGGCACCGACGGCAAGATGAGCGCGCTGCGCCAGGTGCTGGCGCCCGCCTACTTTGCCAAGGTGCAGCCGGGCATGGACCAGCAGCAGATCCGCCGCCTGCTGGGCCAGCCGGCCAAGCGCACCAGCTATCCGCTGAAGAACGAGGCCGAATGGGACTGGGGCTGGATCGATCCGCCCAGCACCAAGATGCTGTTCACCGTGGTGTTCGACGCCCAGGGCAAGGTGCTGCGCAGCAACAGCACCCAGGTGGTGAATAGCCGCTGAGCGCTGCCTTCATTCGCACTGAAGGGCCCTGAACTGTTGCGGATATGCCTAACAGTAACCGGCTGAAACTCTTTAAAATTCGGGTTTATACCTAGCATCACCCATGCCAGGCAGCCCCGCGCACCACCCTTGCGCGGGCATGAAACTTGCTGTCAACCCGACATGTCCTCACCGCTATCCCGCCCTGACGGCCCTACGGCTCTGCCTGGCCCCGTCGCTGCTGCGCCCGCGTCGCTCGGCCCTGCGCTGCGCCATGGCCGCTTTGAAGATGCGCAGGCGCTGTTCACCGGCTCGCTGTTTGTCTCGATCACCCTGGGGCTGTTTGCGCAGGCCGGGCTGCTGACGGGCAGCACCGCAGGTTTGGCGTTCTTGCTGCACTACGCCACTGGCCTGCCGTTTGGCGCGATTTTCTTTGCGATCAATCTGCCGTTTTACTGGTTCGCCTGGACGCGCATGGGGCCGGAGTTCACGATCAAGACCTTTGTCTCGGTGGCCATGCTGGCGCTGCTGGTCGATATCGGGCCGCGCTTTATCCATATCGATTACCTGAACCCGCTGTATGCCGCGATTGCCGGAGGCCTGTTGATGGGCACCGGTTGCCTCTTTCTGGCGCGCCACCGCTCCAGCCTGGGCGGCGCCACCATTGTGTCGCTCTACCTGCAGGACCGCTATGGCATCCGCGCCGGCAAGGTGCAGATGGTCATCGACTGCACGGTGGTGCTGCTGGCGCTGTGGGTCGTGCCATTCGAGCGCGTGGCCTACTCGGTACTGGCTGCCGTCGTCATGAGCGTGTTTTTGTGGATCAGCCACCGTCCTGGCCGCTACGCTGGTAACTGACCGGGGCTGAGTCCGTGTGCTTCAGGGGCCGCTGGGGATGGCGGTTTCCGGCGCCTCTGCAGGCTTGGCTGGCGGCACTGGCTGGCTTGGCGTTGCCGCTTGCATTGGCTCGCTGGGCTGCTGCGGCGGGAAGGTCTCGCCCGGCCGGGGCTCGCGGTAGCGCACGGTAATACCGCTGTTGTCCTGCTCCTCGCCGGTGGCCATGTCATAGGCCTTGCCCACGCCTTTGCCCACCACCTTGGCCGTGCCCACCGCTGCATCGGCCACCAGCCCCACGGCAGTCGCGGTCACGCTGACGGCGGCGGCGCCCACGGTCACCACACTGCAGCCGCCCAGCAGCGATGCGCAGGTACAGTAAAAAGCCCCTGCGGCTACGGAGCGCAGGGGCTTCAAGAGGCGGCGGTCAGCGGCCATGCAGATCAGTGGATGCGCATGCCTGGCAGCGCGCCGGGGAAGGGCTCGAGCACATAGATGCCAGGGTGGGCCTTCTCGTCGGCGTGGCTGGCGGCCAGCACCATGCCTTCGGAGATGCCGAACTTCATCTTGCGCGGCGCCAGGTTGGCGACCAGCACGGTGAGCTTGCCTTGCAGCTGCTCGGGCGTGTACATGCTGCTGATGCCGCTGAACACATTGCGCATCTTCGGCTGGCCGTCCTCGCCCTTTTCACCGACATCCAGGGTCAGCTGCAGCAGCTTGGTCGAGCCTTCGACGGCCTTGCACTCGACAATCTTGGCAATGCGCAGGTCGATGCGGGCAAAGTCGTCGATGCCGATGGTCTCGGCCAGCGGCTCGCCGCCGGGGGCATTCGGGTCCACCACGGCTTCGGCTTTCTTCTCGGCCTTCTTGGCCTTGGCAGGCGCTGCAGCAGCGGCGGCCTTTTCCTGGCTGGCAGGGGTCTCGAACAGCGCTTCGAGCTGCAGCGGGTCCACGCGTTGCATCAGGTGCTGGTAGACGCCAATCTGGTGGCCAGCGCCCAGCGGCTTGGCCACGTCGCCAAATTGCTCGGGCGGCACGATCAGGAAGTTCGCCACTTCGGCGGCGATGCCAGGCAGGATCGGCTTGAGGTAGATCGTCAGGATGCGGAAGGCCTCGATGCAGACCGTGCAGACATCGTGCAGGCGCTGCTCCATGCCTTCCTTCTTGGCCAGCTCCCAGGGCTTGTTGGCATCGACATAGCTGTTGACCTTGTCGCACAGCAGCATGATCTCGCGGGCCGCACGGGCGGTGTCGCGCACCTCGTAGGCGGCCACAATCGCCTCCTTTTGCGCGCGCAGCACCGCCAGCAGCTCCTGGCCATCGACGCTCACCGCGCCCAGGCGGCCTTCAAAGCGCTTGCTGATAAAGCCGGCAGCGCGCGAGGCGATGTTCACGTACTTGCCGATCAGGTCGGAGTTGACGCGCAGCATGAAGTCTTCGGCCGTGAAGTCGATGTCCTCGTTCTTGCCATTGAGCTTGGCGCCCAGGTAGTAGCGCAGCCACTCGGGGTTCATCTTGAGCGCCAGGTACTTGAGTGGGTCCAGGCCGGTGCCCCGGCTCTTGCTCATCTTCTCGCCGTTGTTCACGGTCAGGAAGCCATGCACGCAGATCTTGGTCGGGGTCTTGCGGCCGCTGAACTTCAGCATCGCAGGCCAGAACAAGGTGTGGAAGGTGATGATGTCCTTGCCGATGAAGTGGTACTGCTCGAGCGCCGGGTCAGCCATGTAGGCCTCGTAGTCTTCGCCGCGCTTGCCCAGCAACTCCTTGAGCGAGGCGAGGTAGCCCACGGGCGCATCGAGCCAGACGTAGAAGTACTTGCCCGGTGCATCGGGGATCTCGATGCCGAAGTAGGGTGCATCGCGCGAGATGTCCCAGTCGTCCAGGCCTTCGCTGGTCGAGCCATCGGGGTTGGTGCGCACGCCAAACCATTCCTTGATCTTGGCGGCCACCTCGGGCTGCACATGCTGGCCGTCCTGGGTCCAGGTGGTCAGGAACTCGACTGCGCGCGGGTCGGACAGCTTGAAGAAGAAATGCTCCGAGCTCTTCATCACCGGCTTGGCGCCGGACAGCGCCGAGTAGGGATTGATCAGGTCGGTGGGCGCATAGACGGAGCTGCAGACTTCGCAGTTGTCGCCGTACTGGTCCTTGGCGTGGCAGCGTGGGCATTCGCCCTTGATGAAGCGGTCAGGCAGGAACATGTTCTTCTCGGGGTCGAAGAACTGCTCGATGGTGCGCGTCTCGATGAAGCCGGCGGCCTTCAGGTCCAGGTAGATCTGCTTGGACAGCGCGTGGTTCTCGGGGCTGTCGGTATTGCTCCAGTTGTCAAAACCGATGTGGAAGCCGTCGAGGTACTGCTTGCGGCCGGCGGCGATGTCGGCAACAAACTGCTGGGGCGTCTTGCCGGCTTTTTCGGCGGCAATCATGATGGGCGCGCCATGGGCGTCATCAGCACCGACAAAGTTGACCGCATTGCCCTGCATTCGCTGCGCACGCACCCAGGTATCGGCCTGGATGTATTCCATGATGTGGCCGATGTGGAAGTTGCCGTTGGCATACGGCAGGGCGGTGGTGACGAAAATCTTTCGTTGAGACATAGGGTTGCGGAACTTTCTAATCACAGAGAGGACGCAGGCCGGTGGCCGTTGCGGATTCTGGTCACAGGGAGGGCGGCGTGCTGCCAGCCCTCGCGCGCGAAGGCGCTCCAGAACCGAGCAATTCTAGGCGCTTACGGGGCCGGATCGCGCGACCAGGGGATTGGCGGGGCCGGCTGCGTGGCTGCCCCAGCCAAAAAAGGCGCAGACCTCGTCGCGCCGGGCCATGGTGTCGGCCCGGCCCAGCGCCATCAGCGCCCGGGTGTAGCCCGGCTCGAACAGCAGGTAGCTCGCCAGCGCCGCGCTGCCCACGTTCTGGCTGTGCACGGACACGCCCATCGCGCCCAGCAGTGCCCGCACCGGCGTGGGGAGTTCTTGCAGGTGCTCCAGCGCCAACGCATCGAGCGACTGCGATGGCGTGATCACCAGCAGATCGAGCGGGCGCAGCGCGCTGCGGGCGCGCTCGGCCTCGGGGACCAGGCTCAAGGTGTGGTTGATGCGCTGGGCCCGCTCCACATCGACCGACAGCGCATCGAGAAAGATGGTGGACAGCGCATGGCCGGCCACCTGGGCGAGCGAGGGGAACGGCGGGTGCTCGCCCTGGGGCAGGTTCAGCACCTCGTGCGAGCGGCCCACGCCGACGACGACGATGCGCTGGGCGCCCAGGTGCACGGCTGGGGCGAGCGGCGCGGTCTGGCGCATCGCACCATCGCCCAGGTAGTTGTACTGGCCGCGCAGCATCAGCTCGGCGGGCGCAAAGATGAAGGGGATCGACGAGGAGGCCATCAGGTGCTGGTGGCTGATGCGGTCCTGGATGGCGCGGCGCTGCGTGCGCGACCAGGCAGGCACATGCGGGCCGGCTTCATAGAAGGTGATGTGCTCGCCAGTGGTGTAGCTCGATGCGGTGATCGCCAGCGCCGACAGCTTGCCGCTGTGCAGCAGGTGCGGGATTTTCTCCAGCGGCAGCTCGGCCTGGAGCAGCTCCAGCAGCGGCGCATTGTCCAGCAGCGAGCGCGGTTTGCTGTGGTGCCAGCGCGTCAGCGCCCAGCCCAGCGTCAACAGGCTCAGCCAGCGCGCGCCGCTGCGCATCACGCCAAAGGCATCGGCGCGGTAGACCTGGCTGGTGGAGAAATTGCGCCACACCCGCGAGAGGCGCTGCACGGCCAGGTCGAAATGGTCGGCGCCGCAGGCAAGACCTGCGGCATTGATCGCGCCGGCCGAGGTGCCCACGGCAATGGGGAAGGGCGTGGGTTCATGGTCGGCCCCGGCGTTCTGGCGCAGGCGCGAGAGCGCCTGCAGCACCCCCACCTGGTAGGCGGCACGCGCGCCGCCGCCTGAGAGCACGATGGCGGTGGACGCGGAATGGGGGCTGTAGTGCAGAGCGGGCGACATGGCCTGCACCATAGCCGAAACTGCAGGCCTTCGCCAAGCGGCTCTGTCGCCCAGCCGCTACTGCGGGCACAGGCACCGCTGCATCAGCGCGCCGCGCCCTTTTTCAGCAAGGTCGCGAGCTCCAGGTTCTGCAGCAGCACGATTTTTTGGTCACGGGCAAACAGGCGGGCGTTGTCGCTCAGCTCGCCTTGCAGCAGCACATAGACGCTGGCGGCGCCCGCTTGGCTGGCCGCGTCATGCAGCGCGCGCAGCGGCTCGATGCCATGCACGCCGGCCTTGCTGCGCTTGGTTTGTACCAGCGTGGTCTGGCCGTTGCGCGCCAGCTGCAGATCGGCTGCGCCTTGCTGCACGGGGGTGACGGTGTAGCCCTCGGCCTGCCAGGCGCGGCTCAGCCAGGCCTGCAGATCGCGGCCGGACATGGCGCCAGCCTGCGCCAGCAGCGCCTCGGTGGCCGCAGCGCTGGGCTGGCTCCACTGGCGCTTGGCGGCCATGGCGCCGATCACGAGGAAAGGCAGGCTGCCGGCGGCGCCGACAAAGCGGATGTCCTTGGGCAGCAGCGCCAGGCACAGCACCACGATGATGGCTCCGACCACCACACTGATCCACCACGACGAGCGCAGCAAGATCGCAAACACGGAGTTCTCGGCCATTTTCAGTTTCACGGGTGCAGGTCTTTCAAGAGGTGCAGGGGAAAAGCCCAGATTGTCGCTGGTTCGCAAGGGCAAGCGCGGTTCGCTAGACTTATTGCTGTCTCAGGAATAGAAAACACGATGACAGTGACCGAACCAACGATACTGGCCGCGCTGGCCAGCGTCCAAGACCCGCATACGGGCAAAGATTTTGTCAGCACGCGTGCCGTGCGCAACCTCCAGATCCATGGCGGCGATGTCGCCTTTGAGGTGGAGATGGGTTACCCCGCCAAAAGCCTGGTGCCGCAGCTGCGCAGCCAGTTCGTGGCCGCGGCCAAGACGGTGCCGGGCGTGGACAACGTCTCGGTGAGCATCAGCAACAAGGTGATCACGCATGCGGTGCAGCGCGGTGTGCCGCTGATTCCCGGCGTGAAGAACATCATTGCGGTGGCATCGGGCAAGGGCGGCGTGGGCAAGAGCACCACCACCGCCAACTTGGCGCTGGCCCTGGCGGCCGAGGGCGCCAGCGTCGGCGTGCTGGATGCCGATATCTACGGCCCCAGCCAGACCATGATGATGGGCGTGGACGGCAAGCCCGAGAGCAGCGATGGCAAGACCATGGAGCCCAAGCTCAACCATGGCGTGCAGGTGATGTCGATCGGCCTCTTGGTCGACCAGGACCAGGCGATGATCTGGCGCGGGCCTATGGCCGTGCAGGCGCTCGAGCAAATGCTGCGCCAGACCAACTGGGCCGGCCTCGACTACCTGCTGATCGACATGCCACCGGGCACCGGCGACATCCAGCTGACCCTGAGCCAGCGCGTGCCGCTGACCGGTGCGGTGATCGTCACCACGCCGCAGGACATTGCCTTGCTCGACGCGCGCAAGGGCATCAAGATGTTCGAGAAGGTGGGCGTGCCGCTCCTGGGCGTGATCGAGAACATGGCCATGCATGTCTGCACCCACTGCGGCCATGTGGAACATATCTTTGGCGCCGATGGCGGCAAGCACATGGCAGCCGACTACAAGCTGGACTACCTGGGTGCGCTGCCGCTGTCGATGCAGATCCGCGAGCAGGCCGACAGCGGCACCCCCACCGTGGTGGCGGCGCCCGACAGCGAGGTGGCCGCCATCTACAAGCAGGTGGCCCGCAGCATCGCCGTCAAGATCGCGCAGCAGGCCAAGGACTTCTCGTCGAAGTTCCCGACCATCTCCGTGAGCAGCAACACCTGATGAACCTGCTCGCTGCCATGCGCTACCTGGCCGCGCTCCATGCGCATGGCCATTTCGCGCGGGCAGCCCAGGCCTGCCACATCACCCAGCCGGCCCTGTCCAATGCGCTGCGCGCGCTGGAGGCCGAGTTTGGCGTGGCCATCGTGCGCCGGGGCCGGGTGTTTGCCGGCTTCACGCCCGAGGGCGAGCAGGTGCTGCAAACCGGCCTGGAGATGCTGCAAAGCGAGGCGCGCCTGCGCCAACGCCTCTCCGCCCAGGCGGGCCAGCTGCAAGGGCAGCTGCGCATGGCGGCCGTGCCCACGGCCATGCCGATGCTGCTGCGCTTTGCCAGCCTGCTGCGCCGCCAGCACCCGGGCCTGGTGCCGGCGCTGCATGCGATGAGTTCGCCCGATATTGAACGCGGCCTCGAAGAGCTGAGCCTGGACCTGGCGCTGGGCTACAGCGACCGCATCCGCCGCCCGCGCACCCATTGCGCGCCCCAGTACCAGGAGCACTACTACCTGCTGCAGTCCGCGCCAGCACCGGCCTGCGTGGCCGATACCCTGCATGCGGCCGAGCCGCTGGGCTGGGCCCAGGCCGCGCAGCAGCCGCTGTGCCTGCTGACGCCCGATATGCACAACCGCCAGATCGTGGAGCGCAGCTTTTTGGCCGTCGGCGTGCTGGTGCAGCCTGCTATGGAGACCAATTCCGTCCAGGCCTTGCTGCAGGCGGTAGGCGAGGGCCAGATGGCCAGCATTGTGCCCGGCGCCGTGCTGGCCACCGTGCGGCACACGCCGGGCCTACGCGCCTGGCCCTTGGTGGAGCCGGTGGTCGAGAGCGAAGTCGCCTTTCTCTACCAGCAATCCCAGCAGGCCATGCCCGCGATGGAGGCGGCGCGCGCGCTGATGGCGCAGGACGAATGGCAGCAGCAGTGCCTGCAGCATGCCGGGGCTTTGGCCGCAGTTGCGCCGCCACCCCAGCCATAGTTTGTCGAATGCTGGCATTGCCGCATTGAATTTGACGGCCAGCGGGCAGCGGGTTGAAATGCAGGGCTACACCGAGCCCCTGCCATGCAAGAACAAAAAATCGCCTTCTACAAAGGCCCAGCCGGTGGCTGGGGCGCTTTGAACAGTGTCAAGAACACACTGCTGCACCACGACATCGCGCTCAAGGGTGCCAAGACGCTGCTGTCGGCCAACCAGCCCGATGGCTTTGACTGCCCGGGCTGCGCCTGGCCCGACCGCAACCATGCCTCGACCTTCGAATTCTGCGAGAACGGCGTCAAGGCCGTCGCCGCCGAGGCCACGGCCCGGCGCGCGGGCCCCGAGCTGTTTGCCCGCTACAGCGTGCGCGAGCTGGCCCAGCACAGCGATTTCTGGCTGGAGGACCAGGGCCGGCTGACGCAGCCCATGGTCTATGACCCGGCCAGCGACCACTACCTGCCGATTGCCTGGGACGATGCCTTTGCGCTGATCGCCCAGCACCTGAACGCGCTGCCCAGCCCGGACCAGGCGGTGTTCTACACCTCAGGCAGGGCGAGCAACGAGGCGGCCTTTCTCTACCAGCTGTTTGTGCGCGAGTACGGCACCAACAACTTCCCCGATTGCTCCAACATGTGCCACGAGCCCAGCGGCTCGGCGATGCGTGAGCAGATCGGCGTGGGCAAGGGCACGGTGACGCTGGCGGATTTTGAAGAGGCCGATGCGATCTTCATCTTTGGCCAGAACCCGGGCACCAACCACCCGCGCATGCTGGGCGAATTGCGCGAGGCGCACAAACGCGGCGCGCGCATTGTCAGCTTCAACCCCTTGCGCGAGCGCGGGCTGGAGCGCTTTGCCGATCCGCAGGACAAGCTGGAGATGGCGACCCTGGGCTCCAGCCCGATCAGCACGCACTACTTTCAGCTGCGTGTGGGCGGCGACCTGGCAGCGCTGCGGGGCATGCTCAAGCATGTGCTGGAGCAGGAGGCGGCGCGGGGCGGTGTGCTCGACCACGCCTTTATCGCTGCGCACACCACCGGCTTTGAGGCGCTGGCGCAAAGCCTGCAGGCTGAAGACTGGGCGCTGCTGGCGCAGGAATCGGGCCTGAGCGAAGCGCAGATGCGGGCGGCCGCCGAGGTCTACCTGGGCGCGGACAAGGTGATTGCCTGCTGGGGCATGGGCATTACCCAGCATGCGCATTCGGTGGCCACCATCCAGATGATTTTGAACCTGCTGCTGCTGCGCGGCCATATCGGCCGGCCAGGAGCGGGGCCGTGCCCGGTGCGCGGCCACAGCAATGTGCAGGGCGACCGCAGCATGGGCATTTGGGAAAAGCCGCCAGCCGCCTTGCTCGACCGGCTGCAGGAGGTCTATGGCTTTGCGCCACCCCGCGCCCACGGCATGGACACGGTGGACGCCATTGCCAGCATGCGCGATGGCCAGGCCCAGGTGTTTTTTGCACTGGGGGGCAATTTTGCTGCGGCCACCCCTGATACCTATGAAACCTGGAAAGGCCTGCAGCGCTGCGCGCTGACCGTGCAGGTCACCACCAAACTCAACCGCAGCCATGTGGTCCATGGCCGCGAGGCCCTGCTGCTGCCCTGCCTGGGCCGCACCGAGATCGACCTGCAAAACGGCCAGCCCCAGGGCGTGACGGTGGAGGATTCGATGAGCATGGTGCACCTGTCGATGGGCATGAACCCGCCGGCTTCGGCGCATCTGCTGTCCGAGCCGGCGATTGTGGCGCGCCTGGCCCATGCCACCCTGGGCACGCGCAGCCGGGTGGACTGGCTGGCGCTGGCCGCCGACTACGCGCTGATCCGCGATGAGATCGCCAAGGTCTTCCCCGATTTTGCCGACTTCAACCAGCGCGTAGCCGTGCCCGGAGGCTTTCGGCTGCGCAACACGGCCAGCGAGCGCATCTGGACCACGGCCAGCGGCAAGGCCAGCTTCCACGCCCATGCGGTGCCGGTCGATACCCCCACGCACCGGGCGCGTGCGCGGCTGCGTGACCAGCAGGTGTTCACCTTGCTGACCACCCGCTCGCACGACCAGTACAACACCACCATCTATGGCATGGACGACCGCTACCGGGGCGTGTTTGGCCAGCGCCGGGTGGTCTTCATCCATGCCGATGACATCCGCGCGCTGGGCCTGGCCGATGGCGACTGGGTCAATATCCGCACCGTCTGGGACGATGGCCAGCAGCGCTGTGTCGAGGGCTTCAAGCTGGTGGCCTATGACATTCCGCGTGGCAACCTCGCCGCCTACTACCCGGAGACCAATCCGCTGGTGCCGCTGTCGGCCGTGGCCGCGCATGCCGGCACGCCCACTTCCAAATCGATCCCCGTGGTGCTGGAGCCCGGCCAGGCGCCGCAGTGATGGGCGGGCAGAACGCCGCACCCGCCCTATCGCCGCTGGCGCAGCGCATGCTCAAAGCTTTGGCACAGGAGCAGGCCCGCACCGGGCAGGCGGTACCGCTGGTGCGCATCGCCAAGCACCTGGATGCCGCTGCCAGCAGCCTGCTGCGTGAGCTGACCATGCTCAACCTGCTGCTGGAGCAGGCCCAGCAGCCTACGTGGGTGCAGTCCCATGCGGTGGAGGGGCGCTGGATGCTGGCGCTGACGGCGGCCGGCGCAGCGGCTGCGGCGCAGACCAGCGAGGCTTGAGGGCCGCCTCAGGCCCTCTGGTGGTTGCCCAGGTCAGGCCGCAACCGGGTGGCGGGCTTTGCGCGCCTGCTTGGTCTGGTACATGGCCAGATCGGCCTGCTGCAATGCAGTATCGGCATGGGTGCCCGGCGTGACGGCCACCAGGCCCACGCTGGCGCCGGTGTAGTTCAGGCTCACGCCCTGGCCCAGGCACAGCGACTCGGCCCGGGTGCTGGCAAACAGGCGTGCCTGTGTTTCGTTCAGCGCCGGCGCAATCGGCTCGTGCAGGTGGGGGCCCAGGCCGGCAAAAACGAACTCATCGCCGCCCTGGCGGGCGATCAGGTCCGAGCCGCGCATGGCCTCGCGCATCTGGTCGGACAGCAGCTGCAAGAAACGGTCGCCCGCTTCATGGCCATAGCCGTCGTTGATGGCCTTGAAGCCATCCATGTCGATCATGCCTACGAGCACATAGCGCTCCTGGCGGCGGGCAATGGCCTGCAGCTGGTCGAGCTGCTCGATCAGTGCGCGGCGGTTGGGCAGGCCGGTCAGCGCATCGGTGCGCGCCAGGCGCTGCAGCTCTTCGTTTTGCACCTGGATCTGGATGAGCAACTGCTCGCGCTCGACCTGCTGGCCCAGGAACTGGGCAAACAGGCGCATGACATCCTGGGTATCGCGTTGCAGCGGTTTGCGTGATGCACTGGCGCCGCACAGCGTGCCGTAGAGCGCACCGTCCGACAGGTGGACCGGTGTGCTGGCATAGGTCTGGATGCCCAGCGCCTGCGCGGCCTGCGAGTCGCCCCAGATCTGGCCGACATCGTCGGTGTAGAGGCAGTTCTCGTCGATCGCGCGTTTGCACAAGGTGTCTTCCCAAGGCACGCTCAAGTTCTCGGGAATCTGCAGGCTTTGGGTGTTGCGCGCGAACAGCACCTGCTGGACACGCTGGCCCAGGTCAATGCGCGTGAGGTAGGTGGATTCCAGACTGGTGACTTTTTGCAGCATCTCCAGCAGGGGGCGCGTCAGCTCCTCCAGACTGCGAGCTTTGGCAAACGTCTGGCCCAATTGTGAAATCAAGGCTTGCATAGGAATGGCTCGTTGAGAGATTACTGTTTCATATCGTAACTCGCAATCGGCCGCTTGGGGATGATCTCTTTCAATGGCGGCACCAGAGCGCGTCTACAAAATCTGCCGGCCAGGGGGCAAGCGTGGATGGCCGCGTTGTGCCTGAGGGCGTGCCGTGGTGTTTCTCCCCTCAACAGGCTGTGGCGGCGCCTGGTTCGTGCTGTCATGACCTTGCTTGCAGCAGGCCTTTTGCTGGGCGTGGGCGGCCGCTGGTCCGCAGGGAAATCCGGCAAGGGCTGGGGGTAAACGCGCATCAGTTATGTTTGCTGCATGAAACACAACTTTTTTGCGTTGGGCTGGCGCCAATTGCTGCGCGACTGGCGTGCCGGTGAGCTGCGGCTTTTGTTGGTTGCGGTGGCGCTGGCGGTGGCCGCGCTGACCTCGGTGAGCTTTTTCTCGGACCGCCTGCAAGCGGGGCTGCAGCGCGATGCCAGCCAGCTGCTGGGCGGCGACGTCGTGGTGGTGAGCGACAACAGCACGCCAGCGGCCTTTGCCGACAAGGCCCAGGCGCTGGGTTTGCAGGGTGTGACGACGGTCACCTTCCCGACGATGGCGCGCTCGGACGATGCCGATGGCGGTGAAACGCGCCTGGTGGGTCTCAAGGCCGTGCAGGCCGGCTACCCGCTGCGCGGCAGCCTGCGCACGGCTCCGGCTGCCGGCCAGCCCGATGCGCCGACGCGCGATATTCCTGCGCCCGGCGAAGTCTGGGTGGACCCGAGCCTGATCGAGGCCCTGGGCCTCAAGACCGGCTCGGTGCTGTGGCTGGGCGACAAGCGCTTCACGATTGGCCGGGTGCTGACGATCGAGCCGGACCGGGGCGCCGGTTTTCTGGGCTTTTCTCCGCGCGTGATGCTGGACTGGAGCGACCTGGCCGCCACCGGCCTGGTGCAGCCGGCCAGCCGCTTGCTGTACCGCTTTGCCGTCGCCGGTGAGCCCGCAGCAGCAGCGCAGTTTCTGCAATGGTCCGAGACCGAAGTGGCCCAGCCCCACAGCCATGGCGTGCGCATCGAGTCGCTGCAAAGCGGCCGGCCCGAGATGGAGCAAACCTTGGAGCGCGCGCAGAAGTTCCTGAACCTGGTGGCCTTGCTGGCCGCGCTGCTGTCGGCCGTGGCCGTGGCCTTGGCCGCGCGCACCTTTGCCAGCGCCCACCTCAATGGCGCGGCATTGCTGCGCGTGCTGGGCCTGGCCCAGCGCGCCATTGCCGGCGCCTATGTGGTCGAGTTTGTCATCGTCGGCCTGGCCGCCAGCCTGCTGGGCGTGGCGCTGGGCTACGCGATGCACTACCTGTTTGTCTGGCTGATGGCGGGCCTGCTGGCCGTCACCTTGCCCGCTGCCAGTGGCTGGCCGCTGGTGATGGGGGTGGGCATGGGCATGACCTTGCTGCTGGCCTTTGGCCTGCCTCCCGTGCTGCAGCTGGCCCAGGTGCCACCACTGCGCGTGCTGCGCCGTGACCTGGGGGCGCTGCGCCCGGCCTCGGCCTCGGTGCTGCTGCTGGGGGTGCTGGGCTTTGCGGCCATGCTGCTGCTGGTCAGCGGTGATGCCAAGCTGGGCGGCATTGCGGTGGGCGGTTTTGCGATGGCGATTGTGGTGTTTGGCCTGCTGAGCGCCGTGGCCATCAGCTTGCTGCGCCGCATGGTGAATGAGCGCACGGCGCCGCGCTGGCTGCTGCTGGCCACGCGCCAGGTCGCCGCCCGGCCCTGGTTTGCCGTGGTGCAGGTCAGCAGCCTGGCCGTTGGCCTGATGGCGCTGGTGCTGCTGGTGCTGCTGCGCACCGACCTGATCCAGACCTGGCGCCAGACTACGCCGCCCGATGCGATGAATCGCTTTGTCATCAACATCATGCCGGACCAGGCCGATGCCTTCCAGCAGCGCCTGCGCCAGGCCGGCATCGACAAATGGGACTGGTACCCGATGATTCGCGGCCGCCTCATCCAGATCAATGGCAAGGATGTGGGCCCGGGCGACTACAGCGAAGACCGCGCCAAGCGCCTGGTCGACCGCGAGTTCAATATCTCCCACAGCGATGTGCTGCAGGAGCACAACCAGATCGTGCAGGGCCGGTGGACGCCGGGCGAGGCCGGTGGCGTCAGCGTCGAAGAGGGCATTGCCGAAACCCTGGGCCTGAAGATGGGCGACCGCCTGCTGTTTGACATGGGCGGCGTGCAGCACGAGAGCACGATCACCAGCCTGCGCAAGGTGGACTGGGGCTCGATGCGCGCGAATTTCTTTGTCATGTACCCGGTCGCGCAGATGAACGAGGTGGCCGTCACCTACCTGGCCGCCTACCGCGCGCCCGATACGGCGGGCTTTGACAATGGCCTGGTGCGCGAGTTTCCCAACATCACCAATGTGGACCTGCGCGCCACCGTGGCCCAGCTCCAGCAGGTGCTCAACCAGGTGATCCGCGCGGTGGAGTTCCTGTTTGGCTTTACCTTGGCCGCCGGCCTGGTGGTGCTGTTTGCCGCGATCACCGCGACGCGCGAAGAGCGCGCCCGCGAGTATGCGATCATGCGGGCCGTGGGCGCGCGCAGCCAGCTGCTCCAGCAGGTGCAGCGCGCCGAGCTGGCCGGTGTGGGCCTGCTCGCCGGCGTGCTGGCCAGCGTGGTAGCCATGGCCATTGGCTGGGCACTGGCCCAGTTTGTGTTCGACTTTGTCTGGGTGCCGCGCTGGTGGGTGCCGCTGGCCGGCGGCGCCTGTGGCGCCTTGCTGGCGCTGGTGGCAGGCTGGTGGGGCCTGCGCGAGGTGCTGCGCCGCCCGGTCGTCGTGACTTTGCGCGAAGCGGTGTGAATGCTGCGCCATAGAGCGGTAATATCGCGGGTGACAGGACTGTGGGCGCTGTGCAGGCGCAGCGCCCGCTGCCTGATCCTCTGCCCCTGCGTACCCTGAGAGCCCTCTATGCACATCGAAGAAAAGCCCCCGTTTGACACCCCTTTTGAATGGATCGGCGGCGAGGACCAAGTGCGGGCGCTGGTGGACCGCTTCTATGACCTGATGGACCTGGAGCCCGGCTACAAGGAATTGCGGGACGCCCATGGCAGCAGCTTGCAGGATGCGCGCGACAAGCTGTTCTGGTTTCTCTGCGGCTGGCTGGGCGGCCCCGACCATTACCAGCAGCGCTTTGGCCACCCGCGCCTGCGCATGCGCCATATGCCGTTTTCGATCGGCATTCTGGAGCGCGACCAGTGGCTGGCCTGCATGGACCAGGCGATGGGCGATGTCGGCGTCGATGAGAAACTGCGCAGCCGCCTGGGCCAGAGCTTTTTCCAGACTGCGGACTGGATGCGCAACCGCTGACCCAGACCCGAGCCGCTGCTGGGTTGCGCAGGCATTCTGTGCAGCGCCCCGTCTGCCGCGGGCGGCCCGCCGCCCATTACCTGATTTCTTGACTTCTGTCATGCACCGGGTTCGCAAAATGCAACGTCCACGCTGGTTTGCATTCCCTATTGGGGCGCCGCAGCGCTTTGGCCCATAATCAAGCCACTAAAAACGAAGAGGGTGGATGAGGGTTATGAATACCAATTTGATGGTGGTTTCGGCGCTGGTGGCCGCCTTGCTGGTCTGGGGCGTGCTGGTCTACAACCGCTTGATGGCCTTGCGCAACCGCACCAGCAATGCCTTGGCGCAAATCGATGTGCAGCTCAAGCGCCGCTACGACCTGGTGCCCAACCTGGTGGCGGTGGCCAAGAAATACCTGGAGCACGAGTCCCAGACCCTGGAAGCGGTGATCCGCGCGCGTGGCCAGGCGCAGGCAGCGGCCAGTGCGCTGCGCGCAGCCCCCAGCAAACCAGAGGTGGCCGATGCCATGGTGGCCGCCGAGAGCGCGCTGGGCGGCGCCCTGGGCCGCCTGATGGTGCTGACCGAAAGCTACCCGGACCTCAAGGCCGACGACACGATGCGCTCGCTCAGCGAAGAGCTGGGCAGCACCGAAAACCGCATTGGCTATGCGCGCCAGGCCTATAACGACCAGGTGCTGGCGTTCAACAACGCTTCGCGCGCCTTCCCGGCGATTGTGGTGGCCTCGATGCTGGGCTTTCATGCGATGCCGATGCTGCAATCGACGCAAAATGCCCAGGAGCGCGAAGCCATTCGCGTGCAGTTCTAAGCCGATGAAGGCCGCGGCCCAAGACCACGGCGGCGCGCTGCGCTGTGAGGCCGCAGCGGCGCAGACATGAACTTCTGGGATTTTCAAGCCAGCGCAAGGCGCCGCACCTGGGGACTGGTGGCCGCTTTTGCGCTGCTGGTGCTGGGCATTGCAGTGGGCGTGCACCTGGTGCTGGCGCTGGTGTTCTGGACGCCCGCGCTGGTGGCAGTAGCCTTCAGCCAACTGCGGCTGGAGCAGGTCGCCGTGCATTACCCGGCCGGTTTTCTGGCCACCAATATCGGCATCGTCAGCCTGATGGTGCTGGGCGGCGCCTGGATCAAGCGCAGCAATCTGCGCCAGGGCGGCCTGTACCTGGCCAGGCAGCTGGGCGCGCGCGAGCTGCGCCCATCGGTATCGCATGCCGAGCAGCAGTACCAGAACATTGTCGAGGAGCTGTGCATTGCCGCCGGCGCCCAGCGGCCCCAGGCCATGGTGCTGCCGCGTGACCGCTCGCTCAATGCCTTTGCCGCCGCCTGGGAAGCTGAGGATGCGGTGATCGTGGTGTCCATGGGCGCGCTGGAATACCTCAGCCGCGACGAACTCAAGGGCGTGGTCGCGCATGAACTGTCCCATCTGCACGAGGGCGATACGCGTCTCAACATGGAGCTGGCCGGCTATGTGTTCGGGCTGGAGATGCTGTTCAACTACGGGCGCGACTGGGTCGAGCGCGGCGTGTCGCTGTTTGGCCGGCCGCTGATGGCCGTGGGCTGGCTGGGCTGGTTGGCGGCGCAGGCGCTCAAGGCGGCCGTATCGCGCCAGCGCGAATACCTGGCCGATGCCCGCGCCGTGCAGTGGACCCGCAACCCCGATGGCCTGGGCCGCGTGCTGCGCAAGGCGCTGTGGCAGCAGGACTACCCCTTGCAGGCCGATGCCCTGCAGCCCCGTGGCGGCGCAGCCGGGGCCTATTCACCGCTGATGGAGCATATGCTGCTGCTGGAGGTGCACAGCATCGAAGAGATGCATGACTTCTGGCACCTGGGCGGCGCGCGCTGGCTGGCCAGCCACCCCAGCCTGGAAGAGCGGATCGCCCGCATCTATGGCGACGACGAAGCGCGCGAGGCGCTGCCGCTGCAGGACCCGGACCAGCGCTGGGTAAACCCTTTCAGCGCCCCCTTGCCGCAGGGCAAGCCCGGGGCTTCTTAAAAGCTAGCTGTCAACGCTTGGGCTTGGCGCTGCGGTACTGCGCCGCCCAGGATGCGACCTGCTGGGCCACCGGGTCGGGTGCAGGCACGGCTGCAGCCTGCTGGGCCAGTGCCTGCATCTGCAGCAGCGCATCGGCCACATTGACGGCGCTGGCCGTCATCGATGCGGCACGCAGCAGCACCACCAGGGCGCCGGCGCCGCCATCGGCCGGGCGCGCCTGCACAAAGGCCAGCACCTCGTTCTTCTGCACCAGCCAGCTGTGCACCCGGCCTTTGAGTACCGGCATGCGCCCGGGTGAGCCCAGGCCCTTGCCATGCACCACGCGCACGCAGCGCAGCCCCTGGCGCTGCGATTGGCGGATAAAGCTGCCCAGCGCCTGGCGCGCCTCGTCGGTGCGCAGGCCATGCAGGTCGATCTGGCGCTGGATGGTCCAGTGCCCCGCGCGCAGCTTGTGGACCACATCGCGGCCAATGCCCTTGCGCCGAAAGCTCAGCTGGTCGTCGGTGTCGAGCAGGGTGCTGGCGTCGAACTCGTCGCTCATCGCTTCGAGCAGCACGCGCTGCTCGTCGGCCCAGTGCTGCAGCGGCAGCGGATCGGGCGGAGGCGTTTCGGTGCTGATCTGGCCGCTGCTGGGCAGCGGGCGCACGGCGCCCACGGTCTGGCGAAACAGCTGGCGGTCGCGCTCGCTCTGGCGCAGCGCTTGCTGGCGGGCGGCTTCTTGCAGCTGGCGCTGGGCTGCCTGCTCGGCCTGCAAGGCCGTCAGCGCCTTGCGCAGCTGCTTGAGCTCCCGCAGGGATGCCACGCGGCCGGTTTTGTCCTGCTTACTCACATCTCACCTTCCTCGGCCATCGACAGTGCTGCTCCGGGCCCAACGATAATATGGTCCAGCACACGCACATCGACCAGGGACAAGGCGGCCTGCAAGCTCTGCGTGAGTTGCTTGTCCGCCTGGCTGGGCGTGACCTGGCCGCTGGGGTGATTGTGCGCCAAGATCACCGCTGCGCTGTGGTGGTGCAGTGCCCGCACCACCACTTCGCGCGGATAGACGCTGGCCTGGCCCAGGGTGCCCCGGAACAATTCCTCCAGCGCGATCAACTGGTGCTGGCTGTCGAGAAACAGCACGGCAAACACCTCATGCTGCTTGTGCGCCAGGTGCAACTGCACATAGGCTTTGACGGTGGAGGCACTACTGAGCAGGCTGCGCTGCTGCAGTTGCTGGGCCATCGCGCGCCGGGCCAGTTCCAGCACCGCGATCAGTTCGGCGCGCTTGGCCGGGCCCAGGCCCTTGACCTGGGAGAGTTCGGCGCTGCTGGCCTGCAGCAGGCCGTTGATGCCGCCAAAGCTGCCAACATTGCCAAGGGCATCGGGCGGCGCCAGCAGCTCGGCCGCCCATTGCAGCACGCTTTTGCCGGCCATGCCGGTGCGCAGCAGGATGGCCAGCAGCTCGGCATCAGTCAGCGCGCCGGCGCCCTTGGCGAGCAGTTTCTCGCGCGGCTGGCAGTCGCTGGGGAGGTCTTTGAGGGGCATGCAGTCCTTTCAGTCCGGCTGGCCGGTCACAGGGTGGGCGCCAGTCGGGCGGGGCAGGGGCGGTGCATGCCATGCGCAGGCAGGGGCAAGGCAGCAAAGATGGGTGTTCATCGGCACTCCTGGAGGTTCGCTGTCGGCCGGTGGCCTTGTGTCCGGGCAAAACTCCCCGTGGGGTCGGGTTCTGCCGGGCATCTTTTGATATAGGTTGCATGCAGGGGTTTCACCCTACAACCTACAATACACCCCAGTTTATAGGGATTTGCATGACTACTCCGATGGCCCCCGTGACGCCGCTGCCTGTTGATGCGCCAGTGGTACAACCCGGATCGTTTCTGACCTTGCACTACCGCCTGGCTGGCCCGGCGGGCGATGTGATCAACACCTTTGAAGGCAAGCCCGCGACCCTGTCGCTGGGCATGGGTGAGCTCTCGCCTGCGGTCGAGAACCTGCTGCTGGGTCTGCCCGAGGGTACGCATGCCACCTTCCACGTGCCCGCTGGCGAAGCCTTTGGTGAGCGCAACCCCGAGATGGTGCAGTGGGTGGCGCGCCGCCTGCTCAACGAGCTGGGCGACCCGATGGAGCAGTACACGCTGGGCGATGTGGTGCAGTTCCCCACCCCTGATGGTGCCAGCACCTACGCCGGTGTGGCGATGCAGGTGCGCGATGATGGCGCGGTGCAATTCGACTTCAACCACCCGCTGGCCAGCCAGCCGGTGACCTTTGAAGTCCAGCTGATCGGGGTGCTCTGAGCATGCTGCGGCCCCAGGAAATCGTATTGGCCGAGCCGCGTGGCTTTTGCGCCGGTGTGGACCGGGCGATCGAGATCGTCGAGCGTGCGATCGAGAAGTTTGGCGCGCCCATCTATGTGCGCCACGAGATCGTGCATAACACCTATGTGGTCAACGACCTCAAGGCCAAGGGCGCGATCTTCATAGAAGAGCTCGATGACGTGCCGCCAGGCGCCACCTTGATCTTCTCGGCCCATGGCGTGAGCAAGGCTGTGCAGCTGGAGGCCGAGCGCCGAGGCTTTAGCATTTTCGATGCCACCTGCCCGCTGGTGACCAAGGTCCATGTCGAAGTAGCCAAGCTGGCCAAAGAGGGCTATGAGTTCATCATGATCGGCCACAAGGGCCACCCCGAGGTCGAGGGTACGATGGGCCAGCTGTCCGAAGGCATCCACCTGGTCGAAGAGGTGGGCGATGTGGCCCATGTCCACCCCAGCCAGACCGACAAACTGGCGGTGGTGACCCAGACCACGTTGAGCGTGGACGATGCCGCCGAGATCACCGCTGCCGTCAAGCTGCGCTTTCCGCAGATCCGCGAGCCCAAGCAGCAAGATATTTGCTACGCGACGCAGAACCGCCAGGATGCCGTCAAGGTGATGAGCAGCCAGGTGGACCTGGTGATCGTTGTGGGCAGCCCCACCAGCTCCAACAGCAACCGCCTGCGCGAGCTGGCCGTCAAGCTGGGCACGCCGGGCTATATGGTGGACAACGCTGACGAGCTCCAGCCCGAATGGTTTGACGGCATCGCCCGCGTGGGCCTGACGGCAGGCGCCTCGGCCCCCGAGGTGCTGGTCAAGCAGGTGATCGAGCGCATCAAGGTGCTGGGCGCGACCTCGGTGCGCAAGATGGATGGCATCGAGGAAACGGTGAAATTCCCGCTGCCCAAGGGCCTGAAAATCGATGTCGGCGGGTTGGAGATTTCTGCACGATCTCCGGAGACGGGTCGCTGAACGAGGCCTTGTGGCCTGGCGGCTCGTCCACTCCCCCTTGATCGCGGTGGGCAGCGCCCACCTCCACCCCCTTTCATTGGGCAGGCCTAGGCGCTGCCCCACCCCAAGAGGTAATTCATGCTTGATATTTTGTTGCTTCGCAAAGACCTGGACTCGGTCATCGCCCGTTTGCAGACCCGCAAGAGCCCCCAGGCGTTTTTGAATGTCGAGGCCTTCAAGGCGCTGGAGGCAGAGCGCAAGACCATCCAGACCCGCACCGAAGAGCTGCAGGCCAAGCGCAACCAGCTGTCCAAGCAAATTGGCATGCTGATGGGCAAGGGCGAAAAGGACGCGGCCGAAGCGGCCAAGGCCGATGTGGCCGCGATGAAGACCGAGCTGGAGCAGTCGGCCACGCGCCTCGATGAACTGCAGGCCGAGCTGCAGGCCATGCTGGTGGCCGTGCCCAACCTGCCGCACGAAAGCGTGCCGGTGGGCGAGGACGAGTCGGCCAATGTCGAAGTGCGCCGCTGGGGCACGCCGCGCAGCTTTGATTTCGAGATCAAGGACCATGTCGATGTGGGCACGCCGCTGGGCCTGGACTTTGAGGCCGGCGTCAAGCTGACCGGCTCGCGCTTTACGGTGATGAAGGGCCCGATCGCCCGCCTGCACCGCGCGCTGGCGCAGTTCATGATTGACCTGCAGACCGAGCAGCATGGCTACACCGAGTGCTATGTGCCCTACATCGTCAACAGCGACTCGCTCAAGGGCACGGGCCAGCTGCCCAAGTTCGAGCAGGACCTGTTTGCCGCCAACAAGGGTGGCCAGGACGCCGAGCCGGTGCCCGATACCGCAGCGCTCTACCTGATCCCGACCTCGGAAGTGCCGCTCACCAACCTGGTGCGCGACGAAGTGCTGAGCGAAGACCAGCTGCCGATCAAGCTGACGGCGCACAGCCCCTGTTTCCGCTCGGAAGCGGGCTCGGCCGGCCGCGACACGCGTGGTCTGATCCGCCAGCACCAGTTCGACAAGGTCGAGATGGTGCAGGTGGTGCACCCGGACAAGAGCTACGAGGCGCTCGAAGAGATGACGCGCCATGCCGAAGACGTGCTGCAGCGCCTGGGCCTGCCGTACCGCGTGCTGGCGCTGTCCACCGGTGACATGGGCTTTGGCGCTGCCAAGACCTATGACCTGGAAGTCTGGCTGCCCGCGCAGAACACCTACCGCGAAATCAGCTCGGTCAGCAACTGCGAAGCCTTCCAGGCCCGCCGCATGCAGGCCCGCTTCAAGAACGCGCAAGGCAAGAACGAGCTGGTCCACACCTTGAACGGCTCGGGCCTGGCCGTGGGCCGCACCCTGGTGGCCGTGCTGGAGAACTACCAGAATGCCGACGGCTCGGTGACCGTGCCCGAAGCGCTGCAACCTTACCTGGGCGGCGTGGCCGTGCTGAAGGTCTAAGCTTTCAAGTCTTTCGTTCTACCAAGCCGGTGCAGCGATGCACCGGCTTTTTTTGCTGCCGCCTTATGCCAGCGCCAGGCGTGCCTCTCCCCACACCGGCATGTAAAACAGGCGTGGGCGCGGCAACTGTGCCATCCAGGCGCTGTAGCTGCGCGCGGCAATCTGGTGCAACTGGCGGATGTGCTGGGGCAACTGCGCCAGGATCTTCGCCTGGCTTTGCACAGCAGGGCCCACAGCGCTGCGCAGCTCGGGCGCGCCTTCATCGCACCAGTCACGCACGCTCTGGGCGGTGACCTCCAGATGGCCTTGGAAGGCCCAGTTCCGCCCATGCACAAAGCCCTTGTTCAGGCAGTGGCGGCCGTACATGCTGCGGGTGGCGCCTGGTGGAATCTCAAAGCTGTCGTAGTGCCAGTTGAATATGGTGGCCTCGGCGGGCAAGTCCATCTGCTCTTGGGCTTGGGGCGTGACCCAGACGCGGCTCCAGCCGATGTTGGCGCAGGGGTTGCGCCAGACGCGCGCGCCCATCGCACGGGCCAGCATCTGCGCGCCAAAGCAATGGCCGAGCACGGGCACGTCCGCCGCCAGCGCGTTTTGCAGCAGACAGCGCTCCTGCTCGATCCAGCGCAGCTGCTCATTGGCGCAATGGTTGCTGCCGAGCACAACGATGCCCCGGTAGTCACGCGCCCGCATGGCTGCGATGCCCTCGTTGCAGGGCCTGATCAATGCACAGGGGATGCCCTGCTGCTGCAAGTGCGCAAGCAGCACGCCCGGGCCCTGCGAGGTTTCATGCTGGAGGATGGCGACAGGTTTCATGGAGGCTGGCTTGCAGGTCAAGCCCTGGGTGGAGAGGCCTCCACTGTAGAAAGCCCGGCATTGAGCGCATATCTAGACTGCGCGGGCTGGCATCAAGATGGCGTCAAGGGGCGGCAACCTGCGTTGTGGTCTTTTTAGGCACCGCTGCAGCGCGCCGGGCTCCTCTCTATGATCGGCAGCAGGTGGCCTTACCGCAGTTGCGCCCGCACCCCGCCGGGCCGCAGCGGTGGGCCCCAGCCCTACACAGAAAGCTGAGGTAAAGCATGTCGGATCAAGCCTACCAACCGCCCAAGGTCTGGACCTGGGACAAAGGCAATGGGGGCGCTTTTGCCCATATCAACCGCCCCGAAGCGGGCGCCACGCATGACAAGCTGCTGCCGGTGGGCGAGCACCCCTTGCAGCTGTATTCGCTGGGCACGCCCAATGGCGTCAAGGTGACGATCATGCTCGAAGAGCTGCTGGAGCTGGGCATTGCCGAGGCCGAGTACGACGCCTGGCTGATCAATATCGGCGAAGGCGACCAATTTGGCAGCGGCTTTGTCGAGGTCAACCCCAACTCCAAGATTCCCGCGCTGCTCGACCGCAGTGGCAGCACGCCTGTGCGCGTGTTCGAGTCGGGCTCCATCCTGCTGCACCTGGCCGAGAAGTTTGGCCAGTTCCTGCCCAAGGAGGGCGCAGCCCGCACCGAGGTGCTGAACTGGCTGTTCTGGCAGGTGGGCAGTGCGGCCTTTCTGGGTGGCGGCTTTGGCCACTTCTATGCCTATGCGCCAGAGAAGATGGCCTACCCTATCAACCGCTATGCGATGGAAGTCAAGCGCCAGCTCGATGTGCTCAACCGCCAACTGGCCGAGCAGCGCTTTATTGCTGGGCAGGATTACAGCATTGCCGACATGGCTGCCTGGCCCTGGTATGGCGCGCTGCTGAACAACGAGGTCTACAACGCGGCCGAGTTCCTCGATGTCGATTCCTACCAGCATGTGCGCCGCTGGACCGATGAGATCGCGCAGCGCCCTGCGGTGCAGCGCGGTCAGCGGGTCAACAAGGTGCGGGGCAGCTCGCCGATGCCTGAGCGGCACAGCGCAGCGGACTTTCTGCGCTGATTCAGAAGCTGGCGTGCTGGGCCGATCAGGCGCGCCAGAAGTACCAGCCCGCCAGCACCAGGACCAGCACCACCACGAATACGGCCGTCCAGGCACCCGAGCTTTGCACCCGGCCCGGTTCATGGCCGGGGGCCATCCAGGCGGCGGTACCCGCAGGCTCGGACGCTGGGTGGCTGGGGGTGTTGGACTGGCGGTTCTCATCCAGCCATTGCTGCGGGTTGCCCGATTCAATGCGGTCCTTGGCATCCTTCAAGCCGATGCCGGTTGCATCCCGGAGCAGCTTGATGGCGATGATCTTGTCGCCCCGGGCCAAGGCTGCTTCGATGGCCGCGCGCAGCGCGGCACCTTCGCGTGGCGGCTCATGGCCGTCGCCGCCATCCAGCTGTGATTCCAGCGCATGCTTGGCTTCTGCCAGGCCCATGCCGGTTTCTTCGCGCAGGCGCTTGATGGCGGCAATCTTGTCGTTATTGCGCCAAAGCGACGCGATATGGGCGGGGATGGGAGCGGACATGGGCAAGGCTGCGGATGGTGGAGCAGCAGCCTTTGTACCCCGTTTGCGCGGCTGTGCTTATAGGACGGAGGCTGACATTAGCGCCTCCTGGATGGGCGCCTCAACCGGGTGTCCATCCCTTGGGTACGCGCGGCTTGTCAATGCCGGCCAGGCCGCAGAGCACATCGGCCATGCCTGAAAAATCCAGACCGCCGTGCTGGCTGGCGCGGGCCAGGCTGTAGGACTCGTGCACGGCCGCAGCCACCGGCATGGGCACCTTGCTGGCATGGGCGGCAGCGACGACCAGCGACATGTCCTTATGGGCCAGGTCGATCGTGAAGCCCGGCGTGGTGTCGCCCTGCAGCACCTTGTTGGCAAAGTTCATGCGCAGCTGGCCATTGGTGGCCGAGGTGCCCAGCAGCACCTGCAAGGTCTTGGTGATATCGAGGCCAAAGCGCTGCGACAGCGCCAGCGCCTCGGCATTCACCTGGGTCAGGGTGACGGCCAGGTAGTTGTTGACCAGCTTGGTGCGCCCGCCAGTGCCCACCGGGCCGCAGTGGTGCGTGGTGGTGCCCATCGCGTCGAGCAAGGGCTGCACGCGGGCCAGATCGGTGTCGCTCGCGCCCACCATGAAGAGCGATTCGCCCCGGTCGGCATGCTCGGCCAGGCGGCCCACGGGCGCATCCACCATCGTCAGGCCCTTGGCAGCGGCCTGCTGGGCCAGCCGGTCGGTGGCCAGCGGGTCGATGGTGCTCATGTCCATCAGAATGCTGCCGGGCTGCGCATGCGCAAAGATGCCGCCCTCGCCCAGCGCCGTCTGCTCCACCTCGACCGACGAGGGCAGCATGGTGACGATGATGCTGCAGTCGCGGGCCAGCTCCGCCACCCCGGCGCTGTGCGCGCCCATCGCGACCAGGTCCTTGACCGCTGTCGGGTTCAGGTCATGCACGACCAGTGCAAAACCCTTTTTGACGAGGTTGGCGGCCATGGGCTTGCCCATGCGGCCCAGGCCGATAAAACCGATCTTGTCTGCCATGCATGTCTCCTTGTTGGTATGCATCCATGATGGCAGGCGCGGGGCCCAGGGCCCTGTCAACCACAGGACATCAGCGGGGCAGCGCAAAGGCGGCCAGCACCTCCAGCACCGCAGCGGCTGCCGGGTTGTGGCTGCCATCGCGGCGGTGGGCCACGGCCATGGGGCGCATCAGCCGGGGCCAGAGCTGGCGCACCTGCACGCCAGGCAGCTGCAGCTGGTCTTCGACCTCTTCGAGCGGCAGGATCACGGCGCTTTGGCTGGCCGCTGCCAGGCTTTTGAGCGCGCCGGGGTAGCTGAGCGTGAGAAATGGGCGGGGATGGTGGCCTGCCTGCCCGAACCAGCCGGCAATCAGCCCATGCATTTGCGTGGCCGGCGCGAACGAGGCCCAGCGCTTGTCCGCCAACCAGTCCGGCGTCACCCGCTTGGGCGCCTTCCAGGCGGCGGGCAGCAGCACCACCATCGGGTCATTGCGCCAGGGCGTGAGCACAATCTCGGCGCTGCTGGGCTGGGGGCTGGCCACAATCGCCACATCCAGCGAGCCCGCGCGCAGGCGCTGCATCGCATCGGCCGAGCCCACCGCTTCGAGCTTGACCTCCACGCCCGGGCTGCGCTGGCTGAGTTGCTCCAGCATCATCGGCAAGAGGCGTGTGCTGACCCCTGCGGACACCCCCACCTTGACCAGACCTTCGCGGCCACTGGCGCGGCGCTGCACCAGGTCGATCAGCTCATCGCTGGCATCGAGCAGCTTGCGGCCTTGGGCCACCAGCACTTCGCCCGCTGCCGTGAGCACCGCCTGGCGCCGGCCGCGCAGCAGCAGGGCCGTGTCCATGCGCGCCTCCAGCTCCTTGATATGCAGGCTGATCGCCGGTGGCGACAGGTGCAGCGCTTGCGCCGCCGCGGCAAAGGTGCCCAGATCGGCAATGGCGACCAGGGTTTGCACCTGGTCGAGGTTGAGGTTTCGCATCAGTTTTTCTGAAGTGAATGCATAGGAAATTCAACTTTACAGAAGTCTGGCCGGCGCCGAGCATCGGTGTCCATGCAAAACCCTCGACCACTCCCTGACTCCTTGCCCCATCCGCCACCACCGGTGGCCAAGCTGCCGCTCGGCTGGCTGGCCCAGCGCTGGCATGGCTGGCTGGACCTGTGCCAGCGCGCCGAGCGCCACATCAGCGAGAACTTCCGGGTGCCACCAGGTGGTGGCTAAATGGGCGCATCGCTTCTCCATGGCGCCATCTGCCAGCGGCCGCCATCGAGCGCCAGCCGGTGCGTCAAGGCCAGCGCATCAAGCAGCGCCTCATCGTGCGAGACAACAACCAGGCAGCCCGGGTAGCTGCGCAGCATGTCCTCCAGCGCTTGCAGCGCGGCCAGGTCCAGGTGGTTGTCGGGCTCGTCCAGCAGCAAGAGCTGCGCGGGCGCATCGCGGTACAGCGCGCAGGCCATGGCGGCCTTGAGCCGTTCGCCACCACACAGCTGGCCGCTGGGCTGCAGAATGCAGCGCGCATCGAGCCCCAGCTGCGCCAGGCGCATGCGCAGCACGCCCTCCGGTGTCTGGCAGTTGCTTTGCTGCAGCTGGGCCAGCAGGCTGCGCGCCGGGTCGAGCCCGCTTTGCTGCTGGTCCAGCATGGCCCAGGGCACATGCACTTGCCGCTGTCCAGCGCTGGGGGCCAGCTGGCCGGCCAGGATCTGCAGCAGGCTGCTTTTGCCGCTGCCATTGGGCCCTGTGATGGCCAGGCGCTGGCCCGCGCGCAGCTGCAGGTTCAGGGGCTGCGCACCAGGCAGGCGTGGTGACTGCAGCGCCTGCAGCTCGGCAACGACGGCATCGCTGCTGCGGCCCCGGTCAAAGGCCTCGGCCGGCAGCTGCCAGTGGAGGGGGCCGGCCTGCCAGGCTATGGCCTGGGCCGCTTCGCTGACGCGGGTGTTCAGCGCCTCACGGGCAGCGGCATGCTGGACCAGCAGCTTGCCCGACGTGGCCTCTGCGCGCTGCTTGGCGCCGCCCAGCAAGATCTTGGCCTGGTTGGCTTGCTTGCCCTCTTTTGCGCCTCTGGCCTGCCTGCGCTCCTGCCGCTCTTGCTGCGCGCGCAGCGCTTGCTCGCTGCGTTTGCGCTCCTGCTTGCTGCGGGCCAGTGCATCCGCCGCCAGTTGCGTGCGCTGCTGCTGGGCCTGCTGGTAGCCGCCAAAGGAGCGGCTGTACAGCTGCAGCCCCTGGCTGCTCAGCTCGGCGATCGTCTCCATCTGCGCAAGCAGGCGCCGGTCATGGCTGATCAGCAGCAGGCCGCCGGGCCAGTGCTGCAGGCGCTGCGCCAGTGCGGCGCGGCCAGCGGCATCGAGGTGGTTGCTGGGCTCGTCCAGAATCAGAAAATCGGCCTGGGCCCGTTGCGCGCCCAAGAGCGCCACGCGCATCGCCTGGCCGCCGCTCAATGCGCTGGCCGGGGTCTCTGCGGGCAGCGCGGGCAAGCCGCTGTCTTGCAGCAGCGTCTGGAACTGCTGGCGCAGATCCCAGCGCTCGGCCAGCAAGGCAAAGTCTTGCGGGTCGCTGCTGCCCTGCTCGATGCGCTGCAAGGCCGCCAGCGCAGGTGCCAGGCCGGCCAGCGCGGCAATGCTTTGGGCAGGGTGCTGCACCAGCAGGTTCTGCGCCAGGTAGTGGATGCGGCCAGCGCGGCTGATGCGGCCGCGCGTCGGCTCGAGCTCGCCTGCCAGCAGCCTTGCGAGCACCGTTTTGCCCACGCCATTGCGGCCGACCAGCGCGGTGTGCTGGCGGTCAAAGCGGGCGTGGAGATCGGAGAAAAGTGGCCGGCCTTGCGGCAGCGAATAGGAGACGCCATGCAGCGCCAAATGTGTGTCTGTCATACCTGTGCGATGTCATTGATGCCGAACATCCCCGCGCCATGGCTGGTGAGCCTGCAGCCTGGGCACCCCTTAGACGGGGCAGCCGCTGCGATCAAGGGGCGGGACGTGGGGCCGTCAGCAAGACGGCAGCATCAATGGCGCATGGGTAGAAGACCTCGCACAGGTAAAGAAGCGGCCCATTGTAGGCCGCATGCCGCAGCGGTCAAGGCTGCGGCCGGCAGACCCTCAGCCCATCATGGATGCAAACGCTTGCTGGTACTGCTGCAGCTTGTGCGGGTAGTGGGCTGCACCGGTGTCAAACACCCAGTGCCCGATCGCAGGCGCGGGCGCCAGCCCCAGGCTGTGCAGCTGGTGCAGGGCATCGAGCTGGGTCTTGAAGCCATGCAGCATGGGGCCGTTGACGTCTTCATCGGAGTGGATGCCGGTGTCCAGAATGCTGGGCGCGATCGCGACGCTGCGCGCGCCGCGCAACTGGCCAACGCGCAGTGCGCAGGCCACGGCGGCCGCGCTGGTCGCCGGGCTCCAGTCCTCGGGGTGGCCCATGCCGATGACCAGGATGGCAGCGGCTTGCGCGGCGCCCGCAGGCGGGGTGATGAGCAGCGTCTCGAGCGGCTGGGCGCGGAAGGCGCCATCACGCCGGGCCTGGGCCAGCTGGCCGCCCAGGGCGGCATCGAGGTTGGCCAGGCCACCGGCCAAGGGCTGGTGGTCCACTTCATGCGTGAACATGCAGGCGCAGGAGAGATCGACCTGCGCGCCGGTGGCGTCCACGGTGACAAGTTCTATCTTTACGCCACGGTACTGGCCGATCTCGGCACGTTCTACTGCTGCTGCCATGTTGGGGTCTCCTGTCAAGCGGGGTTGCACTGCGGCCCGGTGCCGCAGGCGTGATCGCTCGATCGTACCCAGCTCCTCAATGGGGTGCAGCGGACGGCCCATTTTTCGGAGTGTGGGGGCCTTCGTCATGGGCCTCTTGCTGCGCCAGCTGCTCCTGCAGCAGCTCGACAAAGGCGCGCACCTTGACCGGGCGAAAGCGCGCGGCCGGAAACACCGCATGGATGCCACCCGAGGGCAGCTTCCAGTCGGGCAGCACCTGCAGCAGCCGGCCGCTGTGCAGGTCGTCGGCGACGGCATAGTCGGGCAGCACCGACAGGCCTGCGCCGTGGCGCACGGCCTCGCGCACGGCCATCGTGGCGTTGAGCGACAGCACCGAGGGCATATTGACATTCTGGCGCTCCAGCGGATTGCGCGAAAAGCTCCAGTGCAGCGGTTCGCGCAGCGCGGTGTTGGCGACAAAGGGCAGGGCGCTCAACTGCTGGGGCTCCAGGATGCCGGACAGCTGGCTGCGCCAGGCGGGTGCGGCCACCAGCAGCTGGCGAAAGCTGCCGATCTGGCGCGCCTGCAGATGCAGTTCAGTGAGCCAGCCCACGCGGATGGCCAGCTCTACCTGGCCGTCCATCAAATCCAGCGACTGGTCGCTGAGCGAGGCATCGACCTTGCACTGCGGGTAGCGGCGGCAGAACGCGGTAATTGCCGGCACGATGGCGGCGATGCCGTAGTCGAGCGGGGCGGTCAGCCGCAAGGTGCCCGAGGGTGCCTCGGCGCTCTGGGCCAGCTCGTCAAACGCGTCTGCCGCTTCCTTGAGGATCAGTGCGCAGCGCTGGTAGAAGGCCTGGCCCGCATCGGTGGGGGCCACCTTGCGCGTGCTGCGGGTGAGCAGACTGGTGCGGAAGTCGGCCTCCAGCCGCGCCACCTGCTGGCTGACCACGGCCTTGGTGATGCCCAGGCGCTCGGCGGCGGCGGTAAAGCTGCCGGCCTCGACCACCGCACTGAAATAGGCCAGGCGCTTGAGGTTGGAGAAGTGGCCAAGGCTGGCCTCGTCGACATTGTTTGCTTTTTGCATACGGATTATCTATTTGATATCTATTTATTTGTCAATTCAAAGCGCCTACTATGGCGGCATTGCCTTTGATATGGAATAGATATGAAACGCCTGTACTACATTTTTGACCCCCTGTGCGGCTGGTGCTATGGCGCGGGCCCGCTGCTGGAAAGCCTGGTGCAGCGCAGTGGCGAGCAGCTGCAGCTGCTGCCCAGCGGCCTTTTCTCGGGCGAGGGGGCCCGCCCCATGGATGAGGCTTTTGCGGCTTATGCCTGGAGCAATGACCAGCGTATCGAGCGCCTGACCGGCCAGCCCTTTAGCCAGCGCTACCGCAGCGAGGTGCTGGACAAGCCCCAGCAGATGTTTGACAGCGGCCCGGCCACCGTGGCGCTGACCGCCGTGCACCTGACCGCGCCACAGCGCGAGGCCGAAGCGCTCAAGGCGATACAGCATGCGCGCTATGTCGATGGGCTGGACAACACGGCCATCCCGGTGTTGCTGGAGTTGCTGCGCGGCCTGGGCCTGCATGGTGCGGCTGCCCGGTTGGCGCAGCCCGATGCCGCTTTGCTGGAGGCCAACAATGCCCGCATGGCCCAGGCGCGGCAGCTGGTGCGCGAGCTGGGCGCCCAAGGCGTGCCCAGCTTTGTGCTGGAGCGCGATGGCCAGCGCCAGCTGCTCAACGCAAGCACCGCTTTTTCCAAGCCCGAAGCCTTTGTGGCGCAGTGGCTGGCCGCCTGAATCTGTACGGAGACTCTGTATGACCACCAGCAACCTGGACACCATTGCCGCCACCTATGAAGGCAGCCCCGAGGACAACGCCCGCCATCTGATGGCCGCGCTCGCCCCCGAGGTGCTGTGGATCGAGGCAGCAGGCTCGCCCTATGCGGGCCAGTATGTGGGCGCCGCGCAGATCGTGGAGGGTGTCTTTGCAAGGATTGGCAGCGACTGGGCGGTGTTCGGCGTTCAGGTGCATACCTACCTGGCCGATGGTGACCGGGTGGCCGCCTTTGGCCGCTACAGCGGCACCCACCGCGCCAGTGGCAAAGCGATGGAGGCGAGCTTTTCGCACCTCTACCAGCTGCGCGATGGCCAGATCATCCGCATGGAGCAGGTGGTGGACAGCGCCGCCATGCTGCAAGCGATGCAGCCATGACGGCCATGCACAGCGCCGACGAACTGCGTCAGCTGCAAGTGCTGGCGGCCCAGCTGCAAGCGGGCCACTGGCATGCCGCCCACGATGGCGTGCAGCGCATCCCCGGCCTCATGGCCGCCTGGTTGCACGGCATCGTGCACTTGCAGGAAGGCGATCTGGAAGACGCCGAGAACTGGTATGAGCGGGCCGGCAAACGCTTTCGCCAGCGCGAGAGTCTGGCCCTGGAGTTGGAAAAGCTGCAGGCGGCGATTGCGCAAGCTATTGCAGAGCGCATCGCTGCCGATGTCTGAATCCCTGGGGTGCAGCCTCGCCTGTGCCCCCTTTCCTTGAACCTGTTTTGAAAGCAAACACGACCATGAAACAACGCTACTACACGCTGTCGGCCTGCGCACTGGCTGCTGCCCTGTTGGCCGGCTGTGAGCGCAGCAGCACGGCATCGGCGCCTGCTGCGCCAGCTGCCAGTGCGCCGGCAGCCCCCGCGCCGGCCGACACCCAGCAAGCTGCCCTGCGCACCGAGGTCTTCAACCCGGGCGAGCAGGCGATCTTTGCCGTGTCCTCGGTGCTGGTGCAGGGCAAGAGCGAGGTGCTGCTGATCGATGCGCAGTTCTCGGCCGAGCAGGCGCGCAAGCTGGCCGACAAGATCAAGGCCACCGGCAAGCGCCTGACAACCATCTATATCAGCCATGGTGACCCGGACTTCTACTTTGGTCTGGACACCCTGCAGGCCGCGTTCCCCGAGGCCAAGATGGTGGCCACACCGCAGACCATTGCCCATATCGAGGCCACCAAGGATGCCAAGCTCAAGGTCTGGGGGCCGCAGCTGGGCGAGAACGCACCCAAGCAGCTGGTGGTGCCCCAGCCGCTGCAAGGCGACAGCCTGCAGGTCGATGGCCAGGCCTTGCAGCTGATCGGCCTCGATGGCCCGACACCCGACCGCACCGTGGTCTGGATTCCGTCGATCAAGACGGTGGCCGGTGGCATCCCGGTGCTGGCCGGTGAGCATGTCTGGATGGCCGATACCCAGACGCCGCAGTCGCACAGCGACTGGCTGGCGATGCTGGCGCGCATCAAGGCATTGAACCCGGAGGTCGTGATCCCCGGCCACTTTGCCGGCGCGATGCCCGCTGGCACGGCGGCTGTGGACTTTACCGCCGACTACATCCGCGCCTTTGACGAGGAAACAGCCAAGGCCAAGGACGGCGCGGCGCTGGAAGCGGCGATGAAGCAGCGCTTCCCCAACCTGGGCGGCCTCGAAGGCCTGGCGCTGAGCGCCAAGGTCGCCAAGGGCGAGATGCAGTGGCACTGATGAAGGCTTGACAGGCCTTATCGAGCGGCACCCCGGCGGGATCGAGCCATCCCCGCCGGGGTGCATTGCTTTTTGCCTACAATGCGTGTTTTGGCTGGAATCTCCAGCCCCTTTGGCGTGCGCGCCAGATTCCAGGCCTTTTTCCGTTGTTTGTTAATGCAGCACATTCGTAATTTTTCCATCATTGCCCATATTGACCATGGCAAGTCGACCTTGGCGGACCGCCTGATCCAGTATTGCGGAGGCCTGGCCGAGCGCGACATGGAGGCACAGGTGCTGGACTCGATGGACATCGAGAAAGAGCGTGGCATCACGATCAAGGCGCAGACGGCGGCCTTGCAGTACAAGGCCAAGGACGGCAAGGTCTACAACCTCAACCTGATCGACACCCCCGGCCACGTGGACTTCTCCTATGAAGTCTCGCGCTCGCTGTCGGCCTGCGAAGGCGCGCTGCTGGTGGTCGATGCCTCCCAAGGCGTCGAAGCCCAGACGGTGGCCAACTGCTACACCGCGCTGGACCTGGGCGTGGAAGTGTTTGCCGTGCTCAACAAGATGGATCTGCCCAATGCCGACCCGGACAATGCCAAGGCCGAGATCGAGGATGTGATCGGCATTGATGCGAGCGATGCGATTCCCTGCTCGGCCAAGACCGGCATGGGCATTGAAGAAATTCTGGAAGCCGTGGTGGCCAAGGTGCCGCCACCCAAGGGCGAGCCCGAGGCGCCCCTGCGCGCGATGATCGTGGACAGCTGGTTTGACCCCTATGTGGGCGTCGTGATGCTGGTGCGCGTGGTTGATGGCCAGCTCAAGAAGAACGAGCGCTTCAAGATGATGGCTACCGGCGCGGCCTACGAAGCCAACAGCCTGGGCGTGTTCACGCCCGCCAACGAGTCGCGCGATGTGCTCAGGGCCGGCGAGGTGGGCTACATCATTGCCGGCATCAAGGAGCTCAAGGCCGCCAAGGTGGGCGACACCATCACCCTGGAAAAGAAGCTGCCCAACAACCTCGGCCCGGCCAGCGCGCCGCTGCCGGGCTTCAAGGAGGTCAAATCCCAGGTGTTTGCCGGCCTGTACCCGACCGAAGCCTCCGAATACGACCAGCTGCGCGATGCGCTGGAAAAACTCCAGCTCAATGACGCGGCGCTGCACTACGAGCCCGAAGTCTCGCAGGCGCTGGGCTTTGGCTTTCGCTGCGGCTTCCTGGGCCTGCTGCACATGGAAATCGTGCAGGAGCGCCTGGAGCGCGAGTTCGACCAGGACCTGATCACCACCGCGCCCAGCGTGGTCTACCAGGTGCTCAAGGCCGATGGCGAACTCGTCGATGTGGAAAATCCCTCGAAGATGCCCGATGCCGGCCGTCTCGAAGAGGTGCGCGAACCGATCGTGACCGTGCACCTCTATATGCCCCAGGACTATGTCGGCCCGGTGATGACCCTGGCCAACCAGAAGCGCGGTGTGCAGATGGACATGGCCTACCACGGCCGCCAAGTGATGCTCACCTATGAGATGCCACTGGGCGAGATCGTGCTGGACTTCTTTGACAAGCTCAAATCGGTCTCGCGTGGCTATGCCTCGATGGACTACGAGTTCAAGGAATACCGGGCCTCCGACGTGGTCAAGGTCGACATCCTGCTCAACGGCGAGAAGGTGGACGCGCTGTCCATCATCGTGCACCGCTCGCAGTCGGTCTACCGTGGCCGTGCGGTGGTGGCCAAGATGCGCGAAATCATCAGCCGCCAGATGTTCGATGTGGCGATCCAGGCGGCGATTGGTGCCAACATCATCGCCCGCGAAACGGTCAAGGCCATGCGCAAGAACGTGCTGGCCAAGTGCTATGGTGGCGACATCACGCGTAAGCGCAAGCTGCTCGAAAAGCAGAAGGCCGGCAAGAAGCGCATGAAGCAGATCGGCTCGGTGGAAGTGCCCCAAGAGGCGTTCCTGGCGATCTTGCAAGTGGACGATTAAGAAGAGAAGAAGCCAAGAACAACGCTATGCAACTCCTGACAACACTGATTCTGGCCGCTTTTGTGGCCTATATGGGCGCCTGGTACAGCGGCGCCATCGAAGGCAATTTTGCACTGCTGCTGTTTTTGGCCACGGTGATCACCGGCGCCTACTGGCTGGCAGAGCGCTTTTACTTCTTCCCCCGGCGCCAGGCGGCCGCTGCCCAGCTCGAGGCCTCGGCGGCCGAGCGGCGCCGGCAGCTCGATGCCCAGGGCATCACCAAGGTCGACGGCGACGATGTGCAAGAGGGCAAGACGCGCCTTCTGATGCAGCCCTGGTGGCTGGACTGGACCGCAGGCCTCTTCCCGGTGATCGCCGTGGTCTTCATCCTGCGCTCCTTCCTGTTCGAGCCCTTCAAGATTCCGTCGGGCTCGATGATTCCCACCTTGCAGGTGGGCGACCTGATCCTGGTCAACAAGTTCACCTATGGGGTGCGCCTGCCGGTGATCAACAAGAAGATCACCGAAGGCACGGCGCCCAAGCGCGGCGATGTGATGGTGTTCCGCTACCCGCCGCAGCCGAGCATGGACTACATCAAGCGTGTGGTCGGTGTGCCCGGGGATGAGGTGGCCTACATCAACAAGCGCTTGACCATCAATGGCAAGGCGGTGCCGACGACCAACCAGCCCGATTACTTCGAGCAGGATGCGATGCGCTACTTCAAGCAGATTGAAGAGCAGCTGGGCGACAAGCCACACCGCTCCATCATCAACCCGGACGTGCCCAACTTCGTGCAGGGCGTGACGGACTTCAAGTACAAGGACAACTGCCGCTACAGCGTCGAGGGCGTGACCTGCAAGGTGCCCGAAGGCCATTACTTCATGATGGGCGACAACCGCGACAACTCGTTGGATTCCCGTTACTGGGGCTTTGTGCCGGATGCCAATATTGTCGGCCGGGCCTTCTTTGTCTGGATGAATTTCGGTAACATCAAGCGTATCGGACCGTTTAACTAAAAAAGTTTTCTAAGAGGGATTGACTATGCAGGCTATGAAACAAGCACCCCGGCAGCGCCAGCGCGGCATGTCGTTCATCGGTGTGGTGCTCTGGGGTTTCATCATCGTGGCCCTGGCCATTGTGGGCAGCAAGGCAGTCCCGATCGTGATCGAGAACATGAACATCAAGAAGGCCACCGTCAAGGCGGCCCGCCAGGGCACGACGGTGCAGGAAGTGCGCGCCATCTATGAGCGCTCGCAGGCGATTGATGACATGACCTCGGTCAATGCCAAGGATTTGGAAGTGACCAAAGACACGGACGGCAAGATTGTGGTGTCCTACAGCTACGAGCGGGACATCCCCTTGTACGGGCCAGCCTTTCTGGTCTTCCGTTTTAACGATAGTGTGAAGTAGGTGGAATCAGAACTCAGTCGATTGCAGGAACGCCTGCAGTATTCTTTTGCGAACGGTGCGTTGCTGCAGCGAGCGGTAACGCACCGTAGTTTTTGTGCGGATCACAATGAGCGCCTGGAGTTTCTGGGCGACTCGGTGCTGGGCCTGGCGGTATCGACGATGCTGTTCCAGAAGCTCAAGGGCACCCCGGAGGGCGAGCTCTCGCGCATGCGCGCCAACCTGGTCAAGCAAGACACCTTGCACCAGATTGCGCTGCGCCTGCAGCTGGCCAAGGTGCTGCGCCTGGGCGAAGGCGAGTCCAAATCGGGCGGGCGTGAGCGCCCCTCGATCCTCGCCGATGCGGTCGAGGCGATTATTGGAGCGGTTTACTTGGATGCCGGCTACACGCAGGCCGAGGCGATCGTGCATCATCTCTATGAGCGTGTCGAAATCTCGCAGCACATGCCCGCCGCATCCAAGGATGCCAAGACGGCGCTGCAGGAGTGGCTGCAGGCACGCAAGAAATCGGTGCCGGAGTACGTGGTGACCAGCACAACCGGGGCTGCGCATGCGCAGACCTTCCATGTCGACTGTGTGGTGCCGGCCTTCCAGGCCCGCAGCGAAGGCGCTGGCGCATCGCGCCGTGCGGCCGAGCAGGCGGCAGCCGCCATCATGTTGCAACAACTGCAGACCCAGCATCGCTAAGCTTTTTATGACCTCGAAAAAAACCCCATCTCCAAGCGCTGCTGGCCAAGACCCTGCAGAGCTGTTGCCTTCGGGCCAGACCCTCTCTGACCTAGACGCGATGCTGGCAGCCGCCAAGCCCGGCGCGACTGTAGCCCGCGTCAGCGCCCCGGATGCCGGCCAGGCCGAGGCGCCCGCCGCACCCGCAGCACCTACCGGCCCGCAGCGCTGCGGCCTGATTGCCATCGTCGGCAAGCCCAATGTGGGCAAGTCCACGTTGATGAATGCGCTGGTCGGCCAGAAGATCTCGATCACCTCGCGCAAGGCGCAGACTACGCGCCACCGCATCACCGGCATCCGCACGAAGGACAACACCCAGTTTGTGTTTGTCGATACGCCGGGCTTTCAGACCCGCCACTCGCGCGCCTTGAACAAGTCGCTCAACAAGACGGTGATGGGCGCCATCGGCGATGTCGACCTGATCCTGTTTGTGGTGGAAGCGGGCAGTTTCACCTTGGCCGATGCCAAGGTGCTGTCGCTGTTCAAGCCCGGCATTCCCACCTTGCTGATTGCCAACAAGCTCGACACCGTGCACCGCCGCCATGAGATTGCGCCCTGGCTGCGCGACATGCAGGAGCGCCATCCCTTTGCCGAGTTCGTGCCGATGTCGGCCAAGAACAAGGGCGATATCGAGCGCCTGTTCGGCATCTGCGAAAAGTACCTGCCCGAGCAGGCCTGGTTCTACGGACCGGAAGAACTGACCGACCGCAGCGAGAAGTTTCTCGCGTCCGAGACCGTGCGCGAAAAGCTTTTCCGTTTTACCGGCGATGAGCTGCCCTACACCTCGACGGTCGTTATCGACAAGTTCGACGAGGAGCCCAGCAAGACGCATGGCCGCTTCATGCGCATTGCAGCGACCATCGTTGTCGAGCGCGATGGCCACAAGGCCATGGTGATTGGCGAAAAGGGCGAAAAGCTCAAGCGCATCAGCACCGAGGCACGCCAGGAGCTGGAAAAGCTGCTTAACGCCAAGGTGTTCCTGGAAGTCTGGGTCAAGGTCAAGTCCGGCTGGGCCGATGACGAGGCCCGGGTCAAGTCCTTCGGCTACGAATAAGCGCCAAGGGGCGCAACACCGGCGCACCGCCTGCTGTGCCCGGTTGGCGCCCAGCGCCTGGTACCTGACCTCTTCTGTGGCCCCAACGGGGTCACGTACTGCACCCCCTGAGCCATGGCTGTCAAGCGCGTCAATGAGGAACCGGCCTATATCCTGCACCGGTACGACTGGAGCGAATCCAGCCTGGTGCTGGAATGCTTTACCCGGCACCGGGGACGCGTGGCCCTGGTCGCCAAGGGCGTTAAAAAACCCACCTCCAACTTTAGGCCGGTGCTGCTGGCCTTGCAGCCGCTGCGCCTGTCCTGGGGCATTGCGGGCGAGGGGGCCTCGGACATCCACACGCTCAAAAGCGCCGAGTGGGTCGGCGGCCACACGATGCCGGTGGGCGCGGGCCTGCTCTCGGGCCTGTACCTCAATGAGCTGCTGATGCGGCTGCTGGCGCGCGAAGACCCGTTTGCCAACCTGTTCGACATCTATGCCGGTGTGGTGCGGGTGCTGGCCACCGACCATGGGGAGGTGCTCGAGCCCGTGCTGCGCGCCTTTGAGCTGCTGCTGCTGCGCGAGTTGGGGCTGCTGCCATCGCTGGCGGCGCAAACCCTGTCGCTGCAGCCGCTCCAGCCCGCCACGCGCTATGTGCTGGTGCCCGATGCCGGCCTGCGCGAGGCCCATGGGCAGGACAGGGCAGGGCTCAGCGGTGCACAATGGGAGGACTTGGAGCAAGCGCTGTCCGCTGCAAATCCCTATCCTGCGGTGCTCAGGGCTTGCGTGTTGTGCGCCGCAGAGTTAAAAGTTCAGTTGCGTACGCTGCTGCAACACCATTGTGGTCAGCCGGTATTGCGTACGCGCCAGTTGATGATGGATATCCAATCACTATGACTACCCCCGTGAAAACTGCCCTGTCTATCAACCTCAACAAGGTGGCACTGGTGCGTAACACCCGCCACCTGGATATCCCCAGCGTGACGCGCGCGGCACGTCTGTGCCTGGAAGCGGGCGCGCAGGGGATCACCGTGCACCCCCGGCCGGACGAGCGCCATATCCGCCCGGGCGATGTGGAGCGGCTGGCCGATGTGATCGCCACCTGGCCGGTCAAGCGTGAGTACAACATCGAAGGCAATCCTTTCCAGAATCTGATGACCTATGTGCGCCAGTACCGTCCGCACCAGGCCACCTTTGTGCCCGATGGCGAAGACCAGTTCACCAGCGACCATGGCTGGAACTTTCCGCAAGACGCCGAGCGCCTCAAGCCGCTGGTGGACGAGTGCAAGGCGCTGGGCGTGCGCGTGAGCCTGTTCATGGACCCGATCCCCGAGCAGATGGCCGCTGCCAAGGCGGTGGGCGCCGACCGGGTTGAGCTCTACACCGAGCCCTATGCAGCCGCCTTTGGCACGCCCGAGCAAAGTGTGCAGCTGGCGCGCTATGTGGCCGCTGCCAAGGCGGCGCAGGCCGTGGGCCTGGGCGTCAATGCCGGCCATGACCTGAGCCTGCGCAACCTCACTCCCTTTGTGACCCATGTGCCCCAGGTGCTGGAAGTGTCGATCGGCCACGCCTTTGTCACCGATGCGCTGGAGATGGGTTACGCCGAAGCCGTGCGTGCCTACCGCCGCTCGCTCGATGCCCGCGCCGATGGCGTGCTGCTCTAAGCCTCCAGGTCTGTGACAGCATGATCTACGGTATTGGCACCGACATCTGCGATATCCGCCGCATCCGCGCTACGTTGGAGCGCCAGGGCGAGCGCTTTGCCCACAAGGTGCTGGCCGAGGGCGAGCTGGCCGTCTGGCGCCGCCGCAGCGAGCGCTGGCCCGATCGGGGCGTGCGCTACATGGCCACGCGCTTTTCGGCCAAGGAGGCCTTCAGCAAGGCCGTGGGCCTGGGCATGCGCATGCCGATGACCTGGCGCAATTGCGAGGTCATCAATCTGCCCAGCGGCAAGCCGGGCATCCGGCTGCATGGCGAGCTGGCCACCTGGTTTGAGGCGCAAGGGCTGACGGCCCATATCACCGTGACCGACGAGGTCGACTATGCCGCGAGCTTTTGCGTCGTCGAAAAGCTCTGATTCCCGCTCCCCCGGGCCCTGCCAGGGCCCGTTTTTGAATTGTCCGCATCCCTCCCATGCACGCTCCTCTGATCATTGATATCGCCGGCAAGGCCCTGACCGATGCCGACCGCGCCCGCCTGGCCCACCCGCTGGTGGGCGGCATCATCCTGTTTGCCCGCAACTGGGAGAGCCGCTCGGCGCTGGTGCAGCTGTGCGCGCAGATCAAGGCCATCAAGCCGGATTTGCTCATTTGTGTGGACCACGAGGGCGGGCGCGTGCAGCGCTTTCGTACCGATGGCTTCACGCACCTGCCATCGATGCGGCATTTTGGCCAGATGTGGATGGACGACGGCCAGGGCCGCCAACACCGCCCGGGCAGCGGCGCGATGCGGGCGATGAATGCCGCTACCGCAGCGGGCTATGTGCTGGGTGCCGAGCTGCGCGCCTGCGCGGTGGATTTCAGCTTTACCCCGGTGCTCGATCTGGACTATGGCGAAAGCTCGGTCATCGGTGACCGCAGCTTTCACCGCGACCCGCGCGTGGTGGCGATGCTGGCCAAGAGCCTCATGCATGGCCTGCTGCAGGCGGGCATGGGCAACTGCGGCAAGCATTTTCCTGGTCACGGTTTTGTCAAAGCCGACTCGCATGTGGATATTCCCGTCGATGGGCGCAGCCTGAGCGCCATCCTGGCCGAGGATGCCGCGCCTTACCCCTGGCTCAGCAGCGTGCTGACGGCCGTGATGCCCGCGCACGTGATTTATCCCAAGGTGGACAAGCGCCCGGCTGGCTTTAGCGAGAAATGGCTCAAGGATGTGCTGCGTACGCGCCTGCGCTATGACGGTGCGATCTTCAGCGACGACCTGAGCATGGAGGGCGCGCGCCGCATCAATGGCAGCTTGATCAGCTACACCGAGGCGGCGCTGGCGGCCTTGTCTGCCGGCTGCGACATGGTGCTGCTGTGCAACCAGAGCCTGGGCCTGGGCGCCCATGTGGATGAGCTGCTGGACGGCATGGACGACGCGCTGCGCAGCGGCCGCTGGCAGCCCGACGAGGATTCGGAATCGCGCCGCCTGGCGCTGCTGCCCGAGACCGTGCCCCAGCCCTGGGATGAGCTGATGCGCCAGCCCGCCTACCAGGACGCGCTGGACCTGCTCGGCTGAGCTCCCGCGTGGCTGGCTGCGGCGGCGGTTTAAGCCTCGCCTCAGCCCCGTCGTCTAGATTGCTCTTATCCCCTAGATGGCTGAGAGCATATGCCCCTTCACAACCCCTTGCGCCGCGTGGCGCTGGCTGGCCGCGAGGCCCTGGCGCTGACGCGGCCCTATTTTGTCTCCGAGGACAAGCTCCGCGCCTGGGGCCTGCTGGCCGCCATCGTCGCGCTCAACCTGGCAGCGGTGTTCATGCTGGTGCAGATCAACAGCTGGAACCGGGTGTTCTACGACGCGCTGCAAAACAAGCAGGCCGATGTGTTCTGGCACCAGCTCTGGCGCTTTTTGTGGCTGGCGCTGGTCTACATCGTCATTGCGGTCTACAAGTTCTACCTCACCCAGCTGCTGCAGTGGCACTGGCGGCGCTGGCTCACCGAGCACCTGCAAGGCCGCTGGCTGGCCCACAAGGCCTTCTACCGCATGGAGCTGGGCCGCTACAGCGGCAGCGAGCAGATGCCGGACAACCCCGACCAGCGCATCCAGGAAGACATCAACCTGTTTAGCAGCTACACCGTGGCGCTCAGCATGGGGCTCTTGAACGCCCTGGTCACCTTTGTCAGCTTTGTCGGCATCCTCTGGGGGCTGAGCGCGGCGATGGATCTCAGCCTGCCTGCCATGCTGGGCGGCGGCAGCCTGCATATCCCCGGCTTTATGGTCTGGATGGCTGTCGTGTATTGCCTCGTGGGCAGCGCCATTTCGTTGTGGCTGGGCAAGCCCCAGGTGGGCCTCAATATCACGCAGCAGCGCCTGGAGGCCGACTACCGCCACCACATGGTCCGGGTGCGCGAGCATGCCGAGGCGATTGCGATGGACGGCGGCGAGCGGGTGGAAGGCGCGCAGCTGCGCCTGCGCTTTGGCGATGTGCTGGGCAACTACCTGCAGCTGATCCGCCAGCAAAAAAAGCTCGCCTGGTTCACCAATTTCTTTGGCCAGGCCGCTGTGGTGTTTCCCTTCATCATTGCCGCGCCGCGCTTTTTCAGCGGCGCCATCCAGCTGGGCCAGCTGATGCAGATTGCCTCGGCCTTCAACCAGGTGCAGGATTCGCTCAGCTGGATCGTCAACAACTACAGCGATATAGCGGCCTGGCGCGCCACCACACGGCGTCTGGCCAGCTTTGAGGCCGGTCTGCAGGCCCAGGCCCAAGCCCAGGGCCCGTTGCTGCAAGCGGCAGACCATCTGCAAACCCAGGGCCTGCAGGTGGCGCTGCCGGGGGGCCGGGTGGTGATCGAGGATGCGGCCTTGCAGCTGGCCGCTGGCCAGGATGTGCTGATCAGCGGGCGCTCGGGCAGTGGCAAGTCGACCCTGCTGCGCAGCCTGGCCGGCATCTGGCCCTTTGCGCGCGGCCGGGTGCTGCGGCCGCAGGACAGCATGTTCATCGCGCAGCGCCCTTATTTTCCCGATGGCAGCCTGCGCCAGGCCTTGGCCTACCCGCAGCCTGCGAGTGACTATGGCGATGCCCAGCTGCAGGCGGCCTTGCGTGCAGCGCAGCTGGCGCCGCTGGTGGAGCGGCTCGATGAGGTGGCCGCCTGGAACGCCGTGCTCTCGGGTGGGGAGCAGCAGCGCCTGGCGATTGCCCGGGTCCTGCTCAAACGCCCCGCCTGGGTGTTTGCCGATGAGGCCACCAGCGCGCTGGACCAGGCGACCGAGGCCGAGGTCTATGCGCAGCTGTTGCAAATGGTGCGTGAGCGCGGTGGGTCTCTGGTGTCCGTCGCCCACCGCGACAGCGTACAGGCCTTCCATGGCGGGCGCTGGCAGCTCGATGCGGCGCAGCGGGCGGTGCTGCCGGCCTCTGCAGCGCGCTAGGCTGCACCGCCTTGGCGGTAGAGCCGCTGCGATGGGCCAAAAAAATGCCTGCACAAGGCAGGCATGCAGGCATTTTTCAGCGCTGGCTGTGAAGGCAGAGGTCAGGCGACGGCGCCGACACCCAGCAGGGCGATGACCAGGAAGATCACCGTGATGGCGATAAAGATAAAGAACAGGATCTTTGCAATACCCGCTGCGCCCGAGGCAACACCGGTAAAGCCGAACACGCCGGCCAGCAACGAGATCACCGCAAAAATAATGGCCCACTTCAGCATCGAAAACCTCCTGTTGTCATGTGATGATTTGATGTTAAGCACGGGGCCAGGGCACAGTCGTGGGCCGAAGATGTAAGTAGCGGTAGGCTGGCGCTGACAGTGGCTGATTTGCGGCTGCAAGCGCTCTTTAAGGCACCGATGGGGTCTGCGCTGGCTCTGCCGGGCTGGCCTCAGGCGGCTGCTGCGGTGGTGGATCGTCGGTCCAGCGGCGCACCACCTTTTGGAAGATATGGGTGTTGGGGATCTGCAGCACCACGCTCTGGCTGCGGTCGGCTGCAAAGTCCTCGATGGTGGTGTAGAGCATGTTGATATCGACCACCCGGCCCTTGGCACCGGGCTTGTCCAGGCCGTCGAGCACCTCGATATAGTCGCCCAGCCGGTAGGGCCGCACGGTGAAGATCAGCACCGCGCAGAAGAAGTTGGACAGCACGCTCCAAGCAGCGAAGAAGGCCACGGCGCCGACGGCCGCAAAGCCGGAGAACGCCGTCCACAGCACGGTGGCGCTGACCCCTAGGCGCTCCAGAATCAACAGGCAGGTGCCGCCAATGATGAGCCAGCGCACGAGGCCCTTGATCGGCACGGCCAGCTCCAGCGGCCAGTGGTAGTGCTGGGCCATGCGGGTGATGAGCTTGCGGGTGACATAGTTGAGCGTGATGGACAGCAGCAGGATCAGGCTGATCTGCATGGCCGGCACGATGATGTCCACCCATTCGGTGGCCCAGTCAGGGATCAGGAGTTTGAGTCGGTTCATGGCAGGCGGGGGGAGCGCAGCGGGCGCCAAGGCAGCCCGTGGAGTTGGATGCGCCGATTATCGGCGACGAGGGGCCGCGTTCATGCCAGCGGCAGCTGGCTTTCCTCGGCACGGCAGGCCTCGTCATGCCAATCGACCAGCGCCTGGATATCCATCGCGATGCGGGCCTGGCCCAGCTGCGCGATGAAGCGGCAGGCGCTGTACTGCGCCGCTTGCTTGTCGTAGACATGCGTCCAGTCTGCGCGCGCTGCCAGTTGGTTGGCCGCGACCGGCCAGCGCCGCACCTGCGGGCTGGGGCCGGACAGGCCCATGCGCCAGGGCTTGCCGGTCACGCGGGCGCGAAAGCACTGCTGCTGCAGGCACAGGCGCTGGTAGATCGGATCAACCTGCAACGCAGAGAACAGCGCCTGCACCGCGCCGTCCGTGGGCGCCATGGCCTCATGGGTGACGATGATGCGCAGGCCCTTGGGTGTGCTGTAGACGCGCAGGCCCCAGTCGGGGTGCTGCTGGCTGAAGGCGGTGACCCGCTCCAGCGCCAGCTGCCGGGGATCGGCGCTGCCGGCCTGCTTTTGGCGCAGGTTCAGCAAACGCCTGAGCCACAGCGCGAGCACGACCACCGTGCCTGCCAGCACTACCATCGCGGGCAGCGCGCCACCCAGCGCAAAGATGACAAAGCAGGCCGCCAGCGCAAAGAACGCCGCGATCAGCAGTGGTGCTCCGCTGGGGGGCTTTGGCTGCGGCGGGAAGTCCATGTCGGCAATGGCGACATCGGGGGTGTTGAGGCAGTGCGCGCCATAGCTGTTGCGCGTCATCACCGCCCGGCCGCGCTGGCCCAGAATCTCTTCGCGGATGGGGGTCTGGCCGTTCAGCCCATATTCCCCCAGCCGCTCCATGCGCTGAAAGCGGGCATCGAGGTTGCGCAGCTGCGGGGCGCTGAGCACCTGGTCGAGCGCGGCCTGGGCGCGCTGCTGGGCATGGGCTTGTGCGGCATCAGGGCTTTGGTCGGACCAGCCCCAGCGTTGAACGGTAGCGCCATGGCGCGGGCTGGTCTCATGGCGCAGGCGCGCTTGCGCCCAGTAACGGGGTATCTGCATGCAGGCCAGTATATCGGCGGCGGCTGGCCATGAAAAAGCGGCACAGGCTCTGGGCAGAACCTGTGCCGCTGGGCGCTGCTGGCAGGCCGGGGGCCTGCGGGGCGCCTTATTGCTCCCGGCGCAGCGCGGGGAACAGGATGATGTCGCGGATGCTGGCGCTGTCGGTCAGCAGCATCATGAAGCGGTCGATACCGATGCCGCAACCGCCGGTGGGCGGCATGCCGTACTCGAGCGCGCGCACAAAGTCGTGGTCGTAGTACATGGCTTCGTCATCGCCGCCATCCTTGGCTGCAACCTGGGCGTTGAAGCGCGCGGCCTGGTCTTCGGCATCGTTCAGCTCCGAGAAGCCGTTGCCGAATTCGCGGCCGGTGATGTAGAGCTCAAAACGCTCGGTCACTTCGGGGCGGTCATCGTTGGCGCGGGCCAGCGGGCTGATCTCGGTCGGGTGCTCCATGATGAAGGTGGGATTCCAGAGCTTGTCCTCGACCACTTCCTCGAAGTACAGCACCTGCAGGCTGGCCAGGGTGCGGCCCGCCAGCTTGTCCTTCTCTTCCTTCATGCCCAGCTTCTTCAAGGCATTGGTGAGCCATTCGCGGTTGCCTACGTTCTCGCCGGCATCGGTGTACTTGACGATGGCTTCGGTGATCGTCAGGCGCTCGAAAGGCTTGGCGAGGTCCACCGGCTTGCCGCCATAGGTCAGCTCCAGCGTGCCCACGGCCTTCATCGCCGCGTCGCGGATCAGCGCTTCGGTGTAGTCCATCAGATCGCGGTAGTTCCAGTAGGCCGCGTAGAACTCCATCATCGTGAACTCGGGGTTGTGGCGCACCGACACCCCTTCGTTGCGGAAGTTGCGGTTGATCTCGAACACCCGCTCGAAGCCGCCCACGATCAGGCGCTTGAGGTAGAGCTCAGGGGCGATGCGCAGGTACATCTCCTGGTCCAGCGCATTGTGGTGGGTGATGAAGGGCTTGGCATTGGCACCACCGGGGATGGGGTGCAGCATGGGGGTTTCGACTTCGAGGAAGCCGTGCTCGACCATGAACTCGCGGATGCCGGAGACCGCCTTGGAGCGGGCCACAAAGCGCTTGCGGGCGTCTTCGTCGGTCATCAGATCGACATAGCGCTGGCGCACCTTCTGCTCCAGATCGGCCATGCCGTGGAACTTGTCGGGCATGGGGCGCAGGCTCTTGGTGAGCATGCGGATCTTGGTCACCTTGATCGACAGCTCGCCGGTCTTGGTCTTCATCAACTGGCCTTCGGCACCGATGATGTCGCCCAGATCCCACTTCTTGAAATCGGCGTACAGCTCTTCGCCCACCGCATCGCGGGTGACGTAGAGCTGGATGCGGCCGGTGGCATCTTGCACAGTGGCAAAGCTGGCCTTGCCCATCACGCGCTTGAGCATCATGCGGCCGCCGACGCTGACGGTCAGCGCGGCAGCGTCCAGATCGGCGGCGTCCTTCTCGGCGTGGGCCGCAATCAGGTCGGCTGCGCGGTCGGCGGGCTTGAAGTCATTGGGGAAAGCCACACCTTTGCCTTGGCGCTGTGCTTCGCGCAGGGCTTTGAGTTTTTCGCGGCGCTCGGCAATCAGTTGGTTTTCGTCGTGCGCAACCGGCGCGGTCTCGGGAGTGGTGTGGTTTTCAGACATGAAGAGGCCAGCATTGCGCTGGTAAACGGCCAAAACCTGTCATTTTAAGATTTTTAGCCTGCCCCGTGCCGGCAAAAGCCGTAGTGTCCGACTGCTGCGCCGCTTTTCGTCCCTGGCGCGCAGGGGGATTTGCTGGCGCCAGCCTGGGCTGCGGCCCTAGAATAATAGCCTCAAGCCCTTTGTTATTGGCCTGCCAGCTTCATTTTTAATAGCAAATTCGCATTCTCGGGATGGCTCCCGACTGGAAACACCGATGCTTTTTCAAATCCTGTCCCTGCTGCTCAATATCGCAGGTGGTCTGCTGACCGGCGCCTGCCTGCTGCGCTGGTACATGCAGTACCAGCGCGTCTCCTTCAACAACCCGCTGGGGCAGCTGGTGCTGGCGCTGACCAGCTGGATGGTGCTGCCCTTGCGTAGGATCACCAAGGGCCTGCCCGGCGGCGACTGGGCCAGCATCCTGGGTGCCTGGCTGGTGCAGGTGGTCCAGTTTGTGCTGCTGTGGCTGGTCGCGGGCGGCCTGACATCGCTGCTGTCGGTGCTGGTGGTGGCCACCATCGGCGTGGCCAATATCGCCATCTCCACAATGGTGGTGGTGACCCTGGTGCATGCCGTGCTGTCCTGGCTGTCCTCGGGCAATGCGGTGATGAATGCCGTGTTCTACCAGCTCACCGCGCCGCTGCTGCGCCCCTTGCGCAAGGTCATTCCACTGATTGGCGGGGTCGATCTGTCGCCCATCGTGCTGCTGGTGGGTTTGCAGATCATCTCCATCATGCTGGCCCACCTGCAATCCCGGCTGCTGATGGCCGTGTGAAGCAACCCTTGGGCACACGCCCGGACGCAAAAAAACCGCCTAGGGCGGTTTTTTTATGGGGATTAGCGGCCCCCAGCGAACCGCTGGGGTAGCGAGGCCAATCAGGCCACTGCGTCAGCCGGCAGGCGCTGCAGCATGGCCAGGCTGCTGGCGATGCGGTCGCGCAGCTCGCGGCGGTCGACAATCATGTCCACGCCACCCTTTTGCTGCAGGAACTCGGCGCGCTGGAAGCCTTCGGGCAACTTGACGCGCACGGTGTTCTCGATCACGCGCGGGCCGGCAAAGCCGATCAGCGCCTTGGGCTCGGCCATGACGATATCGCCCATGAAAGCGAAACCGGCAGACACGCCGCCCATGGTCGGATCAGTCAGCACGCTGATGTAGGGCAGGCCCTTCTTGGCAAAGCGGGTCAGCGCGGCATTGGTCTTGGCCATCTGCATCAGGCTAAGCAGGCCCTCTTGCATGCGCGCGCCGCCGGTGGCGGTAAAGCACACAAACGGCACCTTTTGCTCGATGGCGGTTTCGACGCCGCGCACAAAGCGCTCGCCAACGACCGAGCCCATCGAGCCGCCCATGAATTCAAACTCGAAGCAGGCGACCACCAGGTTGATGCTCTTGACCGAGCCACCCATGACGACCAGTGCATCGGTCTCGCCGGTGTTTTCCAGCGCTTCCTTGAGGCGCTCAGGGTACTTGCGGCTGTCCTTGAACTTCAGCGCATCGACGGGCAGCACTTCCTGGCCAATCTCGTAGCGGCCTTCGGCGTCGAGGAACTGGTTCAGGCGCGCGCGCGCCGACATGCGGTGGTGGTGGCTGCACTTGGGGCAGACATTGAAGTTGTGCTCCAGGTCGGCCTTGTACAGCACGGCTTCGCATGCAGGGCACTTGATCCACAGACCTTCGGGCATCTGGCGACGCTCGGCCGGGTCGGTGTGCTGGATCTTGGCGGGTAACAGTTTCTCTAGCCAGGACATGGTTGTTTTCCTTTGCTCTCGCACTCAAGGGGCTGCGCACGGCACAGCCCAGGAGGCGCATTATGCGTCAAGCGCCTTGCGGATGCCACGCAAAAAATCGGAGACCAGCGCCACGACTTTCTCGTGCGGCTGGTTTTCGATCAGCTGGATGATGCGGGTGCCGATCACCACGGCATCGGCCACCTTGCCGATGGCCTGGGCCGTCTGCGCATCGCGAATGCCAAAGCCTACGCCCACAGGGATGTGCACATGCTGGCGGATCAGCGGCAGCATCGCTTCGACGGCACCGGTATCGAGCGTGCCCGCACCGGTGACGCCCTTGAGCGAGACGTAGTACACATAGCCACTGGCCACGCGTGCGACTTGCTGCATGCGCTCTTGCGTGGAGGTGGGCGCCAGCAGGAAGATCAGGTCCATGCCATGCGCACGCAGATCGGCCGCAAAGGCTTCGCATTCTTCGGGCGGGTAGTCTACCACCAGCAGGCCATCGACTCCGGCGGCAGCGGCATCGCGCACAAAGGCGCCCTTGCCGTGCACCTGGTCATAGCGTTCGACCGGGTTGGCGTAGCCCATCAGCACCACGGGGGTGGTGTTGTCCTTGACGCGGAACTCGGCCACCATGGCCAGCACCTGCTTCATGCCAATGCCCAGCGACAGGGCTTTTTCTCCGGCCTTCTGGATGACGATGCCGTCGGCCATCGGGTCCGAGAAGGGCACGCCCAGCTCGATCACATTGGCGCCCGCATCGACCATGCCGTGCATCAGCGCAGGCGTGATGTCGGCAAACGGAAAGCCGGCGGTGACATAGGGGATCAAGGCCTTGCGGCCGGCCAGCTTCAGCTGGTCAAAAGTTGCGGCGATACGGCTCATTTGGTGTAGCTTCCCTTGACGGCCACGCCGCGGCTGGAGGGTTGGGCATAAAAGTCGACGCCCGAGAGATCGGCCACGGTGCCAATGTCCTTGTCGCCCCGGCCCGACAGGCTCACGAGGATGGACTGGTCGGCGCGCATGGTCTTGGCCAGCTTCATCGCATAGGCCACGGCGTGGCTCGATTCCAGCGCCGGGATGATGCCCTCGGTATGGCAGAGGTAGTGGAAAGCGTCGAGCGCCTCCTGGTCGGTGATGCCGACATACTGGGCGCGGCCGATTTCCTGCAGCCAGGCGTGCTCGGGGCCCACGCCGGGGTAGTCGAGACCTGCGCTGATCGAATGGGTTTCGGTGATCTGGCCGTTGTCGTCCTGCAGGATGAACGTACGGTTGCCATGCAGCACGCCCGAGGAGCCGCGCTGCAGCGACGCCGAGTGCTTGCCGCTGTCCAGGCCTTCGCCGGCCGCTTCCACGCCGATCAGGCGCGTGTTCTCATGGGGGATATAGGGATAGAAGATGCCCATGGCATTGCTGCCGCCACCCACGCAGGCGATCACCGCATCGGGCTGCTCGGCGGCCATGTTCTGTTCCTTGAACAGCGCCGGCATCTGGGTCAGGCACTCATTGCCGATCACGCTCTGGAAATCGCGCACCATCATCGGGTAGGGGTGGGGGCCGGCGACGGTGCCGATGATGTAGAAGGTGTTGTCCACATTGGCCACCCAGTCGCGCATCGCTTCGTTGAGCGCGTCCTTCAAGGTCTTGCTGCCTGACTCGACCGGCACCACGGTGGCGCCCAGGAGCTTCATGCGGTAGACGTTCGGGCTTTGGCGGCGCACATCTTCGCTGCCCATGTAGACCACGCATTCGAGGCCATAGCGGGCGCAGATCGTGGCCGTCGCCACGCCATGCTGGCCGGCGCCAGTCTCGGCAATGATGCGCGGCTTGCCCATGCGCTTGGCGAGCATGGCCTGGCCGATCACATTGTTGATCTTGTGGGCGCCGGTGTGGTTGAGGTCCTCGCGCTTGAGGTAGATCTGCGCGCCACCCATCTCGCGCGACATGCGCGCAGCGTGGTAGACGGGCGAGGGGCGGCCGACATAGTGGGCCAGCTCGTACTGGAATTCGCGCAGGAACTCCGGATCGTTCTGGTACTTGTCATAGGCCTCGCGCAGCTCGACCAGGGCGTGGGTCAGGGTTTCGCTGGCAAAGCTGCCGCCATAGGGGCCGAAATGGCCCGCGGTATCGGGTTGCTGGTATTCAAACATGGAAGGGATTCTTGGCAAGTAGTGTGTCAGCGGCACGCACGGCTGCGACAAACTGTTGGATTTTTTCGGCGTCCTTGGTGCCCTTGATGGTCTTGCCATCGGCACCGGTCATCTCAACGCCCGAGCTCACATCCACCGCGAGCGAGATGCAGCGCGGTCTGACTTGCACAATGCCATCGGTCACGTTTGCAGGCGTGAGTCCACCAGACAAAACGAGATGAGAGGCTACGTTTGTTGGAAGCAGTGACCAATTGAATGCTTTGCCGCCGCCGCCGAACCCCTCGACATGGGCGTCGAGCAGGATGGCCTTGGCGTGTGAATATCGATGGGCGTATTCTACGAGGTCGAACTGCACCGCAGCGTCGCCAAGGGGTATGCGTGCGGCGCGCAAAAAGCTGCGCTCACCGCCGCCCGTTGACGCCAGGCATTGCTCCGGGCTCTCGTCACCATGGAACTGGGCGATGGCGCCGGGCACGCGGGCGCAGGCGGCCATCACCTGGGCCGGGGTCTCGTTGACAAACAGCAGCACCGGCGTCACGAAGGCGGGCAGGCGGCGGGCCAGCTCGGCGGCGCGCTCAGCGGTCACGGCCCGGGGGCTGGCGGGGTAGAGCACAAAGCCGATGGCATCGGCGCCGGCGGCCACGGCCGCGTCCACATCCTGTTCGCGGGTCAGGCCACAGATCTTGATGCGGGTGCGGCCCGCGCTTGCTTGCATGGCGGTCAATGGAGCTCCTTGTTCAGGCAAACCAGTCAAACGAGATGGCCTCGCTGGGCAGGCCCCAGTGCGCATCGTACTGGGGGCCCAGAAAGTACAGGCCATCGGGGGAGAAGGTGGGGGCGGCGGTCTCGCGGCTGCGCGCGTCGAGCACCTCTTGCATCCATTCTGGCGGCTTGCTGCCCTGGCCAATCACGACCAGGCAGCCCATGATGTTGCGGATCATGTGGTGCAAGAAGGCGCTGCCCTGGAAATCAAAGCGCCAGTAGCAGGACGGCACGCCATCGCGCGAGGCACTGGGGCGCTGCGCGCTGCGGCCAATATTGATCGCATACAAGGTCTTGACGGGCGACTTGGCCTGGCAGCCGGCGGCGCGAAACGAGGAGAAATCATGCTCGCCCAGCAGGTACTGCACCGCGCGCTCCATGGCCTGCAGATCCAGCGGCTGGAACACCCAGCCGACCCGGCCATGCTCCACGCTGGGGCGCACCGGCGACTGTAGCAAGGCATAGCCATAGCGGCGCGAGGTGGCGCAGGCGCGGCTGTGGAAGGCATCGGGCACGCTGCGCGCCCATTGCACGGCAATGTCCTTGGGCAAGAAGGTGTTGGTGCCACGCACCCAGGAGGCCTCGGTGCGCTCGACAGGGGCGTCGAAATGCACCACCTGCATGAGGCCGTGCACACCGGCATCGGTGCGGCCAGCGCAAATGGTGGAGAGGGGGGAGGCGGCAAAGCGGCTCAGCGCCGCTTCAAGATGGTCTTGGACAGTATTGCCGCTGGGCTGGCTTTGCCAGCCCTGGTAGGCCTGTCCGTTATAGGTGATGCCCAGGGCGATTCGCATGGCGCCATCATAAGGCTGCCGGCCCACCCGGCCATGAAAAAGCCCCGCAGAGCGGGGCTGGTGCCAAGGAGTGGGTGCGGGTCAGCGGCTTTGGTCCAGCAGGCGCTGGGCCTGGGCCTTGACCGTGGCACTGGACGACTCGGCCATGACTTCTTCGGCCAGCGAGCGCGCGCCTTCCTTGTCGCCGATGGCCAGGAATTCCTGGGCCAGGGTCAGCTTGGTGGCCAGCGGATCGCTGTCATCGATCTCCAGACCGGCCATGTCATCGGCCAGGGTGACCGGATGGGTGTGGTCTGGCTCGCCGGTGCTGGGCAGGTCCAGCGACAGCGAGGTCATGTCGAAGTCCATCGTCGGCATGCTCTTGTCGCCGATGGGCATCTGCGCTGTGCTTTGGCTGTCGAAGTCGCTCAGCTGGAAGTCGAGCGAGCCGGGTTGGGTCTCCAGGCTCTGCGCGGCGCTGTGGCTGGCACTGGGCGAGAGCTCGGACGGAATGCTCAGCGCTTCGGCCAGTTGGCGGTCAAAGTCTTCCATCGAAAGCGCAGGCTTGCCTGCGGCAGGCGCCAGTGCTTCAAAAGCCAGGCCCGCATCAGCGGCCGGCGCAGCTGGCGTGGCTACCGGGGCAGCAGGCGCTGCCGGTGCCTGGAACTGCGAGGCGGCATCCGGGGTTTCGGTCAGCTGGCTGCTCATCGCGAAATCCAGACCGGTGGAGGGGCTGAATGCGCTGGCAGGGCTGGAGGCCGCCATCGTCGTGGGCGGCAGCGTGTTCTCGAAAGGAATCGGCTCGGCGCGCGCAGCAGCGGCGGCAGCGGCCAGCGCGGCAGGCGTGGCGATCTCAGCCGCAGAAGGCACCGCAGCGGTGTTGTTCTGGTAGATCGGGTTGGCCGCGTCCAGCTCCTGGCCCAGCGCGGCGATGCGCAGCCAGTCGGGGCCGGTGCCACCGGTCAGCTGGCGGGCATCCTTGGCGATGCTCTCCAGCGCCAGGCGGTCCTTGCGCTTGGCGTAGATCTCGGCCAGCTTGGCATGCAGTGCGCTGCGGGTCGGGCTGGTGCGCAGCGCTTCCTTGAGGATTTCCTCGGCCTGCAGGTCACGGCCATAGGCCAGGTAGACATCGGCTTCGGCCACCGGGTCGACATCGCCGGCATCGAGCTGGCTGGGGGTGTAGGCCAGCGAGGAGTTGCCGGTGGTCATTGCGCTCACCGAGGTGTCGATGTGCTGGCCACCGCTGGCGCCAAAGAACGAGTCCTGGGCCAGGCTGCTCTCGAGCACCGAGTCGGTCGCGGCGTTGACGCCTTCGTTGCGCTTTTTGTTGCGGTACCACAGGCCGCCGAGCAGCGCGAGGATGGCCAGGCCGCCCGCTGCGGGCAGCAGGGGGTTGTCCAGCAACTCATCGACGAAGCTGGGCTCTTCGACCGGCGCAGGTGCCGGAGCGGGCTTGGGCTTGGGTGCGGCCGCAGGTGCCGGGGCTGGTGCTGCTGCAGGTGCTGCGGCGTCGCTGGCGCCAGCAGCAGGCGCTGGAGCCGGTGCCGTGGCGGGCGCTGCGGCCGGTGCCGGGGCCGTTACCGCAGGCGTAGCGGGTGCTGCAGGTGCAGGCGTGGCTGCTGCAGGTGCCGCAGCAGCCGGTGCGGCGGCAGGCGCACTGCCCGCGGCCGCTACGGTGGCGGTCGCTGCGGGTTTTCCGTCTGCGGGGGCTGCGGCCGATGCTGCGGTGGCTGCCGTGCCGGCAGCGGCTTGCTTGAGCTTGTTGAGCTCTTCGATGTTCTTGTTCAGCTCGGAGCTGCGCTCCTGGGCCGCATTGGCCTGCTGGGCGCTGGCGACGCTGGCTTCGGCCGACTTCGTGCCTTTGGCTGCTTCCTTGCTCAGCTTGAGCTGGTCCGGTGCCACGCTCTGGGGCTTCTTGTCGTCCACCGAGGCCTCGACCTTGCCGCTGGCAGCGCGCGTGTCGGTGGCGACCTGGGCCGGCGCTGCCTTGGCTGCGAGCTGGCTGCGGTAGCTGTTGAAGTCGCGGCTTTGTGCGGCCACCATCTGGCGCGCCTGGCGGGGCGATACCGCGCGGGCCTGCTCGGCCGTCGGCATGGTCAGCGTGACACCTGCCTTCATGCGGTTGACGTTGCCACCAACAAAGGCGTGCGGGTTGCTCTGGACCACGGCGATGAGCATCTGGTCGAGCGAGATATCCGCGGGCTTGTTTTGCGCGGCGATGCGGCCCAGCGTGTCGCCGCGTTGGGTGCGCACGCTGTCGCCACCGCTGTTGTTGCTGGCGGTGGCGGGAATATTGGCGCGTGCTGCGGGTGCTGGGCGCGGTGCAGCAGCGCTGCGGGCGGCGGGGGCAGGCGCTGGTGTGGCCGAAGCCAGGGGCTCCTCGATCACGCGCACAGGCGGTGCCGGTGGGCGCGCGGCAGGGGCGGCTGCGCTCAGCTGCGGCGCCACCGTGACGGCGGGTTCGGGCTTGCGCAGGTTGGGCGGGTCGAACAGCATGGTGTAGCTGCGCACGACCTGGCCGGAATTCCAGTTGGCGTCGATCACATAGTCGACAAAGGGATCATTGACCGGACGCTGCGTGGTCAGCACGATCACCGCCGTGCCATTGGCGCGGCGCTGCAGCTGGGCGCGCACGCCACTGACCGTGCCCGAGTAGTCCATGCCCTGGGTGCGGAAGACCGCCGACGAGGCCGTCTTGACCTGCAAGGTGTCGGCCTCGGCGTCGGTGATCTGCGGAACTTCGATTTCCGCGCGCAGGGGCTCGCCCAGCGCGGATTTCACATTGATCTTGCCCAGCGCGAGCGCTGATGCTTCCCCTGTGTACAGGCCAAAGGCTGCCATGGCGGCGGCAAGCGCAGTGATTTTCCAGCGATGCATAGTGCTATTTGATTGAATAGTAGAAGCGTGCGGGGTTGTTTTTGTACCCATGAGAAAGCCCTCCCCCTAAGACGCGAAATCGGTAATTATCAGTAAAAAGAACCTTAACAGTAATGTGTTGGAGTGACAAGTTAAGGAATGGGCATCTCATTTGATAGGGTGCTTGGGCTCACTCCGGTCGGTCTGATTGTTGTTCCAGAGCAACTTTTCAGAGGGAGGCTGCCGGGCAGACCCAGGCTTGAATCGTTAGCAAAAGCAGCAAGAAAAACACCTTCCGGCTGCTGGGGGCAGGCCCGGAAGGTGTGGTGGTTGGGCCGCTTATGCAACGGCCGGCATCAGGCCGCCAGCAGGATGCGCAGCATGCGGCGCAGCGGCTCGGCAGCGCCCCAGAGCAGCTGGTCGCCGATCACGAAGGCCGAGACGTACTCGGGGCCCATGTTCAGCTTGCGCACACGGCCCACGGCCACTTCCAGACCACCGGTCACCGCAGCGGGGGTCAGTTCCTTGACGGTCACGGCGCGCTCGTTGGGCACCCACTTGACCCAGTCATTGCCACCCTTGATCAGCGCTTCGATCTCGGCGAGCGGCAGGTCCTTGTTCAGCTTCAAGGTCAGCGCCAGGCTGTGGCAGCGCATCGCGCCAATGCGCACGCACAGGCCGTCGACGGGGATGGTGGCATCGGTGCCCAGGATCTTGTTGACCTCGGCCTGGCCCTTCCACTCTTCCTTGGACTGGCCATTGTCCAGCTGGGCATCGATCCAGGGGATCAGGCCACCGGCGAGCGGCGCGCCAAAGAACTCGGTGGGCACATCGCTGCGGATGGTCTGGGCGACCTTGCGGTCGATCTCCAAAATGGCGGAGGCGGGCGTGGCCAGCTCATCGGCCACGGCAGCGTGCACCACGCCCATGCCCTTGAGCAGTTCGCGCATGTGGTTGGCACCGCCGCCGGACGCGGCCTGGTAGGTCATCGACGAGACCCATTCGACCAGACCGGCGTTGAACAGGCCCGACAGGCCCATCAGCAAGATGGAGTTGGTGCAGTTGCCGCCAATCCAGTTCTTGCCGCCAGCGGCCAGCTTGCGCTGGATCAGTGCGTCATTGACGGGGTCGAGCACGATGACGGCATCGTCTTGCATGCGCAGCGAAGAGGCGGCATCGATCCAGTGGCCATTCCAGCCGGCAGCGCGGATCTGGGGGAAGACTTCCTTGGTGTAGTCGCCGCCTTGGCAGGTGATGATGATGTCGCACTTGGACAGCTCGGCAATGTCATTGGCATCCTTGAGCTGGGTGTGCACGGTCGCCATCGCCGGGGCCTTGCCGCCTGCGTTGGAGGTCGAGAAAAACACCGGCTCGATCAGCGCGAAGTCACCTTCGGCCTTCATGCGGTCCATCAACACCGAGCCGACCATGCCGCGCCAGCCCACCAAACCTACCAATTGCTTGCTCATAAAACGCCCTTGTGTACCTAAAGGAAATACCACGTGGGGCTGAGGGCCTGGCTCGTCGGCCAGGGGGAGGCGCACGACGAACCAGGCTGGATCAGCCGGTAATCTTCGTGGTGGTTGTGAATGTGTATGCGCGCGCAGCCATACCCGCCTCAATGGGGGTGATGGGGTTCAGCCAAGAAATAGGGCAGTGCGCAGACATAGGAAGCTATTCTAGCGCCAAATTTTTAAACCTGTGCAGAAATTTTTATAAATTTCGAGTGCTGGCGCATCGAAGCGCATGCATATATGACGTTAAAAACTATTTTTCGACCATTTATGGTTTTTTAATTCGTCGAAATGACTAAAGTGGAAAGCGCGCCGCGCTTCTGTCGTCGTTTTGTTGTTGAAACGGGGTGCTTGCTTGCGCAGCATCAACAATTCCATCCATCTGCAGGCGCAAAAAAGCGACCCGCAGGTCGCTCTTGGAGGCTTGTGTGGTCGGCTGCTTACAGAGCCGCCACCACGGCGTCACCCATTTGCTGGGTGCCGACCTTGGTCGTGCCTTCGCTGTAGATATCGGGCGTGCGCAGGCCCTGGGCCAGCACCTTTTGCACAGCCGCTTCGATCTTCTGGGCAGCGGCTTCCTGGCCCAGGCTGAAGCGCAGCATCATCGCCGCCGACAGGATGGTGGCCAGCGGGTTGGCAACGCCCTTGCCGGCGATGTCCGGTGCCGAGCCGTGGCTGGGTTCGTACAGGCCTTGCTTCTTGTCGTTGAGGCTGGCCGAGGGCAGCATGCCGATCGAGCCGGTCAGCATCGAGGCCTCGTCGCTCAGGATGTCGCCAAACATATTGCCGGTGACGACCACGTCAAAACGCTTGGGTTCCTTGACCAGCTGCATCGCGGCGTTGTCCACATACATGTGGTCCAGCTGCACATCGGGGTACTGCTTGCCCACTTCGGTCATCACGTCCTTCCACAGCTGGAAGGTCTCCAGCACATTGGCCTTGTCCACGCTGGTCACGCGCTTGCTGCGCTTTTGCGCGGCCTGGAAGGCCACATGGCCGATGCGCTCGATCTCGGGGCGGGTGTAGCGCATCGTGTCGAAGGCTTCTTCGGCGCCGGGGAAGTGACCGTCCGGTGCGCTGCGGCGGCCGCGTGGCTGGCCAAAATAGATGTCGCCGGTCAGCTCGCGGATGATCAGGATGTCGAGGCCGGACACCAGCTCGGGCTTCAGGCTGGAGGCGTGGGTCAGTTCCTTGTAGCAGATCGCGGGGCGGAAGTTGGCAAACAGGCCCAGCGCCTTGCGCAGGCCCAGGATCGCCTGCTCGGGGCGCAGTGCGCGCTCCAAAGTGTCGTATTTCCAGTCGCCCACGGCGCCAAACAGGATGGCGTCCGATGCCTTGGCCAGCTCCAGGGTGGCGGGTGGCAGCGGGTGGCCGGAGGCCTCATAGGCAGCGCCACCGACGGGTGCGCTTTGCAGGTGCAGGTCGAGCTTCAGGGCGTCGAGCACCTTCACGGCTTCTGCAACGATTTCTGGACCAATGCCGTCTCCGGGCAATACAGCGATTTTCATGGTTTTTTCTCAGTCAGGATGGCAGGGCTGCGCCCGGTGGGGCGCAGCGGGGATGGCGTGAAAGGGATGCGCGCGGCGCTCAGGCCTTGGCTTGCACCAGGCTGTGTGCCAGCCAGGGCTTGGTGGCCAGGCGGTTGGCTTCATAGGCCTGGATCTTGTCCTTGTGGCGCAGCGTGAGGCCAATGTCATCAAAGCCGTTGAGCAGGCAGTACTTGCGAAAGGCGATCACATCGAAGGGGATGCTTTCGCCGCCGGGGCGCAGGATGACCTGCTGGTCCAGGTCGATGGTCAGGCTGTAGCCGGGATGCACCGCGACTTCGTTGAACAGCATGTCGATCGTGGCCTCGGGCAGCACGATGGGCAGCAGGCCGTTCTTGAAGCAGTTGTTGAAGAAGATGTCGGCAAAGCTGGGCGCCAGGATGGCGCGGAAGCCGAACTGGTCCAGCGCCCAGGGTGCGTGCTCGCGGCTGGAGCCGCAGCCAAAGTTCTTGCGGGCAATCAGGATGCTGGCGCCCTGGAAGCGCTGCTGGTTGAGCACAAAGTCCGGGTTGGGCTTGCGGGCGGACTCGGGCACGCCTGGCTGGCCGGGCTGGTCCAGGTAGCGCCATTCGTCAAAGGCGTTGACGCCAAAGCCGGTCTTCTTGATCGACTTGAGGAACTGCTTGGGGATGATGGCGTCGGTGTCGACGTTCTCGCGGTCCATGGGTGCCACGAGGCCGGTGTGGATGGTGAATTTTTGCATGTTCAAGCCTTTGGGCTGCACGCGGTCATTGGATGCGCGCGGGCAGCGGTGTATGGGATAGGGTTAGCGTGCTGCGCGCGAGATGGCGTTGCCCGCCCCCTGCACGTCCTGGCCAATGCCGTGGACGGTGTTGCAGCCCGACAGCAGCGCGGCGAGCACGATGGTGAAGAAGGCAAAACGGGTTTTCATCGCATAGCTCCTGGGGTCATGCAAAACGGCGGATATCCACAAAGTGGCCGTGCACGGCGGCGGCGGCGGCCATCGCGGGGCTCACCAGGTGGGTGCGGCCACCGGCGCCCTGGCGGCCTTCGAAGTTGCGGTTGCTGGTCGATGCGCAGCGCTCGCCGGGCTCCAGGCGGTCGGCGTTCATCGCCAGGCACATCGAGCAACCGGGCTCGCGCCACTCAAAACCGGCGGCGGTGAAGATCTGGTCCAGGCCTTCGGCCTCGGCCTGGGCCTTGACCAGGCCCGAGCCGGGCACCACCATGGCCAGCTTCACATTCTTGGCCACTTTCTGGCCCAGCTTCTTGACCACGGCAGCGGCTTCGCGCATGTCTTCGATGCGGCTGTTGGTGCAGCTGCCGATGAACACCTTGTCGACGAAGATGTCGTTGATCGGCTTGCCTGGCTCCAGGTTCATATAGGTCAGCGCACGTTCGATGGCGCCGCGCTTGTTCGGGTCCTTTTCCTTGTCCGGATCGGGCACGGTCGCATCAACGCCCAGCACCATCTCGGGGCTGGTACCCCAGGTGACCTGGGGCACGATGTCTTCGGCGCGCAGGGTGACCACGGTGTCGAACTTGGCATCGACATCGGAGTGCAGGGTCTTCCAGTAGCTGACAGCCTGGTCCCATTCGACGCCGGTAGGCGCCAGCGGGCGGCCCTTGACGTAGTCGATGGTCTTGCTGTCCACAGCGACGAGGCCTGCGCGGGCGCCGGCTTCAATCGCCATATTGCAGACCGTCATGCGGCCTTCGATGGACAGGTCACGGATGGCCGAGCCGGCAAACTCGATGGTGTAGCCGGTGCCGCCTGCGGTGCCGATGCGGCCGATGATGGCCAGCACGATGTCCTTGGCGGTCACGCCCGGGGCGACCTTGCCATCCACCTTGATCAGCATGTTCTTGGCCTTCTTGGCCAGCAGGGTCTGCGTGGCCATCACGTGCTCGACCTCGGAGGTGCCGATGCCGTGGGCCAGCGCGCCAAAGGCGCCATGGGTGCTGGTGTGGCTGTCGCCACAGACCACGGTCATGCCGGGCAGGGTGGCGCCTTGCTCGGGGCCCATCACGTGGACGATGCCCTGGCCCTTGTCCATGAAGGGGAAGAAGGCAGCAGCGCCGAACTCGCCAATGTTGTCGTTCAGGGTGACGATCTGTTCCTTGCTGATCGGGTCCTCGATGCCGTCATAGCCGCGCTCCCAGCCGGTGGTGGGGGTGTTGTGGTCGGCGGTGGCGACCACGGAGCTGACGCGCCAGAGCTTGCGGCCCGCCATGCGCAGACCTTCGAACGCCTGGGGGCTGGTGACTTCGTGCACCAGATGGCGGTCGATATACAGCACGGCGGTGCCATCCTCTTCGGTGTGGATGGTGTGCTCGTCAAAAATCTTGTCGTAGAGGGTGCGTCCGGTCATCGTGGTTCTCTTTGGGTCAAGGGTCTCATCAAGGGGCTAAATACGAAATATCAAAGATGGGCAAAGGTCTGCAGGTGCGCGGCCAGGTCGGCGTCTTGCTGGTCTGCGGCCTGGGCCTCGTCGGCGGGCCGGGGGCTCAGGTGCTCGACCAGCAGGCGGGCGGTGACCGGCAGCGCCTCAAAGTCGCGCGCCATCAGGCGCAACTCGCGCTGCGCCCAGGCGTCGGCCAGGCGGATGCCGCGCAGGTTGCCCACGCCGTGCATCAGCGCAAAGGCGCGGTCGGGCAGCAGGCCAATGCCCAGGCCGTTGTCGATCATGCGGCACATGGCGTCCAGGCTGGTGACCTGGATGCGCTGGCGCAGCGGCCGGCGCAGCTGGGCCGATGCGGTGCGCATGGCCTGGCTGATGCTGCTGCCCGATTGCAGGCCGACGATGTCCCATTCCAGTGCTTCTTCAAAGCTGATCGTATTGCGCTGGGCCAGTGCATGGTCCAGCGGCACTACGAGCATCAGGTGGTCGCTGCGGTAGGGGCGCGACTGCAGATCGAGCTCGGCGGTGTTGGCAACGGCATCGGGGTTGCAGATGCCCAGGTCGGCCGTGCCTTCGTGCACGGCCTGGATCACCTGCGCACTCAGGTGCTCCTGCAGGTCGATCTTGATCTGGCTGTGCGCGCGGGCAAAGCTGCCCAGGTCCTCGGGCAGAAACTGCACGATCGCCGAAATATTGGCATGGATGCGCACATGTCCGCGCACGCCATCGGCGTATTCGCTGAGCTCGCCCTGCATGCGCTCCAGCCCGAACAGCACATTGCGGGCATGGTGCAGCAGGCTCTCGCCCGCCGGCGTCAGAGTGACGCCACGGCTGTGGCGGTAGAGCAGCTGGGTGTCGACGGCCGTTTCCAGGTCGGACAGGCGCTTGCTGACGGCCGAGGCCGCGATGAACTCCCGCTCTGCCGCGCGGCCAATGCTGCCCAGCTCGCACACCGCCACAAACAGCTGGAGCGAGGTCAGGTCAATGCGGCGCGCAAAACTGCGCTCTGAGCTTTTCATGGCGGGGAGGTATCGTGTTTTTAGAAATCAGCAGCCATTTTATCGCCAAATATCGCGTTTGGTATCGCGGATGACGATGGCTGATGTGTCATTTGCATGAAAACGTAGCGGGGCGCGCCCGCCAGCGGCCTGCGCCAGAGGCTGCCGAATGTGTTCGTTTTTGTAAGGCCTTCACCCCATGGGGCAGTCTCACCGCGATTGAGCAGACATCGCAAGCAGCGATGCTCTAGAAACGGAATCACAAATGTTTTCTCGCTCCCCTTCTGTTGGCCTGTTCAATGCGCGTCCTGCTGGCCTGGCGGTCATTGCCATCGCGGTGGCGGCCCTGCTGGCCGGCTGCTCGCCAGATGCAGGGCAGGGCGCATCGACGGCCGAGGCCTACATGGCCACCCCGGCTGCGCCCGCGCCGGTAGCGCCGATGGCCGCCCGCTCCATGGCCAAGATGGCGACGATGGAATCAGCGCCCGCTGCCGATATGGCCGTGGGCCAGGGCGGTGCGGCCGCCCCCAGCGAGCGCTTTTTGGCCATCAGCCACCGCATCCAGGTGGAGACGCCGGCGGCCGATCTGGCCGCGCTGTGGGAAGAGGTCAAGGCGCGCTGCGAGCGGCTGGACTGCTATGTCGAGGGTTCGCAGCTGCGGCGCGAAACCCCGCAGTCGGCCGCCGAGGCCATGCTGGCGATGCGGGTCAGCCCCGCTGACTTTGCTGCGCTGACCGCGTCGCTGGGCGCTGGCGCCCGGGTCCTCAACCACCAGACCACGACCGAGGACAAGACCTATGAGGTGGTCGATGTGGAGGCGCAAATCAAGAACCGCACCGAATACCGGGACAGCCTGCGCGCGCTGATGCTGGAGAAGAATGTCAAACGCAGCCTGCAGGACCTGATGGCCATCCGCGACACGCTCTCCCAGGTGCAGGCCGAGATCGATGCGGCCAACACCCACCGCGCGCTGCTGCAGCGCGATACCGCCAAGCAGTTTGTGCAGATGCGGTTCCAGCCCACGCGCGCCATCGTCAGCGGCACCTACAGCCCCTGGCAGCAAACCTGGCAGCGCAGCTGGGATGGCCTGACCCGCAGTGTGCAGTCGCTGATTCTGACCGCCGCACAATCGCTGCCCTGGTTGCTGGCGCTCGCGCTGGTGGTGCTGCTGCCGCTGCGCTTCGCCATCCAGCGCTGGATGCGCCGCAGCGCCGCGCGGGCGCAGCCTGCAAACCAGGCAGAAACCCAGGACTGACAAGCGCAGCGGCCATGAAAAAAGCACCAGCGAGGCTGGTGCTTGGCTAGGCTTGGCTAAGGAGGCGCCGCATCGGATAGATGCGGCGTTTCTTTCTATCAGGTGAACAGGTTCTTCAGACGGTCGGCCCAGGACTGGTTGTTGGGTGTGTGCTTGGCGCCACCCTTTTTCAGCGATTCATCGAGTTCCTTGAGTAGCTTGCGCTGGTGCTCGGTGAGCTTGACAGGCGTCTCGACGACGATGTGCACATACAAGTCGCCCGGGTAGCTGGCGCGCACGCCCTTGATGCCCTTGCCGCGCAGGCGGAACTGCTTGCCGGTCTGGGTGCCTTCGGGGATGTCGATCGCAGCCTTGCCACTCAGGGTTGGCACTTCGATTTCGCCGCCCAGTGCTGCGGTGACCATGCTGACGGGCACTTCGCAGTGCAGGTCATCGCCATCGCGCTCGAACACCTCGTGCTTGCGCACGCGGATCTCGATATAGAGGTCGCCGGGTGGGCCACCATTCTGGCCGGGTTCGCCATCACCGGTGGAGCGGATGCGCATGCCGTCGTCGATGCCGGCAGGGATGCTCACTTCCAAGGTCTTTTGCGACTTGGTGCGGCCCTGGCCGTGGCAGCTGGTGCAGGGCTCGGGGATGATCTTGCCGGTGCCCCGGCAGTGCGGGCAGGTTTGCTGCACTGCGAAAAAGCCCTGGCGCATCTGCACCTGACCGCTACCGTGGCAGGTGCTGCAGGTCTTGACCTGGGTGCCGGGCTTGGCGCCGCTGCCGTGGCAGGTGTCGCACTCGTCCCAGGACGGAATCTTGATCTGGGCGTTCTTGCCCGCTGCCGCCTCTTCGAGGCTGATGTCCATCGCGTAGGACAGGTCGTTGCCCCGGTAGACCTGGGGGCCACCGCCGCCGCGACGGCCACCGCCAAACATCTCGCCAAAGATGTCGCCAAACGATTCGGCAAAACCACCAAAGCCCTCGCCGCCCATGCCCGAGCGCATGTTGGGATCGACCCCGGCGTGGCCGTACTGGTCGTAGGCGCCCCGCTTTTGGCTGTCGGAGAGCATTTCGTAGGCTTCTTTGCACTCCTTGAACTTCTCTTCCGCCTCCTTGGCCTTGTCGCCCTGGTTGCGGTCGGGGTGGTACTTCATGGCCATCTTGCGGTAGGCCGTCTTGATTTCGACTTCCGTGGCGGATTTGCTCACGCCGAGGACTTCGTAGTAATCGCGTTTGGACATGGTGTTCTTGAATTCTGTGGGTAATTAACCAGCGGCGTTCTGGTACGCCCGGGCATGGGTGCCCACAAAGCTGCGGCCGGGATTGTCGCCGTCAATCCATTGCTGCGGTGGAAATAGCTCAAACAAGCCCACCTTGAACAAGGTGGGAATCGCCATCTTCAGCTCTTGTTCAACAGCGCCGCGCTCGCCGGCATTGTAGAGCGCGATGTTGTAGAGCATGGTGGCCACGGTGCCGGTCTGCACCCGGCTGCCGTCTTTGAGCGTGACGGCGGGCAGCTCTGCCGCGCCATCGGTGATCTTCTGGTTGACACGGCTGAGCTCTGCAACATGCAGTGCGTCGCTCGCAGGTGCTGTAGTAGATGTCATCGTGTGCCTTTGGATGCTTGCGTGAAAGGGAGACAGGGCCTGCAGCCCACTGACCGGAGCTACGTGCTACAGAAGAAAGAGCGATTCTGTAGAAAAGCCATGCCGGAGTGCGGCAATGCGAACTCCGGCATGGGTGCTGGGTAGCGTCGGCTCCAAGCCTGTCGGAAGGCGATTAGTCCTTCTTGACTTCCTTGACTTCGGCATCGACGACATTGTCATCGGCTGCCGCAGCGCCGGCCGCGCCAGCTGCTGCACCGGCGGCTCCGGCCTGTGCAGCCTGGGCGTCGGCATACACCTTCTCGCCCAGCTTCTGGCTGGCGGTCATCAAGGCCGTGGTCTTGGCTTCGATCGCGTCCTTGTCCTCGGTCTTCAGTGCTTCTTCCAGCTCTTGAACCGCGCTGTCGATGGCCGACTTCTCAGCGGCATCGAGCTTGTCGCCATGCTCGCCCAGGCTCTTCTTGACGCTGTGGACTGCGGCTTCGCCTTGGTTGCGGGCCTGCACCAGCTCGAGCTTCTTCTTGTCGTCGGCGGCGTTCAGCTCGGCGTCCTTGACCATCTTCTGGATCTCGTCCTCGGACAGACCGGAGCTGGCCTTGATGGTGATCTTGTTTTCCTTGCCGGTGCCCTTGTCCTTGGCAGAGACGTTCAAGATACCGTTGGCATCGATGTCGAAGGCCACCTCGATCTGTGGCGTGCCACGGGGTGCGGCTGGAATGCCTTCCAGGTTGAACTCGCCCAGCAGCTTGTTGGCGCTGGCGATTTCACGCTCACCCTGGAACACCTTGATGGTCACGGCAGGCTGGTTGTCCTCGGCGGTCGAGTAGGTCTGCGCGAACTTGGTCGGGATCGTGGTGTTCTTCGTGATCATCTTGGTCATCACGCCGCCCAGGGTTTCGATACCCAGGGACAGAGGCGTCACGTCCAGCAGCAGCACGTCGGAGCGGTCACCGCCCAGCACCTGGCCTTGCACGGCAGCGCCCACGGCCACGGCTTCGTCAGGGTTCACATCCTTGCGTGGGTCCTTGCCGAAGAATTCCTTGACCTTCTCCTGCACCTTGGGCATACGGCTCATGCCGCCGACCAGGATCACGTCGTCGATGTCGGACACAGCGATGCCGGCGTCCTTGATCGCGGTGCGGCAAGGGGCGATGGTGCGCTCGATCAGCTCGTCCACCAGGCTTTCGAGCTTGGCGCGGGTGAGCTTGATGTTCAGGTGCTTGGGACCCGAAGCGTCAGCGGTGATGTAGGGTAGGTTGATGTCGGTCGCAGCCGAGCTGGACAGCTCGATCTTGGCCTTTTCAGCCGCTTCCTTCAGACGTTGCAGCGCCAGCACGTCCTTGGACAGGTCCACGCCTTGCTCTTTCTTGAACTCGGTGATGATGTATTCGATCACGCGTTGGTCGAAGTCTTCGCCGCCCAGGAAGGTGTCGCCATTGGTCGACAGCACTTCGAACTGCTTTTCGCCGTCCACATCGGCAATTTCGATGATGGACACGTCAAAGGTACCGCCGCCCAGGTCATACACGGCGATCTTGCGGTCACCCTTGCCGCCCTTGTCCAGGCCAAAAGCCAGGGCTGCAGCGGTAGGTTCGTTGATGATGCGCTTGACTTCCAGACCGGCGATACGGCCAGCGTCCTTGGTGGCCTGGCGCTGTGCGTCGTTGAAGTACGCAGGCACGGTGATCACGGCTTCGGTCACGGGCTCGCCCAGGAAGTCCTCGGCGGTCTTCTTCATCTTGCGCAGCACTTCTGCGGAGATCTGTGGTGGGGCCAGCTTCTGGTCACGCACTTGCACCCAGGCGTCGCCATTGTCGGCCTTGACGATCTGGAAAGGCATCAGGTCGATGTCCTTTTGCACTTCCTTCTCGTCGAACTTGCGGCCGATCAGGCGCTTGGCAGCGTAGATCGTGTTGCGGGGGTTGGTGACAGCCTGGCGCTTGGCAGAAGCGCCCACCAGGATTTCGCCGTCTTCCTGGTATGCAACGATCGATGGCGTGGTGCGTGCACCTTCGCTGTTTTCGATCACGCGGGTGGTGTTGCCTTCCATCACGGCCACGCAGCTGTTGGTCGTGCCCAAATCAATACCGATAATCTTTCCCATTTCTCTACTCCTGTATTTGTTGGGGCGGCTCAGCGCCCTGATTGACTGTTATCTGTGGCTTTTTGGCGGTTGTTCAAGTGCGCAATGCAAAAAAGCCGGGAGGTACGTTTACTTGGGTGCAGCAACGGTCACCAGTGCAGGGCGCAGTACGCGCTCGGCAATGGCATAACCCTTTTGCAGCACAGCCACCACGGTGTTGGGGTCTTGCGCGGCGGGCACGGCGGAGATCGCCTGGTGGTGGTGGGGGTCGAACTTGTCGCCGGCAGCCGGGTTGATCGCGATCACCTTGTTGCGCTCCAGTGCGGAGACGAGCTGGCGCAGGGTGGCGTCCGAGCCTTCGCGCAGTTGCTCGGGGCTGGCGTTCTGGATCGCCAGCGCGGCGTCCAGGCTGTCGATCACCGGCAGCAGGCTCTCGGCAAAGCTCTCGACGCCGAACTTGCGGGCCTTGGCCACTTCATCATCGGCGCGGCGGCGCGCGTTTTCAACTTCTGCCTTGGCGCGCAGGTACTGGTCGGCCAGCTCGGCGTTCTTGGCCTTCAACTCCGCCAGCTCTGCTTCCAGTTGCGACTGGTTGGCAGCGGCAGCGGCTTCCAGCTCTTCGGCGGACATGGGGTTTTGGCCTTCGGGGTGGAGGTTGTCTGACATGGTGCTGTTCGTATTTCGTTAACAAAAAGGACTCTTGTGGCCGCACCTGGGGGCATTTCCTTGCTTTTCAAGGGGCTTATTTGGCTTTTCCGTCTGGGCAAGCTGCCCCCGAGGCGTCCGCAGCGGCCCGTGTTTATAAACCATGTTTGACGGTTTTTGAATTGGTTTGTATAATCGTTGGTTTCCCTTGCCACACCGCTCTGTATTTGCAATCAAGTGCACTAGCGGGTGGCGCAATCCACAAGGAGTTTGCATGCGTCACTATGAGATCGTGCTGCTGATCCACCCCGATCAGAGCGAACAAGTTCCAGCCATGCTGGAGCGTTACAAAGGCATGATTACCGCCGGCGGCGGTAAGATCCACCGCGTTGAAGACTGGGGCCGCCGTCAACTGGCCTACATGATCAACAAGCTGGCCAAGGCCCACTATCTGTGCCTGAATATCGAAGCCGACCAGGCTGTGATGGCTGAACTGGAACACGCGTTCAAGTTCAACGACGCTGTGCTGCGCCAACTGACTGTGCAGAAGAAGAAGGCTGACACCGCTCCTTCGGCCATGATGAAGACCGTGGAACGCGAAGAAGCGCGCAAGGCCAACCAGGCTGAGCACGCCGCTGCAGAGCGTTAATCACACAGGAGGTGGAGAACCGCGTACTTGTCACCGCCGTCATCGCTGAAATCAAGATTTTGCGATACACGCCGGCTGGGCTACCTGCTGTAGATGTTGTGCTGGAGCACCGCTCCACCCAGACCGAAGCAGCGCAACCCCGACAAGTCAATGCCGTGCTCAAGGCGATTGCCTTTGGTGCACTGGCAGAGCGAATCGCTCGGCAGGCTGTAGGGAGCACCTGGACATTCCAGGGCTTTTTGGCCACACCGCGCAACAGCAAATCGCTGGTTCTGCACATCCAGGATATTCAACAAGATACTTATTGAGAGGTCCGAAAATGGCCACGTTCAAGAAATTCAACAAAGACAAGCGCCCAAAGCGCAACACCCAGTCGCTGCTGTTCAAGCGCAAGCGTTTCTGCCGCTTCACCGTGGCTGGCGTCGAAGAAATCGACTACAAGGATGTCGACACCCTGCGTGATTTCGTTGCTGAAAACGGCAAGATCATTCCCGCACGTCTGACCGGCACCCGCGCCATCTACCAACGTCAGCTGAACACTGCCATCAAGCGCGCTCGCTTCCTGGCCATGGTTCCTTACTCTGACCAACACAAGATCTAAGGAGCACGAACATGCAAATCATTCTGCTCGACAAGGTCGTGAACCTGGGCAACCTGGGTGAAATCGTGAAGGTCAAGGACGGTTACGCACGTAACTTCCTGATCCCTTCGGGCCGCGCACGCCGCGCTACCGAAGCTGCCAAGGCTGAATTCGAAGCCAAGCGCGCTGAGCTGGAAAAGGCTGCTGCTGAAAAGCTGGCTGCTGCCCAAGCACAAGGCGAGAAGCTGTCCGGCCAGACCGTGAAGCTGACCCAAAAGGCAGGTGTGGATGGCCGTCTGTTCGGCTCCGTCACCAACCACGACATCGCTGATGAACTGGGCAAGATGGGCTTCCAAGTGGCCAAGTCGCAAGTGCGTCTGCCCAACGGTCCTATCAAGACCGTGAGCGAGACCGCTGTGGAAGTGGCTCTGCACACCGACGTGGTGGTGGAAGTGAACGTGTCCGTCTACGGCGAACACGTTTAATACCCCACGCTCTGCGTTGAGAAGCCGCCCTCGGGCGGCTTTTTCGTTCCCGGCCGCAGCACAGTCCCCGGGATGCGGGTTTTGTTCGTCGCTGTCAGCCTTGCGCGGCATCTGCGCTATTCTTGTGGATTGCTGGCTGCCAGGCCAGCGTTTGCTCATTTGGATTTCCCATGTCAGAGACCTTTCCCCCCCTGGATGACACTGCCTTCATCACCCCCGACAAGCAGGTGGCGCAGCTGCGCATACCGCCGCATTCGATCGAATCGGAGTCCAGCGTGCTGGGGGGCCTGCTGCTGGACAACAATGCCTGGGACCGGGTGGGCGATGTGCTGGCCGAGGACAACTTCTACCGCCATGAGCACAAGCTGATCTTCGCGGCCATGGCCAGCATGATCAATGCCGGCAAGCCCGCCGATGTGATCACGGTCTATGAGCACCTGCAAAGCATCGGCAAGGCCGAAGAGGTGGGCGGCCTGGCCTACCTGAACCAGCTGGCCCAGTATGTGCCCAGCGCCACCAATATCCGCCGCTATGGCGAAATCGTGCGGGAGCGCTCGATCCTGCGCAAGCTGGTCACCGCCAGTGACGAGATCGCCACCAACGCCTTCAACCAGCAGGGCAAGACGGTGGACCGCATTCTGGACGAGGCCGAGCAGAAGATCTTTGCGATTGGCGAAGAGGGCTCGCGCATGAAGCAGGGCTTCCAGTCGCTGGACAACCTGGTCGTCGACCTGCTCGACCGGGTGCAGGAGATGGCGGACAACCCGGTCGATGTGACCGGTGTGCCTACCGGCTTTGCCGACCTGGACCGCATGACCAGCGGCCTGCAGGCCGGTGACCTGGTGGTGCTGGCCGCGCGCCCCTCGATGGGCAAGACCTCGTTTGCGGTGAACATTGCCGAGCATGTGGCGCTCAACGAAGGCCTGCCGGTAGCCATCTTCTCGATGGAAATGGGCGCCGCCCAATTGGCGGTGCGTATCGTCGGCTCGATTGGCCGGGTCAACCAGGGCAATCTGCGCACCGGCAAGCTGACCGATGAGGAGTGGCCGCGCCTGTCCGAGGCGATCGAGCGGCTGCGCACGGTCTCTCTGCACATCGATGAGACCCCGGGCCTGACGCCGTCGGAGCTGCGCGCCAACTCGCGGCGCCTCGCCCGCCAGTGCGGCAAGCTCGGCCTGATCGTCGTCGACTACCTGCAGCTGATGAGCGGCTCGGGCTCGGCCGCCAGCTCGGACAACCGGGCGACGGAGCTGGGTGAAATCTCGCGCGGTTTGAAGATGCTGGCCAAGGAGCTGCAATGCCCGGTGATTGCGCTGTCGCAGCTCAACCGCTCGGTCGAGCAGCGCACCGACAAGCGCCCGATGATGTCCGACCTGCGCGAATCGGGCGCCATCGAGCAGGATGCGGACATCATCATGTTCATCTACCGCGATGACTACTACAACAAAGAGAGCAATGAGCCCAATGTGGCCGAGGTCATCATCGGCAAGCAGCGTAACGGCCCGACCGGCACCGTGAAGCTGTTCTTCCAGAAGAACCAGACCCGCTTTGAAAACCTGGCCGTGGGCGGCGACGACTACTGATGCACGCCAGCGCCGGGCAGGCTGGGGTGGGGCTCAGTCCTGCTGCCCCTGGCTTTGCTGGAGCACCCATTGCTCAAAAGCCTGCAGCGCGGCCGAGGGCTCGCGGTAGGTGGGGTAGCTGAACCAGTAGCTCTGCGTGCCCGGCAAGGTCTGGGTATGGGCGGGGATCAGCTGGCCCGCATCGAGCGCCGGTTGCACCAGCACCTCGGGCACCAGGCCCACGCCCAGGCCGGCGGCGGCCGCCATGATGACCATCGAGAACAGCTCATAGCGCGGCCCGCGCGAGGCCTGCACCGAGTAGTCCCAGCCCAGGCCGTTGTACCAGTCGCGCCAGGCAGCGGGCCGGCTCTCCAGCCCGATGTGTACCAGTGGTTGCCAGTCCTCCTGCGTGGCCAGCGCATGCTGCGCTGCGAAGGCCGGGCTGCAGACGGGGATGCAGGCGCCATCGCGGGCAATGCGCTGCCCCTGGGTCTTGGACCAGAGGCCGTCGCCCGAATAGATGGCCCCGTCAAAACCGCTTTCCTCGAACGCAAAAGGCTCGGAGCGCACCGACAGGTGCACATGGATGTCCGGGTGCAGCTGCGCAAAGGCGGGCAGCCGGGGCACCAGCCACTGCGTGGCAAAGCTGGAGACGACGGCCAGGTGGATGGCATAGCCCTGGGCGCGGCTGTTGGCGATCTCCTGCGTATCGCGCTCCAGGCCGTTGAGGTGCACACGCACACGCTGCGCATATCGTTTACCCGCATCGGTCAGCATGACGCGGCGTTTGTGGCGTACAAAAAGCGGCACCCCCAGCCGGTCCTCCAGCGCCGCCACATGGCGGCTGACGGCACTGGCGGTCAACGCTAACTCATTGGCAGCGCGGGAGAAATTGCCGTGCCGGGCCGAGGCTTCAAAAGCCATCAACAGGCCGATATTGGGAATCGCGTTGCGCATGGGTGGGGACTTTGTTCAAAAAACGCACTATGTCTCACCATTTTCTCATTTTGTTGTTCCTGATAGTTCACATAGTATTTTTAAGTTTGGTGCTTCTGCCCCCGCTGCGCACTGCCGCAGGCGGGCCCTGTGCAGCCCTGTCACGGGCAGGGTGTACAAAGTGCTGTGCCCGTGTCCGGGCGCGCAGCGCTTTAAGCTGCGATGGCAGCACCCCCCATCATGGTCCGGGCCCGCACGGAGGGCCGGACAGTTTCTGTTGTGATAGTGAATAGGAAAGACGAGCGATGACGCAATCCACCCAACGTTTGAACGAAATTCTCAAGGCGCTTGCGCTCGACCTCCAGCCCCTGGCAGGCCAGGACATCACCAGCCGCTCGCCCGCCGACGGCGCCACCCTGGCCGTGTTGAAGGCCCACAGCGCGCAGCAGGCGCAGGACGCCATTGCCGCTGCCCACCAGGCCTACCTGCAGTGGCGCACCGTGCCCGCCCCCGTGCGTGGCGAGTTGGTGCGCCGCTTTGGCCAGACCCTGCGCCAGCACAAGGCGGCACTCGGCGCCCTGGTGTCGATTGAAGCGGGCAAGATCACCTCCGAAGGCCTGGGCGAAGTCCAGGAAATGATCGATATCTGCGACTTTGCCGTTGGCCTGTCGCGCCAGCTCCATGGCCTGACGATTGCCAGCGAGCGCCCCGGCCACCGCATGATGGAAACCTGGCACCCGATGGGTGTCGTGGGCATCATCTCGGCCTTCAACTTCCCCGTCGCCGTCTGGTGCTGGAACAGCGCTTTGGCGCTGGTCTGCGGCGACGCGGTGGTGTGGAAGCCGTCCGAGAAGACCCCGCTGACGGCCGTGGCCTGCCAGCACCTGCTCGAGCAGACGATTGCTGCCTTCAACCAGGAGCAACCTGGTGCCGTGCCAGCGGGCCTCGCCCAGCTGCTGATTGGTGCCCGCGAGGTGGGCGAAGTGCTGGTGGACAGCCCGCTGGTGCCCGTGGTCAGCGCCACCGGTTCGACCCGCATGGGCCGCCAGGTCGGCGTCAAGGTGGCCGAGCGCTTTGGCCGCTCCATCCTGGAGCTGGGTGGCAACAACGCGATGATCGTCACGCCATCGGCCGACCTGGAGCTGGCCGCCCGCGCCATCACCTTTGCAGCCGTCGGTACTGCCGGCCAGCGCTGCACCACCTTGCGCCGCCTGATCGTGCACAAATCGGTGGCCGACCAGCTGGTGGCGCGCCTGGAGAAGATCTACGGCAGCGTCACCGTGGGTGACCCGCTGACCGATGGCACCCTGGTGGGCCCGCTGATCGACAAGGCCTCGTTCGACGGCATGCAGGCCGCACTGGCCCAGGCCAAGGAAGAGGGCGGCACCGTCATCGGCGGCCAGCGCGAGCGCGAAGACCTGGGTAAAGACGCCTACTACGTGCGCCCGGCTCTGGTCAAGATGCCTTCCCAGACCAAGGTGATGGAGCACGAAACCTTTGCGCCCATCCTCTACATCGTCACCTACGACGGCAGCGCCGACGATGCGATCGCGGTGCAGAACGCCGTGCCCCAGGGCCTGTCGTCGGCCATCTTCACCAGCGACCTGCGCGATGCCGAGCGCTTCATGTCGCCCGCTGGCAGTGACTGCGGCATTGCCAACGTCAATATCGGCACCTCGGGTGCGGAGATCGGTGGTGCCTTTGGTGGCGAGAAGGAAACCGGCGGTGGCCGCGAATCGGGCTCGGACGCCTGGAAGGGCTATATGCGCCGTGCCACCAACACCATCAACTACAGTGGCGCGCTGCCACTGGCGCAAGGCGTGCGCTTTGACGTGTGATGGGCGGGCAGCTGCAGGCCGGCGCCGTGGGCATGCTGCCCGCTGCCCGGGCTTGCAGGGCTCCCAACCGGGGCGGCCGCTGCGCCGCCGGGTGTGTGCTGCCGGCGCAGGCCACTGATATGCCTGTGCCCTGTGCGGCCTCCCATCCAGGCAGGGGCTTTACGCTCCTGTCTCCCACTACTCCAGCATCCGCCAAGGGCTGGCCTACCACCGTTGCAGGCCAGCCCTTGTTGCATCCGATGCTGCCGTTTTTTGCGGCGCTGCGCAGCCATTTGCTGCGCTGGCGCAATGTGTAGCCAGGCCAGATCGGGTTCAATCCCCTGCTTCTGGCGCATCGATGACAAGACAAAGGAGACAAGACATGGCAGACAAGCAAGCAACACGCACCGGTGGCCAGCTGGTGGTGGACCAGCTGCTGATCCACGGCGTGCAGCAGATTTTCACGGTGCCGGGCGAGAGCTTTTTGGCGGTGCTCGATGCGCTCTATGACGCGCCCATCGAGACGACGATCTGCCGCCAGGAGGGCGGCGCCGCGATGATGGCCGAAGCCCAGGGCAAGCTCACCGGCCAGCCAGGCATCTGCATGGTCACGCGCGGGCCAGGTGCTACCAATGCCTCGGCTGGCTTGCACATTGCGATGCAGGACTCGACCCCGATGATCCTCTTCGTCGGCCAGATCGAGCGCTCGGCGCGCGGCCGCGAGGCCTTCCAGGAGCTGGACTACCGCGCGGTGTTTGGCAGCATGGTCAAGTGGGCCACCGAGATCGATGATGCGGCGCGTATCCCCGAGACCATCGCCCGCGCCTTTGCGGTGGCCACCAGCGGCCGCCCCGGCCCAGTGGTGATTGCGCTGCCCGAAGACATGCTGCGCGATGCCGTCAGCGCGCCCGATGCACGCCGCTACCAGCCCGCGCCCGCGCACGCCGCCGATGCCGATGTGGCCGCCGTCGTCGCCCAATTGGCCGCCGCGCAGAACCCCATCATCATTGCCGGCGGCTCGCGCTGGACTGCGCAGGCCCATGCGGATATCGCCGCCTTTGCCGCCGCCCATGCGGTGCCGGTGGCCTGCTCCTTCCGCCGCCAGATGGTGTTCCCCGCCCACCACGGCAATTATGCCGGCGATGTGGGCCTGGGCGTCAACCCCAAGCTGATCGAGCGCGTCAAGCAGGCCGATCTGGTGGTGCTGCTGGGCGGGCGCATGTCCGAGGTGCCCTCGCAGGGCTACAGCCTCTTGGGCATTCCGGCCAGCAGCGGCCAGCGGCTCATCCATGTGCACCCCGATCCCGATGAGCTGGGCCGGGTCTACCAGGCTGACCAGGCGATTGTGGCCGCGCCCGATTCCTTTTGCGCGGCCCTGGCCCGCCAGCCCGCCGCTGCGCCACGCGCCGAGCGCCAGGCGCTGGTGCAGCAGGCCCATGCCGACTACCTGGCCTGGAGCAATCCTGCGCCCATCCAGGTGCCTGGCGCGCTGCAGATGGGCCAGCTGATGGCGCATCTGCGTGAGGTGCTGCCGGCCGATACGGTCTGGTGCAATGGCGCGGGCAACTTTGCCACCTGGGTGCACCGCTTCTGGCCGTTTACGCACTACGGCAGCCAGCTCGCCCCCACCAGTGGCAGCATGGGCTATGGCCTGCCCGCCGCCGTGGGCGCCAAGCGCCTGGACAAGCAGCGCAGCGTCGTCTGCATTGCCGGCGATGGCGACTTTCTGATGCATGGCCAGGAGTTTGCGACCGCCGTGCAGTACCAGCTGCCCGTCATCGTGCTGCTGATCGACAACGGCATGTACGGCACCATCCGCATGCACCAGGAGCGCGACTACCCGAACCGGGTCAGTGCCACCGAGCTGCGCAACCCCGACTTTGTGGCTTACGCCAAGGCCTTTGGCGGCAATGCAGCGTTGGTCGAGAAGACCGAAGACTTTGCGCCAGCGCTGGCTGCCATGCGCAGCTGGGCGGAACAGCACCAGCTGCCGGTGATCCTGCACTGCAAGCTCGATCCGCAGGCGATTACGCCGGCGCGCAGCCTGGACCAGATCCGAGGCACTGGCGTTTAAGCCCCGGCTGAAGGCGCAAAAAAAGGCACCGAGCAAAAACTCGGTGCCTTTGTATTTGGCTTTTTGGGGCTTTTGGCCTGGGCCTTGGCGGAGGCTGTGCAGCCCCTGCTGCGGCCTAGCGCGGTTTACAGCACATCGCTGGCAAAGTCGGCCAGGCGCGAGCGCTCGCCGCGTGCCAGGGTGATGTGGCCGCTGTGTGGCCAGCCCTTGAAACGGTCCACCACATAGGTCAGGCCCGAAGAGCCTTCGGTCAGGTAGGGCGTGTCGATCTGGGCCAGGTTGCCCATGCAGATGATCTTGGTACCGGGGCCGGCACGGGTGATCAAGGTCTTCATCTGCTTGGGCGTCAGGTTCTGCGCCTCGTCGATGATCACGTACTTGTTCAGGAAGGTACGGCCGCGCATGAAGTTCATGCTCTTGATCTTGATGCGGCTGCGGATCAGGTCATTGGTGGCAGAGCGCCCCCATTCGCCAGGATTGCCGCCGTCGCCCTTGGCCAGGAACTCCAGGTTGTCGTCCAATGCGCCCATCCAGGGGCCCATCTTCTCTTCTTCGGTTCCGGGCAGAAAACCGATGTCCTCGCCTACGCTGACGGTGGCGCGGGTCATGATGATCTCGGTGTAGCGGCGCTCGTCAAGCACCTGGTTCAGGCCGGCGGCCAGGGCCATCAAGGTCTTGCCGGTGCCTGCCGTGCCGGCCAGGGTGACAAAGTCCACGTCCGGGTCCATCAGCAGGTTCATCGCGAAGTTCTGCTCACGGTTGCGTGTGGTCACGCCCCACACATTGTTCTTCTGGTGGCCGTAGTCTTTCAGCGTCTCGAGCACGGCGGTCTTGTCGCGGATCTCGATCACGCGGGCAAACAGGCTGTTCTCGCCGGGGGCTTCGTAGAAGACAAACTGGTTGATGTGCAGCTGCTGGGTGATGGCGCCGCTGATGCGGTAGCAGGTGGAGGCACCCGACTGCCAGCTCTCGACCTTCTTGCCGACCTTGGCCCAGAAATCCAGCGGCAGCTGCAGCATGCCGGTGTAGAGCAGGTCGCCGTCTTCCAGCGTCTTGTCGTTCTGGTAGTCCTCGGCCTCCAGGCCCAGTGCGCGCGCCTTGACGCGCATGTTGATGTCCTTGGACACCAGCACCACAGGGCGGTCAGGGTGGCGCTGGCGCAGGGCCTCGACCACGCCCAGGATCTGGTTGTCGGCCTTGCCCTGGGGCAGGCTCTCGGGCAGCTGGTAGTTCAGCGGCTCGGTCTGGAAGAACAGGCAGCCGCTGGCGCCCTTCTGGCCGGTGGCATCGAGGCGAATGCCCTGGGCCAGATGCGCTTCCTGGCTGGCGACCAGCGCATCGAGCGTGCGGCTGGCCTGGCGGCCATTGCGGGCCACTTCGGTCATGCCCTTCTTGTGGCCATCGAGCTCTTCGAGCACGATCATCGGCAGGTAGATATCGTGCTCTTCAAAGCGGAACAGGCTGCTGGGGTCGTGCAGCAGCACATTGGTGTCGAGCACAAAGAGCTTGGCTTTGTCGCTGCGCGGCTTGGCGGCCTTGGCCGGCTTGCTGGCCACGACGGGGCTGGCTTCGGCCACGGCAGGGCTGCGGGCCGGTTGCGCAGGCTTGGCTGTTGCTGGCGCCTTGGCGCTTGCGGCCACCGGCGCAGGGGCTTGCACGGGAGCAGGGGTGGCCGCCGCTTTCTTGCTGCGGCTGCTGGCCTTGGGGGCGGCAGCGGCTTGCGTGCCACGGCGCGGCGCAGGGCTTGCGGCCACGGCGGCGGGCGCCGTGTCCAGGTCTAGAAGATCGTCGTCTTGTTCATCGCGCGCAGCGGCCGCGGATGCACGGGATGGGGTGTTGGTCTTGGCGGAAAAGTCACCAGCGGAAAGCTGGCTGCCACGGCGGGTAGGTGCGGGAGGCAAGGGCATGGAGCTCGGGGCCTTTATCTAAACACTCGCCAAATGGGCGAACTCACTCCGAACGCCTGCCACCCCGGATGCAAAAAAGGCCATCTCGCAAGCAAGACAGCCTTTTTCATGGGGAATGACAGAACAATCCGGACTCACATACATATGGAGCCCATTATGCACATTCTGGGCGTCCCGAAACCAGCAATCGCAGTCATGGATCGCGGTGTCGGCCCAGAAAGACGGAAACAGCAACGGCGCGCATCCGCAGATCGCGCGCCGCCGCACGGTTGCCGCCTGGCGCAGCGGCTTAGGCAGCCTTCTTTTGCGCAGCCTTCATCGACTTGACGGCCTTGAGCACTTCTTCGACATGGCCCAGCACCTTCAGGCCGCGCCATTCTTGCACCAAGATGCCATCAGGGCCGACCAGGAAGGTCGAGCGCTCGATGCCCTTGACCTTCTTGCCGTACATGATCTTGTTCTTGACGACGCCGAACATGTGGCACAGCTTCTCTTCGGTATCGGCGATCAGCTCGAAGGGCAGCTCAAGCTTTTCCTTGAAGTCGTCGTGCGACTTCATGTTGTCGCGCGACACGCCGAAGACGGCTGCACCAGCCTTGACAAAATCCGCGTACTTGTCGCGGAACTGCATGGCTTCGGTGGTACAACCGGGGGTGTTATCCTTGGGGTAGAAGTACAGCACCAGAATTTGCCCCTGATGCGACGCATTGGAGACCTTCAGGCCTCCCGTCGCTTGTGCTTCAAATTCTGGCAAGGGTTTGTTGACAACAACAGCCATAGCTCTCTATTTTCTCCGGAGTAATCGCAAAAAGGCCGCAGGAATCAAAGTATTCATCTAGTTGTTATTCAGGCCCGCGGCCGCAAGCGAGTATTTTAACCCGAATCGAAATATTTATCGAGCCCCACTGATAAACACAGGCTATCGATTGTGGTTATAGAGCAGGAGCCTCCAGCAGCACGGCCAGCAAGACCTTGCGTCCCTCACCAGCCAATACGTTGTAGGTACGGCATGCAGCGGGCGTATCCATGGTCTCGAAGCCGATACGTTTTGCAATCAGTGGAGCCAGCCAGGCAGGCGAAGGAAAACGTAACCGATTGCCACTGCCGAAAATGACCGTTTCGACATCGGCCTCGGCGAGCTGGGCGAAATGGGCGGGGCCCAGGTCTTCGAAGCGCTCGCAATCCCAGCGCTGGAGGGTGCCGTTGGAGCCGACCACCAGGCTGTATGCATAGGACTGCTTGTCCACGGCCAGCCAGCCCGGGCCATAGCCTGTGATGGTCAAGGTGTCGGATTTATCGGGCTGGAACTTCATGGCGCGGGCTTTCTGCAAACGGGGCTGGGACGGGGCGGTGCCCGGTGCCGCAGGCACAGGGAGCCACTACAGGGCGATCAACGCAAGGATCTGTGGTCAAATTATAGTTTTCACCTAGTTGGGTTGTGGGTTCGAGGTATTGGCATGGTTGCCAGCCGGCTGCAATCCCGTGTTTTCAGAGGTAGTGGTTTCTGTCATGAAGACGATTCAAAAATCCGCCAAGCTGGCCAATGTGTGTTACGACATTCGAGGGCCGATCATGGACGCGGCGAAGCGGATGGAGGACGAAGGACAGAAGATCACCAAGCTCAACATCGGCAACCTGGCGGTGTTTGGCTTCGATGCCCCTGAAGAGGTGCAGCAGGACATGATCCGCAACCTGCCCAACTCGGCGGGCTACTCCGACAGCAAGGGCATTTTTGCCGCGCGCAAGGCGGTGATGCACGAAACCCAGCGCCTGGGCATCAAGGGCGTGGGTCTGGACGACATCTACCTGGGCAATGGCGCCTCCGAGCTGATCAGCCTGGCCACCAATGCGCTGCTCGATACTGGCGACGAAATGCTGCTGCCAGCCCCCGACTACCCGCTGTGGACGGCGGCGACCAGTCTGTCGGGCGGCACCCCGGTGCACTATATGTGCGACGAAGAAAACGGCTGGATGCCCAACCTGGCGGACATCCGCGCCAAGATCACGCCCCGCACCAAGGGCATCGTGGTCATCAACCCCAACAACCCCACCGGCGCGCTGTATTCCGACGCCCTGCTGCGCGACATCGTGCAGATCGCGCGTGAGCATGGCCTGGTCATCTTTGCCGATGAGGTCTATGACAAAGTGCTGTATGACGATGCCAAGCACACGCCGATGGCCTCGCTGTCGCAGGATGTGCTGACCATCACCTTCAATTCGCTCTCCAAGGCCTACCGCAGCTGCGGCTACCGCGCCGGCTGGATGGTGATCTCCGGCGACAAGACCGGTGCTGCCGACTATATCGAGGGCCTGAACATGCTCTCAAACATGCGCCTGTGCGCCAATGTGCCCGGCCAGTGGGCCGTGCAGACCGCGCTGGGCGGCCACCAGAGCATTGATGAGCTGGTGCAAGAAGGCGGGCGCCTCCGCAAGCAGCGTGACCTGGCCTGGGAGCTGATCAATGCCATCCCCGGTGTCAGCTGCGTCAAGCCCCAGGGCGCGCTCTACATGTTCCCCAAGCTCGACCCTGCGGTCTACCCGATCGAGGACGACCAGGAATTCTTCCTGCAGGTGCTCAAGGAGACCCGCGTGATGCTGGTCCAGGGCACCGGCTTCAACTGGCCACGGCCTGACCACTTCCGCATCGTGTTCCTGCCCCATGAGGCGGACCTGCGCGAAGCGATCAACCGCCTGGCCGCCTTCCTGGCCAAGTACCGACTTCGCCACGGAACCGAGCAGCTTGCGCAAGCCCATAAGGCCGATATCAAGCTGGTCAAGACCAAGGCAGAAAAATCCGCTGCCTGAGTCGCCGCCTTTCCTATCTGACAACGACAGGCGTCCGGCTGGGCGCCTTGTTGGTTATTCAACGTATCCAAGAGAATTTATGAAACCGATCCAAGTAGGCTTGTTGGGCATCGGCACCGTCGGTAGTGGTGTCTTCAACGTGTTGCAACGTAACCATGACGAGATTCGCCGCCGCGCTGGCCGCGATATTGCCGTAACCATGGTGGCCGATCTGGATGAAGCCCGTGCCCGTGCGGTGGTGGGTGACCAGGCCGTGGTCGTCAAGGACGCGCGCGAGGTGATCGCCAATCCCGATATCGATGTGGTCATCGAGCTGATCGGCGGTTATGGCGTGGCCAAGACCCTGGTGCTGGAGGCGATTGCCGCTGGCAAGCATGTGGTGACGGCCAACAAGGCCTTGCTGGCCGTGCATGGCTCGGAGATTTTCAAGGCAGCGGCCGACAAGGGCGTGATGGTGGCCTACGAAGCGGCCGTGGCCGGTGGCATCCCGATCATCAAGGCGCTGCGCGAAGGCCTGACCGCCAACCAGATCCAGTGGATTGCCGGCATCATCAACGGCACCACCAATTTCATCCTCTCCGAGATGCGCGACAAGGGCCTGGACTTTGACGTGGTGCTCAAAGAAGCGCAACGCCTGGGCTACGCCGAAGCCGACCCGACCTTCGACATCGAAGGCGTGGACGCCGCGCACAAGGCCACCTTGATGAGCGCCATCGCCTTTGGCGTGCCGGTGCAGTTCGACAAGGCCTATGTCGAGGGCATCACCAAGCTGTCGTCGGTCGATATCCGCTATGCCGAGCAGCTGGGCTACCGCATCAAGCTCCTGGGCATCACCAAGCGCACCGACAAGGGCATCGAGCTGCGGGTGCATCCGTCGCTGGTGCCATCCAAGCGCCTGATCGCCAATGTGGAAGGCGCGATGAATGCCGTGGTGGTGCATGGCGATGCCGTGGGCACGACCCTGTACTACGGCAAGGGCGCAGGCTCCGAGCCCACCGCCTCGGCCGTGATTGCCGATCTGGTCGACATCGCCCGCCTCGAAGGCGCCGCTGTGGCCCACCGCGTGCCGCCCCTGGCCTTCCAGAGCAGCACCTTGCGTGAAGCGGGGCAGGAGCTGCCGGTGCTGCCGATGGCCGATATCACCACCAGCTACTACCTGCGCATGCGCGTGGCCGACGAGGCCGGCGTGCTGGCCAAGGTCACCGGTCTGCTGGCGGGCGCCGGCATCAGCATCGATGCGGTGCTGCAGCGCGAAGCCGACGAAGTCGGTGGTGAAGGCTCGACCCAGACCGACCTGATCATCCTGACGCACGACACGCGCGAAGGCGATATGGACAAGGCGCTCGCCGAAATCCAGGGCCTGCCCACCGTGCTGGCGCCGATCACCCGCATCCGCAAGGAAGAGCTGAACTAAGCGAGCGCTAGAGCCGCTGCGGCCGCCGGTCGCACAGCCCGGCGCCTGCCGCCTACCCAACCGCCTGTAGCCGATCCGGCCCAGGCGGTTTTGCTTTTTGGGTCCAACAGCTGCGAAAACATCCGCATCATTCTGTTACTTGTGGGTATTTGTTCACGTCATTATTTTTCTAAATAATGGCCGCTCACAAATGCGGCGCCCCCGGGGGCTGCAGATCGATAACAAAGACGGGGAGTTGCACTATGTCGGACACCGACAAGAAATGGCTGGCGCTGGCCAAGCGTTGGGGGGTGTTGTTCGGGATTCCGCTGCTGATGCTGGCCATTGGCCTCTGGCAATGGTCGCGGGCCGATACGCCGGTCTCGGATGTGGGCGCGCAGATCGCCCAGTACCAGCAGGTGGTGCGCCAGCTCGAGGCGATCGAGGCCGAAAAGCCCGGCCGCCGTGCGACGGTGCGGGACAGCGAGGGCAAGGAATACCCGGTCTGGAAGGTCAAAAACGAGTACCTGATGGCCATCCAGGACCTGCAAAACCAGGGTCTGAATGTCACTACCCGTAACTTGCAGCCGGTGCTGGCGGGCTGCACCATCGCCTTCAGCGTGCTGGCGCTGCTGTGGTCGGCGCTGGGGGTGGTGTACCAGCGCGGCATGGGCGCCAAGGCCCTGCAGTCGCGCGAGCAGCTGCTCGCGACCTTCCAGAAGGGCCGCAAGCTCTTGCCGACCTATATGGTGGTCATGGTGCTGCTGCTGTTTGGTGCAGCCATCCCGCTGCTGGTCTACGAGATGATGCCCATCCTGCGCCACCGCAACTACAGCAAGGGCGACATGAAGCTGATGTTCATCCTTGGCGGCCTGGCGCTGTTCCTGCTCTACTCGGGCTGCAAGGTGCTGATCGATGTCTGGAAGGCATCGCGCAAGCCGCTGGAGAACGCGCCCATCGAGGTGATGGGCCAGACCGTCAGCCGCCAGCAGGCGCCCGAACTCTGGGCCTTTGTGGACCGCGTGGCCGCCAAGACCGGCGCCGGCATGCCCGATGCGCTGGTCGTGGGCCTGAACGAAGGCTTTTTTGTGACCGAGCACCCGGTGCAGCTGGCCAGTGGCGCCTTGCTGCCCCAGGGGCGGGTGCTGTACCTGCCCTTGCCCTATATGGCCTTTCTCAATGCCGGCGAGGTTGCCGCCGTGATCGGCCATGAGCTGGGCCACTTCATCGGCGAGGACACGCTCTACAGCCAGCGCTTCTCACCGATCTACAGCGCCACCCTCCACCACCTGGTGGCCATCAGCGGCGGTGAGCGCCATGAGGGCTCCTGGATGGACATTCTGCGCCGGCCAGCCACCTTGTTTGGCGAGATGTTCTTGGACAGCTTCCACGAAGCGGTGCGCTACTGGAGCCGTAAGCGCGAGCTGGCCGCCGATGCGGTGGGCGCGCAGGTGGTGAGCCCGCAGGCCGTTGCCTCGTCCTTGCTGCGCATCAGCGCGCTGGCCCCGCTGGTGGATGAGGCGCTGCAGGCCAACTGGGACCGGGGCGAGACGGTCGCAGGCGGTGTGCTGGGCCATGTGCGCCAGCTGGTCGCTGCCAAGGGCATGACCGACCCGAGCGAGCACCTGGACCAGCGCCAGGCCCACCCGACCGACACCCACCCTGAGCTGGCCGAGCGCCTCGCTGCGCTGGGTGTGCCCGTCAGCCCCGAGTTGCTCGCCCGCGCGATGGATGCCCAGGGCAGCCAGCTGCTGCAGGAGTTTGGCCTGGAGCAGGGCGCGCCCGCTGCCAGCAGCCGCACCCTGGCCGGGGCGGTCGCACCGGCCCCGGTCGCCGATCTGAATGCCGCCTTGCAAAACGAGCTCAGCAGCGCAGCCGCGGCCAACCGCAGCGCCAAGCTGGCCGAGCTGCGCGAGATCGCGGCGCTGGCTGCGCCCGAGACGGTGATCCATGAGCGCTCGGCCTTCATGGTGGGCTTGTTCGGCTTTCTGGCCCTGGCCTGCTTTGGCGGCGCGGTGGCCTTGTTCATGGCGGGCCTGCACATGGCCATGGCTGCCGGCGTGCTCGCCGGTGGTCTTGTCTGCGTATGGGTGGCGCGGCTCTTCTGGCGCGACAGCCAAAGCCCGGCCATGGTGCTGCAGCCCGCGGGTGTGCGCCTCTTCAACGCGCAGGAGCTGCTGCCCTGGTCGGCGATTGATGATTTCGAGTTCAACCAGGCCAACCACATGCTCACCGTCATCATGGCCCTGGAGCCCGGTGTGCAGCCGCCTGCGATGGGTGTGGGCAAGCGCCGCGCCCAGTTTCAGAAGAAAAAGCAGCGCGTGGTGGTGATGCTCAAGGGCGTCAAGAAGATGAAGAACCAGGCCTTTGCCGAGCTGGTGCTGAACCAGTGGCGCGCCTACTATGCCCGCCAGGAGCTGGCGCGCATGGGTGAGCAGGTCTAACGGCTGCTCCACAACCCAGCCAGGCCTCGGACCCAGTCCGGGGCTTTTTTATGCCTGCGGCTGCCTTGCGGGTCGCAGCCAGGGCGCTGCTGCCGGCTGCTGTGCCCCACATTCCTGCGCAAGCTGTGCCAGTACTGGCGACTGCAGGATAATAAGCAGTTGCTCCTTGCCCGTGAGCGGGCTGTGTCCACTTATTTCGCACCCTCCATGCTGTATCTCTCCACGCGCGGCCATGCCGAACAAAAACGTTTTTGCGACATTTTGCTCGAGGGCCTGGCGCCCGATGGCGGTCTGTACATGCCGGTGCAGTACCCGCAGATCGACGACGCCAAGCTGACGGCGCTGCGCGAGACGCTCAAGAGCAAGGGCTATGCCGCGCTGGCGTTCGAGATTCTGTCGCTGTACATCGACGACATCCCCGCCGATGACCTGCGCGCGCTCTGCAACAAGACCTACACCGAGGCGGTGTTCGGCACGGCGGCGATTGTTCCAGTGCGCCAGCTCGAAGGCCAGTTGATGATCGAGGCGCTCTCCAATGGCCCGACCTTGGCCTTCAAGGACATGGCCATGCAGCTGCTGGGCAACCTGTTCGAGTACGAACTGGCGCGCCGCGGCGAAGAGCTCAATATTCTGGGGGCCACCAGCGGCGACACCGGCAGCGCAGCCGAATACGCGATGCGCGGCAAAAAGGGCGTGCGCGTCTTCATGACCAGCCCGCACGGCCGCATGAGTCCCTTCCAGCAGGCACAGATGTTCAGCCTGCAGGACGAGAACATCCACAACATCGCCATCGAAGGCGTGTTTGACGACTGCCAGGACATCGTCAAGGCGGTCAGCAACGACCACGCCTTCAAGGCGCAGTACAAGATCGGCACCGTCAACTCCATCAACTGGGCCCGCCTGCTGGCCCAGGTGGTCTACTACTTTGCCGGCTACCTGCAGGCCACCAGCCAGAACAGCGAGAAGGTGAGCTTTACGGTGCCCAGCGGCAACTTCGGCAATGTCTGCGCCGGCCATGTGGCGCGCCAGATGGGCCTGCCGATTGCCAAGCTGGTGGTGGCCACCAACGAGAACGATGTGCTGGACGAATTCTTCCGCACGGGTGTCTACCAGGTGCGCGGCGCTGCCCACACCTTCGAGACCTCGAGCCCGTCGATGGACATCTCCAAGGCCAGCAATTTTGAGCGCTTTGTGTTCGATCTGGTCGGCCGCGATGGCGCCCGCCTGCAGCAGCTGTTTGCGCAAGGCGTGGCCCAAGAGGGCCGCTTTGACCTGCAGGCCGATCCGGCCTTCCAGGATGCTGCCGGCCGCTATGGCTTTGTCAGCGGAAAGAGCACGCATGCCGACCGCCTGGCCACGATCCAGGACACCTACCAGCGCCTGGGCCAGATGATCGACACCCACACCGCCGATGGCGTGAAGGTGGCGCGTGAGCACCTGGGTGCCGAGCCGATGATCGTGCTGGAGACGGCCTTGCCAATCAAGTTTGCCGCCACCATTGAAGAGGCGCTGGGCCGCACACCCGAGCGCCCAGCCAAGTTTGACGGCATCGAAGACCTTCCCAAGCGCGTGGTGGTGATGCCCGCCGATGTGGACCAGGTCAAGACCTATATCAAGGACCACTGCCGCTGAACCGGCTAAGCTGCCGCTACCGCCTCGCGCCTGGGTGCCGAGGCCGGCCGTGGAATCATCAAGGAGGCGGGTATGCAGGTCGTGTGTTTTGCAGGCTATTCGGGCAGTGGCAAGACGACCTTGATCGAGCAGGTCATCCCCGTGCTGATCGCGCGCGGCCAGCAGGTGTCGGTCATCAAGCATGCCCACCACCGCTTTGACATCGACACCCCTGGCAAGGACACCTGGCGCCACCGCCAGGCCGGCGCCTACGAGGTGCTGGCTGCCTCCGACCAGCGCGTGGTGCTGATGCGCGAGCTGCCAAAGACGCAGGAGCCCGATGTGCATGCGCTGATCGCCCAGCTCGACAGCCAGGTGGACTGGGTGCTGGTGGAGGGCTTCAAGGACTGCGACCTGCCCAAGCTAGAGGTGCTGGCCAATGCGCCAGAGGCCAACGGCAAGGCGCCGCTCTACCCGCAGGATGCGGCTGTGCAGGCGGTGGTGCTGTCGCCCGCCCGTGAGCTGTTACCCGCCACCGCCCTGCCGCAGCTGCCCCGCGATGCGCCCGCCGATGTGGCCCAGTGGCTGCTGGCGCACAGCGCCCGCTTTGCCTATACCCCGCCCTGTGTATTTGCGAGCGATACCGCCGGCTAAGCGGCCCGTGTCGATGCTCGGCCTGCCTGGAGGCGGCCGACAACCCAAGGAATGATTGAATGAACAGCCAGCCCCGTCCCCCCCTGAAATCCCTCGATGCCGCGCTGGCCGAGCTGCTGGCCCATGCCCAGCCGCTGGCGGGCCATGAGCTGCTGGACACCTTTGATGCCGACGGCCGTGTGCTGGCGCAGGACCTGGTCGCTGGCTTGCAAGTGCCGCCTTTCGACAACAGCGCGATGGATGGCTATGCGCTGCGCGCGGCCGACCTGAGCGGGCCCGCACTGGCCCTGCCGGTCAGCCAGCGCATTGCAGCGGGCAGCATTGGCGAGCCGCTGGCAGCGGGCACCGCCGCCCGCATCTTTACCGGGGCAGCGGTGCCAGCGGGCGCCGATGCCGTGGTGATGCAGGAAGAATGCAGCCTGCTGGACGATGGCCGGGTGAAGATCAATGCGGCGGTCAAGGCAGGGCAGAACATCCGCAAAAGTGGCGAAGACATGCAGCTGGGCAGCACGGTGCTGACCGCCGGCACCCGCCTGGGCCCGGCCGAGCTGGGCCTGGCTGCCAGCATGGGCTGCGCCCGCCTGCCGCTGGCCCGCCGCCCGCGCGTGGCCTTGTTCTCTACCGGTGACGAGCTGGTCATGCCCGGCGACGTGGCGCCCCAGGACCTGCCCTTGGGCAGCATCTACAACAGCAACCGCTTCTTTTTGCGCGCCATGCTCCAGCGCCTGGGCTGCGAGGTGCGCGACCTGGGCATCGTGCCCGACAGCTATGAGGCCACCGTGGCCGCGCTGCAGACGGCGGCGCAGCACAGCGACCTGGTGCTGACCAGTGGCGGCGTGTCGGTGGGTGAGGAAGACCACGTCAAGCCGGCCGTGCAAGCCTTGGGCAGCCTTGACCTGTGGGCCATTGCCCTCAAGCCGGGCAAGCCCTTTGCCTATGGGCGCGTGGGCCAGGCCCATTTCATCGGTCTGCCGGGCAACCCGGTCTCCAGTTTTGTGACCTTTGCGCTCCTGGTGCGGCCTTTTCTGCTACGCCTGCAAGGCGTGCAGGCGCTGGCGCCGCAGGCGATCGATATGCGTGCCGATTTTGACTGGCCGCGAGCCGACAAGCGCCGCGAATTCTTGCGGGTGCGCGTCAATGCGCAAGGCGGGCTGGAGCGTTTTGCCAACCAGGGCTCAGGTGTGCTGACCTCGGCCGTCTGGGCCGACGGCCTGGTCGACAACCCGCCCGGCCAGACGATTGCGCAGGGTGACAGCGTGCGCTTTGTGCCCTTTGCCCAGTTGCTGGGCTGAGGAGGGTGAGGAGATGACGATGAAGACTTTGCAACTGCGCTATTTTGCAAGTATCCGCGAGGCCATTGGCAGCGGCAGCGAGGCCTTTGCCACCGAGGCCGGCACCGTCGCCGAGCTGCGCGAGGCCCTGCTGGCACGCGGCGAGCCCTATGCCAGCTGCCTGGCTCGGGGGCGCGCGGTGCGCACCGCCGTCAACCAGGTACTCAGCGATGACAGCACGGTGCTGGAGGCGGGTGCCGAGGTGGCGTTTTTTCCACCGGTGACGGGAGGTTAAGACTGCTTAAGCAGCGCCATCTTCTGCGGGGCTGGGCAGCAGCAGCTCGGGCGCTTTCCATTCCAGCAGTTCGGCCAGGCGCAGCACTAACCAGCGGGCTTCCTCGGCGCTGACGCCGGCGTCCGGCGTCTGCAGGCCGCTGTAGATGGTCTGCAGGATGGCGCTCTCGGAGGGCGCGCTTTGGTGGTAGAGGATCTGCGCCTGCTCGACCAGCATCTGCGCCAGGTCTTCGCAAAGCTCATAGCGCTGGGCGATCTCATCGAGCGGCTGGCGCAGGCGCTGGTTGCGGCCCTGGAACAGGGCGATGAAGGAATCAGGGACAAAGATCTGGCTGCCGTCTTGCATGGGAGTGGCTCAGGTGGTGTGCGTGTTCAGGGCGTAAAGCGCTTTTCAAAGCGGGCCACATCTTCTTCCAGCTCAAAGGTCACGACCTGGCCCATTTTCTTGTCGCTCTCGCGGCAGGCGGCATAGACGCTGGTCTTGCCGACCAGGTCCATCGCCGGGATGTCGATGATCGCGTAAGGGTAGGGCACGAACACGTGGTGCTCGAACACAATCCGGTGCTGGTTGCGCGGATTGGGGTAGAGCAGGAAGCCGTGGGCATTCAGGGTCTGACTGGGCATGGAAAGCATCCAAAGAGAAAACAGGTCTTGCAAGCGAGCGGGCAGGCGGCGGAATGCGGGCATTCCAGCAGCGCAAAGCTTGCAGAGGGCCACCAGTGTGCCGCAATCGCGAAGCTGGGGTGGCCTGCCATGGTTTGCGGCAGGGCCCGGCCGGGCATGCTAGGCTTGGTTTTTTGATGCTTTTCCGCCGAGATACCGCCATGCTGCACACCCATATCGCCGTCCAGACCGCTGACTTTGATGTGAGCGAGGAGCTGCGCCTGCTGCGCGCCGCCGATGGCCGCATTGGCGCGGTCTGCAGCTTTGTCGGCACCGTGCGCGACCGCAATGCGGGCAGCGAGGTGGCGACGATGGAGCTGGAGCACTACCCCGGCATGACGGAGAAATCGATCGCCCAGATGGTCGAGGCCGCCAGCCAGCGTTTTGACATCTTTGGCGCCCGCATCATCCACCGCGTGGGGCTGCTGGCGCCTGGCGACCAGATTGTGCTGGTCGCCGTCTCCTCGGCGCACCGGGGCGAGAGCTTCCAGGCTTGCGAGTTCTTGATGGACTACCTCAAGACCGAAGCGCCATTCTGGAAGAAGGAAGACACGCCCGAGGGTGCGCGCTGGGTCGATGCCCGCGTCAGCGACGAAGCGGCGATGGCGCGCTGGGGCCTGCCCCAGCGCCAAAGCTAAAAAACGGGCCCCATTGCAGCGGCCTTGACCGGGCGCAAGCTTTCTCAGCCCTATAGCTGCTGCAATGGGTGCGGGGAGCGCGACCGCCTTGCTGCAATGTCCGCAGGGCGTAGGAGACGGCGCACAGCACTTGGCGACGTGGGCCGACAGAAGCTATATGTGCGGCGAGGTTCTTGAAAATACGGCGTCCAGCGCAAAATATTCCCCAGTAACAATTGTTGAGTGGGGAACATTCATGCGAATCGACAAACTGACAACCAAATTTCAAGAAGCGCTGGCCGACGCCCAATCGTTGGCCCTGGGCAATGACAACGCCTATATCGACCCGGTCCATGTGCTGGCAGCCATGCTGCGCCAGCCCGATGGCCCCAAATCGCTGCTGGCGCGCGCAGGCGCCAATGCCACGGCGATGAGCACGGCCGCAGAAAACGCGATCAAGCGCCTGCCGCAGGTGCAAGGCCAGGACCAAGTCACGGTAGGCCCCGATCTGCAGCGCATGCTGCAGGCCACCGAGAAGGAAGCCATCAAGCGCGGCGACCAGTTCTATGCCAGCGAGCTGTTCTTGCTCGCGCTTACCGATGACAAGGGGGAGGCCGGCCGCATCGTCAAAGAGGGGGGCTTGAGCCGCAAGGCACTGGAAGCGGCGATTGACGCCGTGCGCGGCGGCCAAGCGATGGACAGCGCCGACGGCGAAAGCCAGCGCGAAGCCTTGAAGAAATACACGCTGGACCTGACCGAGCGCGCCAAGCTGGGCAAGCTCGACCCGGTCATTGGCCGCGATGACGAGATCCGCCGCACCATCCAGGTGCTGCAGCGCCGCAGCAAGAACAACCCCGTGCTGATCGGTGAGCCCGGCGTGGGCAAGACGGCCATCGTCGAAGGCCTGGCCCAACGCATTGTGGCGGGCGAAGTGCCGGACACCTTGCGCGACAAGAAGGTGCTGGTGCTGGACATGGCCGGCCTACTGGCGGGCGCCAAGTACCGGGGGGACTTTGAAGAGCGGCTCAAATCCGTGCTCAAGGAAGTCGCGCAGGAAGAGGGCCGGGTGATTCTCTTCATCGACGAGATCCACACCATGGTCGGCGCCGGCAAGGCCGATGGTGCGATGGACGCGGGCAATATGCTCAAGCCTGCGCTGTCGCGGGGCGAGCTGCACTGCATTGGCGCCACCACCCTGGACGAATACCGCAAGTACATCGAAAAGGATGCGGCGCTGGAGCGGCGCTTCCAGAAGGTGCTGGTCAATGAGCCCTCGGTGGAAGACACCATTGCGATCCTGCGCGGCCTGCAGGAAAAGTACGAAGCCCACCATGGCGTGGACATCACCGACCCGGCGATTGTCGCTGCGGCCGAGCTGTCGGCACGCTATATCACCGACCGCTTCCTGCCCGACAAGGCCATCGACCTGATCGATGAGGCAGCGGCCAAGATCAAGATCGAGATCGACTCCAAGCCCGAGGTGATGGATAAGCTCGAGCGCCGCATGATCCAGCTCAAGATCGAGCGCGAGGCGATGAAGAAGGAAAAGGACGAGGCCTCGCAAAAGCGCCTGTCGCTGATCGAAGAGGACCTGTCCAAGATCGAGCGTGAATACGCCGATATGGAAGAGATCTGGAAGGCCGAGAAGGCCGATGCGATGGGCTCGGAGCAACTGCGCAAGGAGCTCGACCAGGTGCGCTTCCAGATCCAGGAAGCCACGCGCAGCGGCGACTTCAACAAGGTCGCCGAGTTGCAGTACGGCAAGCTGCCAGCGCTGGAGAAACAGCTGGCCGAAGTGCAGGCCGACGAGAAAAGCGAAGGGGCCAAGGACAAGGGCCACAAACTGCTGCGCACGCAAGTGGGCGCCGAAGAGATTGCTGAGGTGGTCAGCCGCGCCACGGGCATCCCGGTCTCCAAGATGATGCAGGGCGAGCGTGACAAGCTCTTGCGCATGGAAGACAAGCTCCACGAGCGCGTGGTCGGCCAGGATGAGGCGATCTCTGCGGTGTCCAACGCCATCCGCCGCTCGCGCTCGGGCCTGTCCGATCCGAACCGGCCCACCGGCTCCTTCCTGTTCCTGGGCCCCACCGGCGTGGGCAAGACCGAGCTGTGCAAGGCGCTGGCGGGCTTTTTGTTTGACAGCGAAGACCACCTAATCCGCATCGACATGAGCGAGTTCATGGAGAAGCACTCGGTCTCGCGCCTCATTGGTGCGCCTCCGGGCTATGTGGGCTATGACGAGGGCGGCTACCTGACCGAGGCCGTGCGCCGCAAGCCCTACAGCGTGATCTTGCTCGACGAGGTGGAAAAGGCCCATCCCGATGTGTTCAACATCCTGCTGCAGGTGCTCGACGACGGCCGCCTCACCGATGGCCAGGGCCGCACGGTAGACTTCAAGAACACCGTGATCGTGATGACCAGCAATATCGGCTCGCAGCTGATCCAGGCGATGGTCGGCGAATCGTATGAGGATGTAAAAGACGCGGTCTGGGGGGAACTGAAAAACCATTTCCGGCCCGAATTCCTCAACCGCATCGATGAAACCGTGGTGTTCCATGGCCTCGACGCCCAGCACATCGAGTCGATTGCACGCATTCAGCTGCACCAGCTCGAAAATCGCTTGGCGAAGATGGACCTGCATCTGGAGGTGTCCGATGCGGCGATGGCCGAGCTGGCCAAGGTGGGCTTTGATCCGGTGTTTGGTGCACGGCCGCTCAAGCGGGCGATCCAGCAGCGCATCGAGAACCCGCTGTCGCGCTTGCTGCTCGAAGGCGTCTACCCGCCCAAGAGCCGTATCCCCGTGACCGTGGATCCGGTGCAGGCACCGGGCGAGTTCCATTTTGGCAAGGCCGATGTGCAGTAGTGCCCTTGGCGGTGGGCCATGCATAACCATGCATGGCCCACCATCTTTACGCTGCGATATGCTTGTTGACAGTGCAGGGGGCTTGAAAAAGCCTGGCATCGGCATAACATGGGTAGCAAGCGCTGTCATACAGCGATGAAAGGAAGTGCGTTGAACGAGTTGTTGGCAACTGTGGTGAGCTGGACTTTGCGTATTGCGATGGTGCTGGCTGGTCTGGTGTTTTTTGTCAGTCTGATGGTGGTGGCCGCAATCGCTGCCATGCTCTGGGCTGTGCGCCTGCTATGGGCCAAAGTCACCGGCAAACCTGTGGTGCCTTTCGCGTTCAAGATGAACCCCGCTTCGGGCTGGACCACGGTTTACCGCAGCACGGCGCGCTGGTCGGCCAACAAGGGTGCACGCGCTGCTGAATCGGCCGCCAGCCCCTCAGGCATGCGCGCTTCCGTGATCGATGTGACGGACGTGGAGCCTCGTGAAATCCGTTCACAACACTGACTGACCTGACGCAGGCTGCGGCCTGCCTTGTGTACAAAGCCCGGTTGTGCCTGATGCAGACCGGGTTTTTTTATGGGGCCATGCTATGGATGTGAGCGAGTTGCACAGCCGTTTTGAGGCCATGCGCGCGGCCAGCCGCGCCCAGGCCGATACGCCGCTGCTGCTGCGGCGCGAGCGCTTGCTGCGGCTGCAGAAGCTGCTGCAGGACAACGAGGCGCGGCTGTGCGCCAGCGTGCAGGCCGATTTTGGTCAGCGCTCGGCCCGGGTGACGACCTTGACGGAGTTGCTGCCGCTGCACAGCCAGCTGCGCCAGGCGCTGGGCGCCCTGCGGCGCTGGGCAGCGCCCCGGCCCGAGGCCACGCCCTGGTATTTCTGGCCTGCGCGCGCCTGGGTGCAGCCCATGCCGCTGGGCGTCATCGGGGTGATCGCTCCCTGGAACTATCCCCTGCTGCTGTCCTTGGGGCCGCTGGTCAGCGCGCTGGCTGCCGGCAACCGCGTGATCATCAAACCCAGCGAATACACCCCGCAGACCATGGCGCTGCTCGCCGAGCTGCTGCCCAGCTATTTCGCCGATGACGAGGTGGCCTTGCTGGCGGGTGACGCGGGGGCTTCAGCCGAGTTGGCGGCCCTGCCGCTGGACCACCTGCTGTTCACCGGCTCGGCGGCCACCGGCCGCAAGGTGGCGCTGGCCGCTGCCAACCAGCTGGTGCCCACCACCTTGGAGCTGGGCGGCAAATCGCCCTGCCTGCTGGAGCAAAGCTGCGATATCCAGGACGCGGCGCGCAAGATTGCCCATGCCAAGCTGCTCAATGCCGGCCAGACCTGTATTGCGCCCGACTATGTGCTGCTGCCACGCAGCAGCGCTGCCGCCTTTGTCGAGGCCTATACCCAGGCCGTGCAGCGCATGTACCCGCAGCTGCAGGGCAACCCCGATTACACCTCGGTCATCCATGCGGCCCATGCCAGCCGGCTGCTGGGCATGCTGGCCCAGGCCGAGCAGGCCGGTGCCCAGGTGATCCGCCTGGCAGGCGGCGGGGAGGAGGTGTCCCAAAGCCGTATCGGCGATGGCATCAGCCGCCAGCTGGTGCCGGCGCTGGTGCTGGGGGTGGGCGCGCAGATGCAGCTGATGCAGGAGGAAATCTTTGGCCCGGTGCTGCCGGTGCTGCAGTACGACGACCGCGAGGAGGCGATTGCAGCGATCAACCATGGCGAGATACCGCTGGCGCTGTACTGGTTTGGCCAGGACCGCCGCCAGGGCCGCGATGTGGCGCAGCGGGTGCGGGCGGCAGGCATGTGCATGAATGACTGCCTGCTGCAGTTTGCCCATGGGGCCCTGCCGTTTGGCGGCTGGGGCAAGAGCGGCTGGGGCGCGCTGCATGGCTACCATGGATTCATGGGCTTTTCTCATGGCAAGCCTGTGCTGCGTCAAGGCAGCTGGTCGGCCGCTGCCTGGCTGTATCCGCCCTATGGCCGGCGCTTTGATGGGCTGATGCGGTGGCTCGGTCGCAGCTTTATGCGCTAAGACCTTGATTTGTAGGCAGGGGCACCCTTCGGGTAAACGCCTAGCGCAAATGCAGTCATTTGCAAACCCCTGCACAAATTGACCTACAAGCCTATTGTGGGGCTACCCAAATGATGTCAGGAGTGAGACAATGGCGGGCTTTCGCGCACCATACTCTCTAGCGCGCTGTTCACGCGCTGACTCTTCCATATGCCCTTAAAAAAGCCTTCAGCAGTGCCTTGTTGCCTGCTGATGCTGCGTGAGCCATGGTGTGTTGCAGGTGGGTGGATGTTGAGCCTCAGGGTGCTCCATCCCCACTTGACACCCGGCCGGGCGTGATGGTCGCAGTGTACGACGAGATATACGTGCTTTTTGGTTAATTCATTGATTTTTGTTTTCGGTTATCCATGTCTGAAACTATCCAGGTTCGTCCCGCAACTCTCCGTGATGCCAAAGCCATTGCCCAAATCCATGCCGCCGCTTCGGTGGAGAGCTATCGCGGTGTTTTGCCCGATGACCAACTGAAGTCCATCTCTTCCGTCGAAAAGCGCCAGGCTTACTGGCGTGAAGCCATCGAATACTGCGAGCCGCAGGTGCAAGTGGCCGTTGAGAACGACAAGATCGTCGGTTTCATCGGTTTTGACCGCTCGCGCGATGCCAAGACCCGCCCCACCACCGGTGAGATCTGGGCGATCTATGCTGCCCCTACCCACTGGGACCAGGGCGTGGGCGTGGCGCTGTGGGATGCTGCGCGTGACGGCCTGTCCGAAGAAGGCTGCACCTCGGTGACCGCCTGGGTGCCGCTGCGCAATGAGCGCGCACTGCGTTTCCATGAGTCTGCTGGTTTCAAGCGCGAGATGTCGACCGCCAAGACGGCCACCGTCGGTGCCATCAAGATCGAAGAAGTGCGCATGCAGCGCTCCTTGATGAACCGCTGATCCTTGCTGGCCGGGCATGCGCCGGCCCTGCGCAGGCAGGGCGGGGCAGCCTTGCTCTCAAGAGGCCGTCTTGGACGGCCTCTTTGTTTTTCCCCCTTGGCAGCTGGCGCCTTGCCGCACTGCCCCAGAAAGCCTTTTGTATGACCACTGCCCAGCCAGAGAGTTTGCCCACCATCCACTGGGAGGAAGGCGGCGATGCACGCAGCGCGCGCTGGCGCAGCGAGCGCGGTGCGGCCGCCGCCGCCCGCGTGGTGCTGGCCGATGACACCTTGCCCGCCGATGTGGCCTACCGGCTGGCCTGCGAGGGCACGGCGCTCTTGTGGCGCGGTGACTTTCAAAATGCCCGCATGCTGCTGCAGTCGCTCACGCGCCGTCTGGACAAGACCGGCGAGCGCAAGGCCAAGAAAAAGCCCGCTGCCCCTGCGGTGGCCGGCATGCCCACGCCGCAGCTGGCCTTGCCCTTCCACCAGCAGCGCCAGCTGCAGGCGCAGCGCGCCCGCGTGCTGTCGATGGTGCTGATCGAGTTGGACCCGCAATATGCCATCCACCTGCGCCGCGCGCCTGAGGTGCAGGCCGCTTGTATCGACGCCTGGGGCGCGCCCGCAGGCGACCAGCCCCAGGTGGTGTCGCTGCGCGAGCTGCAGGCCCTGGTGGGCGCCCATGAATGGCGCAAAAAAGGCGTGGAAATCCCCGCGCTGGCCAAGCTGGCGCCCAAGGGCTATGACCGCATCCACCCGCACTACGGCGTGTTCTCGCCGGTGCGCGGCGAGTATGTTGACCTGATTGCCCAGGCGCCGCTGCCCACCGCGCTGGCCAAGCAGTCGCTGGCCTATGACATCGGCACCGGTACCGGCGTGATCGCTGCCGTGCTGGCGCGCCGTGGCATCCAGAAGGTGCTGGCCACCGATACCGACCCGCGTGCCCTGGCCTGCGCCAAGGAAAACCTGGAGCGCCTGGGTGTGGAGCAGCGCGTGGAGCTGGCGCAGACCGATCTGTTCCCCGAAGGCAAGGCCGCGCTGGTGGTCTGCAACCCGCCCTGGGTGCCTGCCAAGCCCAGCGCGCCGGTGGAGCGCGCCGTCTATGACGAAGGCAGCCGCATGCTGCGCGGCTTTCTGGCCGGGGTGCCCGCCCACCTGGTGCCCGGTGGCGAGGCCTGGCTGATCCTGTCCGATTTTGCCGAGCACCTGGGCCTGCGCAGCCGCGAGGAGCTGCTCAGCTGGATCGCCGAGGCCGGCTTGCAGGTGGTGGGCAAGAACCACATCCGCCCGCGCCACCCCAAGGCCCAGGATGGCAGCAACCCGCTGCACCAGGCCCGCGCGGCCGAGATGACCACGCTGTGGCGCCTGCAGGTGGCCTGGTGATCTGCCTGATGGTCTGAACGGGGCCCACATGCGCTTGTTGCTTGCGCCCATGGAGGGCCTGCTCGATTTTGTGCTGCGCGATGTGCTCACCAGCATTGGTGGCGCTGACCGCTGCGTGTCGGAGTTCATCCGCATCACCGGCAGCTTGCTGCCCGACAAGGTCTACCTGCGCACCATGCCTGAGTTGCGCAACGGTAGCTGCACGGCAGCCGGCACCCCGGTGCGCGCGCAGCTGCTGGGCAGCGATGCCGCCAGCATGGCGGCCAATGCGGTGCAGCTGGCGGCGCTGTCGCCCGAGGGGATCGATCTGAACTTTGGCTGCCCGGCCAAGGTGGTCAACCGCCATGGCGGCGGTGCTGCCTTGCTGCAGGACCCGGCCGCCATCCATGCGGTGGTCAGCGCGGTGCGCGGCGCGGTGCCCGCCGCCATGCCGGTGTCGGCCAAGATGCGCCTGGGCTTTAACGACCGGGCGCTGATGCTGGACTGCGCGTTGGCGATGCAGGAGGCTGGCGCCTGTGAGCTGGTTGTGCATGGCCGCACCAAGCTCGATGGCTACCGCCCGCCTGCCTACTGGGACCAGATTGCGCGCATCCGCGAGGCGGTACAGATCCCCGTGGTGGCCAATGGCGAGATCTGGACCGTGGAAGATGCCTTGCGCTGCCAGGCCGAATCCGGCTGCCAGGACCTGATGCTGGGCCGCGGCATTGTGGCTGACCCGGGCCTGGCCTGGCGCATCCGCAAAGCCGTCGCCGAGCGCGATGGCCTGCCGCTGCCCGCCGGCATGCGCGATGTGACATGGCCGGACCTGGTGCCTGCCTTGCTGCGCTTTTGGCAGCTGGTCTGCGAGGACCTGGAGCCGCGCCAGCGCGCTGGCCGCTTGAAGCAGTGGCTCAACCTGATGCGCCGGGCCTTTCCCGAGGCCGAGGACGCCTACCAGCATGTGCGGGTGATGACGGACCAGGCAGCGATCACCGTGTGGCTGGATGACTTGCAGCAGCAGACGCAGGTGGAAGCAGCTGTTTAATTCAGCGCTTAAAGCAAAGAGTCGGGCGTAAAGGGGCTGATGATTTTGAGCATTAGCCGCAGCGGCAGGCTGGCATCGGGCTCGGTGGTCTGGTCCTTGAGCCGCGTGTTCTGCGGTGCCTGCCACAGCAGCTTGCCGTCTTTGAGCACCACATGCCAGGCGGCACTCTCCAGGCCCTTCTCGATCATGCCAGCCGCCTGCCCCGAGAGCTTGCGGCTGCGCACCAGCACGGCGATCTCGGTGTTTTGCAGCTTGGAGCGCTGGTCCAGGTTCATCGACCCTACCACCAGCAACTGGCCATCGAGCACCAGCACCTTGCTGTGCAGCATCACACGCCGCCCTTCACGAAAACTGTTCTGCCCGCTGCCCAGGCCAAAGGCGGCGCGCAAGTCGCTCTCGTCGCTGACCAGCTCGTACAGCTCGACCCCGTCGCGCAGCAGCGTCTCGCGGTGGCGGGCATAGCCGATATGGGCAATGGGCGCATCGTTGGACGACAGTGAGTTGGTCAGAATGCGCACGCGCACGCCGCGCTGTACGGCATCCTTGAAGGCCTGGCGCATCGATTCGCCGGGCACAAAGTAGGGCGAGACGATCAGCAAATCCTTTTTGGCATAACCCAGCAGCTGCACCAGGCCATCGACCACCGAATCGGCGCTGGGGCTGTGGCCGGGGTTGCGCGTTTCTGCCAGCGCCCGCAGCTGCGCCAGACGCTTGTTGTCCAGCACGCCGGGTGCTGCGCTCAGCGGGTTGGTCTGGCCGTCGGAGTCGACCGCCGGTATCTTGCTGGGCGCATCGGCCATCACCACCGAATGGGCCCAGACCAGCGGCACGGTCTGGAGGTCCACTGGCTGCATGTCCCAGGCGCGCTCGCGCTGCTCGTCGGAGATTGCGCCGCCCGGGCGCGGCTCGCCATCGGGCGGCGAGGGCAGGGCGCCGCCGCTGCTGTTGCGGGCAGCGGGCTCGGATGCCGCATTCGTCGCATCGTCATCGCCCCCTTTGCTGGGGCGGGCCTGGTAGGCCTGCTGCATCTCTTCCAGCGCCTGCTTGCTGATCAGCGACTGCACCGGGTAGGCGCGCTCGTTGTTCCAGTAGCTGTCAAAGCTGCTCGACAGATCCCGCACGGCCGGGCCCATGACGAGCACATCGGTGTCCAGGAAGTTGGAGCTCTCATCGTTGTCGAAATAGGCATCACCCAGGTTGCGCCCGCCCATGATGCCCATCACGTTGTCGGCCAAAAACAGCTTGTTGTGCATGCGCTGCTGCGCGCGCTGGAAGTCGGTGGCTGCGTTCCACATGCGGCTGATCGGCGAGTCGCGGTCACCGGGCAGCGGGTTGAACATGCGCATCTCGATGTTGGGCTCAAAAGCCAGGCGCATCACCTGCGCATTGCGCCCGGTGCCATGGAAGTCATCGAGCAGCACGCGCACGCGCACGCCCCGGCGCGCGGCATTCACCACGCTTTCGAGCAGGCGCGCGGTGCTGGCATCGGCATGGATCGCGTAGTACTGCACATCCAGCGTGTGCTTGGCACCTTGCACCAGCGCCAGGCGCGCGCCGTAGGCAGCTTGCGCGCCGGCCAGTATCTCGAAGCCCGACACCCCGGGCCCCGCCTTGCTCTCGGCCTTTTGGCGCTGCTGGCTGATCTGCACCAGCGGGCTGCTGGCCGCAGGCGGCTGGGCCGACGAGACCGGCCTGTCCACCTGGGTCGGCAGCTTGCTGGCGCAGCCGGCCAGCAGCACGGCCGCGCACACCATCACCAGCCCGCGCTGCAGCTTGGGCCAGGAGGTTGTCTCGGAGGGGCGCAACGGAGACAGGGCAGAGGTCAGCAAAGCAGGCAGCATGGCGGCAGGTTCAATCAGTGGGCTGGCGCTATTGTGCGTGAGCGCAGGCCATTGCGGTGGCTGCGTGGCTGCTTTGGCGGTGCTGTCGTACAGCCAGATGGCGCTACTGCGTCGTGGCGCAGCAACGCCGCGGCAAGCGGGGTGGCCGCTCAGCAGGGTTTGTGCCCGGACCGTTGCTGCAGACCTGTCGCTAGGATTGTTGAAAGCATTGGGGAGATGGACATCGATAGCCAATAGGAGGCCTGCTTATGCTGCGATCACTGCGCTTTTCCACACTGGTGCTGCTGCTGGCGGCCATGGCCATGCCGCCCGAGAGCGCCTGGGCCGCCCGCAAGAAAAAGACCGAGGCCACGCAGGCGTCCAAAAAACCGGCCAAAGCCAGAGTCAAAGTCAAACGCCAGCGTAGCAGCAGTGCCGAAACCCTGGCCGAGCGCGACCGCCGCCTGCTGCGTGAATGTAAGGGGCTGCCCAATTCGGGCGCCTGTCTTGGCTACGCCAACTAGCTGCGCAGATCAAAAAACCCCATGGCCCTGGACCCGGGCGAGCACGCGCAGGTCGGCGCCCAAGGGCTCGATCGAGCAGATGTCCAAGGCGGGCGCCTGGTCCAGCTTTTGCAGCGCCATGCCGGCAAACGCGGGCAGGCCCTGGCCGAGCAGCTTGGGCGCCAGGTAGAGCAGGCACTCGTCGACGAGGCCTGCCTGCAGCAGCGCGCCATTCAAGATGCCGCCCGCTTCGACATGCAACTCGTTGACTTCCCGTCTGCCCAGGTCTTGCATCAAGGCCGCCAGGTCGATGCGGGCGTGGGGATCTGCGGAGGCATGACCGGGCAGGCGCACGATGGTGGCACCCGCCGCTTGCAGCGCTGCCTGGCGCGCGTTGTCTTCGCTGTGGGTGTAGACCAGCACTTCGCGCTCTGCGGCAAAGATGCGGGCCTGCGGGGGGGTGCGCAGCTGGCTGTCCAGCACCACCAGGCGCGGCTGGCGTGGTGTTTCCACATAGCGCACATCCAGCGCCGGGTCATCGGCCAGCACGGTGCCCACACCCGTCAGGATGGCGCAGGCCCGGGCGCGCCAGTGGTGGCCATCGGCCCGGGCCGCTTCGCCGGTGATCCACTGGCTGCTGCCATCGGCCAAGGCGGTTGCGCCATCGAGTGACATGGCGGCCTTGAGCCGCACCCAGGGCTGCTTGCGCACCATGCGGCTGAAAAAGCCAATGTTCAATTCGCGTGCGACATCGCCACCGTCTTCCGGCGCACAGACCACGACCTCCACGCCAGCGGCGCGCAGCCGGCCAAAGCCCATGCCCGCGACCAGCGGGTTCGGATCGGTGATGGCGCCCACCACCTTGGCTACACCGGCTGCTGCCAGCGCATCGCAGCAAGGCCCCGTGCGGCCCTGGTGCGCGCAGGGCTCCAAGGTGACATAGGCGGTTGCGCCTGCAGTGCTGTGGCCGCGGGCGGCCGCATCGCGCAAAGCCATGATTTCCGCGTGGGGACCACCGGCACGTTGTGTATGGCCCTGGCCGATCACCTGGCCATCGGCAGCGACCAGCACGCAACCGACGCGGGGATTGGGGGAGGTAATGAACAGGGCGCTGGCAGCCAGTTCCAGTGCGGTTTGCAGGTGTTGATCAGTCATGGAGCTTGGTCGCAATAGGGCTGGTACGGAGGGGCAGGGCATGGAGGCTCAGGCCCGCTGGCTGATTATCGGCGCAACACCGCGCCGGCTCTGCATTGGCACTGCTGTCCGCCCCAGTGCATTTAATTTTTAAATCGAAAAAGGCTTTACGCCGCCGTGTGAAGATTAAATAATCAATCGCATGAATTCAATAGTTTTAAATAATTTATTGAAGCATCAACGCGGGCACCGGCACAGCGGGCTGACCGCGGTCGAGCTGATGGTGGTGATCAGCGTGCTGGCCATCATCGCGAGCCTGGCCGTGCCCAGTGCGAGCGGGCTGCTGCAGCGCTGGCGTGTATGGCAGTCGCTGGAGGCCATGCATTCGGCGGTATTTCTGGCGCGCTCCGAAGCGATCAAACGCAGTGGCCTGGTCGCCTTGCAGAGGATTGCCGACAGCGGCCATTGCCAGGCCCTGGTCAGCAGCAGTGACTGGAGCTGCGGCTGGCAGGTCTGTGTGCATGCGCTGGGCCAGCAGCAGTGCGCCGACGATGCGCCGGTGCTGCAGCGCTTTGAAACGCCGCCGGGCCTGCAGGTGCAGCGCAACAGCCTGGGTGAAGGAATCCGCTTTGACCGCTGGGGCATGCCGGTAGCCGGTTTTGCCTTTGCGCTGCTCCCGGAGGGGAAAACGGTAGAGCACCCGGCCACCAAGGGCCTGTGCACCAGCCGGGGTGGCCGCGTGCGGGTCGTCGACGGCCCCGGCTGCAGCCCCAGGAGCTAAGCCATGCGCATCGCCGTGCCCACCCACCCGCAGGCCTCCCTCTCAGGCGGCATCAGCTTGCTGGAGTCACTGGTGGCCATGGTGGTGCTGGTCCTGGGTGTGTTGGCGATGCTGGCCATGCAGCTGCGCACGCTGGCCGATGTGCAGACCAGCACCCGGCGTGTGCAGGCCATTCGCCTGATCGAAGACCTAGGCGAGCGCATACGCGCCAACCCCCATGCCTGGGACCAGCTGGAGCACTATCTGAGCGATTGGCAGCATGCAGCACCAGCCCCTCAGGCCAGGTCTTGCGCGGCGCAGGCTTGCAGCGCCGCTGAGCTGGCCCAGCATGAGTTGGCGCAGTGGCGCCTGCAGGTGGCGCGCAGCTTGCCGCTGGGGCAATCCCGGATTTTTCTCGCACCCGGCGAAGAGGTGGACGCCAACCGGCGCCAGCTGGGCGTGATGGTCCGCTGGCGCGACAGCACGCATGCCCCGCAAGGTGGCACCGATCCGGCGCTGTACTGGGACCTGGTCGATGCCACCCGCAGTGTCGGCGAGGGCCGGGGCGCGGATGCGGTGGATGAACGCGGCGGCGAGGTGGTCTGCCAGGATGGCGATGGCGATCTGCGCTACAGCTGCCATCTGCAGTACCTGGCCTTGAACGCACGCTGCACGGCAGAGCGCATGGGCAGCGCGCTGCACTACCACTGCGGGGGTACTTGAGATGCCGCAACCACTCCATCCCCTGTGGGCGTTGGATCGGGTCGGCGGGCGCTGCCGTGCAAGGGGGCGCGGGCAGCTTGGCTTTAGCTTGGTCGAGCTGATGGTGGGCCTGGCGCTGGGCCTGCTGGTGGTGGCCGCGGCCGGTGTGGCCTTGCTGACCTCGCGCAGCCTGGCGGGCACCGTGAGCGACGCCAGCCATCTGCAGCAGCAAGCCAGCTATGCCTTGCGCGTCATCGGCCAGCAGCTGCGCCCATCGGGCAGCCTGTACCTGAACCTGCAGCTGCCCGCAGGAGTGGACCCTTCGCTCAGCGCTGCGTTGACGCCAGCGGCTTTTGAGACCGCAGCCCCGGCGGCGGGCAGCGCCCGTGGCTATGCGCCGCGCGCCGATGCCTTGCGGGGCAGCGATAGCAGCCTGGCGGCCGGCTTGCGGCGCTACAAGCAGCCCGTCTTTGCGCAGTCCGGCCTGGCTGCCCAAGCGCGCAACTGCCTGGGTGGACCGGTGGATGCCAGCGCCGATCTGCGGCTGGAATCGCACTTCAGCCTGCGTGGTCAGGTGCTGCGCTGTGGCGGCAACGATACCGCTGCATCGCCCCAGCCCCTGGTCGACAACGTGGCGGCCTTTCGCCTGCGCTATTTGCGCATGCAGACGGCGGGCGCGGCGCAGCCGCAGCTGCAGTACGTCAATGCGCAGCAGGCGGGCCGCGATTGGTCGCAGGTGGTAGCGGTCGAGGTCTGTCTGGTGCTGTTTGGCCGCCAGTCCGGCGCGCTGCCGGCGGGCAGCGGCTACACCGGCTGCGACGGTGAATGGGTGGAGCTGGCCGGCCTGCCCGGCGCGCGCCAAGGGCGCATGCACCGCAGCTTTCGCAACCTGTTCCAGCTGCGCAGCCAGGGCAGCCTATGACAAGCCCCCGCCACACTCGCTATGGCCATGGCCGGCACCGCACCCGGGGCGCAGCCTTGCTGACGGTGCTGGTCTTTGGCATGTTGTCGATGCTGCTGGTCCTGTGGTCGGCGCGCACGGCCTGGTATGGCGAGCTGGTGGTTGGCAACGATGCCGACTACCAGCGGGCGTTTGAGGCCGCAGAGGCCTTGCTGCTCGATGCAGAACTGGATATCCGTGGCGAGCGGGCCGATGGCCGGCCCTGTGCCTATGGTGGCCTGCCCCGAGGCGCCTCGGCCCAGGTGTGCCGCCGCGCCGGCACCACCCGGCTGCCGTTGGAGAACGCCGACTTGCCGGTGTTTTTGGCCCAGCTCAGCGCCCAGCCGCAGCGCTGCATCGAGGCGCTCTGTGCCAAGCGGGTGGGCCGCCAGGATATTTGGAATGCGCCGGCGCCAGGCACGGCCGGCCGGCGCGCGGGTGAGCAGGACCTGTTTGCGCTGCTGCGGGCCGGCACCGGCGCGCGCTATGGCCAGTACACCGGCGCGCAGCTGGGCGATGCAGACCGCCCTGCCCATCCCATCCTGGCGGACCGGTCGGCGCCTGACGCCGGCGGCTGGTACTGGATCGAAGTCATTCCCTATATCGACAGCAAGCCCGGGCTGATCAGCAATGCGCCCGCCCACCAGCTCGAGCTCGCAGGGCTCAGCCCGCATGTGGTCTACCGCATCACTGCGGTGGCCTTTGGCAGAAAGCCCGATTCCCTGGTGGTGCTGGAGCAAAGCTACGCCCGCCCCCGGCGCAAAGACTGAGAGGCAGCTATGGATGGAACAAGACCAAGCTGGGTTGTACTGCCCAAGTCCGCAAGCCAGCGGCAGGCTGCGCTGCTCAGCCTGGCGCTGCTGCCCGCCGCCGCCTGGCCCTTGGAGCTGGCCACCGCGCCTGCCGGCGGTGCCAGCGCCTGGGTGGCTCCCAATGTCATCGTCTCCATCGATGACTCGGCCGCCATGCAGCGCCGCATGGGTAGCGCCGAGCCCGGTGTGGCCAGCATCACCGCGCCGGATGGCGACGGCCGTTGGGATGCGCGGGCACAGCGCATCGCCGTGCTGCGCCATGCGCTCAAGGATGTGCTGGGCGATGGGCAGCAACTGCCCGATGGCGCCATTCGCCTGGCCTGGCAGGCGATGTGGAACCATGGCGCTGCGTCTGGCGGCGGGCCCGGTGGCATGGTACAAGGCCAGCGGCGCAGGCCCGGGGCCAGCACAGTCAACAGCCCGCGTTTGGCCACCAACGGCATGCAGGCGCTGCAGGGCCGCCATCGCCAGCAATTTCTGGCCTTTGCCGATTCGCTCCGTACCGGCCACAGCAGCGATCTGCACCATCTGCTCGGCCAGGCCGATGCCTACCTGCGCCGGCCGCTCGGCCCGCAAGGGCCCTGGGCCAGCCAGCCGGGCGCTGCCAGCGGCGCCAGCAATACCTACCTGGGCTGCCGCCGCAACTACCACATTGTGCTGGCGGGCAGCCGCTGGTCTGGCCCCGCTACCGGCGGTGCGCAAGACGACCACACCCGTGCCAAAACCTTGCCCGACGGCCAGGTCTACGGCGGCGGCAGTTCCGCGCAAAGGGCTGCCACCCAGCTCTACAGTGATGCGGTGCCGAGCACCCTGGCCGACTGGGCGTTTCGCAGCTGGGCCGACCCTTTGCAGCGGGCAGGCCTGAGCGGCAGCCTGGCACCCGAGGCTGCCTACCGCCAGGCGCCGCCCCGCGAGCGTTTTGCCGATGGCAGCGGCCAGCCTGCCGTGCTGGAGCGCTACTGGAACCCGCGCTACAACCCTGCCAGCTGGCCGCATCTGCAGACCTATACGGTCGGCATCGGCCTGGATGCCAGCACCTGGCCCGGCGCGCCGCAGATCCTGGCGCCTACGCAGCAACAGCCCTTGGGCTATGACGGCAGCTTTGCAGCGCTGGCCAAAGGGGATGCCGTTTGGCCTGATATGCAGGCGCAGGGCGAGGGCGTGCGCGCGCTGGATCTGTGGCATGCGGCGCTCAATGGCCGGGGCCGTTTTTATGCGGCGGCCAATGGCCAAGATGTAGCGGCTGCGCTGCGCAGTATCCTGGCCGATATACAGTCCCAGCATGCAGGTGGCGCGCTGGGCGCCGCCACAGCCAGCACCGGCGCCGCCAGCGCCAGCCAGGCCATTGCGCTGGATGCCTTGCTGTTCAGCGCCAGCTACGACCCGGGCCGGGCCTGGTCCGGCGCCATCCAGGCACAGGCAATGGGCAGCGATGGCCGCCTGCAGCCAGCGCCCGGCTGGGGTGGGCAGACAACGGCGGACAAGCTCGATGCCATCGCCTGGCAGCAGCGCCTGGTGCTGACTTGGGGCGATGTGCAGCAGCGCGGCGTGCCTTTTCGCTGGGCGGCCGATGAGAGCCATTGGAGCGCTGCGCACAAGCGGGCCCTGCAAGGCCCTGCCGATGGCGCGCAAGGCCAGGCCAGTGGTGAGCAGCGCCTGAACTACCTGCGAGGCGAGCGCCGCCATGAAGCGCAGCATGGCGGCAGCCTGCGCAACCGGCATTCGCGCCAAGGCGATATTGTGAACTCGAAAATCTGGTACCTGGGCAAGCCTTCGGCCCGCTACCACGAGGCGAGCTATCTGGACTTTGTGCTGCGCCACCAAAACCGCCTGCCGATGCTCTATGTCGGCGGCAATGACGGCATGCTGCACGGCTTCTCGGCCCATACGGGCGAGGAAAAAATAGCCTATGTGCCCCGGGGCGTGATCCCCAGCCTGCAGGGCTTGACCAGCCCGGCCTACGATGGCCAGCACCGCTATTTTGTCGATGGCTCGCCACTGGCGGGCGATGCCAACCTGGGCAGCGCCAACAGCCCGCGCTGGCGCAGCTTGCTGGCAGGCACCCTGGGCGCCGGGGGCAAGGGCTATTTTGTGCTTGATGTCACTGAACCGGAGACGGCCTTTGCCGAGGCGCAGGCGGCCGATCTGGTGCTGATGGACCGCAGCTGGCATGCGACGGAATCTGCGCCGCGCTGCGATGCGGAGACGGGCGCCGCGCTGCAGGCTTGCACACAGCTGGCCGAGGCCTTTGCCGATATCGGCCATATCACCGCCAGCCCGTCCCGCGACGACATCGACCCGCAGCGTACAACGCAGATCGCACAACTGAACAACGGCCGCTGGGCGCTGGTGCTGGGCAATGGCTACAACAGCGCCAACGGCAGACCGGTGCTGCTGATCCAGTACCTCGATGGCGGGCGTGAGCTGCTGCGCTTGGTGGCGACCGGCAATGCATCGGCGCAGGCCTGCAGGCAGCAAACGCCGCCCCAGCCCCATTGCAGCCAGCTGGAGGACAACGGCCTGTCTGCGCCCAGGCTGGTGGATATCAATGGCGATGGCCGTCCCGATGTGGTCTATGCCGGCGACAACCAAGGCAATCTCTGGAAGTTTCTGATCAACGCAGACGATGACCGCGAATGGGGTGTGGCGCAGTGGGGCGCAATGGCGGCCACCACCAGCAACCAGTCGACCATGGGCGTGCCGCTGTACCAAGCGCGCGGGGGCCAGCGCAGCACGCCAGGCCAGCGCACAAAGCCCCAGCCTATCAGCACCGCACCGCTGGTGCGCAGCAATGACCGTCTGCGCAGCCTGCAGCAGGCGGGTGGTCAGCGCCAGGTGCCCGTCGGTGGCTTGGTGGTCGCCTTTGGCACCGGCCGCAATGCCAGCCGCCAGGATCCGCAAGACGACAGCGTGCAGAGCCTGTATGCGGTGCTCGATACCAGCCGCTACAAGCGCGTGGGCGAACGCGGTGAGCGGGTGGCGGTCTGCGCCTCGGCGGCTGATGCGGATTGCCAGTCGGCGCTGGGCGGCGATGCCGATCTGCCCGGGCCGGTGGCGCACAGCCAGCTGCTGCAGCGCCGCATCAGCCCCCGCCCCGTGCAGGCGCGCAGCAGCGACCGCCGCATGTTCTGGCGCACTGACGAAAGCGAAGGCGCCGATGCGCTCGATTGGAGCCGCCACCGGGGCTGGTTCCTGGATTTGCCCGAGGCAGGCGAGCGCCTGCTGCAGCCCCTGCGCTTTTACAGCGGCAGCAACCTGCTGGCGGTGATCAGCGAGGTGCCGGCGCATGCCAGCCATGGCGCCCAGGGCGAGCCCGGCGATGAGCGTTGCGAGCCCGCGCCAGGCACAGCGCAACGCCAGTTTTTCAGCCTGCTCAATAGCATCGATGGCCTGCGGCCGCGCTTGCAGCTGCTCGATACCGATGGCGATGGGCTCTTTGATCCGCAGGCCGATGGCCAGGCCTCGCGCATGTTGCTGGGCGCGGGCCCGCATGCGCTGCTGCGCGTGCGCGATGACGAGGGCCAGCAGCGCATCCGCATCGATGGTGAATCGCTGCGCGACCTGCCCGAAGTTCCGATCCGGCCCACCTGGCGCCAGGCGCGATGAAAGGGGGCAGCATGCGAAAACATCTTTTTACGGCGCGCGCAGGTTGGACCTTGGTGGAGCTGATGGTGGTGCTGGCCATCATCGGCATCCTGAGCGCGGTGGCCTGGCCCAGCTACAGCGAATACCTGCGCCGGGGCCACCGCACGGAGGCCCGCACGGGGCTTTTTCAGGCCGCGCAGTGGCTGGAGCGTGCCGCGACGGCCAATGGTGTCTATCCGCTGGAGCTGCCCACCCAGCTTAGCTGGCAGGACCTGCCCGACAAGCGCTACACCATCGGCTTTGCCGAAGGCAACAGTGCTGCGCGCTACACCCTGGTGGCAATGCGCCGGCAGGGGCCACAGCAGCGGGACCGCTGCGGCAACTACACGCTGACCCAGGATGGCCGGCAGGGCAATTTGCAGCTGGCGCAGGGCAGCAGTACCGCCGATTGCTGGCGCTGATCTGCTGGCGGCTCAGGTCACCGCATGCGCCCGACGAAGCGCGCCTATTGCGCGCTCCAGCGGTCGTTCCAGCTGCGCAGCTCCTGCATGTCGCGGCGGTCTTTCTTGGTGGGGCGGCCGGCCTGCAGGCTGTTGGCAGGCTCGGGCGCCAGGCGGCGCTGCTCGCTGAGCACTTCGCGCTGGCGGATGCTGTCGGCCGTCTCCTCGTACATCTGCTGGGCCACTGGGGCCGGGCCGCGGGTGGCCGCCATGCCGAGCACGGCAACGGTGCGCGGTGTCTGCGCCTGCAGCAGCTCGACGGTGTCCTGCGCGCGCACTTCCTTGGAGGGTTTGGCGACTGTGCCATTGACCTTCACATGGCCCTTGTGGATGGCCTCGACGGCAATGGCGCGGGTCTTGTAGAAGCGGGCGCACCACAGCCATTTGTCGATGCGCATGGTGGGAGTCTGGTCGGTCTCAGTATGGGCCATCTTCGGCGGGTGGTTGGACATTCGGTTTGAACTCTACTACAGCATCGAAACCTTGGACAAGCCCCTGGTGCAGGCGGTTGTGCAGTGACAGTCGCGCGCCCAGTGCCGTCACGATGGAGTGGCAGATCGCCAGGCCCAGGCCCGAGCCGTCGCGCAGGTTGCCAGTGACAAAGGGCTCGGTCAGGCGCGCCTGCATCTCGGCGCTGACGCCCGGGCCCCAGTCGCTGATGCGCAAGCTAGCCGCCGGGCCTTGTTGCGTCAGCTGCAGCAGCAGCGGTGCGTCGGGCGGCGAATGCTGGATCGCATTGTGCAAAAGGTTGCGCACCAGCTCGCGCAGCATCCAGGGGTGGGCGGCCAGCAGCACCTCGTCGCTTTGCAGCTCGAACTGCAGGTTCTTGTCGGCCAGCAAAGGCGAGAGCTCGATCACCATGTCGCGCACGATGGCCGTCAGGTGGGCGGTCTGGGGGTGCTCGGACTGGTGCAGCTGCTCGACCTTGGCGAGCGACAGCATCTGGTTGGCCAGCAAGGTGGCGCGGTCCACCGTGGCGGCAATCTCCCGCAGCGCCTGCTCGGGCTCCACATCGCCGCGTTGGGCAGACTGCACCTGCACCTTGAGCACCGCCAGCGGTGTGCGCAGCTGGTGCGAGGCATCGCGCACAAAGCGCTTTTGGTGCTGCACCAGGTGCGACAGCCGCGCCATCACGCGGTTGGTGGCATCGACCAGCGGCAGCACTTCTGATGGCGTCGCCGCCGGGGTCTTGAGGGGCTGCAAGGCATGGTCGCTGCGCGCATTGAGCTGGTCGCTCAGCTGCAGAATCGGCAAGGTGGCGCGCCGCACCACGGCGACCACCACGGCGGCAATGCAGCCAAACAGCAAGGCCTGCTGCACCAGCGTGCCCCAGAGAATGTCGCGCGCCAGCGATTCGCGGATCTCCAGCGTTTCTGCCACCTGGATCAGGGCCATGCCCCGGCCGGTGGCGCTGGCCACCGGCTGCAGCAAGGCGGCCATGCGCACGGGCATGCCCCGGAACTCGGCATTGTAGAAATCGACCAGCGCGGCATAGGGCGGCTGCTGGGCAATGCGGCCGCGCCAGATGGGCAGCTCGGCAAAGCCGCCGATGAGCTCGCCGCTCATGTTGGAGACGCGGTAGAACAGCCGCGACTGGTTGTCCGCCTCAAAGGCCTCCAGCGCCGAATAGGGCACGGCCGAATCGACAATCGCCAGGTCGTCATAACCGGACACCGTCAGCTGCTCACCAATCACCTTGGCCGAGGCGAGCAGGCTGCGGTCGTAAGCGGTGTTGATGGCCTGCAGCGACTGGCGGTAGAGGCTGCTGGTGTTGTAGATGATGAAGACCACCACGGGAAGCAAGATGCCCAGTAGCAGGTTGCGGCGCAGCGAGCGTATGCGCGGCGCCTGGGATCGGCCGCTGGCCTTGCTGCTGTCAGGCGCCATCGGCGGCACCGGGCTTGAGCAGGTAGCCCAGGCCGCGCAATGTCATCAGCTGCATATGCGTGGGCGCGAGCTTTTTGCGCAAGCGGTAGGCCACCACTTCCACCGCTTCGAGCTGCACATCGCTCTCGCCGGCAAAGACGGCGCTGAACAAGCGCTCCTTGGTCACGGCCTGGCCCATGGGCTGGCTCAGCACGCGCAAAAAAGCCACCTCGCGCGGTGTCAGCTCAAACAGCGTGCCACGCCAGTAAAACGATTCGGAGGCCTTGTCATAGCGCAGCGCCATGCCGGGGGGCTGCGCGGCCGGCGCGGCGGGCTCGGCCACCAGCGGCTGCGCGCGCCGCACCAGCGCGCGGATGCGCGCTTCGAGCTCGTCCAGGTCAAAGGGCTTGGCCAGGTAGTCATCGGCGCCCGAGTTCAGGCCCAGAATGCGGTCGCCGACGGTGCCGCGTGCGGTCAGGATCAAGGTCGGGGCGGCCAGGCCTTCGCTGCGCGCCTGGGCGATGATCTCCAGCCCGTCCATCGTCGGCAGGCTCAGGTCCAGCACCACCACATCGGGCTCGAGCTTGCGCCAGGCCGGCAGCGCCGCACCGCCATCGGTGATGGGCGTGACCTCCATGCCCCGCCGGCGCAAGGTGCGCTGCAAGGTGGTCTGCATGGTGGGGTCGTCTTCGATCAGCAAGAGGTGCATGGCGGGAGTGTGCACCAATTCGCCAGCGCCTCCGGGCTCGGTGTTTTCCCTAGCTCTGAACAGCCTGGCTGACAGCCATTTGACAGCTAGCGCAGCGATGATTCAGGCACTAACAACACGATCAGGAGACAACCATGCGCCGTGATGCGTTCCTCAAATCCATGCTCGCTCTGGCTGCTGCCGGCAGCTTGCCCCTGCAGGCCCTGGCCGCCACCAATGTGAAGATGCTGCTGCCCGCCAACCCTGGCGGCGGCTGGGACACGACCGGCCGCGCGCTGGGCAAGGCGCTGCAGGATGCCGGCGTGGCTGGCTCCGTCACCTATGACAACAAGGGCGGCGCGGCAGGTGCCATCGGCCTGGCGCAGTTCGTCAACGGCAGCAAGGGCGATCCCAACGCGATGATGGTCATGGGCGCGGTCATGCTGGGCGGCATCATCACCGGCAAGCCGCCGGTGGACCTGAACCAGGCCACGCCGCTGGCGCGCCTGACCAGCGAATACAACGTCTTTGTGCTGCCCGCCAACTCGCCTTACAAGAGCATGGCCGAAGTGGTCGCCCAGCTCAAGAAGGACCCCGGTTCGATCAAGTGGGGCGGCGGCTCGCGAGGCTCCACCGAGCACATTGCGGCAGCGATGATTGCCCGCGCTGTCGGCGTGGACCCGGCCAAGATCAACTATGTCGCCTTCCGGGGCGGCGGCGAGGCGATTGCTGCCGTGCTGGGCGGCAATGTCACCGTCGGCGGCAGCGGCTTTAGCGAGTTTGCCGAGTACATCGCCACCGGCAAGATGCGCCCGATCGCCGTGACCTCGGCCCAGCGCCTCGAAGGCTCGACCGTGCCCACGCTCAAGGAGCAGGGCATCGATGTGGAAATCGGCAACTGGCGCGGTGTCTATGGCGCGCCCGGCATCTCGGCCGACCAGCGCGCGCAGCTGATCGCGATGCTGGAAAAGGCCACCAAGAGCGCCAGCTGGGCCGAGTCGATGAAGAAGAATGACTGGACCTCGGCATGGCTGGCAGGCGACGCCTTCAGCCAGTTCGTCACGGCCGAGTTCGCCAATCTCAAGGACACCATGACCCGCGCAGGCATGGTCTAAGCGCAGTCGGCATGGCCCTGGGCGGCCATGCCCCGCGCATTGCACTCCCCCCCCGTTCAGCTGATGGAGGCACCGGCCTGGCCCGGTGCCCGGCTGGGCTGTTGCCGCCTGATGGGTGGCGAGGGGGAGGCGCCGTCATCTTTTCAGGAGTTTCGACATGAGCAACACCGCAGATTCTTCGGGGCCGGCCGCCAACGGCGCCGCCGCGCCTGCGCCGGAGGCTTTCGAGCATGCGCACACACCGCGCACCACCTCGCAGCTGCTGGTCGGCATAGCGGTCTTGGTGATCGCCGGCCTGCTGTCCTGGGGGGCATTGCACATCCCCTCGCAGGCGGGCTACAGCGGCGTGGGGCCGGATTTTCTGCCCTGGCTGTCAGCCAGCGTGCTGGGCCTGTGCGGCATCTGGCTGTGCTGGGAGGCGCTGACCGGCGGCTATCACCACCTCGACGCGCCCGATGGCGCCCAGCATGGTGACTGGGGTGCGCTCACCTGGGTGTGCGCAGGGCTGCTGAGCAGCGCGGCGCTGATCACCACCTTGGGCTTCATCCTCAGCTGCAGCCTGTGCTATGTGCTGGCCACGCAAGGCCTGCGCCGCGCCACCGGCCAAACGCAGGCGGGCTCGTTCAAGACCATGGGCAAGGACCTGGTGACGGGTCTGCTGATTTCTGCGCCCGTGTTCTGGGCCTTTACCCAATTCCTGGCAATCAACCTGCCTGGACTGACCGAGACAGGGTGGCTGTGATGGAAATTTTCAATGCACTGATTCAAGGCTTCATGACGGCGGCCACGCCGGTGAACCTGCTCTGGGCGCTGGTGGGCTGCGCCCTGGGCACGGCCGTGGGTGTGCTGCCGGGCATTGGCCCTGCCGTGGCGGTGGCCATGCTGCTGCCGATCACCGCCAAGGTCGAGGTGACCGCCTCGATGATCTTCTTTGCCGGTATCTACTACGGCGCCATGTATGGCGGCTCGACCACCTCGATCCTGCTCAACACCCCGGGTGAGACGGCGAGCATGGTGACGGCGATGGAGGGCAACAAGATGGCCAAGAGCGGGCGCGCTGGTGCGGCGCTGGCGACCTCGGCCATCGGCTCCTTTGTGGCCGGCACGATTGCGACCGTGGTCGTGACCCTGTTTGCGCCCACCGTGGCCGAGTTTGCCGTGCGCCTGGGCCCGCCCGAGTACTTCATGCTGATGGTGCTGGCCTTCACCACCGTGAGCGCGGTGCTGGGCAAGAGCAGCCTGCGCGGCTTGACCGCCTTGTTCCTGGGCCTGGCCATCGGCTGCATCGGCATGGACCAGATCACCGGCGCAGCGCGCTACACCATGGGCAAGCCCGAGCTGCTCGACGGCATCGACATCGTGCTGGTGGCCGTCGGCCTGTTCGCCGTGGCCGAGGTGCTGTACTTTGCGCTCTACGAAGCCAAGACCCGCGATACGCAAAACACCATGGGCCGTGTGCACATGACGCGCCGCGACTGGAAGCGCTCGGTGCCCGCCTGGATCCGTGGCACGGTCATCGGTACGCCCTTTGGCTGCATCCCTGCGGGCGGCACCGAGATCCCGACCTTTCTGAGCTATGCGGCCGAGAAAAAGCTGGCCAAGGGCGATGACAAGGCCGAGTTCGGCACGAGTGGCGCCATCGAAGGCGTGGCCGGCCCAGAAGCCGCCAACAACGCCACGGTGACGGCGGCGCTGATTCCGCTGCTGACCCTGGGCATTCCCACCAGCAACACCACGGCTGTGCTGCTGGGCGCATTCCAGAACTATGGCATCAACCCCGGCCCCCAGCTGTTCACCAGCTCGGCGGCGCTGGTGTGGGCGCTGATTGCCTCGCTCTACATCGGCAATGTGATGCTGCTGGTGCTGAACCTGCCGATGGTGGGCATGTGGGTCAAGCTGCTGAAGATCCCCAAGCCGCAACTCTATGCCGGTATCCTGATTTTCGCCACCGTCGGCGCCTATGGCATGCGCCAGAGCACCTTTGACCTGTTCCTGCTCTTGGGCATTGGCGTGCTGGGTGTGGTGATGCGGCGCTTTGACTTCCCCACCGCACCGGTGGTCGTCGGCATGATCCTGGGCCCGTTGGCCGAGGCGCAGATGCGCAACGCCGTCGCCATTGGCGAGGGCAGTTGGACCATCTTCCTGCAGCGCCCCATGTCGCTGACCCTGATCATCATCGTGCTGGCGGTGCTGATTGTCCCCCGGGTTCTGAAGTGGATGGGCAACAAAAAGGCGCTGCAGGCCGCAGCGGCTTGATGCCCAGACCTGGCAAAGCATCCTTCTCTTGGCACCCTGCGGGGTGCCTTTTTTATGGTGTTCGCGGCGCTAGCGTTCTAAAGCTGCAACACTGTATTGCCCATTTGCGGGCTAGGCAGCCGCCTGCCCATGGCCTAGTATCGACAGATCAAAAACTGGCGCTGCCCCGGCAGCGATGAATGGCTTGTTTCCATGGATCTGATTGTCGCCCTGGTGCGCGAATACGGTATTGGTATCGTCTTTCTCAATGTGCTGATCGAGCAATTGGGCGCGCCCATCCCTGCCTATCCGGTGCTGATGGTGACCGGCGCCATCCATGGCCATTCGCTGACGCAGCAGCTGCTGCTGATTGCGGTGGCCGTGCTGGCGGCGCTGATCGCCGATGGCGTCTGGTATGCCATGGGGCGGCGCTATGGCCGGCGCGTGCTCGCCAGGGTGTGCAAGGTCTCGCTCTCGCCCGATTCCTGCGTGCAGAACACCGAGTCGCTCTATGGCCGCTGGGGCGCCAAGTCGCTGCTGATTGCCAAGTTTGTGCCCGGCTTTGCGTCGATTGCCAGTGCGCTGGCAGGGGCCGTGGGCACGACGCCCGCCCGTTTTGTGCTGTTCGATGGCCTGGGCGCGCTGCTGTGGGTGGGCTCGGCGGTGCTGCTGGGGGGGCTGTTCAGCTCCACGGTCGAGGACCTGCTGGCGGTGCTCGCGCAACTGGGCCAGTGGGGCTTGCTGCTGCTGGGGCTGGCGTTTGCCATTTTCATCGCGCGCCGCTGGTGGAGCCGGCGCCAGGTGATCCGCTCGCTGCGCATGGAGCGGCTCACCGTCGACGAACTCAATGACCTGCTGGGCGGCAGCGATCTGCCCGTCATCCTCGATGTGCGTGCCGGCACGGCCTTTGAGGCATCGCATATCCCCGGCGCGCATTCCTATGATCCGCATGCCAAGGGCGCGCGGCTGCCAGCCATCGATCCCGAGGCCTCGGTGATCGTCTACTGCGCCTGCCCCAATGAGGTATCGGCGGCCCGCATTGCCCAGCTGCTGCGCCGCGCCGGCATCCAGCGGGTGCGGCCGCTGCTGGGCGGCATCGATGCCTGGATCGATGCGGGCTACCAGGTGCATGGCAGCAGCGCTGCGCCCGCTTGATCAGCAGCGATTTATAGGCAGAGGAAGGCCAGCGCCGCAATGGCGGTGGGCAGCAAGGCGCCCAGCAGCAGGCCGCCAATGCTGATGGTCGCGTTGCTGAAACCGTGCTTGAGCAGCGCCACACCGGCAGGGTTGGGCGCATTGGCAATCACCGTCAGGCCGCCACCGGCGACGGCACCGGCCATCAGCATGTACTTGGCCGCATCGCTCATGCCTTCGATCTGCGAGCCCAGGTAGGTGAGGGCGGCGTTGTCGGTGATGGCGGTCAGCCCCAGTGCACCAAAGAACAGCGCGAGCGGCGCCATGCTGGCCACCAGCGGCTGCAGCCACCAGCTTTGCAGGCCGCCCAGCACCACCAGGCCCGCCAGGAAAAAGCCCACCAGCAGCGCTTCCTTGAGGATCAGCGGGCTCTGGTACCGGGCATAGGCATGGGTGTAGCCGAGAAACAGCAGAAATACGCCGAGGAACAGCACCGGGTGGTGGGCCAGCACGACCACCGCTGCCAGCAAGGCCGCATGCACGGCCACCACACCCAGCGGCATGGTCGCTTGCGCATCCTCGCTTTGCGGTGCTGTCGCCAGATGGCCGCGCATGCACCAGGTGGCGATGCTGGCGTTGATCAAGACGGCAATTACCGCTTTCCAGCCAAACTGGCTGAGCATAAAGGCGCTGTCCCAGCCCCAGGTAGCGGCCACCATCAGCACCGGCGGCGCCGCATAAGAGGTGAGCGTGCCGCCAATCGAGATGTTGACGAAGAGCACACCCAGCGCCAGGTACTTGAGGCGGGTGGGCATGCGCGGGGTGAAGACCAGCGGCGCCAGGGTCAGCGCGGCAATCGTCATCGCAGCCGGCTCGGTGATCAGCGAGCCCATCAGCGGCACGGCAGCCAGGCCCAGCCAGGCCAGGCTCAGGGCCGTCGGCAGCGGCGTGGCGCTGGCCACAGCCGCCAGCGTGCGCTGCACCGTCATCACGATGGGGCGGGACGCGGCCATGACCATGACGACAAAGACAAACAGGGGCTCGGTGTAGTTGCGCGACTCGGCGTAGTCCACCGCCTGGGCCGGCCCGCTGGCCAAGGCCATGACGCCGATCAGCACCATGGCCCAGAAGCCAAAGACAATCTCGACCTCGCCCAGCAGATGGAAAACGCCAGCATGGCGCGGGTAGCGGTGCGACAGGCGCTCGAACTGCTTGGCAAGAAAGGTATGGGCCAGCGCGATGGCAAAAATGCCAGCCGCCAGGTGCTCGATGGCAAACATGGTGTGCTCCGGTGCGAAGCATGCAGCCGTTTGCAGGCCGTTGGGCGCGCACGGGGGTGTCAGCGCCCCGCAGGCCAAACGGTGCAGGCAACAGGGTTCCAGCGAGGCGGCCCGACCTTCGCTCACAACCTGCCGCTACACCCTATGTGACGACACCCAAGCCTTCCATTTTACAAAAAAATAATCAGTGATCGGTTGTTAATGTCTTTTTGCAGGCGCTCAGCAGGTTCTCAGGCCGGCGGGTTGCGGCGCTTGCTGCGCAGCCACCAGGCCGCGATCAGCGAGAACAGCACGATGACCCCCACCAGCAGCCAAAAGCCCAGCGGATCCTGGCTGAGCGGGATGCCGCCCACATTCATGCCGAACAGACCGGCCATCATGTTCACCGGCAGGGCCAGCACGGTGATCATCGTCAAGGTGTAGAGCGAGCGGTTGGTGTCTTCGTTGATGCCGGCGGCAATCTCTTCCTGCAAGAGCTTGATGCGCTCTTCGAGCGACTGCATGTCGCGCAGAAAAACGGAGAACTCTTCGCTGGCCGCGCGCAGCGCATGCAGGTCCTCGTCCAGCATCCACTGCGGGGGCATCTGCAGCAGGCGGAACATCGCCGAGGGCTCGGGCGCGAGCAGGCGCTTTAAGCGCACCAGCAGGCGGCGCAGCGCGCCCAGCTGGCGCGGCTGCATGCGCGTGCGCCCGCCCAGCATGGTGTCCTCGATCTGGTCGACGCGGTGGGTCACATCGCGCACGATGCGCACCAGCACATCGGCTTGGGCGCGCAGCAGGCGCTCCAGCAACTGCGGGCTGGAGCCGGGCGTGTCGCCCTGGCGAATCTGCTGGCGCAGCGCATCGACCGAGCGCAGCGGATGGGCGCGGGCCGATATCACCCATTGGGGCGAGGCCTGGATCCACATCGTGTGGATGTCGCTGGACTCGAACTGAAAGTCGAAATCGATGTCGTTGATGACGGCGAGCAGCGCATCGTCCATGCGCTCGATGCGGGTCGAGGCCAGACCATCGCGCAGCGCCTCGAAGTACTGCTCATCGAGGGCCGCATACTGCTGCAGCCAGCGCAGGCAGTGGGCATGGGAGAGGTTGAAATGCAGCCAGACAAAGCCGGTGCTGCTGGGCGGTGCGGCCAGCCAGGCCTGCGCTTGCTCGGCGTTCAGCGCCGTGGCGGGGCCGTTGCCGTCAAAGGCATAGCCCCAGATCAGGCCGCTGTTGTCATGGGGGGAGACCAGCGGGGCCGTATCATGCGCGCGCGGCAGGGGTTCAGTCAAGATAGCACTCCGGGGACGGGCGGATGCCCCGCGCCAAACCCCGTATTTTTGGCAGCTACCGTGACTGTTTCATGACAAAGCCATGACGCGCGCTGGCGTGCTCAGTCGGGCATCGAGCAGTGGCCGCCGCTGGCATGCTGGCCCGAGCCTGCGGCGATCAGCGGTGCCTCGTAGCGCAGGTCCACCGGCTGGCTGTGGACGTAATCCCAGGCGATGAAGGCGACCAGCAGCAGCCAGAAGCTGCTGCGCAAAAGGGTGGTGTTCATATGCGGCTCCTCGCGCTTAAAAACCAAAATGGCGGCGAATGCGCAGCCCGAAGATCGTGCCGACAAAGGCCAGCGGCACCCAGATCCAGCCATGGATGCTGCCGGTGCTGATGCCAGACAGCATCGCGCCCACATTGCAGCCAAAGGCCAGGCGCGAGCTATAGCCCAGCACTAGGCCAGCGACCAGGGCCACCAGCCACTGCGTGCCGGTCAGCGCCTTGGCGGCAGCCGGCTTGCCCGCCGCAATCCACAGCGCACCGGCCAGAATGCCGATGTTGGTGATGCTGGTGATGTCCAGCAGCACGGTCTCGTGCAGGCGCTGGGCATTGCCCGGCTGGCTCCAGAACCAGTTGCCTGCCAGGTCCACGATGCCGGTGCCGTTCGCTACCTTGGCGGCCCAGAGGCCAAAGCCATAGACCACGCCCCAGGGCTGGCCGGCAATCACCAGGTTCAGGGTCGCGAAGATGGCCAGGCCAATCGCGCCCATCACCCACTTGCGCTGCCACAGACCGGGCATGCTGCGCTGCTGCGCGGCATGGGCCTTGGCGCAATAGGCCTGGACCACAAAGCCGATCACGGCCAGCGCCGCCAAGGTGGCGAGCAGGGCCGGCAGCCAGCCCCAGGTGCTGACCAGGCCGACTGCCGGCATGCGGCCCAGGTCCAGCCACCAGCCCAGGTGCAGCGACCCTAAGAAGCTGCCAATCGCAAACATCGGCAGGATGGCCGTGTTCATCGGGATGCCCATACCGGCCTTGTACAAGGTGCCGCTGCCGCAGCCATCAGCAATCTGCATGCACAGGCCAAAGACAAAGGCCCCCACCAGCAGGCTGATGCTGGGTGGGCCCAGGGCGGCCGTCAGCTCCGGGTAGTGGCCCAGCAGCGGCATGGCCATCGCGGCGGCCAGTGCCAGCAGCAGCAGCTGGCCAAACACGCCGCGCGGGTCCTTGTCCTCGACCAGCATGCGCCAGCCGGTGGTAAAGCCAAAGCGCTGGCCGGCCAGGATGGCACCCAGGCCGATACCGACCAGGAACAGCGCCGCCTGGCGCAGCGATACCGACCACAGCAGCCAGCCGAAAAAGGCCGCCATCAGGATCGACAGGGGAAGTCGTTTCATCACGATCACCGTTGAGAGTCAATACAACAAAAAGCTGCCAGCGCTTCTGCAGAAGTGCTGGCAGCCAAAGAACCGGGTCCGGCTTACTTGAACTTGCGCTGCCACCATTGCTTGGCGTCATAGGCCAGCGATTCGGCGCGGCCGGGCTGGTTTTCCATCGCCGGTGCATCGGGCTGCTGGGTCCAGTCCACCATCGAGCCGGCATACAGCTTGACATTGGGCAGGCCGGCCATCTCGCTCAGGCCAAACCAGTCGGTAGCAGCCCAGTGGCCGGTATTGCAAAAGGCGACGGTGTCCTGGCCGTCCTTGCGGCTGACCTTCTGCGCAATCTGCCGTGCGGTGGCCGGGTCCACAAACTGGGCCGTGCCCTTGACAAACCACTGGTTGAAATCGAGCTGCTGCGCGCCGGGCAGGGTGCCCGAGAGCTTGGCCGCTGGCGCGCGGGTCTTGCCCTGGTAGAACGCATCGGGGCGGGAATCGACCAGCGCGGCATTGCTCAGGTCGACATGGGAGCGCACCTGGTCGCGCGTGGCGATCAGGCTCTCGTCCAGCACGGGCTGGTAGCTGCTGGCCTGCACCTGCTGCGCCTGGGTGCTGACGGGTTGGCCCTCGGCCACCCAGGTCTTCATGCCGCCGTTGACGATGGACAGATCCTTCAGACCCAGCACCTTCAGGCTCCAGTAGACACGCGCCATCGCGCCAAAATCGGTGGCATCGGCACCGGTCGATACCACGACGGCATGCGTGGCCGGGGTCAGGCCCAGCGACTGCACCAAGGCCGTGAGTTTGGGCAGATCGGGCAGCTCACCGGGGTTGGTGGCCGGGCCGCGCCACTTGCCATAGGGCGCATTGAGCGCACCGGGGATATGGCCTTCGGCATAAAGCTTGGGCTCGCGGATATCGATGACGACAGGCGCGGCCGCGCTTTGCTGGGCGCTGGCCAGCTCGGCCGGGCTCAAAAGGGGCTGGGCGGCATGGGCTGCCGTGAGCCAACTGCTGGCGAACAGGGCGCTGGCCACAGCCAGCTGGCGAAAGGTTGTCATGGCAATAGCGTGTAGAGGCAAATCAATGGGCTCTATTGTCCCGCGATTGCGGTCTGCGAGCAGGCTATGCGCAGATTGAATATATGGCGGTAAGGTTATATGCCCTGAGGGAATAAGGGCCGCACTGCATGCATGGCCTGCCTATACCCACAGCCCCGCGCGAAAGCCGCGCGCTGCGTAATAGGACTGCACGCCATTGTGGGACGTGAACACGCGCCCATAGCGCCGGTCGCCAAACAGCGCGCCACCCAGGCGACGCATCTCGTCGGGAGTGGCCAGCCAGCTGGAGGTCTTGCCGTCAAAAGCGCCCAGGGTCTGCAGATGGCGGTACTGCGCCTCGTCCAGCAGCTGCACACCCATCGCGTCGGCCATGCCCTGCGCACTGCCTGCGGGCTTGTTTTCCTTGCGCGCGGCCAGCGCCTCTTCGTCAAAGCAGAGGCTGCGACGCCCCGTGGGGCTTTCGGCAGCGCAATCGGCAAACAGCAGCTGGCCGCTTGCGCCATCCTGCAAGATCACATCGGGCTCGCCGCCGGTGGCCTCCATCTGGGCCAGCGCTTGGTGGGCGGCCGTGTTCTTGTCCAGGCGCTTTAGCACCAGCGCCCAGTCCAGCTCGGGGTGGCGCGGCATATGGGCTTCAAAGCGCACTTGCAGCACGGCGATCAATGCCTGCAGTTCGGTCTTGTTCATGGCTGTCAAATCCTTGTCAAGCGGCTGCCACTTTTGCGCACTTCTACAATCGGCGCAAGCTTTTTTAAGGATTACCAGCGGCGGCACCCTGCCGCCGCTCTGCATTATGGATATTGTTGTCAACGAAGAACTCAAGGCCTACATCGACCCACTGACCCCGGACGAGCATGCCTCGTTGGAGCGCAGCATCCTGGCCGAAGGCTGCCGCGATGCGCTGGTGCTCTGGGGCAATGTGCTGGTCGATGGCCACAACCGCTACGGCATCTGCCAAAAGCATGGCCTGCCTTTCAACACGGTGCAGAACACCCAGTTCCAGTCGATGCAGGATGTCTACCTGTGGATGATCGACCAGCACCTGGGGCGCCGCAGCGTCTCGGATTTTCAGCGCGGCGTGCTGGCGCTGCGCAAGCGCGAGATTCTGGAGCACCGCAAGCTGGAGAAGGCCCACCCGGTGCCCGCGCAGCCCGCCGAAGGCGAGGCGCCAGCGCTCAGCAATGCCGATGAGGCTTTCTCGCCGGTCGATGCGGCCGAGCTGGAAAAGGTAGCCACGCGCGAGGCGATTGCCAAGGCGGCCCGCTTGTCGAGCAGCCAGGTCGCGCAGATCGAGAAAATCCAGAAAAGCGCCGCACCTGCGCTGGTCGAGGCCTTGAAGGCCGGCGATATCTCCATCAATGCAGCCGCTGTGGTGGCCACCTTGCCGCATGAAGCGCAGCAGGCCGCTGCGCAAGGCGGCAAGGATGGCTTGAAGCAGGTGGTCAAGCAGGTGCGCGAGGCCAAGCGCAAACCCAAGGAAGAGGCCCCCGAAGCCGAAGAACCCGCCAGCGCCCCCTCGGCCGCGCATGGCGCCGAGGCGGTGGATGCTGCGCTGGACAAGGCCCAGCAGCAGATCAGCGACCTGCGCGCCCGCGTGCACGCGCTGGAGCTGGAAAACGCCCAGCTGCGCCTGCAGCTGGCGGCAGCCTCGTCGCAGGATCTGCCGGTCCCGGACGAAGCCTGACCCAGGCCTGCCGTCTTTCGAGCGCTGCCTTTAATCCAGCGGCGGGCGCTTGGCGGCTTTGGGCAGCAGCCGCTGGCGCGTGCGCTGGGCGCGGGGCCGCGCCGCATCGGCACGCTGGCAGGCCAGGCGGTACTGCAGCAGGCTGGCCTCGGCCGCCTGCACCACCGCAATAGGCAGGCGCTGCGCCTCAGGCATGGGGTGCAGGGCGCCCGTAGCGGGCAGGTTGCACTGGTCCATCAGCAGCGCCAGGCCCTGGCCCACATGCTCGGCCGTGTAGACATGGAACCGCCCGGCTTCCACCGCCTGCACCACGCGCTCGGCCAGCATCAGATGGCGCTGGTTGCGCGCCGGGATCAGCACGCCATGGCTGCCATCCAGGCCTTGCGCGGCGCAGAGGTCAAACCAGCCTTCGATCTTTTCATTGAGGCCGCCCACCGGCAGCACCTCGCCGTGCTGGTTGAGCGCGCCGGTGACGGCAATGCTCTGGCGCAGCGGCAGGCCCGACAGCGATGACAGCAGCGCATAGAGCTCGGCGCAGCTGGCCGAGTCGCCTTCGACACCGCTGTATTCCTGCTCGAACACCACCGAGGCATTGAGCGCCAGCGGCGCCAGGTGGCCAAACAAGGCGGTCAGATAGCCCTGCAAAATCAGCACGCCCTTGTCATGGATGGGGCCGGACATGGCGACCTCGCGCTCGATGTTCATCACCCCTTCCTGGCCGGCATGGGTACGCGCGCTGATGCGCACCGGCAGCCCGAAGCGGTGGTCGCCGGTGTCGATCTGCGACATGCCATTGATCTGGCCGACCTGGCTGCCGGCAAAGGAGATCAGGTGCTCGCCGTCGGTGATCGCGGCATGCAGGTCCTGCTCCATCGCGTTGTGGCGCAGGCGCTGGGCAGCCAACGCGGCCTCCACATCGGCGGCCTGTACCAGGCGGTGCTGGCCCGATGGCTGGCCGGATTGGCGGGCGCGCTGGGCGCTTTCCAGCAGCAGGGCCTCCAACTGGTTCAAGCGGCCGCTTTGGCGCTGCTGGTCATCGGCTTCGCGGTGGGATTGCTCCAGCAGCCGGGCCACCGCGCCGGCGTCGCAGTGCGGCATCTGGTAGAGCTTGCAGCGCTGCGCCATCAGTGCGGCGGTGGCGCGGTAAGTAGCGAGCGAGGCCTGGAACTGGTCGGCAAAATCGACCTTGACGCGAAAGCGCCGGGCCATGTCCGGGTCGCTCTCCTGCAGCTGGTAGTAGGCATCTTCGGAGCCGACCAGCACCAGCTTGAAGTTCAGCGCCAAGAGCTCGGGCAGCATCGCGCCGCTGCTGCTGGGGCCTTGGGCGGCATGGGCATCCTCAATGCGCAGCTGGCGCGTGCGCAGCACCCGGCGCAGCGCCTGCCAGCTGTCTTCATCGCCCAGCAGGTCGCGCAGGTGCAGCATCAAAAAGCCGCCATCGGCGCGCAGCACACTGCCCGCGCGGATGCAGGAGAAATCGCTGCGGCGCTCGTCGTCTTCCGGCGGGTCGATGGTGCCAAACAGGTTGCGCAGGCTGGGCTGGTCTTCCAGCACCACGGGGGCATGGGCCTCGCCATGGTGGTCCACGATCAGGTTGAGCTGGCTGAGCGCGCGCAGCGCCTTGCGCTTGGCCTCCAGCAGGGCGCGGGCATCGTCGCGTGCGTCCTGGCTTTCGCCTTCGCCCTCGATGCTGTCGGTCTGGTCAAGCAGCGCATCGGCATCCTGCGCAATGCTGCCCGGCACCCACAGCGCCATGTTCTTGAGCCACTCGGCCTGCATCTGCGACAGCCAGCGCTGCAAGGTGGCCCCATGCTCGGCACTGGGCGTCAGGCCCTCGAGCACCTGCGCCGATGCGGCCTGCCACAGCGGCGTGGCCAACGATTGGTAGAACAGATTGAGCGCCGCATCGCGCGCCATCTGCGCTTGCCGCACCAGGCCACGGAACTGCGCCAGCTGCACGCGCAGCTGGTATTCCAGGTCTTCGGCAGGTGCCGTGGCATTGGGGGCCTCTGCGCCATCCTCGCCTTCTTGCTCTGCGCCTTCGCCAGGCGACAGCAGCAGGGCCGGGTCGGCGTCGGTGTCGGTGTCGGTGTCGGTGTCGGCTGGGGGCTGAGAGTCGCTATGCAGCGCTGGCGGCAGCTGATCGGTGTCAGCGGCCGACGGCTGCTGCAGCCGCTCTGCGGCAGTCAACGCGGCAGGCGCATCGGCAGCGGACTGTCCGGCGTCCGGGCTTCCGGCATCCGGGCCTCCGGCATCCGGGCCTCCGGCATCCGGGCCCCCGGCATCGCCTTGGCCGGCGGGGCCGCTGTCCTGGCTCTCGACCACCAGCTGGCCCTCTTCACGGCGAATGCGCAGGCCGGCGCTCTGGGCCCAGTCGTGCAGCGTGCCAAAGGCGGCCTCTTCGGCCTGGCGGGCCTGGTTGTAGAGCTGCTCGATCTGGCTGCGGTGCTGCGCTTGCTGGACGGCCTTGTCGAGCTGCTCGGGCAGCTTGTCCACCATGGCCTCGATGCGGCGGCGCAGGCTGCGGCCCTGGCCAGCGGGCAGGCGCAGCGCCTGGGGGCGCTCGGGCACGGCGAAGTTGTGCACAAAGGCGATATCTTGCGCAGCAGGGCGGCGCTGTGCCTCGGCCTGCATGGCCTGGCGCAGCAGCGAGGTGCGGCCACTGCCTTCTTCGCCCAGCACAAACAGGTGGTAGTCGGGCGGGTCCATCGCCAGGCCAAACTCGGCTGCCGCCTGGGCGCGCTGCTGGCCGATCCAGGAGAAGGGCTCCTGCACCAGTTCGGCCGTGCTGGCAAAGCCCAGCTGGGCCGGGTCAATGCGCAGGCGCAGCTCGTGGGCCTGCAGCAGCTCGGCGCAGAGCAAGGAGGCGGCAGATCGGGAAGGGGTCAATGGCGTGTCGGACAAGGGAATCTTTTTTTAGAAGGCCACAGGCGCGCGGGGCGGCAGGGGCCTTGTGGTGGGTCAATGGGGGTGTCTGGGCAAGGCGCAGTGCAGGGTTACAGCGCCAGCCGCATGATGTGCTGCGGCCCATAGCCGCCGCCCAGGTACAGCTCGCCGGTGTCTGCAAAACCGCACTGGCGGTACAGCGGGATGGCGGCGGCGTTCTTGCAGTTGACGGTGAGGAACACGGCCGTGGCGGCCATGCCTTGCGCCTGCAGGTAGGCGGGCAGCGCCTGCAGGCTGCGCTTGGCCAGGCCCATGCCCTGAAAGCGCTGGTCGACAAAGAAGCTGCGCAGGCCCACGCTGTCCGCCGAGGCAAAGGGGTAGTGCTGTGCGTAGTCCTGGTCGATCAGGAAAAAGCCGGCGATCTGCTCGCCATGGCCGATCAGGTGGGCGCTGAGCCCCGGGTGGAGCTCGGCCAGCGTCTGGGCCATTGGCGCAACATAGGGCTGCTGCGCCTCGTGCAGGGACAGGGCCAGCACGCGCTCGCGCTGCTCGGGCCGGTAAGGGGACAGGAGGGTCATAGGCTACGGTCTCGGGCAGCGTGGGGCGGGCGTTGTGCGGCTGGGCTCAGCGCGGCTGGAGCGGCGGCGCGCTGGTGTCCCAGCCTTGCAGGTGCTGCAGGGCCAGCTCGCGCAGCGCCTGGATCCAGCGGGGCTGGTCGTTCAAACAGGCAATGTAGTCGAACTGCTGGCCGCCTGCATGGACAAAGGCTTCGCGCACTTCCTGGTTGATCTCTTCGAGCGTCTCCAGGCAATCGGCAGGGAAGCCCGGGCACATCACCTGCACATGGCGCAGGCCTTGCTGGGCCAGCGCGATCAGGCTGGGCTCGGTATAGGGCTCCAGCCATTTGGCCTTGCCAAAGCGCGACTGGAAGGTGAGCAGGTACTCGCTCTCGGCCAGGCCTAGCTCGGCGGCCAGCAGGCGGGCTGTCTCCTGCGACTGCTGCTGGTAGGGGTCACCCAGGCGCACATTGCGCTCGGGGATGCCATGGAAGCTCATCACCAGCTTGGGCGCGCGGCCGTCGATCTGCCACTGCTTGCGCACGCTCTGGGCCAGTGCCTGGATATAACCCGGGTCGCGCTGGTAGCTGCGCACAAAGCGGATCTCGGGGATGTCGCGCGCGCTGGCGCACCAAGCATTGACGGCATCGACCACGCTGGCCGTGGTGGTGGCCGAGTACTGCGGATAGAGCGGCAGCACCAGCACACGGCGCACGCCCTCGGCCTTGAAGGCATCGAGCTGGCTGGCAATCGAGGGATTGCCATAGCGCATGGCCGGCCGCACCAGCACCTGGTGGCCTGCTTCGCCCAAAGTGCCGCGCAGCAGCTTGGCCTGCTTCTCGGTCCAGACGGCCAGCGGCGAGCCCTCGGGCATCCAGATGCTGCGGTACTTGGCGGCCGATTTGGCTGGCCGGGTGCGCAAAATGACGCCATGCAGTATCGGCTTCCAGGCCAGCGGCGGGATCTCGACGACGCGCTGGTCGCTCAGAAACTCGGCCAGGTAGCGGCGCGTGGCCGCGGTGGTGGGCGCATCGGGTGTGCCCAGGTTGCACAGCAGGATGCCGGTTCGGTCAGGGAGGGGTTGGCCAAGAGGCTCGGGTCGAAAGCGTGAAACCATGGCTGGGATTGTCGCAGCTTGGCAGCGGGCCACCGTGCATACCCCTGGGCGCAGCGGGCCCGCGCGCACTTGTCGGGCAGCGGACGGCTGCGGCGCGCCGGGCGGCCGCGATCCGCTATGCTGGGCGCCATGCTCGATCTCTCCCGAATCCGTGCCATCAGCCTTGACCTGGATGACACCCTCTGGCCCGTGCTGCCCACCTTGAAGGCGGCCGAGGCCGCACAGCACGCTTTTTTGCTGGACCATGCGCCGGCGACCGCTGCCTTGCTGCAGGACCCGGCCGAGGCCCAGCGCATCCGCCAGTCGGTGCGCGATGACTTTGTGCACCTGGCGCATGACATGACGCATTTCCGCCAGCAGTTCATCCGCCGTGCGCTGCAGCAAAGCGGTGGCGATGAAGCGCTGGTCGAGGCGGTATTTGCCCAGTTCTTTGCCGCCCGCAACCGCGTGACCTGGTTTGCCGAAGTCGAGGATGCGCTGGCCTGGCTGTCCTCGCGCTACCCGCTGGTCGCCGTCTCCAACGGCAATGCCCAGCTCGACCTGGTGGGCCTGTCGCCCTGGTTTGTAGCCAGCACCAGTGCGCGCGAGGTCGGGGTGGCCAAGCCGGATCCGCGCATTTTTGCCGCTGCTGCCGAGCGTGCAGGTATCGATCTGCCCGCCTTCTTGCATGTGGGCGACGACGCCGAACTGGATGTGCAAGGCGCGCTGGCCTGCGGCATGCAGGCCGCCTGGGTGCAGCGCCAGGAGCTGGGCCACCACCAGCGCAGCGAAGCAGGCCTGGCCTTGCGCTGGCCCTTGAGCAGCCCCCCGCCCCAGGCGCTGGTGCGCAATCTGACCGAGTTGTGTGATCTGCTGGGACGGCCCGCTGCCTGATCGCTGGGTAACGCCAGAGCGGTGATTGCTGCATCCACTGCAGCTATCAACTGTATGGCGCACTATTTATCCGTAGCCATGCAGGCTCTAAGCTGGCGCCATCGACAAAACCGCAAGGAGTGATGCATGGCGCAAGTGATTCGTTTGGCAGCAGCCGGTGGCCCGGAATGCATGCAGCTGCAGCAGCTGGAGCTGGCCGCACCCGGCCCGGGTGAGGTCCTGCTCGCGCAGCAGGCGGTGGGCGTGAACCCGCTTGATGTGCTGCAGCGCAAGGGCCTGGCGCCCATCCCGCTGCCATCGGGCCTGGGGCTGGAAGGCGCGGGCAGCGTGCTGGCGCTGGGCGCTGGGGTGAGCCAGCTGGCGGTGGGCGACCGGGTGGCCTATGCCACGGGGCCCTTGGGTGCCTATGCCAGCGAGCGCCTCTACCCGGCCGAGCGCCTGGTCAAGCTGCCCGATAGCATCAGCGCCGAGCAGGCCGCCGCCGTGCTGTTCAAAGGCATTACCGCGCAGTACCTGCTGACGAGCACTTATGCGGTCGGCCCGGGCACCGTTGTGCTGCTCTATGGCGCATCGGGCGGTGTGGGCCAGCTAATGGCCTCCTGGGCCAAGCACCTGGGCGCCACCGTCATCGGCGTGGTCTCCAAAGCACAAAGCCAGGCACGGGCGTTGGCTGCCGGTTGCGACCAGGCGCTGGTGTTCGATCCCCAGACCCTGGCCGCGCAGCTGCGCGAGGCCACTGGCGGCCGCATGGCCGATGTGGTCTATGACGGCCTGGGCAAGCTGTCCTTTGCCGCATCGCTGGACTGCCTGCGCCCCCGGGGCCTGATGGTGTCCTTTGGCGCCACGACCGGCGCGCCGCCCGCCGTGGAGATGGCCACGCTCAACGCCAAAGGCTCGCTCTATATCACCCGCCCCTCACTGGCTGCGCACACTGCCACGGCGGCCGAATACCAGCAGCGCGCCGCTGCCGTGCTGCAGGCGGTAGCGCAGGGCATCCTCCAACCGGCCATTGGGCGCCGCTATGCGCTCGCCGACGTGGCTGCCGCCCATGCTGATCTGGAGGCGGGGCAGACGCAGGGGGCGGTGGTGCTGCTGCCTTGATGCCAGGCAGCTTGGATGGCGGCCTGGCTGCCCAGTCCGCCTCGTCCACCGCGTCTTCGCCTATAGTGCGGACACCAGCCACTCCGCCAGCGACCATGCCCCTGCTCGACAGCCAACACGCCGATGAACTCAGCGCCTTGCTGGCGGTGTTCGATGCCGGCTCGTTTGTCGCTGCGGCCGCGCAGTTGCAGCGCCACCCGACGGTGCTGTCGCGCCGGCTGAGTGCGCTGGAGGCGCGGCTGGGGATTCGGCTGCTGGAGCGGTCCACGCGCCAACTGCGGTTTACCAGCGAGGGCCAGCATTTTGTGGCCCAGGTGCGCGAGGCCATGGCCTTGCTGGACCAGGCCCAGCGCCAGGCCAGCGAGGCTGCGGCTGTTGTGCGTGGGTCGCTGCGGCTGTCGCTGCCGGCCAGCATGGGGCGGCGCTGGCTCAGCCCCATGGTGGCGGGGTTTGCCAAGGCCCATCCGCAGGTGGTGCTGGATGTGGAGTATGCCGAGCGCTTTGTCGACATCATCGGCGAGCGTTTTGATGCGGCGATCCGCATCGGCTCGCTGGCCGACAGCAGCCTGGTGGCGACCCGGCTGTGTGACCACCGGCGCCTGGTCTGTGCCGCGCCCAGCTATTTGGCCGCGCAAGGCTGGCCGCAAGCGCCGCAGGACCTGACCGGCCACCGCTGCCTGGGCTTTACCGGGCTGCGCAGCTACCCGCAGTGGCAGTTCTCGCGCGTGGGGGAATCCTGCACGGTCAGCATCCGCGCCAGCATGGTGAGCAATGACAACGAGGCCTTGCTGGTCGCCGCGCGCCAAGGGCTGGGCATCATTGCGGGCGGCGACTGGTTGCTGGGCCCCGAGGTGGCAGCGGGCCATCTGCAGGAGGTGCTGCCGCAGTGGCAGCTGCAGGCCGATGCCGGCATCTACCTGGTGCGGCCTTCCAGCCAGTGGCGCAGTGCCGCATCCAGCGCCTGGCGCGACTGGGTGATTGCGCATTTTGCGCAGGGCGCGCCCTGGCGCCAGCCAGAAGGCGCTGTTTGAGGGTGGGTCAGGCCAGCGCGTGGGCGGCGGCGATGCCGCTGCGCACGGCGCCTTCCAAGGTCGCGGGGTAGGGCCCGTCGATATAGTCGCCGCAGGCCAGCAGACCGGGTGCAATCAGCATGCCGGGGCGCTGCAGGCCAGGCGTGCAGGCAAAGGTGGCGCGCTTTTCCACAATGGTTTTGAGGGGCTGCAAGGCCAGGCCCAACTGGGCCTGCGCCTGGGCGATGACCTGCTGCTCGATCTCAGCGCGGTCGCCATGGCTGGTGCTGATGACAAAGGCCAAGAGGCCCGCCGGATCGCCCAGCTGGGCGCGGTCAAACACAAACTGCGCGGGCTGCTGGGGGCTGCTCTCCAGCGCCAGCCAGGGCGCGGCCAGGCTGTGGCCTTGGGCGTTGGGGGCCGGGTTCCAGGCGTAGACGGTGGCAATGGCGGTGTGTGCCAGGCGCTGGGCGTCGTCCGCCCAGGCCTGGGCCTCTGCCTGCTCGGGCGCTGATGAATCTGCAAAGGCCGCTTGCACCAGACGCGCGGCCTCCCATGCCGGGCAGGCCAGCAGCACCTGGTCATAGCGCTGTCCGTTCACCCGCCAGCCTGACTCGGACCTGGCCAGCTGCTGCACCCGCCCGCTCAGGTGGCAGTCGTGGCCCCGGGCTTGCAGCCAGCTGGCGGCGGCATCGGGGAAGAGCCGGCCCAGATCCACCAGCGGCAGCCAGAAATGCGAGCCTTTGTGGGTGGCAAACAGGCTGTCTTGCAGCACGCGCAGAAAGACCTGGCCGCTGGCCTGGTGCAGGGGCGTGTTCAGCGCCGAGATGCACAGCGGGTCAAAAAACTCCGCCAGCAGGCGCTGGGGCAGACCGGCGCAGAGATCGGCCACGCTGGCCTGTGGTGCGCAGCGAAAACCCTGGCGTTGCCAGGCGGCAGCGCGGCGCAGCAGTTGCAGGCGTTCGACCAGTGACCAGCCCCTGGCCGTGGCAATGCCGATCAGCGCATCCCAGGGCGGCGCAGTATCGGGAAACTGAATGCCCCGGCCATCGGGGTAGCGCATGGCCAGTGGCCGCTTGATAAAGGACGCATCGGTGCTGACGCCCACGCGCTCCATCAGCGCGCGGCAGGCGGTGTAGGCGCCAATCAGAATGTGCTGGCCGTTGTCAACCGTGATCTCGTCGCCGCCGGGCAGGGCCAAGGCCAGGCCGCGCGCGCGGCCGCCCCAGTGGGCGGAGGATTCCCAGACCGTGACCTGGTGGGCACTGACTGCGGCGAGCTCAACGGCGGCGGCCATGCCGGCCCAGCCGCCGCCGATCACGGCGATACGTTGGCTGCGGGCCACGTTACATGCGGCCCAGTGCTTGCATGCGCCAGGCCAGCCAGAGCTTGCGCAGGGGGGTCAGGCTCACGCGCTGGTGCAGCACCTGGAACTTGTCCTGCTCGATCTCGCGCAGCAAGGTGCGGTAGATGCTGGCCATCATCAGGCCGGGCTTTTGTGCGCGGTAATCGGCCTGCGGCAGCAGGGCCAGCGCCTCGTCATAGAGCTGGTGGGCGCGCTGGGCCTGAAAGCGCATCAGCGCCTCGAAGCGCTCCGAGTACTTGCGGTTGAGAATCTCATGCGCCTTGACATCGAACTGCTGGAGCTCATTGACGGGCAGGTAGATGCGGCCGCGCATCGCGTCCTCGCCCACATCGCGGATGATGTTGGTGAGCTGGAACGCCAGGCCCAGCTTGTGGGCGTACTGCGTGGTTTGCGGGCTGGTCTGGCCAAAGATGCGGGCCGCCACCTCGCCCACCACGCCTGCCACCAGGTGGCAGTAGCGCTGCAGGCCCGGAAAATCCAGATAACGGGTTTGCTCCAGGTCCATCTGGCAGCCCTCGATCACCGCCAGCAGGTGCTCGGCCTGGATGGAGAAGGCGCTGGCATGGGGCATCAGCGCCTGCATCACCGGGTGGCTGGGCTGGCCGGCAAAGCTCTTGCGCACTTCGCTCTGCCACCAGGCCAGCTTGGTGGCCGCCACGCCCGGGTCGCTCACCTCGTCAACCACATCGTCGACCTCTCTGCAAAAGGCGTAGAAGGCGGTGATCGCTGCACGCCGGTCTTTAGGCAGGAAGAGAAAGGCATAGTAAAAGCTGCTGCCTGAGGCTGCGGCCTTGTTTTGAACATACTGCTGGGGCGTGGTCATAAGCGCCGTATTGTCCCATGGGCCGGAGGCCCGGGAGGATTACCCCAGCGACAGAGATGCAAGTCATCACGGCGCCTTGCCAGGCTCCTCTGCATGACCGCGCAAACCGGGCTGCACTGCCACGATGGCGGGGGTGAGCGCTTGCACAGCTTTGTTGACAATGCCTGCTGGGGTGACTGGGGCTGCTGATCAAAGGAAAAAATATAAATAAATTCAAAGATCTTTGGTGTTATGGCATGCAGGCGTCGGTCGACGGGAGGGCGTATCGAAGTCTTTTGTTGCAATAGTTGTTGGGTATTGACATGTCGCCCTCCATATAATCGCGGTCGCCATTGAGCACAAGGGGAGATACATGCCGCCCGGGCACCAGGACCAAAGCCAACAACAAGTCCGGGTTTCCACACTGACGGCGGCATGTGCGGAGGGACGCTGCAGGCACCACGATTGACGGGGTGCCTGTGGCGGATCTTACTGTCGTGGATCTAGCGGGTACGGGCTGAACACCATTGAGGGGTTCAGCCCGTTTTCCTTCTGGGTCTGTGAGCCATCGCGTGACGGGCCGCTTGCATAATGCTGCCATGCGCATACTCCTGGTAGAAGATGATCAGATGATTGGCGAAGTGGTGCTCGATGCACTGCGTGCCGAATCCTGGGCGGTCGATTGGGTCAAGGATGGGGCGATGGCGCAGACGGCGCTGGCGACTGCCGGCTACGACCTGGTGCTGCTGGACCTGGGCCTGCCCAAGGTGGACGGGCTGCAGGTGCTGCGCGAGATGCGCGCGCGCCAGGTGCGCATTCCGGTGCTGGTGGCCACGGCGCGCGATGCCATTGCCGAGCGGGTGGCGGGGCTCGACGCCGGTGCCGACGACTACATCATCAAACCCTATGACCTCGATGAGCTGCTGGCGCGTATCCGGGCGCTGCTGCGCCGTGCCAGCGGCCGGGCCGAACCCGAGTACTGCTGGGGCCAGGTGCGCCTGGTGCCCGCGTCGCGCGAGGCCTTTGTGGCCGGCCAGCCGGTGCAGCTGTCGGCCCGCGAATGGGCGGTGCTCGAGCCCTTGATCGCCCGGCCCGGCCGCGTGCTCTCCCGCGCGCAGCTGGAAGAAAAGCTCTACTCCTGGCGCGATGACATCAGCAGCAATGCCGTCGAGGTCTATATCCACGGCGTGCGCAAAAAGCTGGGCGCCGATCTGATCCAGAATGTGCGCGGCCTGGGCTACCTGGTGCCGGTCGAGTCGCTGCCAAGCGGGGTGGCATCTTGAGCCATGCGCTGTGGGCCGGGAGGCCTTTTTCGCTGCGCGCGCGGCTCATCTGGGCGCTGCTGGCTGTGGTGGTGGTGGCCGCGGGCCTGCAGGCCGTCAGCATCTACCGCACGGCGCGGGCGGAGACCGAGGCGCTGTTCGATGTGCAGATGCAGCGCATTGCGCTGGCGCTGTCGGCGGGCTTGGCGTCCGAAGTCGCGTCGGATGCGTTGGCCGATCCGCAGGCCAAGGCGCAGGACATGATCGTGCAGATCTGGCGCGCCGACGGCATCATGCTCTACCGCTCCAGCAACTCGCGCCTGCTGCCCCAGGTCGCCGTGCTGGGTTTCAGCGATGCGCGGGCGCATGGCGTGGCCTTTCGCATCTATGCGCTGCAGACGCCGACCCAGGTGATCCAGGTGGCGCAAGAGGCCGCATCGCGCGGCCAGATGGCCGGCAATGTGGCCTTGCGCTCCATCGTGCCGGTGCTGCTGCTGGCCCCGCTGATCATGTTGGTGGTGTGGTGGGTGGTGGCCCATACCTTGGCGCCGTTGGCGCGCACCCGCGAGCAGCTGGCGGCGCGCCAGGCCGATGATTTGTCGCCGCTGGCCGATGCCGATCTGCCGCTGGAAGTGCAGCCCCTGGTGCAGGAGATGAACCTGCTGCTGGCGCGCTTGCAGGCGGCCTTTGATGCGCTGCAGCGCTTTGTCGGCGACGCCGCCCATGAGCTGCGTACACCGCTGGCGGCGCTGCGGCTGCAGGTGCAAGGCCTGGCCCGCGCGCCCGATGATGCCGCGCGCCGTGTGGCCAGCGAGCGGGTGATGGCAGGCATTGACCGGGCCACGCGCATGGTCGAGCAGCTGCTGCACCTGGCCCGCCAGGAGGCCGGGCAGATGCAGGCAGCGCCTGCGCAGCCGGTTGCGGTGGCTGCGCTGTGCGGGATGGCGGTCGATGAGCTGCAGCCGCTGGCCCAGCAGGCCGGCTTGACCTTGCAGCACCAGCTGGACGAGACCCTGGAGCCCGTGCAGGGCCAGGCCGATGCGCTCGGCCTGCTGCTGCGCAATCTGCTGGAAAACGCGCTGCGCTACACCCCTGCCGGTGGCCAGGTGCTGTGCCGCTGGTACGCCGATGCCGAAGGCCAGCGTGTGCTCAGCGTTGAAGACAGCGGTCCCGGTATCGCCCTCGAAGAGCGCGAGCGGGTGCTGGACCGCTTCTACCGCGTGCCCGGCACCGCTGCGCATGGCAGCGGGCTGGGGCTGGCCATTGTCAGCGCGGTGGCACGTCAGCACGGTGCGCAGCTGGTTCTGGATGCGTCTCCCAGCTTGGGTGGCCTGCGGGTGCGGGTGATTTTCTAAGCCCACACGGCACAAACTGATTCGTTGTAAATATCAGCTTATTCAATCTGCGAACTTCTAGGGTTAGCAGGGGGAGGGGGCTATCGGTACCTAAGGGATAAAGGAGCGCACAAGAACCTTTAGGAGACTGGCATGAACCCGTGGAGCATCGCGCTCAGCGCAGCGCTGTTGGGGGTGTGGGGCGCTGCAGCGCAGGCCCAGCCCAAGGCCTATCCGCAGCAGCCCATCAAGCTGGTGGTGGGTTATTCACCGGGCGGCTCGGTCGATATCGTGGCGCGGCAGTACGGGCAAAAGCTCTCCGAGCTGCTGGGCCAGAGCGTGATTGTCGAGAACAAGGCGGGCGCGAGCGGCACCCTGGCCGCCAATGCGGTCAAAAACGCGGCGCCCAATGGCTACACCCTGTACTTTGTCGCCAGCCCCACGATCAGCATCACGCCGGCGGTGACCAGCACCAGCTTTGACCCGGTGGCCGATTTTTCGCCGGTCGGCTCGGTGGTCAAGTACACCAATGTGCTGCTGGTGGGCGCGCAGTCGCCGTTCAAGTCGCTGCAGGAGCTGCTGGCCTTTGGCAAGGACCATCCCGGCCAGCTGACGTATGCCTCGGCGGGCAATGGCTCGTCCAACCACCTCTCGGGTGTGCTGCTGGCCAAGTACGCGGGCATCACGATGACGCATGTGCCCTTCAAGGGCAATGCGCCGGCGATGGCCGAGCTGATGGCCAACCGCGTCTCCATCCTGTTTGACCTGAACACGACGGCGGTTACGCAGGTGCAAGGCGGCAGCGTGCGCGCGCTGGCACTGACATCGCCGCAGCGCAACCCGCAGCTGCCCCAGACGCCGACGATGGCCGAGTCCGGCTACCCCGACTTCAATTTCGAAGGCTGGATCGGCCTCTTGGCACCGGCCAAGACCGCGCCCGAGGTGGTTGAGGCGCTGGCCCAGGCCAACCAGAAAATCCTGGCCGATGCCCGCTTTGTCGCCGACATGGAGCGCTCGGGCTATGCGATCGACCCGGTCAGCACCGCTGACCTGAAAAAACGCATTGCCAGCGACTACGCCTTCTTCAAGCCATTGGCCCCGGACGTTCAGGCCAGCCAGTAACACCACCATGTCACACACTTTCAATATCGGCGATCTGGTCGCCCAGTTCCTGCACGCCATCGATACCGAGCTGGTCTTTGGCATCATCTCCGTGCACAACATCCCCATCATGGACGGTATCGCCCGCCAGGGCGGCATCCGTGTGGTGATGACGCGCGGCGAGATGGGCGCGGCGCATATGGCCGATGGCTATGCCCGGCGCAGCGGCAAGCTGGGCGTGCTGGTCTCCAGCACCGGGCCGGGCGCGGCCAATACCGTGTCGGGCTTGCTGGAGGCCTCGTTTGCCTCCAGCCCGCTTTTGCATATCACCGGCCAGGTGCCGCGCAAGTTTTTGGGGCGCGATACCGGCGCCACCCACAATGTGCGCGACCAGCTGGGCATGCTGCAATCGGTCTGCAAGGCCAGCTACCGCATTGAACGGGCCGAAGACGCGCTGCGCATCTTGCAGCAGGCAGCCAGCGAGGCGCTGACGGCGCCGATGGGGCCGGTCAGCATCGAGATTCCGATCGATGTGCAAAAGCACTCCATCCCGCAGGCCAATGCGGGCACCAGCCTGGCGCTACCGCCCCTGCCCGCGCGCGCCCGGGCCAGCGATGCCGACATCGCGCAGCTGGCCGAGCGCGTGCGCGCTGCGCGGCGGCCCATGCTCTGGGTGGGGCGCGGCGCCATCGATGGCGGCGCAGCGCTGCAGCAGCTGCTGGACAGGGGCTTTGGCATGGCATCGAGCTGGGCCGGGCGCGGCATTGTGCCCGAGGACCACCCTTGCAATCTGGGCGGCCTCAACGGCACCGGCGCGCCGGAGGTGATTGACTTCTACAAGACCGTGGATCTGATGCTCGTGGTGGGCTCGCGACTGCGTGGCCAGGAGACTGTGGACCAAAGCCTGGCCTTGCCTGGCCTGCGGGTGCAGATTGACCTGGACCCCGCTGCTGAGGGCCGCAGCTACGACTGCGCGCAGTTTGTCTGTGGCGATGCCCGCGATGTGCTCGACCGCCTGGTGGTGGCGCTGGGCAGCTACCAGGCCGAGCCTGGTTACCGCGCGCAATTTGCCAGTATGAAGCAGCGTGCCCGCCAGGCCTTTGCCCGCACCCTGGGCCCCTATGCCGGCTTTGCCGAGCAGCTCCGACGCCAGCTGCCGCGCAATGCCGTCTGGGCGCGCGATATCACTGTGGCCAACTCCACCTGGGGCAACCGTTTGTTCGAGGTCTATGGCCCGCGCGATGCCATGCACCCGGTGGGCGCCGGCATTGGCCAGGGCCTGCCGCTGGGGATCGGCGCGGCCTTTGCCGCTGAAGGTGCCAAGACCGTGGTGCTGAGCGGCGATGCCGGCTTCATGATGAATGTCTGCGAGCTCTGGACCGCCATGCAGGAGCGGCTGGACATGCTGTTCATCGTCATGAATGACGCCGGCTACGGCGTCATCAAGCACATGCAGGATGCGAACTTTGGCGGCCGGCGCGTCTATGGCGATCTGGCACCGCCGGACTTCGCGCTGCTGGCCCAGTCGGCCGGCATCGCCTACCGCAAGCTCAGCCAGGCCCATGGCTTGGCAGAGGCGGTGGCGCAGCTGGCGAGCCAACCCGGGCTGGCATTGCTGGAGGTCGATATGCTGGCCATTGGCGAGGCACCGCCGTATTTCCCCTACCAAAAGTCCTGAGGCCGAAAGTGATGCGCGTCTAAGTTTCCTCTAAGTCTGGGCAGGCACATTAGCTCCATCGACCTCATGCAAGTGGTATTCAGGAGTACAAAATGTCTGTTCCTTCTTTTCAACTCGGTTCGCGCAAACTGGTAGCTGCCTTGCTGACGGCAGGGGTGTTGGGCGGCGTGGGTGCCTCTGCGCTGCAGCATGTGCAGTGGAGCGCCCATGCCCAGGGCGCGCCTGCGGTCATGGCCCAGTCCGCCCCGGCGGCCGTGCCCATGGTGAGCCTGCCCAATTTCAGCGCCATCACCCAGCAGGCCGGGCCTGCGGTGGTCAATATCAGTGTGCGCGGCACGCGCAAGGTCTCGGACGATGAGGACGACGGCGACGATGCCGATGCCGCACCCTCGGCCAACCGGGGCCAGCAGATCGACCCCAATGACCCGATGCTGCAGTTCTTCCGCCAGTTCGGCTTTGGTGTGCCGCAGCAAGGCATGCCGCGCGGCTTTGGCCGCCAGGTGCCGCAAGAGGTGCCGATGGCCGGCGAAGGCTCGGGCTTTATCATCAGCCCCGATGGCACCATCCTGACCAATGCCCACGTGGTCAAGGGCGCCAAGACGGTGACGGTCAAGCTCACCGACCGGCGCGAGTTCAAGGCCAAGGTGCTGGGCTCGGACCCCAAGACCGATATCGCCGTCATCAAGATCGACGCCAAGGATTTGCCGGTCGCCAAGATCGGTGACTCCAAGGCCATCCAGCAGGGCGAATGGGTGCTGGCCATTGGCTCGCCCTTTGGCTTCGAGAACTCGGTGACTGCCGGTGTCGTCAGTGCCAAGGGCCGCGCGCTGCCCGATGACAGCTCGGTGCCCTTCATCCAGACCGATGTGGCGATCAACCCTGGCAATTCCGGCGGGCCCCTGATCAATGCGCGGGGCGAGGTGGTCGGCATCAACTCGCAGATCTACAGCAAGAGCGGCGGCTACCAGGGCCTGTCCTTTGCGATCCCGATTGACCTGGCGGTCAACATCAAGGACCAGATCGTCTCGCACGGCAAGGTCGACCATGCGCGCCTGGGTGTCGTGATCCAGGAGGTCAACCAGGCTTTTGCCGATTCCTTCAAGCTGCCCAAGCCCGAAGGCGCCTTGGTGGCCAGCGTGGAAAAGGGCGGCCCTGCCGACAAGGCCGGCCTGCAGCCCGGCGATGTGATCACCGGCTACAACGGCCAGGCGATTGTCTCGTCCAACGACCTGCCTGCGGCCATTGCCACAGCGCGCCCCGGCACCCAGGCCGAGCTGCAGGTCTGGCGCGGCGGCAAGGCCACCACCTTGCAAGCCACTCTGGGCGGCAATGTCAGCAAGGGCGAGCAGGTGGCGGGCAACGACAAGGTCGGCAAGGGCAAGCTGGGCCTGGCGCTGCGCGAGCTGACGCCCCAGGAAAAGCAGGCCAGCGGCAGCCAGCAGGGCTTGATCGTCGAGCAAGCGGCCGGGCCTGCGGCGCTCGCCGGTGTGCAGCCCGGTGACGTGGTGCTCTCCGTCAATGGCACGGCGGTGAAAGGGATTGAGGATCTGCGCAAGCAGGTCGCCCAATCCGACAAGTCGGTGGCGCTGCTGATCGAGCGCAATGGCCAGAAGATTTTTGTGCCGGTGCAGCTGGGTTAAGAAAGTCTAGACCATGTCAAACACATTCCCCACTTGGGCAAAGGATGGCTGAGCACTGAGCCGCCTGGCCGCAAGGCCCGTAAACACTCTCCTCGGGGGTTCCCATAACCCCTTTAGGCCGGATCGCAGGATTCGGCCTTTTTTTTGCGGGCGGAAAGCGGCTCACATGCGCCAGGCGCGCCACAGCATCAGCGGTACATCGCCCTTGCCAATGGTGCGGCGCTGCCACAGGCTCTGGCCTTGCAGGGCTTCCACCTTATCGAGAATACGCAAACCCCCTTGCACCACCAGGCGCAGCTCCCAGCCGGCGCGGCCGGGCACGCGGTGCACCAGCGGCGCGCCTTCTTCCATCAGGCGGCGCGCCCAGGCGGCTTGCTGCATCACCAGCTGGCGCAGCGCCGGGCTGTCCTGGCGCTGTTGCATCGCGGCCGTGGTGATACCGGCGGCCTGGCAGTCGGCATCATTGAGGTAGTAGCGGCCGCGCGGAATATCCACGCTCAAGTCCTGCCAGAAGTTAATCAGCTGCAGCGCGCTGCAGATGGCATCGCTCTGGGCGAGGGACGGGGCATCGTTCACGCCATACAGATGCAGCAGCAAGCGGCCCACTGGGTTGGCCGAGCGGCGGCAGTAGTCGAGCAGCTCGCTGCGGTCGGCATAGCGCGCGCCTTGGGCGGTCTTGTCGATGTCCTGCATAAAGGCACTGATCAAATCATCGAGCAGCGCCACCGGCAGCTGCCACTGCACGATGGCTGCCTGCAGCGGCGCAAACACGGCCTGCCAGCGCTCCTGCGGCGGTTTGCCCTGGGCGATATGGGCGAGCGCATCGCGGTAGGCCTGCAGCTCGGCCAGGCGGGCGGGGGCATCGGCGTCGCCCTCGTCGGCAATGTCATCGGCCGTGCGCGCAAAGTGGTAGATGGCGGCAATGGGCGGGCGCAGCGCCGGTGGGCACAGCCAGGAGGCCACCGGAAAATTCTCGTAGTGGGTGACGGGCGTGGCCACGGCCGGCGTTGACGAGCCGATAGGCGCAGAAGGGGAGGGCGTGGAATCTTTCACAGCGCCGATGCTAGCGCATCCCACTGGGTGTGGCTGCCAAGCATTGACAGCCGGGAGCGAACTGTCTAGATTAGTGACCGTTTGGTCATTAAGGGCCTTCGGCACAGCGCGCGTCCGGGTGTTGTGCTGAGGGTCCTTGGTGCGTTCCCCTCTTTTTCATCTGCCGGGCCAGGGCCATCTTGGCCTTACCGCCCGCATGCACACCATGTTCCTACCTCTTCGAGCGCCCAGTGCGCGTGCCGCAGTGCTGCTGCTGTCCATCGCCACCTTGGCGGCCTGTTCACGCCAGGAATCCCCGCCCGAGCCGATCCGGGCGGTCAAGCTGCAAACGGTGGGCGCGGCGCCGCTGCAGGCGCAGACGGCGTTTGCCGGTGATATCCGCGCCCGCACCGAGGCGCAGCTGGGCTTTCGGGTGGCCGGCAAGGTGCTCATCCGCAACGTGGAGCTGGGCCAGGCCATCAAGCCCGGGCAGTTGCTGGCGCAGTTGGATGGTGCCGATTACGCGCTGGCCGCGCAAGGCGCGCAGGCCCAGGTGCAGGCCGCTACCACGCAGCGCGACTTGGAGGCGGCGAACTACCGCCGCTTCAAGGAGCTGCGCGACAAGAATTTCATCAGCGCCGCGGAGATGGAGCGCCATGCGGCAGCGCTGAAATCGGCCCAGGCCCAGCTCGACCAGGCCAAGGCCAATGCGGCCAGCCAAAGCAACCAGACGGCCTACACCCGCCTGGTGTCCGATGTGGCGGGCGTCGTGACCGCCGTGAATGTGGAGCCCGGCCAGGTCGTATCGGCCGGCACCCCGGTGCTGCGTGTGGCCAAGGATGGCGCGCGCGATGCCGTGTTTGCCGTGCCCGAGGACCGCATTGCCCAGCTCAAGCCCGGCCAGCCGGTGCAGGTCAAGGTCTGGCCCGAGGAGCAGTTGCTGGGCGCCCATATCCGCGAGGTAGCGGCCAGCGCCGATGCTGCCACGCGCACCTACCAAGTCAAGGCCTCGCTGGATGCGGCGCCCAATGATGTGCTGCCCAAGCTGGGCGCCACCGTGACCGTGCTGCCGCCCGAGCGCCCTGCCGGTGCCGACAAGGCGAGCGAGGTGATCAAGCTGCCTTTGTCGGCGCTGTGGGACAAGGCCGGCAGCAGCCAGGTCTGGGTGTTTGACCCGGTCAGCTCCACCGTGCAGCCCCAGGCAGTGGCTGTGGCGCGCATGGACGGCAATGACGCCGTGATCCAAAGCGGTCTGCAGGCGGGGCAGCAGGTGGTGATTGCCGGCGTGCATGTGCTCAATGCCGGCCAGAAGGTGACGGTGTTCCAGTCCAAGTACGCCGCTGCAGCGCCTTCGCAAACCCAGGCCGATGCACCGGTGGTGAATGCGCCCGCCGCGGCAGATGCTGCGGCGCCTGCACCTGCATCCAAGCAATAAGAGGTGGCCATGCAAACACCTCAGAACAAGCCGCAAGGCGCTGGCACGCCGCCATCCTCGGCCCCGGAGCCCGATGGCGAGAAGCACGGCAGCAGCAAGGGCTTCAACCTCTCGCGCTGGGCACTGCAGCATGTGCCGCTGACGCGCTACCTGCTCATCATGCTGCTGGTGCTGGGCATCGGCGCCTATTTTCAGCTGGGCCAGGATGAAGACCCGCCGTTCACCTTCCGCGCGATGGTGGTCTCGGCCGCATGGCCAGGCGCCACGGCCCAGCAGATGGCCGAGCAGGTGACTGACAAGGTCGAGCGCACCTTGCAGGACGTGCCCAATGCCGACAAGATCGTCAGCTACTCCAAGCCCGGCGAGATGCTGGTCATCCTGAACCTGCGCGAAGACACGCGCCCGCAGGATGTGCCGCAGACCTGGCTGGCGGTGCGCAAAAAGGTGGGCGATATGCGCGCCAGCTTGCCCCAGGGCGTGCTTGGCCCCTTCTACAACGATGACTTTGGCGATGTCTACGGCGTGATTTATGCGCTGCAGGGCGAGGGCTATAGCTACGCCGAGCTCAAGGAGTATGCCGACAGCGTGCGCCAGAGCCTGCTGCGGGTCAAGGACGTGGCCAAGGTGGAACTCTTTGGCGTGCAGGACGAGAAGCTCTATATCGAGATCTCGCGCAGCAAGCTGGCCCAGCTGGGGCTGGACATGAACCAGGTCATCGCCCAGCTCGGCCAGCAAAACGCGGTGCAAAGCGGTGGCGAGGTGCAAGCCGGTGCCGACCGGGTGCAGGTCGAGGTGACGGGCGAGTTCCGCCAGTTGGAGGACGTCAAGGCCATGCCGATCCGGGGGCCCAACGGCAACCAGCTCAAGCTGGGCGATATCGCCGATATCTACCGCAGCTACCTGGACCCGGCCAAGACCAAGGTGCATTTCCAGGGCCAGCCCACGGTGGCCCTGGGCATCTCGATGCGCAAGGGTGGCGATGTGATTGCGCTGGGCAAGCACCTGCATGAGGCGGTGGACAAGATCGTGCCCACCTTGCCGGCCGGCCTGAGCCTGGAGAACGTGCAGGACCAGCCCAAGGCCGTGTCCACCTCGGTCAACGAGTTTGTGCGCGTGCTGATCGAGGCGGTGGTGATTGTGCTGGCCGTGAGCTTTGTGAGCCTGGGCATGCATATCCGCAAGGGCAAGGACCCGCTGTGGCGCCGCATCACGCTGGATCCGCGCCCCGGGCTGGTGGTGGGCATCACCATTCCGCTGGTGCTTTGCGCCACCTTCCTGGCGATGTGGTACTGGGGCATTGGCCTGCACAAGGTCTCGCTGGGCTCGCTGATCATTGCGCTGGGTCTGTTGGTGGACGACGCCATCATTGCGGTCGAGATGATGGTGCGCAAGATGGAAGAGGGCTATGACAAGCTGAGCGCGGCCACCGCCGCCTATGACATCACTGCCAAGCCGATGCTGACGGGCACCTTGATCACGGCGGCGGGCTTCATGCCGATTGGTATCGCCAAGTCCACCACTGGTGAGTACACCTTTGCGATCTTTGCGGTGACGGTGATTGCGCTGGTCATCAGCTGGGTGGCTTCGGTCTACTTTGTACCCTACCTGGGCACGGTGTTCCTGAAGAAGCCCAAGCATGCGCCCCAAGAGGAGGGCGGGGAGCATGCGATGTTCGACACTCCCTTCTACAACCGCTTCCGCCGCACCGTCTCCTGGTGCGTGGAGCACCGCTGGCTGACGATTGGCGCCACGGTGCTGGTGTTTGCGCTGGGCCTGTTTGGCATGAGCCGGGTCCAGCAGCAGTTCTTCCCCGATTCCAACCGCACCGAGATCCTGATGGATGTCTGGCTGCCCGAGGGCTCGAGCATGGCCGCCAACGAAGAGGTGACGCGGCGCATCGAGCAGCGCATGCAGGCGCAGGACGGCATCGAGTCCGTCACCTCCTGGATCGGCTCGGGCGTGCCGCGCTTTTACCTGCCGCTGGACCAGATCTTCCCGCAGTCCAATGTGTCGCAGCTGATCCTGCTGCCCCACAACCTGGCCGATCGCGACAGCCTGATGAAGCGGCTGCCGACCTTGCTGGCCCAGGAGTTCCCGGAGGTGCGCGCCCGCGTCAAGCTGCTGCCCAGCGGCCCGCCGGTGCCCTACCCGGTGCAGTTCCGCGTGATGGGCCAGGACCCCCAACTGCTGCGCACGCTGGCGAGCGACGTGCGTGCCAAGCTGGAGGCATCGCCCGATATGCGCGGTGTGAACGACAACTGGAACGAGTCCATCAAGGTGCTGCGCCTGGAGGTGGACCAGAGCAAGGCGCGTGCGCTGGGTGTGAGCAACCAGAGCATTGCCCAGGCCACGCGCACCCAGCTGTCGGGCAACACCATCGGCCAGTTCCGCGAAGGCGACAAGCTGATCGACATGGTGCTGCGCCAGCCGGTGGACGAGCGCCAGGCCGTGACCGACGTGGGCAATGCCTATGTGGCCTCGAGCAGCGGCCAGGCCATCCTGCTGTCGCAGATTGCCAAGCCCAGCTTTGTCTGGGAGCCGGGCATTCTCTGGCGCCAGGGCCGGGAGTATGCGATCACCGTACAAGGCGATGTGGCTGCCGGCCTGCAAGGCCCGACGGTGACGCAAAAGCTCTGGCCCGATCTGCAAAAGCTGCAGCAGGGCTGGGCCGACAAGGGCCTGAACCAGTACCGCATCGAGATTGCCGGTGCGGTGGAGGAGAGCGCCAAGGGCTCGGACTCGATCATGGCAGGCATGCCGATCATGGTGTTCATTGTCTTTACCCTGTTGATGCTGCAGCTGCACAGCTTCAGCCGCTCGGTGCTGGTCTATATCACCGGCTTCCTGGGCATCGCGGGCGTGACGGCGGCCTTGCTGCTGCTGAACCGGCCCTTTGGCTTTGTCGCCTTGCTGGGCGTGATCGCACTGATGGGCATGATCCAGCGCAACTCGGTGATCCTGATCGACCAGATCGAGGCCAACCATGCGGCGGGCCTCTCGACCTGGGATGCGATTGTCGAGGCCGCCACCCACCGGCTGCGCCCGATTGCGCTGACCGCCGCGGCTGCCGTGCTCGCCATGATTCCGCTGTCGCGCAGCATCTTCTGGGGGCCGATGGCCGTTGCCATCATGGGCGGCCTGGTCGTTGCCACGGTGCTGACCTTGCTGGCGCTGCCGGCCATGTATGCGGCCTGGTTCCGCGTGAAAAAGGAGCACAGCGAGGTGCCACTGTCGGCGGCGGTTTGAGCGGCCTGCGATGCCAGGCCATGGCGCGGGCAGTTTTTGCCCCGGTTTGCCCAAGGCGCCAATGGCTTGCATTAGAATCTTGGATTGACCTAAAACAGGCGGGTTGGCTCACAAGCTGGCTGCAGCCGCAACCGCGCGGGTGGCGAAATTGGTAGACGCACCAGGTTTAGGTCCTGACGCCAGCAATGGTGTGGGGGTTCGAGTCCCCCCCCGCGCACCAAAATTTAATAGCAGAAGGTATAAGCGCCGTCTGCTTTTTTGCTGAATATAAGCCGAATTTCCTGCTGGAGATTCGGCTTTTTTCTTGGTGTTTTGCATCGGCGGCTGCCCGCGTCCGGGTTCTGACCCTGCAGCAAGACGGTATTGGCAGCCAAGAAAAGAGCTGGCTTTATATATAATGTTCGGTTTCGGTCGATGGCGCCTTGCGCTGCACCGCTTTCGTGACAACGCTGGTTTTTGCCGCGTCACGCCAGGTGTTGCTTGCTACTGAATGCGCTGTCATCGTTTGATTTTTGGGTGTGCTGGGCTTAGGGCCAGTCGCCTATCTACTGGGACCCCAGGTTGTAAAACGGTGCCAATCCCCGTTGATGCCATCCCCGATGTGACACGGACAGTCCTCGCATCGGACGCAAGCTTTGCCGCTTGCAGGCTGGCTTGAATGGCGTTTGCACACCGTGGCCGGAAGGGTTCGTGCCTAACTAGGATTAACCATGGCAGTGAATGTTGAAACCCTTGAAAAGCTCGAGCGCAAAATTTCGCTGAGCTTGCCTCTCGCATCCGTGCAAACCGAAGTGGACAGCCGCCTCAAGCGCCTGGCCCGCACCGTGAAGATGGACGGCTTCCGTCCAGGCAAGGTGCCGATGAACGTGGTGGCACAGCGCTATGGCTATTCCGTGCAGTACGAAGTGCTCAACGAGAAGGTCGGCGAGGCATTTGCCAAGGCCGCCAACGAAGCCGAGCTGCGCGTGGCCGGTCAGCCCAAGATCACTGAAAAAGAAGGCGCACCTGAGGGTGAGCTGGCATTTGACGCCGTGTTCGAAGTGTTCCCCGAAGTCAAGATCGGTGACCTGGCTTCCGCTGAAGTCGAGAAGCTGGCTGCCGACGTGGACGACGCTGCCATCGAAAAGACCATCGACATCCTGCGCAAGCAGCGTCGCACCTTCGCCCAGCGCCCAGCCGACACGGCTGCCGTGGACGGCGACCGCGTGACCGTGGACTTCGAAGGCAAGATCGACGGCGAACCCTTCGCTGGCGGCAAGGCTGAAGCCTTCCAGTTCCTGATCGGCGAAGGCCAGATGCTCAAGGAATTCGAAGACGCCGTGCGCGGCATGAAGACCGGCGAATCCAAGACCTTCCCCCTGGCATTCCCTGAGGACTACCACGGCAAGGAAGTGGCTGGCAAGACCGCCGACTTCCTGGTGACCGTCAAGAAGGTGGAAGCGGCCAACCTGCCCGAAGTGAACGAAGCACTGGCCAAGTCCCTGGGCATTGCTGACGGCTCCGTCGAAGGCCTGCGCGCTGACATCAAGAAGAACCTGGAGCGTGAAGTCAAGTTCCGCGTTCAGTCGCGCAACAAGCAAGCCGTGATGGAAGCCCTGGTGTCCAAGGCTGAGCTGGACCTGCCCAAGGCCAGCATCGACGCCGAAGTCGGCCGTCTGCTCGAAGGCGCCCGTGAAGAGCTCAAGCAACGCGGCATCAAGGACGCTGAAAAGGCGGAAATCCCTGCTGACGTGTTCCTGCCCCAAGCCGAGCGCCGCGTGCGCCTGGGCCTGGTGGTGGCCGAGCTGGTCAAGGCCAACAAGCTGGAAGCCACGCCTGAGCAAATCAAGGCCCACATCGACGAGCTGGCATCGAGCTACGAGAAGCCAGAAGACGTCGTGCGTTGGTACTTTGGTGACCGCCAGCGTCTGGCCGAAGTCGAAGCCGTTGTGATCGAAAACAACGTGACCGAATTCGTGCTGGGCAAGGCCAAGGTCAGCGACAAGACCGTGTCCTTCGACGAACTGATGGGTCAACAAGGCTGATAGCCAGGTGCGCTGGGCGGCCATGGCCGCCAGCGCTTGCCAGCCAAAATCAGGGGCTTGTGCTTTTGGGCGCAGGCCCCATTTTATTGGGGTACAGTTAGCGCAGTCACAGTGCATTGACGCTAGCTTCCACCAATCCTGAACGGAGATGTAATGAGCGCACAAGATATTCAGAACTTGGGTTTGATCCCGATGGTGATCGAGCAATCGGGCCGTGGTGAGCGCTCGTTTGACATTTACTCGCGTCTGCTCAAGGACCGCGTGATTTTTCTGGTCGGTGAAGTCAATGACCAGACCGCCAACCTGGTGGTGGCCCAGCTGCTGTTCCTGGAAAGCGAAAACCCCGACAAGGAGATTTCGCTCTACATCAACTCGCCTGGCGGCAGCGTGACGGCTGGCATGGCCATCTATGACACGATGCAGTTCATCAAGCCGCAGGTCTCGACCATGTGCCTGGGCTTTGCTGCCAGCATGGGCGCTTTCCTGCTGGCCGCTGGCGAGAAGGGCAAGCGCTACTCGCTGCCCAACTCCAAGATCATGATCCACCAGGTGCTGGGCGGCGCCCGTGGCCAGGCCACGGACATCGAAATCCATGCCCGCGACATCATCCGCACCAAGGAGCAGATGAACCGCATCCTGGCAGACCGCACCGGCCAGCCTTATGACAAGGTCAAGGCCGATACCGAGCGCGACTACTTCATGACGGCCCCAGAAGCCCAGGAGTACGGTTTGGTCGATACTGTGGTAGAAAAGCGCCCATAAGTAGGCTTTTCCGGATAAGCGGCCGCAACCCTACCGGTTGAGGCCGCTTTGTAGTTGGTTATCATTGTTTCCACATAGATTCGATTGAAGGCATTGCCCCCATGGCCGAGAAAAAAGGCTCATCCAGCGAAAAAACCCTGTACTGCTCCTTCTGCGGCAAGAGCCAGCACGAGGTGAAGAAACTCATTGCCGGACCGTCCGTGTTCATCTGCGATGAGTGCATCAACCTCTGCAATGACATCGTGCGCGACGAAGTGGCGGCAGAAGGCAAGGAGGGCGAGAAGGCCAAGGGCAATGATCTGCCGACACCGGCCGAGATCAAGGCCACCCTGGACAACTATGTCATCGGTCAGGATCCCGCCAAACGCACCCTGGCCGTGGCGGTGTACAACCACTACAAGCGCCTGGCGCACAAGGACAAGGCCGGCAAGGACGATGTGGAGCTGGCCAAGAGCAATATCTTGCTGATCGGCCCCACCGGCTCGGGCAAGACCTTGCTCGCCCAGACCCTGGCCCGCCAGCTGAACGTGCCCTTCGTGATGGCTGACGCCACCACGTTGACGGAAGCGGGCTATGTCGGCGAGGACGTCGAGAACATCGTGCAAAAGCTGCTGCAAAGCTGCAACTACGATGTAGAGCGGGCCCAGCGCGGTATCGTCTACATCGATGAAATCGACAAGATCACCCGCAAGGCGGACAACCCCTCGATCACCCGCGACGTGTCGGGCGAAGGCGTGCAGCAGGCGCTGCTCAAGCTGATCGAAGGCACGATGGCCTCGATCCCGCCCCAGGGCGGCCGCAAGCACCCGAACCAGGATTTCCTGCAGGTCGACACGACCAATATCCTGTTCATCTGCGGCGGCGCCTTTGCCGGGCTCGAGAAGGTCATCGAGAACCGCTCCGAGGCCTCGGGCATCGGTTTTGGTGCCACCGTCAAGAGCAAGCAGCAGCGCTCCATCTCCGAGGCTTTCCGCGACATCGAGCCCGAAGACCTGATCAAGTTCGGTATCATCCCCGAGCTGGTGGGGCGTCTGCCGGTGGTCACCGCGCTGGCCGAGCTGTCGGAGGACGCGCTGGTGCAGATCCTGACCCAGCCCAAGAATGCGCTGGTCAAGCAGTACAACAAGCTGCTGGGCATGGAAGGCGTGGAGCTGGAGGTACGCCCGGATGCCTTGACCGCCATTGCCAAGAAGGCGCTGGCCCGCAAGACCGGCGCCCGGGGGCTGCGCTCGATACTGGAGCAGTCGCTGATGACAACCATGTTTGACCTGCCCACCACCGACAACGTGGCCAAGGTCGTGGTCGAAGAGGCGACGATCAACGAAGGCAAGCCGCCCCTCCTGGTGTACCGGGAAGCGGCGAAAAAGGCCTGACAGGCTGCGATGGCAGAGACCGCTGGGGCTCTGCCATCGGTGTTTTACAAGGACCGCTTGGCGCCGCCGGGCTGTGTCCCATGGGCTTGAGGGTGCATTTGCTGGCCTGCACCCGCCCTGGCCCCTGGTTTTTCATGGCCAAGGGTTGAAATATCACTTTTACGAATCATCTTCGTACAAGTTTCAAAAGGATTTTCATGTCCGACAACCAAACCCAATCCTCCCACCCCCTGGAATTGCCCATGCTCCCGCTGCGGGACGTGGTCGTTTTTCCGCATATGGTGATCCCGCTGTTCGTCGGCCGCCCCAAGAGCATCAAGGCGCTGGAGACGGCGATGGAAGGCGACCGCAAGATCATGCTGGTGGCCCAGAAGACGGCCGCCAAGGACGATCCGACGGTCAACGACATGTTCAGCGTGGGCTGCGTCTCGACCATCCTGCAGATGCTCAAGCTGCCCGATGGCACCGTCAAGGTGCTGGTCGAAGGCGTGCAGCGTGCCCAGGTGCAGGAAATCGCCGAAGGCGAGGACTACTTCACCGCGCAGATCGTGCCCGTGGAGCCCGGCGACAGCGCCGACAAGGCCAGCGAGATCGAGGCGCTGCGCCGCGCTGTGATGCAGCAGTTTGACCAGTACGTCAAGCTCAACAAGAAGATCCCATCCGAGATCCTGACCTCCATCTCCGGCATCGATGACGCAGGCCGCCTGGCCGACACCATCGCTGCCCACCTGCCGCTCAAGCTGGAGAACAAGCAGGCCGTGCTGGAGCTGCAAAAGGTGCAGGACCGCCTGGAAAACCTCTACGACCAGCTCGAGCGCGAAGTCGACATCCTCAATGTCGACAAGAAGATCCGTGGCCGCGTCAAAAAGCAGATGGAAAAGAGCCAGCGCGACTTCTACCTGAACGAGCAGGTCAAGGCCATCCAGAAGGAGCTGGGCGAGGGCGAAGACGGCGCCGACCTGGAAGACCTGGAAAAGAAGATCAAGCTGGCCAAGATGACGCAGGATGCGCGCAAGAAGGCCGAGGGCGAGCTCAAGAAGCTCAAGCTGATGTCGCCGATGTCGGCCGAGGCCTCGGTGGTGCGCAACTACATCGAAACGCTGGTGAACCTGCCCTGGGGCAAGAAGACCAAGGTCAAGAAAGACCTGGTCGTCGCCGAGGACGTGCTCAACGAAGACCACTACGGCCTCGACAAGGTCAAGGACCGCATTCTTGAGTACCTCGCGGTGCAGCAGCGCGTGGACAAGGTCAAGGCACCCATCCTGTGCCTGGTCGGCCCTCCTGGCGTAGGCAAGACCTCGCTGGGCCAGTCGATCGCCAAGGCCACCGGGCGCAAGTATGTGCGCATGGCGCTGGGCGGCATGCGTGATGAGGCCGAGATCCGGGGTCACCGCCGTACCTACATCGGCGCGATGCCGGGCAAGGTGCTGCAGAACCTGTCCAAGGTCGGCACGCGCAATCCGCTGTTCCTGCTCGATGAAATCGACAAGCTGGGCATGGACTTCCGCGGTGACCCATCCAGCGCGCTGCTGGAAGTGCTCGACCCCGAGCAGAACAGCAAGTTTGGCGACCACTATGTGGAAGTCGACTTCGACCTCAGCGATGTGATGTTTGTCGCCACCTCGAACTCGATGAACATCCCGCCCGCCTTGCTGGACCGGATGGAAGTGATCCGCCTGGCCGGTTACACCGAGGACGAGAAGACCAATATCGCGATGCGTTACCTGCTGCCCAAGCAGATCGAGAACAACGGCGTCAAGGCCGGTGAGCTCGAGCTGCGCGAGGACGCCGTGCGCGACATCGTGCGCTACTACACCCGCGAGGCCGGTGTGCGTTCGCTCGAGCGTGAGCTGTCCAAGATCTGCCGCAAGGTGGTCAAGAACATCCAGCTGGGCAAGGCGCAGGCACCGGTGCAGGTGACGGCAGACAACCTGCCCGACTACCTGGGTGTGCGCAAGTTCAGCTACGGCCATGCCGAGCAGAAGAACCAGGTCGGCCAGGTCGTGGGCCTGGCCTGGACCGAGGTGGGCGGCGATCTGCTGACCATTGAAGCGGCTGCCATGCCTGGCAAGGGCGTCATCAACCGCACCGGCTCGCTGGGCGATGTGATGAAGGAATCGGTCGAAGCGGCCCGCACCGTGGTGCGCAGCCGGGCCCGTTCGCTGGGCATCCGCGACGACGTGTTCGAGAAGCGCGACATCCACATCCACGTGCCCGATGGCGCCACCCCCAAGGATGGCCCCAGCGCTGGTGCCGCGATGACGACGGCGCTGGTGTCGGTGCTGACCGGCATCCCCGTGCGCGCCGATGTGGCGATGACCGGCGAGATCACCTTGCGCGGTGAAGTCACCGCCATCGGTGGCTTGAAGGAAAAGCTGCTGGCTGCGCTGCGCGGTGGCATCAAGACTGTGATGATCCCGGAAGAGAACGTCAAGGACTTGGCCGAGATCCCGGACAACGTCAAGAGCGGTCTGGAGATCGTGCCGGTGCGTTGGATCGACAAGGTGCTGGAAGTGGCGCTGGAAGTCAAACCCACGCCCTTGAGCGACAGCGATACGCCTGCCGCCGAGCCGGTGCCCGTGGTGCCTGCCGTGGCTGTGGCAGCCACTGCCGCCAAGGCGGCACCTGCGCGCCGCTCGCGTGCCGTCAAGCACTGATCGGCTGCTGGTCTGCACGGAAAACCGGCCCGTCATCAAAAACGGGCCGGTTTGCCAAAAAGACCAAAAAATATGCGTTACAATGCATACCATCGCGGAGCCCGGTATATAATAGCGGACTTCCGGTAAAGCGGATACGCGGGAATAGCTCAGTTGGTAGAGCGATACCTTGCCAAGGTATAGGTCGACGGTTCGAACCCGTTTTCCCGCTCCAAATTGGCTGTGTTGATGGTTTCAGCATGGCAACAATCCATGGCGCGATAGCAAAGCGGTTATGCCCCGGATTGCAAATCCGGTTAGACCAGTTCGACTCTGGTTCGCGCCTCCAGGACATGCTTGTCAGTACGTTTTGGGTTCGTGGTGAAACGAACAATGTATGCGGGAATAGCTCAGTTGGTAGAGCGATACCTTGCCAAGGTATAGGTCGACGGTTCGAACCCGTTTTCCCGCTCCAGTTTTCAAAGCTGGTGTGGATCCGTTCATGCTAGTTTTTGCGGGAATAGCTCAGTTGGTAGAGCGATACCTTGCCAAGGTATAGGTCGACGGTTCGAACCCGTTTTCCCGCTCCAGTGTTTCAAAGCTGGTGTGGATCCGTTCATGCTGGTTTTTGCGGGAATAGCTCAGTTGGTAGAGCGATACCTTGCCAAGGTATAGGTCGACGGTTCGAACCCGTTTTCCCGCTCCAACACATTGCGAAAAAGAGCCTCAGGGCTCTTTTTTGCTTTTCAGCTCCAGCCTTTTGCTTACCGGAGCTCGCTGCCACCGCGAGCCTGCGAGTCGCGCAGGATTCGCAGCTTCCTTCTTCTCTGTCTTCATGCGCTACACCAGCGCTTGCAATCATCGCTGCAGCGTTGCGCTCAGCCACGATCTGCCGCTGTCTTCCTCCAACAGCGTAGCTGGAGCAGCTAGAATGGCAGGCTGCGTGCCTCGATGGTGAAATTGGTAGACACCCGGGACTTAAAATCCCGTGCCGCGAAAGTGGCGTGCCGGTTCGATCCCGGCTCGAGGCACCATCAACATGATGAATTCCAATAGGAATTCACTCGCCACACAGAGCCCCGTGAAGCTCCAAGAATTCACGGGCATCTCCTGCGGACACATCGCAGAACTCAAGCAAACCCATCAGCAATGCAGCACTCAACTGTGCCGCTGCTGGGAGCCTAACGTTCATCCTTCAGCGGAAACCGCTGACCCGGAAAGAACACGCGCTCAATCTCTCGCAGCGTGCGTGTACCAATCGTGTGGATCTTCAATAGCTTATGCGGATAGGCCTCACGCAGTTGCTCAGGCGTCTTGATGCCGGCGCGGGCAAGTGTGCGCACGGTCACCAGCGGCAGCCTGCCGTTCAAGGCCGAATCCTGGGCAAACCGGATGGATGGCGGGGCAAAGTCCGGCTCAAAGCACTGGTCCGGGAAGAAGGCCATCTCGATCTTGCGAAAGCGCAGCATGCCGATGCCATGCATGCGCAGCAATCGCAGTGGATAGGCTTGTTTGACGGCTTCCACCGAATGCACGCCATTTTTGGCCAGGATTCGGATGATGCGCTCTGACAAATGACCGTCTAGTAGGGTGTGGGGAGGGGGAGATTTGTTGTATTCATTCGACATCCAGCAAGATCGTAGAACCTGCTAGTACGGAGGAATGACGGTCGGCAGAGGGCATCGGCTGTAGGCCTTGGCAGACAGCAAATGCCAGCGCATTCAGAGGCCGCCCTCACTGCATCTGCGCTTTGTGCTTAGCGGTCCTGCAAATGTTGTTTTTCCCCGCTGGCCTGGATCTCTTCGCGATCAGCCGATTCGTCCTCTTCCAACGGATGCAGCGGCCCCATCCACCGGAACGGCCTGCGGTTGGGGCTTTGTTGGCGCGCCAGCGCATCGACCGATTGCAGCCACTGGGTGAGTTCTTCGGTCCGCATTGTGGCGCTGCGCTGTGCACCCAAACGGCTCAGAAAGCGGCCCAGTTCCTCGTGCCAAGAGGCATAGTCGCCGCAGCCATGGGTGCACCAGTGCGGGCGCATGCCCAGCCAGGCCTTGATGCTGGGGTGCTGGCTCAGCGCGCTGGTGTCGAGGATGCAATGCACATCGACATGTGGGGGGAACATTGCTTCAACCTCGCGCAGAAACACCAGAAACTCCTGGTGCCGTAAGCGTGGCTTGCACTGCGCGGCGGGGCTTTTGCAGACGCTGTTCAGTGCCTTGCAAAGTGCGGCTGATAACGGATGCTGGCAGCTTTCGCTGCCCGGCAGGGTTGAGACTTTGCTAGGTGTTGCGGGGGCTGCCGGCAGGCTGAGTGGGCTCTTGGTATCCAGGCAGATGACCAGCGCCTTGTCGCTGCCGCTCAGGTAGATCGCGGCGGGCGCCTGCAATTGCTCCAGCAGCAGCGGGTCGCTGAAGAGTGCAAAGTGGGGGCGGGACTTGGTCTTGCCCAGCAGCTGCAGATAGCGGGCCACGCTGCTTTTGGACATGCCCGTGCGTGCAGCCAGGGCACGTACGCTGTCGGATGCGGTGTCCTCAGACGCCAGTGCTGCTTTGGCGGTGGTGGTGATAGCTTGCAGCTGGCGGTCATCGATGGTGCGGGGTTTGCCGGGTCGCATGCTGTCGTACAGACCCAGGATGCGATGGCTCGCAAACCGGCGGCGCCATTTGCCCACTGTCGCCTGGGTCAGCGCCATGCTGTTGGCAATGCTGACATTGCTGTCGCCTTCCACGCTGCGCAGGATGATCCTGGCGCGGGTGGCGATATGGGCGGGCTGGCCGGGCTTATTGGCTAAGTGTTCGAGCTGTTCTCGTTCACGCGCAGTCAGTGTGATCCCTGACTTGGGTCTGCCTTTTTCCATCGTGATTTCTCCGTCTCTCGGAATCTTCTGCGAAGCCTTTGCTGAGGGGAGCGGCTAGGAGTCGGGACGCAGCGTAAGGCGTTTTCGCAAGTCAACAGACAGCTATTGACAAGGAAGAACGAGCAGCGAGTCGCCCGAGCCTGCATCCAGCCGACCTCAGGGTTTTCCAGAAGATTCCTTGCTATGTGTTGAGGCAGCCTTTAATGCTGCTTATTTAATGGACAGATGAAATGATTACCAGCTAATTATGGTAATTTATTTTGGGACAGTATCGAATATCGATTGCATATATATGTTGTGTAGTTATGGGACGGGGCTTCATGTGGATAGCTTGGGTCATGATTTCTATGGAATTATTGTGGAATCTGTGCATCTCTGCCTAGGATTGTTCAATAACCCATGGATGTCATCAATATGACAGTTGAAAAATTTCATCTCGCAACAAATTAATTTTGACAAATAAGCTTATTCGGTCTATTTAGAGCAAGAAACACTTTGTTAACATTTTAATGAAAATGGCATGTACATTGACAAAACAGATAGATACCATTGCGCCGTTCAGTAATTGCGCTGCGCGGTCGCATGGCATGGTTTCTGAAATCACTGAATTTTCATCTGAATGATCCATGAATGAGGAGCTCGCCTTGAATATGACAAATCACACCAATTCCCATAGTGCAACTATTGCCAAGCCTGTCGCCCAGCGCAAATCGCGCGGCCAGGGTATGACGGAATACATCATTATCTTGGGCCTGATTGCGATTGCCGCGATTGCCGCTTTCAGCTTTTTTGGCCAAACCGTTCGCAGCCAGGTCGCAGGTATGGCCAAGGAAGTGGGCGGTGAATCGGGCAAGGAAGGTATTACTGCCGCGCAGGCTGCTTCGGGTAAGGCGCTGACCAATGCCCAGAAGAATATGAATATGTCGACCTATACCGAAGGCGGTAACGACGGCGCCAAGTAAGAGCCATTGTCGCAACCCTGGGTACCTTGCTGCAAAGTCGCAGGCCTTGGCCTCTGTCGTATGGTGGTAATGCCTGCGGCTTAGGCTGGGTACTCAGTGCAAACCCTTGGGGTATGCCAGGTTGAGATAATGGTTTGAAGTTACCCATGGGAGGGAGGGCCTCCGGAATTCAACGAATTACATAATAGTGGCAATCATGTATAAACCATCTTCGTATCGGTCTGGAGATCGCGTACAAAAAGGGCAGGTGATTGTCTATTTGTTGGCCATGATTCCGGTGGTTTGTCTCAGCATATTCTTGGTCTATAACACGGCCATTGTTGCGCGAGACAAAATGAAGCTGCAAAACAATGCCGATGCGATGACCTATAGCGCGTCCACGGTATTTGCGCGGCAATTGAATTTTCTGGCCTATACCAACCGGGCCATGGCCGCGAATGAAGCGGGCGTGGCGATGCTGGCCAGCTTTCAGACATCGATTGGCATGGTGGTCAGCACGGCGGCCAATATTCAAGTGGCGCGGGTGGAGATCGAAGGGCAGAAGGGCGTCTGGAACCTGGCCCAGGCATCGGCAGCAGCTGCGCGTTATGACTTCATCAGCGCCATCAATTACCTGGTCAAGTGGGGCCGCAATGTGCAGGCCGCTGCCAAGTACCAGCGCCAGGCCAACAACATCGCCAAGGCGATCGAGCCCTCGGCCCGGCCGTTCCAGATCATGGTCGATGCACTGCGGGTGCTCAACACCGCGATCTCGCTGGCCCAGGCGGCAACGACTGGCGTCAGCATCCCCGAGGCCATTGTGGTCGCCAAGGATGTGCTCAACGACAACGACGACAAGGCCTATTTGCCGGTGGCGGCCAATGCACCGCTGATTGCCAGCTCGTCGCTGGAGTTTCTCAACTTCATCAAGCTCTACAGCACCACGTCGGACCGCCGCAATGACGAGGATGATTTTTTTGACGCGATGCGCTTTGCCCATGCGGCCCAGGCCACGCGCGATGATTTCACCAAGGACCGGCGCATTTTCCCGGGCTTTATCAAGCAGGGCATCACCGGCATGCAAAACGAGGGCGACAGTTTTGACCTCTCCAGCGGCCCGATTGCCACGGCCATGCAGGAGCTGCTCAAAGGCACGGTGTCCTGGAAGGGCGGCACCGAACTGGTCGCCACCCGGGGCTCGGACCTGGCCGCTGAGCGCGGCCGCATCCGTTGGCAATCGGCCGATTCGGTGAACGTGGCCGGCGCTGGCGTGCTGCTGGCCGAGCGCTTTGTCGGCGACTTCGGGCTGGGCGCGGCCACCGCCACGGGCGGCTCGGGCTATGCGGACAAGGGCTGGTCCGGCAACCGCCTGGCCTTGCGCTCTTACGACAAGAACTTCAAGCCGCGCAATGTGGACCCCGAATACCAGAGCGATGAAAAGCGCGACTACGGCAAGCTGACCAAGGACGGCCTGTCCGACAGCGCCATCTATGCAGCGGGCCGCGACCGCGATGGCAACACACTGCTCGTGCCTTTCGCCGTGCTGCAGTTCAACTCGGCCTACAAGTACAAGCCGCGCACCGACATTGGCCTGGTCACCAAGAATTTCTCCTTGCCCCGCTACTGGGATGTGCGCCAGCTGCGCACGCTCAAGGGCCGGGACCAGGACAAGTGGTACGGCGACCTGTCGATGACCAGCATCAACCCGCGCAAGTGGGGCAGCCTGACCGACAAGGGGCCCACGATCTCGGTGATGGTTGCGCGCAAGGGCAGCGATGTTCGCACCGGCGAGCAGGCGGGCTTTGGCTATGCCAAGGACGACTACAGCATTGGCCTGCGCGACCGCATGTTTGGCGGTGACATGAGCGCGCTGTCGTCGGCCCAGCTGTATTTCAAGCGGCCGCAGGACCGCTGGCAGCGCCGCGACATGACCAAGGACCAGTACAAGTCGCTGCAGATCGCCGGCCGCACGATCAAGGTCGGCTTTACCGGCGGCTATATCGAGCACAAGAACCTTTTCTCCCCGTACTGGCAGGTCCACCATGTCGAGCCCTCCATCTGGGCGCGTGGCGTGGCCGTGGCCGGATCGGCCCTGGGCGGGTCGGATGGCCTGTTCGGGGGCGGCGAGCCCGACAACCAGGATGCGGCGCAATGATGTCCCAGACTCCCCCGATGAAGACCCTGCGCCGCCGTGCCCGGCGCCGCGCGCAGCAGGGCAGCGCGCTGGTCGAGGTGACCTTGATCAGCGGCTTTGCAGCGCTTTTGATGGCGGCTATCCCCTTGATCGCCGACTACGGCCAGGCGCGCATGCAGGTGACCGCAGCGGCCAAGCTCAATGCCTGGCAGCGCTCGGTCTGGTTTCCTGCGGCGACGGAGACCGAGGTCATGTCGGCCGACCAGTACAAGGGTGCGAGCGGGTCCATCCGCAAGTCCGATGCCGAGCTGAGCAATGATTTGCGCCGCCATGTGTTCCGTGATCCGGCGCAGGACACCGACACCGGCGTGCATGGCGAGACCGTGTCCGAGTTCACCTCGGGCCAGGCCCGCATGCCTGATTTCAACGAGTCGCTCACGGCCAAGACCACGGCCGCACCGCTGCCCTCGGTCGCCGCCTTCATGGACACCATCTTCTCCAAGGTCGGTGAGGTGCAGAACCTGGCCAAGGGCGAGTCGATTGCCAAGTTCCGCTTTGTCACCCAGGGCTATATGCGCACCGAGGTGGCGCTGGAGCGGGGTGCCGGCTTTTCTGCCGAGCGCTTTCCTACCGAGTTCGGCAAGGTCGCATCGGCCTTGCACAAGAACGACACGCCGCTGCCGCTCAAGCTGCAGATCAAGGACCATGTGACCATGCTGTCCGAGCCCTGGAGCGCCGGCGGCACCAACCGCGAGGAGTCCAAGATCCAGGGCCTGGTGCCGATGAAGCTGCTGGACCGGCCCGAGTACCAGGATTTTCGCGCGCCGCTGGGGCAGCTGGGCAGCACGCTCAAGTGGCTCTGGCCCACCTTTGACCACAACCTGCTCACCATGGGCCTGGCGCCAGGCGATGCGCAGGAGAAGTCGGTACCGCTGGACCGCTACGAGTGGCTGCAGAAGGTGCCGGCCGACGACACCTACAACGACAACCCGGGCGAGCATGAGTGCGGACCGCTGGAGAAGCCCGACGGCAAGGACTGCTTCCGCTTCTACCGCGCGTTCCCGCCGCCGCCGGTCGTCAACACCTTGCCATGACAATGATGCTGTTGCACCGGCCCAGGCGGGGAGCGTTGGCTGCCCGCCGGCCAGCAGGGCTGTGGGGGCCGCTGGCCTGGTTGCTGTTGGCCGCGCTGGCGGCCGCGATGCCGCTGGCAGCGCGCGCTGCACCCGCCAGCGCCATTGCCTGGCCGGCCATCCTGTTCCCCGACAAGAACCTGTCGCCGTACTGGGTGGCTGAGCTGATCGTGCAGAACAAGATACCGATGCAGATCCAGGCCTTTGATGTCGATGGCGACACGCGTAAGGCCCAGCGTTTCTACCAGGAATGGCTGGGCGGCAAGGCCGATTTTTCAGAGACGACGCTCGACGGCATTCCGATCCTCGGCGCGCGCGACGGCAATTTCCGCATCACGGTTGAATTCCGGCCCCTGCCCAGCGGCAAGCAGCAGGTGCGCATCTCCTCGGCCTGGCTGCACGGCGCCGTGCCGCAACTGGTCAGCGACCAGCTGCAGCGCCGCAGTCACCTGGCCGTGCCGATAGGCAGCGATGAGTTCTCCGACACCTTTTCATTCGATGCAGACCGGGTCAACCGCACCAGCGTCTGGGGCAATACCTTGAGCGTTGAGGCCAATGAGCTCTATATCCGCGAGCAGGCGCTGGTGGCGGGCTGGACGGTGCTGAGCCGCAAGACCATCAAGGGCGGCACGCGCGCCCAGGTGGTGCTGCGGCGTGGCGGGCAGGAGGCGGTGATCGCCATCGCCCACAACGGCGTGGGTTGCTCCATCGTCATCAGCAACACCTTGCCGCAGGCCTAGCCGCGTCCCCCATGCCGATACCCAAGCACCCCACCCCTGTTCCTCGCGCCAGCCGGCAATCCGGGCAGATCATGACCGAGTACGTGATCGTCGCCGGTGTGCTGGCCGCCGTTTTTTTTGCACCGATGCCGGGTGCCGACAAGTCTTTGTTTCAGCTGCTGATTGATGCCTTTCGTGCAGCCTGGGCTTCCTATTCCTACACGATCTCTTTGCCATGGTGACCCCAAACTCTCCCAAACCGAATCGTTTCTCACGGCTGGCCAATGGCTCGCGCCGTGCCGCCCCGCTGATCGCCGCCATTACCCTGGGTGTGGTGGCCGCGGGCCTGGGCTGGTACTACCTCAAGACCTCCGAGGCCGAGATCCAGGCCAACCTGGAGTCCGAAGCCGAGCGCCTGCGCACCGATGTGGTCGTGCCTATCCAGAACATTCCCGCCGGCACCGCGCTCTTGCCCGAGATGGTGGCCAAGCGCAGCGTGCCCTCGGCCTATGTGCATGCCGATGTGCTGACGCCGGACATGATCGACGGCTTTCTGGGCCGCCAGCTGTCGGTGGACATCAGTGCCGGCAAGCCGCTGCTGGCCAACTTTTTTGTCACGCCGCGCAAGCTGTTCTCCGAAGAGCTCGAAGCGGGCGTGCGCGCCGTGACCATTCCGGTCGATGAGGTCAGCACCATCTCGGGCATGCTGCGCGCGGGCGACCATATCGACTTTCTGTTCATCGCCGACAAGGATGGCGGCACCCAGGCCGAAGACGCCATTGTCGTGCCGCTGCTGCAGGACGTGGTGGTGCGTGCGACCGGCCAGATCACCTCCGAGCAGTTCTCCGAGCTGCGCAAGCGCCCCGACATTGCCAACACTGTCGATCCCTACCGCCAGCGCAGCTACACCACGGTGACCGTGGGCCTGCCGCCGGTCGATGCCCAGCGCCTCATCCTGGCGCAGAAGCTCGGCAAGATCGTTGCGGCCCTCCGCAATGCCGATGACCGCCAGAAGCTCGACACCGGCACCAACGCCCAGCAGCTGGCCAGCTATATCGACAGCTTCCGTCCCCAGCAGCCCGTGGTGCGCGCAGCGCCTACCCGCGCCCCGGCGATGGTCGAGTACATCGTGGGCGGTGGCGGGGTCAAGACCCAGATGCAAACCCCGCTGGCGGCCTTGCTGGGCGCTGCGGCCGTGCCTGGCGCTACGGTGCCCGCGCCCCAGGCGCCTGCCGTCACCGGTTCCTACTGATTTCCGCCCCGTCCTGCATTCTTCCCCGGCCACGCTGCGCCATTCGCTCCATAGAGTTGGTAGACCATGAATTCCTCGATGAACTGTATGCCTCGTCCCCGCCCAGCCCTCCCGACCTTGGGGGCAAGGGCTTGCGTTGCGCTCGCCCTGGCCTTGCCCATGGCCCCGTTGCTGGCCGCGCAGGCCTCTACGGGCACCAGCTCGCCCACCGCGGGCGGCGCACTGGGCGATATGCTGCGCGCCGCGCAGCGAGCGTCGCTGCAGGCCGAGGCCGAGCAGCGTGACGGCGATGGCGGTGATTTCGCCCGCGATACCGAAGGGGGCTCGGCGCCTTCCACATCGCCGGGCTTTCGCACCTTGCCCACTGTCAGCGTCAACACCCAGCCCGCCTCCGATATATCGGGCATCGGCGGTGTGCAGCCCTTGGTCATCAAGCATTTGCCCACGTCGCTGTCGCTCTATGTGGGGCAGATGACCTTGATCGAGCTGCGCGACGTGGTGCGGGTCGCCGTCGGCAATGGCAAGGTGATGGAGGCGCGTGTGGTGGACCAAAAGAGCCTGCTGCTGACGGCGCTGGACGCCGGCGAAAGCACGGTCCATATCTGGCGCAAGGACGGCCAGGTCAGCAGCCTCAAGGCGCGCGTCAATGTGGTCGATTTGGACCGTATCGAAGGCGAGATATCGATGCTGACGGCCGGCATCACCGGTGTGAGCGTCTCCCGCGTGGGCGAGAAGATCATCCTTGATGGCGCCAACCTTGACCCGGCGGCGGTCTCGCGGCTGCGGGAGATTGCGCGCATGTACGGCCCGGCCGTGGTGTCCTTCGCCACCTCCGAGCGCCTGCGCGTGGACCGCATGATCGAGATGGATGTGCGCATTGTCGAGTTTTCGCGCTCGGCGCTGGACGACCTGGGCATGAAGTGGGATACGACCGGCGGTGGCTTCAACTTTGGCCTGTTCTCCGATATCGCCTCCAACGGCGGCTACCGCATCCTGCCGGAGAACTCGCCCTTTCTGAACCTGGACAGCGGCTACGGCCAGGGCTTTTTGGACCAGCGCCGGCGCAAGGCGCGCTACTACTTTGGCCTGAGCACGGCGCTGACCTCGGCCATCAACTTGCAGGTGCAGCGTGGCAATGCGATGCTGCTGGCCTCGCCCAAGCTCACCACCCGCAGCGGCGGCGAAGCGCGCTTCCTCTCGGGCGGTGAAATTCCCTTGCCCGCGATGAGCGCGCTGGGCACCGGCTCGGTCAACTACAAGCCCTATGGCCTGCGCCTGCATGTCAAGCCGATGGCCGATGGCGCGGGCAACATCTCCGGCTCGATCCTGGCCGAGGTCAGCAACATCGACCAGTCGGTTTCGGTTGATGGCATCCCGGGGCTGCTGACGCGCCGCACCGAGAGCGAGTTCAATGTCGATGACGGCGACACCATCATCCTCTCGGGCCTGCTCAGCCGCCAGTCCTCGCGCGCCACCGATGGCCTGCCGGGCCTGCGCAATGTGCCGGTACTGGGCTGGGCCTTCAAGAACAACAACGACAGCGACACCCAGATCGAGACCGTGGTGTTCATCACCCCGCGTGTGGTGACCGCCCGCGATTCGCGCCCCCGCCTGGAGCGCACGCAGCAGATGGAAGAGCAGATCTCCAACGGCTTTACCGACCTGACCGAAGACCTCTACCGCAACTCCAAAAAGGCCGAGCCGCCGATGCCCGAGCGGGGTCTGGACCCCGAGAGCTATTCGCACAACTGATGGCTGCGGCCGCTGATCCTGGAGAAGACCGTGCATAAGTTACTAGTCAATTCGCCCCGCCAGAAGGCGCAGGAGTTCGAGCTCGGCGCCGAGACCTTCACCATCGGCAAATCCAGCGACCGCTCCTTGCACCTGACCGGCTGGAACGTGGCGCGCGACCATGCGGTGGTGATGCTGCATGACGGCGACGTCTTCATCGAAGACCGGGGGAGCCTGTTTGGCACCTGGGTCAACAACGAGCGCGTGACCCGCTATGGCCCCTGCCGAGGGGGCGAGGAGGTGGTGGTCGGCGGGCATTCGATCATCGTTGTGCTCGATGACAAACTGGGCGGGCAGCGCGAAGAAGCGCAGAGCCCGGGCCAGACAGCGCAGCCCGCGCTGGAGCACCAGCGCCCCACGCGCAACGAGCCCCGTCCCGAAGACCCCATGCTGCAGTGGCGCCGCCTGCTGCACCGCCAGTTGCTCGAGCAATTGGAAGCGCGCCGCATCGACACCATCAAAATGAAGGACGATGAGCTGCGCTCCAACGTGCGCGCGCTGATTGCCGAAATCATCCGCGACACGCCCAACCTGCCCGAGACCATTGACCGCGCCGAGCTGAGCCAGCAGCTGCTGGACGAGGCCATTGGCCTGGGCCCGCTGGAAGTGCTGCTGCAGGATGACTCGGTCACTGAAGTGATGGTCAACCGTTTTGACGAGATCTGGATCGAGCGGCGCGGGCGCCTGGAGCGCACCGATGTGTCCTTTACCAGCGATCTGGCGGTCAATGGCGCGATCGAGCGCATCGTGACGCCGCTGGGCCGGCGTATCGACGAGAGCTCGCCAATGGTTGATGCGCGCCTCAAAGACGGCTCGCGGGTGAACGCCATCATCCCGCCGCTGGCGATTCGCGGCCCCAGTATCACCATCCGTAAGTTTCCGAAGAAGCGCATGGGCGCCGAGGGCATGGTGCAGTACCAGTCGATCTCGCAGGCCATGGTCGATTTTCTGCAGCTGGCCGTCGAGAACAAGCTCAACATCGTGGTCTCGGGCGGTACCGGCACCGGCAAGACCACCTTGCTGAACATGATGTCCAACTTCATCCCCAACGACGAGCGCATCCTGACGGTGGAGGATGCCGCCGAACTCTCGCTGAACCAGCCCAACCTGGTGTCGCTCGAAGCGCGCCCGGCCAACGTCGAAGGCAAGGGGGCCGTATCGATCCGCGACCTGGTCAAGAACTCGCTGCGGATGCGCCCGGACCGCATCGTCGTCGGTGAGTGCCGAAGCGGCGAAGCACTGGACATGCTGCAGGCGATGAACACCGGCCACGATGGCTCGCTCACCACCTTGCACGCGAACTCGCCGCGCGATGCGGCTGCCCGTATGGAGGTGCTGGTGACCATGGCGGGCATGAACATCCCCGTCACCGCGATCCGCGAGCAGATTGCCTCGGCCATCCACCTGATGGTGCAGCTCACCCGCTTTCCCTGCGGCAGCCGCAAGATCACCCAGATCACCGAGGTGCTCAACTGCACCGATGGCGTGATCCAGATGCAGGATATTTTTGTCTTCCGCAAGACCGGGCTGGACGCCGAGTTCCGCACCCAGGGCCGCTTTGAGGCAACCGGGGTGATCCCGGACTTTGTTGCCAAGCTGGTCGAGCACGGCGTGCCGGTGAACATGGAGGAATTGTTCTTCCAGGGAGAGCCGGCATGAAGAACTGGCAGTTCCTCGGCTTTTTGCTGGCCGCCGCCGGCTTTGTGGTGCTCTCGGGCTGGCTGGTCTACAGCCGCATGGGCGAGTGGCGCGACAAGTCCAACGTCTACCTGCGCGGCCGTGGCCTCCGGATTCTGGGCATCTCGGAGTTCCATGCGCAAAAGGCGCTGACCCTGGCGACCGGCCATGTGGCCATGGTGGTCGTGGCCGGCATCATCACCTACCTGATTGCGCGCAACTGGTTGCTGGTGGTGGTGGTCTGCGGCGCCGTTTACTTTTTGCCGGCACGCTGGTTTGCCTGGCAGCGCAAGAAGCGGCGCGAGCGCATCGAGGCCGAGCTGCCCGATGCCTTGCTCTTCATTGCCAGCGCATTGCGCGCGGGCAGTGCGCTGTCGGTGGCGTTGCAGATTCTGGTGCGTGACCAAAAAGGCCCGCTGGGCGATGAGTTCGCGATCGTGCTCAAGGAGCAGCGCATTGGCCTGTCGTTTGACGACGCGGTGCAGAACATGGCGCGGCGCATCCAGATTCCGGACTTCATGCTGGTGGTGGTGGCCTTGCGCGTGGCCAAGGAAGTGGGCGGCAACCTGTCCGAGCCGCTGCAGCTGCTGGCCGAGACCCTGCGCAAGAAAGCCATGCTGGAAGGGCGCATCAAGGCGCTCACGGCCCAGGGCCGTATCCAGGGCCTGGTGATGACCATGTTCCCGGTCGTGCTGGGCGGCATTTTGTACCTGATGCAGCCGACCATGCACCTGCTGTTTGTCACGCCCATCGGCTGGGGGGTGCTGGCCGTGATGGTCGTGATGCTCACCTTGGGCTACATGTCCATCAAGAAAATTGTCGCCATCGACATCTGAGCCATGAAAAACGCCATTCTGCTTGCCGCCATTTTTCTGTCCGCTGTGATGGCCGGCATCATCTTGCTGTACTTCGTCGCCATTGTGCGCAAGGCCCGGCCATCGGTGCGCGAGCACATGGATCCGCTGCCCTGGGGCATTCGCCTCATCTGGCCGGCCGTCAACGTGCTGCAGTTCCATGTCTCGGAGATTGCGCCCACCTCCAGCCTGCTGCGCTGGAAGCGCAAGCTGCAGCTGGCCGGCCTGGAGTATGTGCTCAAGGCCGAGGAGATCATCGCCGTGCGCGTGATCGCGATGGCCGTGGTGGCGCTGGCCTTCACGGGCGCTGCGATGGCGCTGAAGATCGATGGCCAGTGGGTGCGCCTGGCCTGCCTGGCAGGCCTGCTGCTGGGCTGGATGCTGCCGGCGATCTGGGTCAATGACCGCAAGAAGCGCCGCGACAAGGAAGTGCTGCGCACCTTGCCCGGCTACCTCGACCTGATCACCCTGTGCTGCCAGGCGGGTCTGGGCTTGACGGCGGCGATCTCGCAGGCGGTGCAAAAGGGCCCGCGTGGCGCAATGCACGAAGAGCTCGAACGCCTGCTGCGCGAGATGCGCACCGGCATGAGCCGGATGGACGCCTTCAACGCCATGGCCGAGCGCATGGACAACAAGCATGTGCGCGGCCTGGTCTCCAACCTGACCCAGGCCGAGTCGCTGGGTGCCAGCGTCACCGATACCCTGGTCGCCATCTCCGAGCAGCGCCGTACCGAGCGCTTCCAGCACGCCGAGAAGCTGGCGATGGAAGCGCCCGTGAAAATGCTCGGCCCGCTGGTGATCTTTATCTTTCCGGTCACCTTCATGGTGATCTTTTTTCCACTCGCGGTGCAGATGTACCAGACCTTGAAATGAAGGGGCCAGGCATGCCCGCGCTCAAAGTACAGCTGGCCCGGCGCTTTTCCGAGCGCGCCTTTGGCCTCATTTTTCGCCCGCCTCCGGCCAGCGGCGAGGCGCTGGCGTTCGATCGCTGCGCGGCCGTGCACACCTGCTTCATGCGCTATGCGATCGATGTGGTGTTTGTCGATGCGCAGCAGCAGGTGCTGCGCATCAGTGCGGGCCTGGCGCCTTGGCGCATGGCCTGGTGCCGGGGCGCCAAGCGCGTGCTGGAGCTGCGCAGCGGCGAGGCCGCGCGCCTGGGCCTGGCGCCGGGCCAGCGGCTGCAACTGTGTTGAAGGAGCTTTGCCATGTTCTTGAAGAAAACCAAGCCAGCGCGGCAAAGCGGGGTGTCGATGACCGAGACCTTGATCGCGCTGCCGGTGGTGCTGGTGTTCACGCTGTCGCTGATCCAGTTTGCGCTGATCTACCGCGCAAGGCTCACCTTGCAGTACGCCGCCAATGAGGCCGCGCGCGTGGGCTCGCTCAACAATGCGCTGCCGCTGCCCTATGACCTGCGCATTCCGCTGGCCAAGAAGGGCATGCTGGCCGATGTGAGCCTGGGCAATGTCAAATCGGCGCTCACCAAGGGCAGCGTCTGGCAAGGCTTTGTGCGCGGCATGATGCCGCTGTATGTGTCCGAGTCCAGCGTCTCTGGCCTGCTCAAGGGCTGGGTCAACACCAACACCGACCTGATCCAGGGCAGCTGCATCGAGTACGTCAACCCCACGCAGAACACCTTTTTGGACTGGGCCATGGTGGAGAACTATGGCGAGTCGCGCGGCATCGTGCGCATCCCCAACGACAGCCTGCGCTACCGCAAGCCGCTGCCCTATGAGCGCGATGCCCGTACCGGCGCGACCGACACCTACAACGGAGACACCCCGAACCTGGAAGACACGCGGCTGCGCGGTGCCGTCTCCAACAAGACCTTGGGCGAGACCAATATCCTGCACCTGCGCGTGCACTATGGCTACAAGCTCAGCGTGCCGATTGCCGGGCCCATCATCATCAAGGCCATGCAGGGCTACCGCTATGTCTCCAAGCACATCGGCTCGGTGCTGACCACCGGCGACGACGTACTCAGTGCCGAAGCCACTGACCTCTCGGCCATCGATGCCTTCTTTCTGGCAAGCGACCGCTTTCCGCTGACGCAGGAGGCCTCGGTGGGCATGCAGTCCTCGCTGTACTGGCATCCGTTCTATGCCTTTGGGCCGGCGCGCGATACCTCGGACCTCAATGCCAGCTTCAAATGGGACGTGGCCGACGGCAACAGCGGCCTGGGTGACTACGCCACCCTGGTGCCGGATCTGGTCGGTAATATCCGCAACGGAGCGCAGTGGGTGACCGCCCATGTCGGCAATGCGGCCATGGATGGCCTCAAGGACGTGGTGGGCCTGCGCAATGCCTTCTGCCCGGCGATCTGGGCCAATCCGATGGGGGTGGAGAATGTGCCCAATCCATTCGATGCGGCGCCTTAATGGGCGATTGGCTGCTGCGGCCGCGCTGCTGTTGACTGCCGTGCTGGGCGCCGCCCCGGCCTGGGCGCAGACGGTGTGCAAGAGCGAGGGCGTTGAATACATTCTGGGCGGTGCCGCTGCGAGCGGATCCGGCTGCAAGGCCGCAGCCGCCGCTGCACCGCCAGCACGCCGCACCTTGCGCATGGCCGCATCCGCCCCGGCGCCTACCCCGTCGCAAGGCCCGCGCCCGCGTGAACGCGCAGATTTTGGCCAGGACGAGCGCCGCCTGATCCTGGAGACCGAGCTGAAAAAGGCCCAGCAGGTGCTGCAGGGCTTCTCCCAGGCGCTGGGTGGTTCAGCCGGCAGTGCGGCACCGGCAGACAAGAGCCGCGCGCTGGCCGATGTGCGGGCCCTCACGGCCGAGCTGGCCCGGCTGCCGCCGGTGGCAAGCCGCTGAGCGTTAGTCTTGCTCCTCCAGCGATTGCAGCAGCCCGTCCGCATTCGCATAGCCCGCCGCCTTGGACCGCCGTGCCCAGAACCGTGCGCCTGCAGCGTCCTGGGTGTGGATGGCGATTTGTGCCAGGTTGTAGGCGGCGGCGCCATCGCCCAGGTCCGCAGCCAGCACCAGCCAGTCCCGCGCCTGCGCGTCATCGTTGTCTACGGAACGCAGATGCTGGTAGACATTGAGGGCGGCGCGCTTGTCGCCCGCCTGCGCCAGGCGCTTTTGGCGCAGCAGCTCAGACTCCGACATGCGCGCAATGCCGGCGCTGTTGGCGCCGGGCTCATAGCGGATGCCGGTCGGCGGGGCGGGCAGCGGCGCATAGGGGATTTGCTTGCAACCGGCGCTGGCCAGTAGCGCAAGCAATGCCAGGGGGAGGGCGGTGGAGGACAGGCGCATCGCCGCATTGTGGCATTGCGCAAGCCGGCGCCGCTAACACCCTCAGCGCACAAAGGTGGAGGGCTGCAGATCCGGTGTGGTGGCCTTGCGCCGCTCCAGCCAAAATGCTTCGTTCCTGGTCAGCATCTGGAAGTCCTGCGCATCCTGCAGCTTTTGCGCCGCATCCATCGGCCAGTTCGGGTTGTAGATCAGCTCACGTGCCAACGCCACCAGGTCCGCGTCGCCGTTGCGCAAAATGGCCTCGGCCTGCTGCGCATGCACGATCAGGCCCACGGCCATCGTGCGCGCGCCGGTGGCGGCCTGGATGGCCGATGCCAGTTCGACCTGGTAGCCATAGCTGGCAGATTGGCCGCCGCGCAGCGGCGAGCCGGCAATGCCGCCCGAGGAGCAGTCGATCACATCGACACCCAGCGGCAGCAGGCGTTTGACCAGCGCGATGCTGTCCTCCAGCGTCCAGCCACCGGGCGCGCCGTCGGTGCAGGACAGGCGCACAAAGAGGGGCAGGCCTGCTGGCCACACGGCGCGCACCGCATCGACGACGGTCAGCAGCAGCCGGCAGCGGTTGTCCAAGCTGCCGCCCCAGGCATCGCCGCGCTGGTTGGCCAGCGGTGACAGAAAGCTGTGCAGCAGATAGCCATGGCCGGCATGCAGCTCCAGCACCTGGTAGCCCGCCTGCGCGGCGCGGCGGGCAGCGGCGGCAAAGGCCTCCACCACCTGCTGGATCTGCTGCAGCGACATGGGTGTCGGCGTATCGAGGCCCTTGCCTGCGGGGATCGCGCTCGGGCCCATCGGCATCCAGGCATCCCAGTCGGCGATGTCCGGCTGGTAGGGCAGAGGCCCCCGGCCCTGCGCGGGTGTCAGCTGCCGGGCCTTGCGGCCGGCATGCATCAGCTGGATGCCTGGCGTGGTGCCGCAGTCGCGCATCAGCTGCACGATGCGCTGCAAGGGCGCGACCATGTCGTCCTGCCACAGCCCGATATCGCCCAAGGTGCCGCAGCCGCGCCGCTCCACACCGGTGCCTTCCTGGAACACCAGGCCGCTGCCGCCGGCGGCCAGGCGCCCCAGGTGCATCAGATGCCAGTCCTGCACCTGGCCGTGGCGGCCCTGGTACTGCCACATGGGGGCGGCGACGATGCGGTTCTTGATCACCACATCGCGCAGCTGCAGTGGGCTGAAAAGCTGGTTCTGGGTTTCGCTGTGGGCCATGGTGCTGCCGCCTACTTCTTGACGAGAGGGCAGACCGACTCGGACAGCGGCAGGAAGGCCTTGTCGGCCGGCACCGTGCTGATGACCTTGTAGTAGTCCCAAGGGGCCTTGGACTCCTGCGGCGACTTGACCTGGAACAGGTACATGTCGTGCACCATCATGCCGTCCTCGCGCAGACGGCCGTTCTTGGTGAACACATCGTTGATCGGCATCTCGCGCATCTTGGCCATCACCGCCTTGGCGTCCGTGCTGCCGGCCGCCTCCACCGCTTTCAGGTAGTGCTTGACCGAAGAGTAGGCGCCCATCTGGCTCATATTGGGCATGGCATTGACCTTGGCGAAGTACTTCTTCGAGAAGGCGCGCGTCTCGTCATTCATGTCCCAGTAAAAGGCCTCGGACAGCAGCATGCCCTGCGCAGTGCGCAGGCCCACCGAATGCACATCGTTGATGTACATCAGCAGCGAGGCGAGCTTTTGCTTGCTCTCGGGGGTGATGCCGAATTCACGCGCAGCCTTGATCGAGTTGACCAGGTCATTGCCAAAGTTGGCCAGGCCGATCACATCGGCCTTGCTGGCCTGGGCCTGCACCACGGCGGACGAGAAGTCCGAGCCATTGAGCGGGTGCCGGGTCTCGCCAATCACCTTGCCGCCCACGGTGCCGATGGCCTGGGTGGTGGCCTTGACGATGTCATAGCCGCCCGAGTAGTCGGCGGTCAGAAAGTACCACTGCTTGCCGATCTTCTCGGCCGCCGCCTTGCCCACGGTATTGGCCAGCGCATAGGAGTTGTAGGCCCAGTGCGCGACGGTGGGGCCACACATGTCACCGGTGATGCGGTCGCTGGCCGGGCCGCTCATCACCAGCACCTTGCCTTTTTCCTTGGCGATGTTGAGCACCGCGAGCGCGGCCGCCGAGCCGCCCACGTCCTGGATCGCGTCGACGCCGTTGTCGTACCATTCGCGCGCCTTGGCCGCTGCCGAGTCGGCCTTGCTCTGGTGGTCAAAGGTCAGCAGCTCGACCTTGCGGCCCAGCACCTGGCCACCGGCTTCGTCCAGCGCCATCTGGGCGGCGGTGATGCTGCCCTTGCCGGTGATGGCCGAGTAGACGCCCGACTGGTCAACGATCAGGCCGATGCGCACCGGCGGGCCCGATTGTGCGCTGGCGCCCAGCGACAGGCACAGCAGCGCTGCGGCCAGGCCCAGTGGTTTGACGGGGGCGCGCAGCGCAAAGAGGTGAGAAATACGCATGGTGGTGTCTCCTGTTCAGCTTTTGGTCAGTACCTGGGATTCGCGGATCATCTGCTGCCAACGCAGGCGCTCGGCCTGCAGGAATTTTTCATAGGCCTCCGGGCCCTGGGCGGTGACCGAGACGCCTTGCTTTTCCAGCAGGTTCTTCAGCGCAGGTGCCTGTAGCTGGGCCACGGTGGTGCGGCCCAGGCGGTCGATGACCTCGGCGCCGGTCTTGCGCGGCACAAAAAAGCCGTTCCAGATCGGCGCGGCATAGCCGGGGTAGCCCAGCTCGGCGACGGTGGGGATCTCGGGCCAGGATGCCATGCGCTGCGCGCTCAACGTGGCCAGCACGCGCAGCTTGCCCGACTGCACCTGCGGGCGGGTGAAGAGCGCCGTCATCATGCCCATGTCCACGCGCTGCAGCAGCAGGTCCGGCAGGGCCGGGGCCTCGCCCTTGTAGGGCGCATGGATCATTTGCGCGCCGCTCAGCTTGCCCAGGTACTCCATCGCCACATGCAGCGGGCCCAGCGGCCCGGTGGACATATAGCGAAGCTTGTCCGGTGTCTTCTTCGCATCGGCCAGCAGCTCGCCCAGGGTCTGGTAGGGGCTGTCTTGCGCCACCACCAGCACATAGTCCACATTGCAGATCGAGGCCACCGCCGCAAAGTCGCGCTGCGGCCGGTAGCCCAGGTCGGGCATGGTGTGCTCGAGCACGATATTGGTGCCCACGCCGCCCATCAGCACGTTGTAGCCATCGGGTTCGGCATGGGCCACCTGGGTGGCGCCGATGGCGCCTGCTGCGCCCACCTTGTTGTCGACCACCACCGGCTGGCCCAGGCCGGGCTCCAGCGCCTTGGCCAACAGGCGGCCGAGCACATCGGTGGCGCCGCCGGCGGCAAAGGGCACCACCAGCCGCACTGGGCGTGACGGGTAGGGGCTCTGCGCCCAGGCCTGGTGGCCGGCCAGCAGGCTGGCTGCGCCCCAAGCGGTGCTGTGTGCCAGCCACCGTCGTCTGCCGGGATTGACCGGCGCTTGTTGCAGGGAAAGCTTGTCGTTCATGGCATTGTCTCCGTTCCGTTTTTTGTGGTGTGCCGTGTCCTAAGCGAGATGAGAGAGGCGCTACAGCCGGGTGGCGCTGATCGTGAGCCCTCCGTCGATGTGCAAGGTCTGGCCGGTGATGTAGCCAGCCAGCGGGTGCAGCAAGAAGTCGATCGCATGGGCGATCTCCACCGGCTCGGACACCCGCTGCAGCGGCACGGCGGCGAGCAGCGCCTCGGTCTGCGGCGCGCCGGGCGGGCTGGCGGTCTTGAACAGCTCGGTGGCCACGGGGCCGGGGGCAATGACATTGACGGTGATCTGGTCCGTGGCCAGCTCCAGCGCCCAGGTGCGGCTCATGCCGATGACGGCGGCCTTGGTGGCGCTGTAGGCGGTGCGGTTGGGCTTGCCCAGCGCGGCGCGCGAGGAGATATTGACGACGCGGCCAGCGCGCGCCTGGCGCATGCCGGGCAACAGCGCCTGCATGCAGACCAGGCAGGCGTTCACGTTCAGCGCCATCGCCTCGTTCATGTCGGCCACGCTGGTATGGGCCAGGTCGGTGGTGTGGGCGAGCGCGGCGTTGTTGACCAGGCCATAGAACGGCGCCTGCGCGGCCAGGTCGCTGACCAGCGCCCGCGTGCCGTCGAGGTCCATCAGGTCACAGGCGATGAACTGCTCATCGGCCCGCGCATCAGCGGGGATGCTGCGGGCCAGGCCAATGGTCTGGTAGCCCTTGTCGGCGAGGTAACGCATCGTGGCGCGGCCAATGCCCCGGCTGGCGCCGGTGACCAGGACGCGCGGTTGGCGGGAGCTGTCTGTCATGCCAGGCCTTTCAATAGTTGTCGACCGATGATGGTCTTTTGCACTTCGGTGGCGCCTTCGTAGATGCGCATCGGGCGCACTTCGCGGTAGAGGCGCTCGACCACGCTGCCGCAGGTGATGCCCATGCCGCCCCACAGCTGCACCGCTGCATCGACCACCTGGAAGGCGGCTTCGGTGCCCTGCATCTTGGCCATCGCCGCCTCGGTGCTGATGCGGCGCTGGCGCACATCGCGCAGCCAGGCGGCCTTGTGCACCAGCAGGCGCGCGGCCTCCAGCTGCGTGGCCATATCGGCCAGCTTGTGCTGCACGGTCTGCATCTCGGCCATCGCCTGGCCGTAGAGTTGGCGCTGGCTGACCCGCACCAGGGTCTCATCGAGCGCACGCTGGCCCATGCCCAGCGCAGCGGCCCCCACCGAGCTGCGGAAGATATCGAGCACGCCCATCGCCACCTTGAAGCCTTCGCCCGGCTGGCCCAGCAGGCGGCCCGCCGGCACCTTGCACGCGTCAAAATGGATCTCGGCGAGTGGGTGGGGCGCAATGATGTCGATGCTGCGGTGAATGCGCAGGCCCGGGGTGTCGGCATCGACCAGCAGGGCCGACAGGCCGCTCGCGCCCCTGGCCTCTTCGGTGCGGGCGATGACGACGTAGAAGTCCGCAATGCCACCGTTGGAGATATAGGACTTGGCGCCATCGAGCAGGTAGTGGTCGCCTTGCAGCACCGCCCGCGTCTTGGTGGCGGCCACGTCCGAGCCGCCATCGGGCTCGGTCAGCGCAAAGGCTGCCACTTTGCGGCCCTGGCTGCAGGCTTGCACATAGGGGGCCACCAGCTGCGCATCACCCTTTTGCCAGAGCGCGGCACTGCCAATGCCCTGCATGCTGAAGACAAAATCGGCCAGCGGCGCGTAGTAGCCCAGGCATTCGCGCACCAGGCAGATGGCGCGCAGGTCCACTGCTGGCGCCCTGCCATCGGCCATCGCCGGCGCGGCATATTCCAGCAGGCCATGCTGGGCCAGGCTGTGCAGCCAGTGGGCGCATTCGGCCTGCAGGTCCTGCGGGGTTTCATCAGCCAGAAGCGCGCGGTTGTCGCTGATCCAGTGGTTGAGCCGGGCGATGACCTCGTCATGCCGCGCGTCAAAAAATGGCGTCTCGGCCAGGGTCCAGCTGTGCTTCATACGCTGGCCTCCTGGGCGAGCAGGTGCTGCGCCAGGTCGCGCAGCTCGTTGCGTTTGACCTTCTTGCCATTGGGGCCCATGGTGTAGGGAAAGGTCTCGACCCGGAAGATGCGGATGGGTACCTTGTAGCGCGCAATCTGCTGCTGCAGCTGGGCCTTGATCGCCTCTTCGTCCCAGTGCTGGTCTGCGGTATCGCTGGGCTCCAGCACAAAGGCCACCGGCCGCGAGCTGCCCGAGGCATTGACCGCTACCACCTGGCAGGCGCTGGCGCCACACAGTGCCATCACCGACTCCTCGATCTCGGCCGGGTTGACCAGGAAGCCGCCGATGCGCAGCACATCGCCCAGGCGCGAGATATGCGTGAAGCCGCCGTCGCCATTGAGATAGCCCAGATCGCCGGAGCGCAGGAAGCCGTCTTCGGTAAAGGCCTGCTGCGTGGCCTTTGCGTCGTGCAGGTACTGCTGCATCAGGGTGGGGCTGTAGAACTCCAGCTCACCGGGCTCTTGCGCCTCGGCGAGGGCACCGGTCTCCAGATTGCGCACGCGCACCCGCGCCTGCGGGCAGACCGGAAAGCCGCCGGACTGGGCGCGCCGGGGCAGGGGCGCTGCCGGGTCCTGGTGGGCAAACAGCGCAAAGGTCTCGCTCATGCCAAAGCAGCCGACCATGGGTATGCCGTACTGCAAGGCACGGGCGGGCAGCGCATCGAGCCCGGGCACAAAGTTGGCATGGCCAAAAAAGCGCAGCGCCTGCGGCTGCCAGCCGGCGGGCAGGTCGGCGATGAGCTTGTCGACCATGTCGTTGGTGCCAAACATATGGCTGATGGGCTCGTGCTGCAGGCAGGCTGCGGCGCGCGCGGTATCAAACACCTCATGCAGCACCAGGCAGGCGCCAGCTGCCAGGGTGGCCATCGCCGCTGTGTAGCCAAAGGCGCCGCAGAGCGGCAAGGCCAGCAGGCTGCGGCAGCCGCTGTCGATGCCAAAGCCCGGCGCCACATCCTGCGCATGCTGGGCCACGCTGGACTGGCGGTGCACGATGAGCTTGGGCTGGCTGGTGGTGCCCGACGAGGACAGGATGATGCAGGTCTGATCGCCCTGGCAGGCGCTGGGGTGCTGGGGTGTTGCGGGTGCTGCCATCAGCGTTTGCCAGGGCTGGATGGGCAGCGCCGTGCCAGCGACTTGCATTTGGCCCGGGTTGCTGTGGGCCGGGCCCAGGCTGGCATCGATCAGGCACTGCAGGCTGCCGCCTTGCTGCGCCAGGATCTGCTCCAGGCTATTGCCGGGCAGCAGGCTGGCTGCGCTGGCGGCAGCGCCATTCATCACGGCCAGCGCATTCGCGGCGGCGCGGTCAAAGGCCAGTGCCTTGCAGCCGGAGCGGTCGATAAAGCTGCTGATCTCTTTGACGCCGAGCTTCAGGTTGAGGCTCAGGGTGGTGATGCCCAGCTCGGCGCATGCCAGGTGCAGCAGCAGCCAGTGGGGGGTGTTGGGCAGCCACAGGCCCAGCACATCGCCGGCCACCAGGCCTTGCTGGCGCAGGCCGTTGGCGCACTGCTGCACCTGGCTGCGCAGCTGCGCATAGCTGTGGGTGGTGGTGCCAAACTGCAGCGCGGGCGCGTCGCCCGCGCCCAGTGCCAGCAGGCGGCGCACATCGTTGGCCCGCGCGCCGCCTGGCGCGCTGGCCATGGGTTGGGATGTCATAGGCGGCCTTTAGACGGTGGCGACCGGGGTCACGGGTGAGCCTACGGCACCGGGCAGGCGCAGCGCCGGCGCGGTCAGCATGAAGCGGTAGCGGCCATGGGTCTGCAGCCACTGCGCCAGCGGGTGCAGGTACCAGAGTTCGCCAAATGGCATGCCGAGCTTGAACAGGCACAGCTCATGCAGCGGAAGAAAGGCGCAGCTGCCGTCGACCGGCCGGCCGGGTACCGATTCGATGCCGTAGTTGTCGGCCACCAAGGTGGTGATGTGGCTGTCGATGATCCATTGCTGCAGCTCGGGATCGCGCCCATCGAGCACCGCGCCGACGGTCTCGGGCATATCGGACTTCGGCGGGCCATCGCAGGCAAGCAGCAGTTCGCTAAAGCCGGTGTAGAGCGCCACGATGTCGCCACGGGTGACCTCGATGCCATCGGCCTTGAGCACCTCCTTGAGCATCTTGCCCGAGACGAGGGTGTGGCCGTCGCCAAAGTGGCGGCGCAGGTTGACCAGCACGCCCCGGCCCTGGATGGCCTGCTCGGCCAGGCGCTCCACGCCCAGCGCCTTGGCGCGGGACTGGCCACCCATGTCCGGCAGGTCATCGGGCGCCAGAATGTCGATACCGGCCTGGAAGCCGTTGTAGTAGACCAGCTCGTCGACGCCATCGCCATTGATGTCGAAATGGCTGCCCACGTGTGAGAGCGCATCCCACTGCGTCGAGTACTGCAGGTAGATCTCGGCATAGTCGTCGCTGACCACATCGGTGTAGAGCGGGTTCTCGCGCGACAACGCAAAGTTCAGGCCTGGGCCCAGCGGCCGGCGCGAGGGCTTGATGATCGGCGGGTGGCGGCGCGGGTTGAGCGCATTGCCGCCGGGCTTGTCCAGCGGCAGGCTCAGGCAGAAGCGCTCGCCCGTCTGTATCTCCTGCGCCGCTTCCTTGACCTTGTCCGCCGTCAGGTAGTTCAGGCGGCCGAGCTGGTCGTCTGGGCCAAAGTCGCCCCAGTTCGATTGCGCGGGACGCTGGGTCCAGCGCGGCGAGCCGGCGCTGCCGACAACAGGGGCAAGGTGCGGGGCATGTACAGGGCGGTAGGCGTTCATAGGGTTTTCCAGATAACGGGGGAGACAGCGCGCAGCGGCGATCTGCCGTAGCTTGTGCGCACCTCAAGAGGTACCGAGCAACTATGAGACGGGATGTGCCGGGATGGCAAAAGCTGGCAGCACGGATGTTCACGATATGAACTCAGGTTTTCCCGGGGCGCAGAGCCCTGCGCGCCTCGTCAAGGTGCTGCGGCTGCTGACGCGCCACCATGTACAAGGCCTGTCGATTGCGGAATTGACCGCGCAGTCCGGGCTGGACCGCTCGACCGCAAGGCGCTTGCTGATGGTGCTGGCCCAATCTGGCTATGCGGCCAAGGATGCGGCCACAGGCCGCTACCGCTTGGGTGTTGAAGCCATGCTGACGGGGCTGGCGGCGATGGCCAAGCCGCCCATCTTTGAGGTCTGCCACCCAGTGATGGTGAACGTGGCCCGGCGCAGCGGCGACACGGTGTTTCTGATCATCCGCGTGGGCGACTTTGCCCACTGCCTGCATGTGCAGCCGGGCAGCACGGTGCTGCATGCCCACAGCCTGATGACCGGCCAGATCCGCCTGCTGGGCCAGGGCACCGCCAGCCTGGCACTGGCCGCCAGCCTGCGCGATGCCGAGCTGGAGCAGATCTACCAGCGCCGCCGGCTGGACTACGAGGCTGCCGGCATCAGCCAGGAGCGGCTGATGGACATGGTGCGCAAGACGCGCAAGCGCGGCCATTCGCTGAGCGTCAACCTGCTGACCTCGGGTGCCACTGGCGTAGGCCTGGCGATCGAGTTCCAGACCGCCCATAGCGCGCACATCGCCGCCATCAGCGTGGCCAACCACGATGCGCAGATGGATGCCAGGCACCAGGCCCAGGCGCTGCAGGTGCTGCGCGAGGAGCTGGCGCAGGCCGGCATTGCGCAGGTGGCCTGCGGCGGGCGCAGTACGGGCAGCGCCTAGCGCGGCGTTCTGGATCTGCGCCGGGCTGCGGCCTGGGGCGCGGATGGCGCCAAGCGGCGCAGCTCCTCATCGCTGAGTATGAATGCGGGGTTGTCCACCAGGCGCTCGACCGCCAGATCGATAAAGGCGCGTGCCCGGGCGGGCTGCGAGCTTCGGCTGCCAAAGTACACAAAGTAATGGATGTACTCGGGCGTGTGCTCGACCAGCAGCGGCACCAGGCGCCCGTCGCGCAGGTAGGGCGCAGCGGTCGCGCCTGCCAGTTGTCCCAGCACCTTGCCGCGCAGCACCGCCTCCAGCTCAAAGCCCTCGTCATTGCTGCAGAGGGCGGGCACGACGGGGATGTCCACGATCTGCCCGTCGATCAGCACATGCCAGGGCAGCACCTTGCCTGTTGCGGGGTGGCGGTAGGCACTGCAGCGGTGGGCTTCGAGCGCGCTGAGCGACTGCGGCGCGCCGTGCTGCTGCAGGTAGGCGGGCGCGGCGCAGATCACCATCTGCAGCGCCAGCAATTTGCGCGCAATCACCCCCTCGTGCGCCGATGCACCGAGCCGAAAGCCCACATCCACGCGGTCTTCGACCCAGTTGCCGACCCGGTCTTCGAGCAGCACATCGGGCTGGATGCCGGGGTGCAGGTCACAGAACTCCTCGACCAGGCGCCACAGGATGGGCCCGAAGGTGCTGCGCGGCCCTGCGATGCGCAAGGGGCCTTGGAAGTCGTCCTTGCGCTGGCGGGCATTGTCCAGCGCCCGCTGCATGCCTTGCACCGACGGCTGCACCTCTTCGAGCAAGCGCTGGCCGGCGTCGGTCAGCGACATGACCCGGGTGGTGCGGTGGAACAGGCGCGCATCCAGATGCGCTTCGAGCTGCGCCAGCGCCTTGCTGGCCGCCTGGGGGCTGATGCCCAGGTCCAGCGCGGCCTTGCGCAGGCTGCCCAGCTCGGCAGCCCTGATGAAGGTGGTGACAGATCGCAGTTCGTTGAGGGCCATGCTGTGCTTTCTTGCAGTCCTATTGTCATCAATTTGGTGCTAATAAATCAACCTATTCACCACTATTCAGTATCAACGCCCTTGCTTACAGTGGCCCCCCATGGGCGCTGGAATTCGCAGCGCTGCCCCCCATCACCGGAGTTATGCACCATGAAATCCTTGCTTTGCATCGCATTGGCTGGCGCCGCCACCAGCGCCGCAGCGCAGCCACAGGGCGGCGAGCCGCGCGCGGCCGTGGTGGAGGTTCGTGCTGCGGCGACCCAGCCGGCATCTACTGGGGCGGCAGACCGCTTTAGCGGTGCCGTGCGCATCACCACGCCGTTCAGCGCGCCAACGCCTGGCCGCGCTGGTGGTGGCACCGTCGCCTTTGAGGCCGCTGCGCGCACGGCCTGGCACACCCATCCGCTGGGCCAGACGCTGATCGTGACGCAGGGCGCTGGTCTGGTGCAGCCACAGGGGCAGCCAGCGCTGGCGATGCGCGTGGGCGACGTCGTCAGCATTCCGGCCCATGTGCGCCACTGGCATGGTGCGGGGCCGGGCGGGGCCATGGTGCATGTGGCCATCGCTGAGAAGCAGGACGGCCCATCGGTCACCTGGCAGGAGCTGGTCAGCGACGACGACTACCAGGCAGCCTGGCAAGGCGCGGGCCTGCAGCAGGCCGCTGCGACGCAACCGCCAACACGCCACTACCCCAGCGCAGACAGCCTCAGTGCCCGGCAACGGGCGATCCCCTTGATCGCCGCTTTGGCCGCCAGCAGCGATATGGCGCAGCTCGATGCCGCGCTGCGCCAGGGCCTGGATGCGGGGCTGAGCATCAGTGAGAGCCAGGAAGTGCTGGTGCAGCTGTATGCCTATGTCGGCTTTCCCAAAAGCCTGAATGCGCTCGCGCAGTTGATGCAGGTGCTGCAGGCCCGCCAGCAACAAGGTATTCAGGATGCAGCCGGCGCGGCGCCCAGCCGCGCAGTGGTGACCGGTGAGGACCTGATTGCCGTGGGCCGCAGAAACCAGACAGAAATCTCCGGTGGCCCGGTGCAAGGGCCGGTGATGGCGTTTGCACCGGTCATCAACCAGTTTTTGCAGGCGCATTTGTTTGGCGACATCTTTGAGCGCGACAACCTCGATTGGCAAAGCCGCGAGCTGGCCACCGTGGGCGCCTTGGCTGCCACCCCGGGTGCCGAAGCCCAGCTGCGCTCGCACATGCGCGCCAGCCTGCGCGTGGGGCTGCGTGCCTCGCAGCTGCGTGAGCTTAGCCAGGTATTGGCGGCCAGCGGCATGGCCGCAAGTGCCGAGCGGGCGCAGACCGCTCTGGCCCAGGCGCTGGCAACGAAAGGACAGCCATGAACATCCCCCAACTTTTGTGCGCGACTGCGCTGGTTAGCGGCTGCGCCACGCAGTCCGGTCCGGCTTCTGCACCTCTGCAGATCCAATCCCAAGGCAGCTTTGCGGTGGGCGGTGTGGTGCAGCAGACCCCCGGGCGCTATGACAACAACCAGCCCACGGCGGCAGGACAGAGTTTTCATGGCGACCATCTGTATGCCTTCTACCAGGTGCCGGTGCAGCCCAAGCCGCTGCCGATCGTCATGCTGCACGGGGCTTTCCAATCTGCACGCAGCTGGGAGAGCACACCCGATGGGCGGGAGGGCTTCCAGACCTTGTTTTTGCGGCGCGGCTTCTCGGTGTACCTGGTCGACCAACCGCGCCGTGGCCGGGCCGGCAACAGCACGGTGGCCGCGATGCTGGAGCCCACACCGAATGACCAGCTGTTCTTTGACCAGTTTCGCATTGGGCAATGGCCCAGGCGATTTGACAACGTGCAGTTTGACCCGGCGCCAGAAACCTTGAACCAGTTCCTGCGCTCCATCACGCCCAATACCGGCCCCTATGACGCAGCGGTGATTGCCGATGCCATGTCGGCGCTGTTCTCCCAGGTCGGACCCGGCATCTTGTTCACGCATTCGCAAGGGGGCGGGCCCGGCTGGCTGACCGCCATCCGCAACCCGAATGTGAAGGCCATCGTGGCCTTCGAGCCGGGCAGCGGTTTTATCTTTGCGCAGCAGGATGCCCCTGAGCCCATGCCCAGCGCAGCTGGCACCCTGGCGCCCGAGATCGTGCCGCTGGACGATTTTTTGAAGCTGACCCGCATTCCCATCGTCATCTACTACGGCGACAACTTTCCGACAACACCGACGGCTGCACGGGGGCAGGACAACTGGCGGGTGCGGCTGGCGATGGCCCAGCGCTGGGTCGCTGCCATCAACCGGCATGGCGGCAAGGCGCAACTGGTGCATCTGCCCGAGATCGGGGTGCATGGCAACACGCACTTTCTGATGTCCGACCTCAACAACCGCGAGATCGCGGAGCTGGTGGCGCAGTTTCTCTCAGCGCAGCAGCTGGACTGATCGGCGCGCAACATCCTCTTCACCCCTACCGAAAGGCCTTCTCCCATGACCCTCCTGACCCGACGCACGCTGATGACGCATTCCGCGCTTGGCCTGTTCCTCAGTACCTTAGGAATTTTCACGATGACCACCACCACAGCGGCCGCTGCCGATGCCCCTAAAAATCCCTTCACCCTGGTCTATGCGGGTGCGATTGCCAAGAACGAACCGGGCAAGGTCAATATCCATCCGGTGACCTACCCGCTCAATGGCCTGGATATCGTTGCCAACGTCTACACCCCTGCTAACTACGATCCCCAGCAGCGCTACCCGGCCGTGGTGGTGGCGCACCCCAACGGCGGGGTCAAGGAGCAGGTTGCCGGCCTCTACGCCCAGCGCCTGGCCGAGCAGGGCTTTATCACGATTGCTGCAGACGCCGCCTACCAGGGCGGCAGCGGCGGGCAGCCGCGCAGCACCGACAAGCCGCAGTTCCGCGTCGAAGATATCCACGGCATGGCCGACTTCATCACGCGCTTTGCCGGTGTCGACCCGCAGCGCCTGGGGCTGTTGGGCATTTGCGGGGGAGGCGGCTATGCGCTCTCGGCGGCCAAGTCGGACAAGCGTTTCAAGTCGATCGCCACCTTGAGCATGTTCAACTCCGGGCGGGTGCGCCGCAATGGCTTTGCCGATTCGCAACTGGCCAGCGTGCAGCAGCGCCTGCAGCAGGCCAGCGATGCGCGGGCTGCGCAAGCGGCGGGCGGCAAGATTGTCTATGCCGGTGATGCCGACATGAGCGATGCGCAGATTGCCGCGCTCCCGTTCGAGATGTACCGCCAGGGCTATGAATACTACTGGCGCAGCCATGCGCATCCGAACTCGACGTTCAGGTACACCAGCAGCAGCCTGTTGGACCTGATGCGCTGGGATGCGACCGACCAGATCGCGCTGCTCGAGCAGCCCTTGCTGATGGTGGCAGGGACTGCCGCCGACAGCCTGTACATGACCGAGGACGCGTTTGCCAAAGCCACTGGCGCCAAGCACAAGGAGCTGTTCAAGATCGAGGGCGCCACCCACATCGAGACCTACTGGGTGCCCAAGTATGTCGATGCCGCCATGGGCAAGCTGGCGCCGTTCTACAGCCAGACGCTGTAATGGCAGCGGCCAACCGCTCCACGCGGCGGGCGCTCTTGGGCACCTTGGCCAGCTTGCCGGTTGTGGGGGCCGCTTCTGCGCAGCCGAACCAGGGCTGCGGCAGCAGTACGGGCCAGGTGCTGGTGGCCTATTTTTCACGCACCGGTAACACCCGTGTCATTGCCGGCTTGGTCCAGCGCAGCCTCAAAGCGCAGATCGCCGAGATAGCGCCGGCCACGCCGTACCCCGAGGACTACCTGGAGACGGTGGAGCAGGCCACGCAGGAGCGTGATGCGGGCCGCAGCCGGCCTCTGGCGCGGCCTATCGATATCGGCGGTTTTGACACGGTGTATCTGGGCTTTCCCATTTGGGGTGAAACCGTACCTCCCGTGGTGCGGGCCTTTTTGGCGGCACAGGACTGGCAAGGCAAATCCCTGGTGCCGTTCCAAACCCATGGCGGCAATGGACTGGGCAACAGCCTGGAGGTGCTGGCCGGCTACCTGGCCCAGGGCCGCCTGCAGCCAGGTTTTGCGATGGAAGCCGACCAGGAGCGGCGCACGATGACCCAGGTGGGGGAGTGGCTGCAGAAAAGCAGCTGCCGCTGAGTGCCTGCGGCGTAGGACAACCGCGCAGCTGGCCGGTGGTATTGCATTTGTGCGGAACCCCGGCGGCGCCATGGGCTCCAAGTGCCTCCTTTGTGCACTTTTTATAGCGGAGCCCTGATCCATGACGACTGAAGAAATTCGTGCCACCTTGACCCTGTGCCTGCTCGCCTCGTTTGCCGATGGCGAGAAGCACGAGCGTGAGCGCGAGCAGATCCGCCAGGTCGCCGAGGGCCTGGCGGCCGACCAGCAGATCAACCTGCCCCATCTCTACCAGGATGTGCTGCTGCGCCGCGTGCAATTGGGCGATGTGCTGGCCCAGCTGCAGACCACCGAGGCGCGCCAGCTGGCCTATGAGATGGCGCTGTGCGTCTGCGAAGCCGATGGCAGCACCAGCCCCAAGGAAGCGGCCTTTTTGGCGCAGCTGCGCGAGGCTTTTGGCACGGCAGGGCAGGCGTCCACCGCGCCCGCTGCAGCTGCAGCGCCCGCTGTAGCTGCGGTGGCTGCCTCGACGGGGATGGCTGCAGCGCCTGCGCTGGCCACGCCGCCCGCGCAGGCGCTGGCCGGCAACCTTGTCGATGCACCGTTGAATGCCGCCTTGCCCGATGCCCCGCTGACGCTGACCGAGCCGGCGCCCCATCCGGCAGCGGCGGACCCGTTGGTGCCGGCGCAGGCCGAGCGCCGGCCCTCGAGCTTGTCGGTGGAGGCCATGGACCAGAAGATCCTCAAGGCCTCGATTCTCAATGGTGCGATCGAGCTGCTGCCCGAGAACCTCTCGACGCTGGCGATCATTCCGCTGCAGATGCGCCTGGTCTACCAGATCGGGCAGAACTATGGCTACGAGCTGGACAAGGGCCATATCAAGGACCTGCTGGGCGCGCTGGGTGTCGGCTTGACCTCGCAGTACCTGGAGCAGGCCGGGCGCAAGCTGCTGGGCGGCTTGCTGGGCAAGGCCGGCAAGGGCCTGCTCGGGGGCCTGGGCCGGCAGGCGGTCAGCAGCGGCATGAGCTTTGCCTCCACCTATGCGCTGGGCCATGTCGCCAACCAGTACTACGCCGGCGGGCGCCAGCTGTCGACCGAGATGCTGAAAAATGCCTACCAGCATGTGATGCAGGATGGCCGCCAGCTGCAGTCGCGCTACCAGGCGCAGATGCAGGAGACGGCCAGCGGCCTGAACACCGCCAAGATCCTGTCGATGGTGCGCGGCGGCCAGTAAACATATATCTAAATGTAACCATCTCTGTAGGCAAAAGCCTGGAGTTTATGCAGGACGATACCGTCAGTATTGTCGGAATATATTGATTGCTGTATTTGGTTTTTGTGACTGAGATAAGCCCAACCCGCCTTCATCGGCGGGTTTTTTTGTCTGAGCGCTACGCCATGAAATGTCTTACAGAAACCAGCACTTATCCCAAATTTCTCCTCTGAAGGAATGCCAATAACAACCGATGAATTTGGCTTGCATTCTGAAGTTGGGGCGGAGATTGGTACGCCTTTCTCAGGCAGTGGGACAGGCGCGCGGAGCTGGCTTTGCTTATAGACCGGAACTAGTCGCGGTTATATGTTATTTCAATAAATTAATTTTAGATTTACCAAAGGTTCGCAGTACGGTTGCCCTTGTGAATAGTTGTGTTGGCATGAGTAATCAGCGGCACCTTTCCTCGCGCGTCGGTTGGTATGGCCTGAGTTGATCTCTCCCCATCCTGGCGTCTTGGCACGGTGCACAAGGAGACGCTATGAACCCGATTGGTGCGCAGAGGACACTCCGCCGTCTGCTGTTTGGAGGGCTCGCGAGCCTGGCTCTCGTCTGCAGTTTTAACGCTTCGGCGGCATCGGCCGGATCCGGCCGGGCCTATGGCCTGCAGGTCACCGCCGATGTGGTGGGGGTGGGGCTCGGCGTCCCGATTGCCGATACCGGGCAGAAAACGGCACCACCGGATTTCAATACCCCCACCTCGGTCGTCAATGCGTCTGTCGCTGCAGGCGTCGGCAATTTGCTGACCGTGCGTACGGGTGTTCTCAACGCCGCCACGCAAAGCAAGCTGGCGCAAAACAGTGTCGTGTCCTCGTCCTCCGTCAGCGGCTTGGCCCTCAAGCTCGCCGGGCTGGCGCTGGGGGCAGATACGATCAGCTCGCAAGCCAAGATGTCCTGCGTCAATGGGACGCTGAGGCCAGAGGGCAGTGCGCAAATTCTGGGTGCCTCGGGATCGCTCGCCGGCGTCAGTGTGGCGGCAAACACCCGGGTCGATCTGACGATTGGTGTGCCCACTCTTGGGACCATGGTCGGGGTCGTTCTCCACACCAATGAGCAAACTCTGAGCCCAGACGGCAAGACCCTGAGCGTCAATGGGCTGCGTGTGGAGCTCGTGGCGTCTGCGCTCGGTATTCGCTTGCTCGGCGCATCGGTGATCGTAGGCAACTCCACGGCCACGATGGCCGACTGCGCGCCCACGGTCACCTTGGGTTCCTTGCCCTTGATTACCACCAGCAACCAGGCCGCTATCCCCGTCAGCGGAAGCTGCAGCGCCGGCAGCGGCAATGTGGCCATCAGCTCCACGCCCGCCGGCGTGACCCAGTCGCTGCCTTGCTCCGCCACGGGCAGCTATTCCGGTTCGGTGAACACCACAGCGCTGGCCGACGGCCCCGTGACGCTCACGGCATCACAGAGCCCCGCAGGGCCCACCAGCGCGGCGAGCCAGGCCACGACCAAGAACACGGCCCCGGTATTGCAACCGCCGGTTGTGACGGTGGTGTCTGCGCCCCATATCACCCTGGCCAACCAGGCGTCCTATGGCGTCTCGGGCACCTGCTCGGCGAATGGCGCGGGTGTTGCCATCACCATCGGCGGCGTCGGAGGAGTTACGTCTACTGCGCAGTGCAGTGGCGGCCTCTGGTCCTCTACGGGCCTGAATGTCGCCAGCCTGGCCAATGGGCCAGTCACCGTTGCGGCTTCTCAAACGGTCAGTGGTCTGACCGGCACGGGCAGCCTGCTGACCAGCAAGGACTCGACCGGGGGTGTGCCCGTGGTGGTGGTGACCTCGGCACCTGCGATCACGGCGACAAACCAGACCTCCTACACTGTCTCGGGCACTTGCTCGGTCAATGGCAGCAATGTGACTGTGTTGATCGACACCGTCACTGCCTCGGTACCTTGTACCGGCAATATCTGGGCTGCCGCAGGCCTGGATGTCAGTGGCTTGCTCGATGGCGCCCTCACGGTCACGGCCACGCAAACCGCCAATGGTCAAACAGGAACGGGCAGTCTGGGGACCACGAAGGACTCGGCCGGGGCTATCCCGGTCGTGACCATCAGCCTGGCTCCCGCCATCACGCTGGCCAACCAGGCTGCCTATAGCGTTTCGGGCAGCTGTTCGGTTAATGGCAACAACGTGGCCGTGCTGGTGGGCTCGGTCGCTGCCTCTGCGCTGTGTACGAATGGCAGCTGGTCCACGGCCGGCCTGGATGTCAGTGGCTTGCCCAATGGGGCCGTCACGGTCATGGCTTCGCAAACGGTGGGCGCGCAGACCGGATCCGCGACCCTGGTGACCAGCAAGGACGTGACGGGCGCCGTACCCGTGGTAGCGGTGACCTCGGCCCCCGCGATCACGGCGCTGAACCAGGGCTCCTACACGGTCTCTGGTGCCTGTTCGGCCAGCGGCAGCAACGTGGCCGTGCTGATCGGCTCCGTCGCTGCTGCAGCGCCTTGTAATGGCGGCCTCTGGTCCACCGCAGCGGTGGATGTCAGTGGCCTGCTCGATGGCACGGTCACGGTGACGGCGTCGCAGACGGTGGGCGGCCAGACGGGATCGGGCAGCCTGCAGACCAGCAAGAACACGGTGGTCGATGCCCCCGTGGTGACCATTAGCTCGGCACCTGCCATCACGGCGCTCAATGAGGGCGCCTATACGGTCTCGGGCACCTGCTCGGCCAATGGCACGAACGTCGCTGTGCTGGTCGGCTCCGTGGCGGCCGCGGCGCCCTGTACGGGCAACATCTGGTCCAGCTCGGGCCTCGATGTCAGCGGCTTGGCGGATGGGCCGGTGCTGGTCTCGGCCTCGCAAACGGTAGGCACGCAAACCGGGTCGGGCACGCTGGTAACAGCCAAGGACACGGCGGGTGTCGCACCCGTGGTGACCATCAGCGCTGCACCTGCCATCACGGCGCTGAACGAGGCAGCCTATACCGTCTCGGGCAGCTGCTCGGTCAACGGTACCAACGTCAGCGTCCTGGTCGGCTCCGTCTCTGCATCAGCGGCCTGCGATGCCGGCCTCTGGACCACCTCGGCGCTGAATGTCGCGGCCTTGCCGGATGGCGCGGTCACGGTGACCGCTTCGCAAACCGCCAATGGCCAAACCGGATCGGGCACGCTGGTGATCGCCAAGGACACGGCCGGGGTCGCTCCTTCCGTGGCCGTCACCTCGGCACCCGCCATCACCGGTGGCAACCAGGCGTCCTATGTCGTGTCGGGCACCTGCTCGGCCAACGGCAGCAACGTGGCCGTTTTGGTCGGCTCCATCGCTGAATCGGCCATGTGCGACGGCGGTGTCTGGGCCACTGCTGGCCTGGATGTCAGTGGCTTGCCCGATGGCGCGGTCACGGTCACGGCCACGCAAACCGTCGGGGGCCAAACCGGATCGGGCAGCCTGGTGACGAGCAAGAGTTCGGCCGGCCTGGCTCCGGTGGTGAGCATCACCTCGGCGCCTGCGATCACGGCAGCGAACGAGTCGTCCTATACCGTCTCGGGCACCTGCTCGGCCAATGGCGCGGGGGTGGATGTTCAGGTCGGCACCGTCACTGCCTCGGCGCCCTGCAGTGGCGGCATCTGGTCCACCGCGGGCCTTAATGTCAGTGGCCTGGCCAATGGTGCTGTTTCGGTCGTTGCCGCGCAGACGGTGGGCGGCCTGACTGGCTCGGGGAGCTTGGTGATCACCAAGGACTCGCAGGGACTTGCCCCGGCGGTCACCATCACCTCGGCGCCTGCGATCACGGCGGCCAACCAGTCGGCCTATACCGTCTCGGGCACCTGCTCGGAAAACGGCGTGGTGTTGACGGTGCATGTCGGTGACGTTGCAGCGGTGCCGCAGCCTGTGTGCAGCGGTGGCATCTGGTCGACCGCAGCGATGGATGTCAGCGGCTTGCCCGATGAGATGGTGCTGGTGACGGCCTCGCAGACGCTGAACGGCCAAACCGGATCGGGCAGCGTGGTGACCGCCAAGGACACGGCCGGCATTGCGCCGGTGGTGGCCATCAGCTCGGCACCGGCCATCACGGCAGCCAATGCATCGGCCTATACCGTCTCGGGCATCTGCACGGTGGACGGCAGCAATGTGGCGGTACTGGTCGGCTCGGTGGCGGCTTCGGCCCCCTGCAGTGGCGGCATCTGGACCAGTGCAGCGTTGGATGTCAGTGGCTTGCCTGATGGGTCGGTCACGGTGACGGCCTCGCAAACGGCCGGTGGCCTGACGGGATCGGGCAGTTTGGTGACCGCCAAGGACACGGCAGGCGTTGCACCTTCGGTGGCCATCACCTCGGCAGCGGCGATTACGGCGGCCAACCAGTCGGCCTATGTCGTATCGGGCACCTGCTCGGTCAACGGCATGGATGTCTCCGTTCTGGTGGGCCAGGTCGCGGCAACGGCGCCCTGCAACAACGGCGCCTGGACCAGCGCCGCGATGGATGTCAGTGGCTTGCCCGCTGGGGCAGTGACGGTCATGGCCTCGCAATCGGTCGGTGGCCAAACGGGCTCGGCCAGCCTGGTCGTCACCAAGGAGTCGGGGGGCAGCGCACCTGTGGTGAGCATCACCTCGGCGCCTGAGATCACGGCGGCCAACCAGTCGGCCTATACGGTCTCGGGCACCTGCTCGGTCAACGGGGCGGGCGTCGCAGTCCAGATTGGCACCATCTCCGCGTCTGCAGCCTGCAACAGCGGCAGTTGGACCACTGCAGCGCAGGATGTCAGTGCCTTGCCGGACGGCTTGGTGACCCTGACCGCCTCGCAAACCGTGGGCGGCGGAACGGGGGCGGCCAGCCTGGTCATCGGCAAAAACGCGGCCGGCGCGGCGCCGGTGGTGACCATTGGCTCGGCACCCCCCATCACGCTGGCCAACCAGGCGTCCTATAGCGTCTTTGGCAGTTGCTCGGCCAACGGTACGAATGTGGCGGTCCAGGTCGGCAATGTCTCTGCCACTCCCCTGTGTGACGGCGGAAGCTGGTCTGCGTCGGGCCTGGATGTCAGCGCCTTGCTAGATGGCGTGGTCGTCGTGACGGCTGAGCAAATCGTAGGCGGCCTGTCTGGCTCCGACAGCGTGGAGACCACCAAGACCACGGCAGTGGTGGTTCCTGTGGTGGTCATCACCTCAGCCCCTGCAATTACCGCTTCGAATGAGGCCGCCTATACCGTCTCGGGCACTTGCTCGGCCAACGGCCAAGCTGTGAGCGTGCTTGTCGGCACGCTACCCGCAACGGCACCGTGCAGCGATGGCATCTGGGCCACCGCGCCCATTGATGTCAGCGGCCTGGACGATGGACAGATCACGGTGCAGGCCTCGCAAGATGCTGGTGGTCAAACGGGAGGGGTCAGCCTGGTGATCAGCAAGGACACGGCTGGCGCAGCACCTGCCGTGAGCGTGACCTCGGCACCCGCGATCACGGCAGCCAACCAATCGGCTTACACCGTCTCGGGCACCTGCTCGGCCCATGGTGAAGCGGTAGCGGTTGAAATCGGTACGGTGCCTGCATCGGCGCAGTGCAATGCGGGCATCTGGTCGAGCGCGGCCGTGGATGTCACTGCCTTGCCCAATGGCCCGGTCACGGTGAAGGCCTCGCAGACGCTGAACGGCCAAACCGGCTCGGGCAGCCTGGTGACCAACAAGGACGCGGCTGGGGTGACACCCGTGGTGAGCGTGACTTCGGCACCGGCGATCTCGGCGGCGAACCAAGCAGCCTATACCGTCTCGGGCACCTGCTCGGTGGACGGCAGCAACGTGGCAGTCCTGGTGGGCTCGGTATCGGCATCGGCACTGTGCAACGCGGGCATCTGGTCCTCGGCGGCCGTGGATGTCACGGCCTTGCCCGATGGAGCGGTCACGGTGATGGCCTCGCAAACTGCCAATGGACAATCGGGATCCGGCAGCTTGGTGACATCCAAGGACTCGGCAGGCCTCGCTCCTGTGGTGGCCATCACGTCCGCCCCTGCGATCACGGCATTGAATGTGTCGGCGTACTCCGTCTCGGGCAGCTGCTCGGCCTATGCGGAAGCGGTGACCGTCCAGGTTGGCTCGCTGTCCACTTCGGCGCAGTGCAACCTTGGCATCTGGGCTACGCCAGCCATCGATGTCAGTGCCCTGGCCGATGGATCGGTCACCGTGACGGCCTCGCAGCTGGTTGGCGGCCTGACAGGGTCCGGCAGCCTGGTGATTGGCAAGGACACTGCAGGCACGGCCCCCGTGGTGAGCGTGACCTTGGCTCCCACGATCACGGCGGCGAACCAGGCCTCGTATGCCGTCTCCGGTACCTGCTCGGCCAATGGCAGCCCCGTGGCGGTTCAGGTGGGCTCGGTCGCTGCGACGGCCTCCTGCGCGGGCGGCAACTGGGCCGCTACCGGCCTGAATGTCACTGCGCTGGCTGATGGATCCGTCACCGTGACAGCGGCGCAGACCGTCGGCAACGTGATCGGGGCGGGCAGCCTGCTGACCCTCAAGGACACGGCAGGCGTCGCTCCCGTGGTGACCGTGACCTCGGCACCCGGCATCACCGCAGCCAACCAGGCTTCGTATGTGGTCTCGGGCAGCTGCTCGGCCAACGGTAGCAACGTGGCGGTTCAAGTCGGTGCGGTGGCTGCATCGGCGCCATGCGCTGGCAACAACTGGGCCATCCCCGGCGTGGATGTCAGCAGCTTGCCCGATGGCCTGGTGACCGTGACCGCTGCGCAGACGGTTGGCGCCCTGCAGGGATCGGGCAGCCTGGTGACCAACAAGACCACCGGCGCAGTCCAACCCGTGGTGACCATCACCTCGGCACCCGACATCACGGCAAGCAACCAAGCGGCCTATACCGTGGCGGGCATCTGCTCGGTCAACGGCACCAACGTGGATGTCGAGGTCGGCTCGGTGTCTGCATCGGTGCCCTGCACCAGCAACAGCTGGACGACCGCCGCGTTGAATGTCAGCACGGTGCCCGATGGAACGGTGACCGTGACGGCGGCGCAAACGGTTGGCGGACAGTCCGGGTCGGACAGTGTGGACGTCAACAAGGCCACGGGTGGAGCCATACCGGTGGTGACCATTACGTCGGCACCCGCCATCACGGCAGCCAATGCGTTGGCGTACTCCGTCTCGGGTACCTGCTCGGTGGGCGGCAGCAATGTGGATGTGGAGGTCGGCTCGGTGTCTGCCACTGCGCTGTGCAATGGCGGCATCTGGGCGACCGAGGGCATGGACGTCAGCGGTCTGGCGGATGGATCGGTTGAGGTGACGGCCACGCAAACGGTGGGTGGCCAGACGGGGCTGGGCAACTTTGTGACCAGCAAGGATGCCGCTGGGGTTGCGCCCGCCGTGGCTATTACCTCGGCTCCTGCGATCACGGCAGCCAACCAGTCGGCCTATACCGTCTCGGGCACCTGCTCGGCCAATGGCGCCAATGTGGATGTGCTGATCGGCGGCCTCGCTGCATCGGCGGTTTGCAACAGCGGCATCTGGGCCAGCTCGGCGATCGATGTCAGTGGCTTGGCCAACGGGCCGGTCTCCGTGTGGGCGTCGCTGACGGTGGGTGGCCAGACGGGCAGCGGCGGTTTCACGACCAGCAAGGACGCTGCGGGCGTGGTACCTGTGGTGGCCATTAGCTCGGCACCTGCGATCACCGCATTGAACCAGGGGGCTTACACCGTCTCGGGCACCTGCTCGGCCGATGGCGCCACCGTGACCGTGCTGATCGGCTCCATTGCTGCATCGGCACCGTGCAACGCAGGCATCTGGGCTAGCGCGGGTGTGGATGTCAGTGGCCTGGCCGATGGTGCAGTCACCGTCATGGCGTCGCAGACTGCGGGGGGGCAAACGGGATCGGGTAGCCTGGTGACCACCAAGGATTCGGCAGGAGCTGCCCCTGTTGTCGCGATCACGTCGGCTCCATCGATCACTGCAGCCAACCAGACGGGCTATACCGTCTCGGGCACCTGCTCGGCAGAGGGTGCCAACGTCAGCGTGCTGGTCGGCGCCATCGCTGCATCGGCAGTGTGCAATGGTGGCATCTGGGCGAGCGCGCCCATCGATGTCAGTGGCTTGCCTGATGGACCGGTTTCCGTGACGGTGTCGCAGACTGCGGGTGGTAAGACGGGCACCGGCGGCTTTGTGACCAGCAAGGACGCGGCCGGCGCCGCACCTGCGGTGGCTATCACGTCGGCCCCGGCGATCACGGCAGCCAACCAGACGGCCTATACCGTCTCGGGCACCTGCTCGGCAGAGGGTGCCAACGTCAGCGTGCTGGTCGGCGCCATCGCGGCATCGGCAGTGTGCAATGGTGGCATCTGGGCGAGCGCGCCCATCGATGTCAGTGGCTTGCCTGATGGACCGATCACAGTGACCGCTTCGCAGACGGCGGGCGGTCAGACGGGCAGCGGCGGCTTTGTGACCAGCAAGGATTCGGCTGGCACCAAACCATCGGTGGCCATTACGTCGGCCCCGGCGATCACGGCAGCCAACCAGACGGCCTATACCGTCTTGGGCAGCTGCTCGGTCAATGGCAGCAATGTGGTGGTGCTGATCGGCTCGCTGTCGGTTACCGCATCCTGCAATGACGGCACCTGGACCACCGGACCTGTGGACGTCAGTGGCTTGCCCAATGGACCCATCACGGTGACGGTGTCGCAAACGGCAGGTGGCCAGACCGGAACCGGTGGTTTTGTGACCAGCAAGGACTCGGCAGGCAGCGTCCCCGTGGTGACCGTGACCTCTGCACCGGCGATCACCTTGGCCAACCAGTCGGCTTATGCCGTCTCGGGCAGTTGCTCGGCGGCTGGCACCAACGTGGCCATTCTGGTCGGATCCATACCGGCATCGGCATCGTGCAACGCTGGCGCCTGGTCCGCATCGGGCCTGGATGTCAGCAGCTTGCCCGATGGTGCGGTCACGGTGACGGCTGCACAGACGGTGGGCAGCCTGACCGGCTCGGGCAGCCTGGTCACCAGCAAGCAGGGCACGACCGCCTCTGTGACGGTCACTGCGGCGCCGCGTATCAGCAGCGCCAACCAGGCCAGCTATGGTGGCGTCTCCGGCAACTGCAGCGCAGCAGCTGGCGCGGTGACGGTGGCCATCGGCAGCATCAGCAACACGGTGGCCTGCACCGGCGGCAACTGGACCTTGGGCACTGTCGATGTGCGCAGCCTGCCCGAGGGCACGGTGGTGGTGACGGCATCGCAGACAGTCGCTGGCACGGTCATCTCCGGCACGCGCAATACCGTCAAGGACACGACGGCGCCTGCGGTCTCGATCACCACGGCAGCGAACATCGACAATGCAAACCAGGACGCCTACAGCCCTGCAGGTACCTGCAGCACCGGTGACGGTATCGTGACGGTGAGCGTAGGATCCATCCCGGCGACGGCGGCCTGTGCCAGCGGTAGCTGGACAGCGCCTGGCATGCGGGTAGGGTCCCTGCCCAATGGCCAGGTGACGGTGACGGCGTCGCAGACCGATGAGGCCGGCAATACCGGCAGCAGCACGCGCCAAGTCACCAAGAGCTCCGACTCGGGTGGCGAACCGCCCGAGCCGCCTGCCGGCCGGATTGCGGCGCAGAGCGGCACCTGGATTGTCAGCGACGAGCTCAATGGGGAGCCAGGTCGCGGCATGGGCATCGATATCCAGGATGGCGTGCTGTTCATGCAACTCTTCGGCTACCGCCAATCGGGTGAACCCACCTTCTTCACGGCACTGGGTAGCTTGCGGGACAACACCGTGACGGCGCCGCTGTATTACTACGAAGGCGGGCGCTTCTTTGGCAGCGAGCAGCGCGATGGCCATGAGGCAGGCAGCCCCGGCAATGTGGTGATCACTTTCAGCAGCCGCACCACCGGCACGATCCAGTTCCCGGGCGAGCCAGCCAAGCCCATGCAGCGCTTTGACTACGAAGGCACACCAGCGGGCGTCTTCTCTGACCCGGCCTTTGTCGACCGCTGGGCCATGGTCGAGCTCAACAGCAGCAACCAGCCGGTGCGCAGCTGGTGGGCCGATATCGGCACGAGCGAGCAGGTGGCCATGAGCGAGGACTGGGCGGCGACCGCGATGAGCTGGCCTTATCCCCCTGGCGTGGCGACGACGGTCCACGGCTTTGGCGGTACCTTGTCGGGCCAGATGGTGGCGCAATGCAGTTACGGAGGTACCGGTGTGGTGTTCAACTGTTCCGGCCAGCGTGATGGGGGTGCAAATGCTGGCCTCTCGGTAGCACTGCGCCTGCAGCGTGATGTCGACCAGCTGAGCGGCACCCTGCAAGAGGGCGGTGGTGAGGCTCGGCGCCTGGTGGGCTTCCGCGTGGGACGCGCAGCCTACAGCTGGCAGGACAACCAGAGTGTGCGCACCAGCTACTACGCGCCAGGCTATGCCCCTGAGTCGGGTACCTGGGTGGTCAGCAGCGAGCTGCGCGGCCTGCCTGGCCGAGGTCTGTCGATCGAGCTGCAAAAGCCCATCAACAACGAGGACCATATGTTGTTCATGTCGGTCTACGACTATGAAAGCGACGGCAAAGCCACGTTCCACAGTGTGTTGGGCGCGCATGACGCATCCACCACGCCAGAGCCCCATACGCCCGATCTGTCCACGGTCCAGTACCAGGGCGGGCGCTACTTTGGTGGCCCGGCTGCGATTGCCCGCTTCAAGGCCGATGCCGGTCCGACCAGGGCGATCCACTTCAGCGCGCCATCGGTGGGGACGCTGGCCTTCCCGGGTGAAGATCCGGTGCAGATCGAGCGCTTCTACTACGGCGTGAACAAGGGCTCGGCCCAGTCGCTGCGCGGATCCTGGGTGCTGCTGTCGCAAACGGATGCGATGCCCAGCCGCAGCTTCCGCTTCCAGACGCGCGACGCCAACTCGGTGATCGATACCGAATCGGGCTATGTCTGTGTTGCCCAAGTGCTGCGCCAGTTCAACTTCCACTGCACCGGCCCCTCGGGCTCCCCAGCCTTCCGCTTTGTGGCCGGCTTCTACGGCGCCAGCACCGGCATTGTGGGAGACGCCGAGGATGCACCGGCCATCACCGTGGTGCGGGTGACCGATCCAAACGGCGAGAGGGTGCAGGCAGGCGACTGAGGAGGGGGGCACCGCTGGGCCGGCCGGTCCTGAACCGGCTGGGCCTCACCCGGCCGGACCCAGCAGCGGCCTCTGACCCCGCATCACCGGACGCGGGGATGCTGCCTGATCGGCATGACATCTATGCCGGCAGCTAAGAACCTGTTCAAAGTCTCTACGCAGCCGCGTTGGAGTGCAATCGGGATGAGTTCGAAGGGATGGAACGCAGCTTGCACCGGGGTGCAAGCAAGGGCCAGCGCGCAGAAATCGCCCGATTTCACTCCAACCCGTAGGGACTGTGGCTTTGCGAGCGGTCTGCGTCGTTGCAAATCCTCGCAATAGCTGGGCTATTGCTGCGGTATTGCGCGGCTGGGCGCCCCCCTCGCATCCCATCTCGCAAAGACACTGTCGCGGCGCGAGGAGACTTTGAACAGGTTCTCAGGCCCACTGTAAGCCGAGGCCTTGATTTGAAGGTGGATGGCGCTGTCAGCACTGTCAGACAGCGCCGAATCGCGCACAGCCTTTGGCCTGCTCGGGAGAGCGCCAGCGACCCCACCCCCCCCTCCGTGGCAGGTTTTTTTGTGTGAACGGCAGCCGCTGGATCGCCTTACAGAAAACAGCACTTAACCGCAATTTCTCCTCTGAAAACCTGCGGCCGAGGACGGGGAAATACGGCCAGAAATCGCGGGTTTGGCCGGGAGCTGTGCCGCCGCCGATAGGGCAGCCGCCGACCGGCGTTGCTGTAACAGACCATAGGCCAGAACTAGCTGTGCTTATAAGTGAGTTCAATAAATTAATTTACCGTTTACCAAAGATTCGCAGTACCTTCGCCCTTGTGAGTAGTTGTGTCTGTATGAGTAATCAGCGGCACCGGTCCTCGGCCGTCGTTTGGTAGGGTCTGCGTCGACCACACCACATCTGGCGTTCTGGCATGGTGCAGAAGGAGACGCTATGAACCCGCTTGGTGCACAGAGATCCCTACGCCGTCTGCTGTACGGAGGGCTCGCGAGCATGGCCCTGGTCTGCAGCTCCGCCGCCCTTGCGGCATCCTCAGGCGCCGGGCGGGCCTATGGCCTGCAGGTCACGGCCGATGTGCTCGGGGCCGGGCTGGGAATCCCATTTGCGGATACCGGATCAAAGACTGCACCACCGGATTTCAATACGCCCATGTCGGTTGCCAGTGTCGGGGTGACGGCCGGGGTCAATCTTCTGAGCGTGGGGACGGGCGTCATCAACGCCTCCACCCAAAGCAATCTGGCGCAAAACAGTGTGGTGTCGGACACCTCCGTGGACGGCTTGAACCTGTCGCTGGCGATGCTGTCCCTGGGTGCCAATACCATCAGCTCGCAAGCGCGCATGGCCTGTGTCAACGGCGTGCCTGTGGGCTCGGGTGATGCCCAGATTCTGGGCGGAACGGGTGCGCTCAGCGGCGTCAGTGCTGCGGTCAACGGCCTGGTCAACCTGACCGTTGGTGTGCCGGGCTTGGGCACCGAAGTCGGCGTCAAGCTCTACACCAATGAACAAAGCCAAAGCGGCACTACCATGAGCGTGACGGCGCTGCGCATCGAGTTGGTGGCCAAAGCACTGACCCTTCCCTTGCTCAGTGCGTCCGTCGTCGTGGGCAACTCCACCGCGTCGATGCCCGACTGCAAGCCCACCGTCACGCTCAATCCCCTGCCGGCGATCACCGCCAGCAACCAGTCGTCCCTGCCCATCAGCGGCAGCTGCAGTGCCGGCAGCGGCAATGTGGCCATCAGCTCCAACCCTGCAGGGGTGAGCCAGTCGCTGCCTTGTTCCGCAGGCGGCAGCTATGCCGGTGCAGTCAACGCACAAGGCTTGCCCGATGGCACGGTGACGATCACAGCCACGCAGACGGCCTCCGGGCAAAGCAGCTCGGCGAGCCAGTCGACCAGCAAGAACACGGGCTCGGTGCCGCAGCTGCCGGTGGTGGCTGTCGTTGCGGCGCCCCAGATCACGGCAGCGAACCAGGCCTCCTACACTGTGTCGGGCACCTGCTCGGCCAACGGTGAAGCGGTGGCTGTCATGGTGGGCTCCGTGTCCGTATCGGCGCTGTGCGGCGGTGGTGTCTGGTCGGCCTCGGGCATCAACGTAAGCGGCCTGCCCGATGGCGCGGTGACCGTGACGGCTTCGCAAACCGTGGCTGGCCAGACCGGATCGGGCAGCCTGGTGACCGGCAAGGATGCGACCGCCCCTGCGGTGGCGATTACCTCGGCGCCGGTGATCAATGCGGCCAACCAGTCGTCATACGGCGTGGCGGGCAGCTGCTCTGAAAACGGGGTGGCGGTCACGGTGCGCGTGGGGACGGTGGCCGCTGTGCCGCAGCCTGTCTGCAGCAGCGGAATCTGGTCCACCTCGGGCATGGATGTCAGCGGCCTGCCGGCCGGCGCAGTCACGGTGACGGCGATGCAGACCGATGCCGCGGGCAACACCGGCAATGCCAGCCGCACAACCAGCAAGGACAGCAGCGCAGCCGCCGTCACGGTGGTGGTGGCGCCGCGTATCAATAGCGGCAACCAGGCCAGCTATGGCGGCGTCTCTGGCGCCTGCAGCGCCGCTGGTGGCGCGGTGACGGTGGCCATTGGCAGCATCAGCAACACGGCGGCCTGCACGGGTGGCAACTGGACCTTGAGCGCTGTCGATGTGCGCAGCCTGCCCGAGGGCACGGTGGTGGTGAAGGCCTCGCAGACGGTGGCCGGCACGGTCATCTCCGGCACGCTCAACACCGTCAAGGACACGACGGCGCCTGCAGTCTCGATCAGCACCGCGCCGACCATCGATACCTCGAACCAGAATGCCTACAGCCCAGCGGGCACCTGCACCAGCGGCGACGGCGCGGTCACGGTGAGCGTGGGATCCATCAAGGTGACAGTGGCCTGCGTCAACGGCAGCTGGACGGCGCCTGGCATGCAGGTGGGCGCTCTGCCCAAGGGGCCGGTCACGGTGACGGCGTCGCAGACCGATGAGGCTGGCAATACCGGCAGCAGCAGCCGCGAGGTGACCAAGACCTCGGACCCCAATGGCGAGCTGCCTGCCGGTCTGATTGCGGCCCAGAGCGGCACCTGGATCATCAAGGACGAACTCAATGGGGAGCCGGGTCGCGGCATGGGCATCGACATCCAGGACGGCGTGCTGTTCATGCAGGTCTACAACTACCGTGCCACGGGTGCGCCCACCTTCCACACGGCGCTGGGCAGCTTGCACGACAACACGGTGACCGCGCCGCTCTACTACTACGAAGGCGGGCGCTTCTTTGGCAGCGAGCAGCGCGACGGCCATGAGGCGGGCAGCCCTGGCAATGTGGTGATCACTTTCACCAGCCGCAGCACCGGCACGATCCAGTTCCCAGGTGAGCCCACCAAGGTGATGCAGCGCTTTGACTACGAGGGCACACCAGCTGGCGTCTTCTCCGACCCGGCCTTTGTCGACCGCTGGGCCATGGTCGAGCTCAACAGCAGCAACCAGCCGGTGCGCAGCTGGTGGGCCGATATCGGCACGGGCGAGCAGGTGCCCATGAGCGGCGAATGGGCGGCAGCAGCCATGGCCTGGCCCTATCCCGCCAACGCGGCGACGACCGTTCATGGTTTTGGCGGCACCTTGTCCGGCCATGTGGTGGCGCAGTGCAGCTACAGCGGCGCTGGCCTGGTGTTCAACTGCGCGGGCAACCGCACAGGCGGCGCAGGCAGTGGTGCCGTGGTGTCGCTGACGCTGCAGCGTGGCGTGGACCAGATCAGCGGCTCGCTGCAAGAGGGCGGTGGTGATGCCCGGCGCCTGGTCGGTTTCCGCGTCGCTCGCGCGGCCTACACCGCCCAGAACAACCAGAATGTGCGCACCAGCTACTATGCACCGGGCTATGCTCCTGAATCGGGCACCTGGGTGGTCAGCAGCGAGCTGCGCGGCCTGCCTGGCCGAGGTCTGTCGATCGAGCTGCAAAAGCCTGTGACCAGCGAGGACCATATGCTGTTCATGTCGGTCTATGACTATGAGAGCGATGGCCAGGGCAGCTTCCACAGCCTGCTGGGCGCGCATGATGCTTCCACCACGCCAGCGCCCAATACGCCCGATCTGTCCACGGTGCAGTACCAAGGGGGGCGCTACTTTGGTGGCCCGGCTGCGATTGCCAGCTTCAAGGCCGATGCAGGTCTGACCCGGTCGATCCACTTCACGGCGCCATCGGTGGGAACGCTGGCCTTCCCCGGCGAGCAGCCGGTGCAGATCGAGCGCTTCTACTATGGCGTCAACAAGGCCTCGGCCCAGTCGCTGCGTGGATCCTGGGTGCTGCTGTCGCAAACGGATGCGATGCCCAGCCGCAACTTCCGCTTCCAGACGCGCGACGCCAACTCGGTGATCGATGCGGACTCGGGCTATGTCTGTGTTGCCCAAGTGCTGCGCCAGTTCAACTTCCACTGCACCGGCCCCTCGGGCTCCCCGGCCTTCCGCTTTGTGGCCGGCTTCTATGGCGCCAGCACCGGCATTGTGGGCGATGCCGAGGATGCGCCAGCCATCACCGTGGTGCGGGTGACCGATCCAAACGGCGAGATGGTGCAGGCGGGCGACTGAGGAGGGGAACCGCTGGTCTGGCCGGACCTCAACCGGCTGGACCTCACCCGGCCGGACCTCACCCGGCTGGACCTCACCCGGCTGGACCTCACCCGGCTGGACCTGACCCGGTGGTAACTCAGCGGCGGCCGCTGACCCCGCAGGGCCAGGCCCGGGCCGGACCTGTTAAAATGCCCCGGCGCCATGCACTACAGAGCAACGGTTTCGCAGAAAAAGCCTGCAAACCGTTGTTTTTTATTGCCTGCGCCACAGACGCGGGCCGGGCATCGCTCATGCATGCTGGCAGCGACGAAGACCGTTTCGCATCCCGGGCTTGTGCCCGCTGGGGTGCGGGGCGTGAGCCAGCAGGCCTCCTGCTGGCTTTTTCTTCGTCTGTGGTCGACAAACCGGGCACAATGTCCGATATTGTGGATATTGCGCCGCTCGGGTGGGTGGCGCATGGAGAGTCGCCAACCTGGCCCCGCATTGGTGGCTGTGCTGGCGCCTTGTGCAGAGCGATGCGGCGTGCCGTGTCATCAGGCGTGGGGTTGGCGAGCGCAAGCGGGCGGCCCCCATTTAGGAAGGTACAGAACATGCCCAGTTACAACCCACCCTTTGAGATCCATGTCCACGGACAAGTGCTGCTGCGTGCCGATGTCGGCTTTGACCAGCTGCAAGAGGCCTTGAAACCGCTGTGGGCCTATGCGGGCGCCAAGTCGCTGGTCGATGGATCCGAAAGTGCCTACGACGAAGAGCCGGGTATCTTGTTCGAGCCCAAGGACCATGTGCTGCAGATGTGCTGGACGGTGCGCGGCGATGATGATTTTCGCCAGTCGCTGGACGACATGTGCATGAACCTCAACGAGCTGGCCGACCAGGGCGCGGCGATCGAGGTCACCTTCTACGACGCCGAGTTCGACGACGAAGAGCAGGACCGCAGCGCCGAGTCGCGCGACGACTTCATGATGCTGTTTGTGGGCCCGACGCCGGCGGCCATCATGCAGGTGCAGCGCGACATGCTGGTGCAGGATGTGGTGAGCACGATGGAGCGCCACTTCGATGCCGGCGAGCTCGTTGGTGTGGTCGGCGAGATCGACAAGCTGTTCAGCCAGCGTTTTGATGCGCTGGTCGATTCGCTCGAGATCGGCAAGCCGCCACGCGGCACTGGTGGCCCAGGAGGCCCCGGCGGCCATGGGGGTGGCGGACGCCGCCCGCGCCACCTGCACTGAAAATAGCGCTGCGTCCACTGGGCGCGGCATATCTTTGGAATCCCAAGGCAGCCGCTGTGCTGCCTTTGCTGTTTGCTTGAACCATGTCCAGCCCTGTCTTGCTTCCCTATCTGCAGTCCTACCCCGCCAGCTTGCAGCAGCAGGCGGGCAATCTGCTGCAATCGGGCAAGCTGGGCCAGTGGCTGCTGCAGCGGCACCCGCAGCCGCACCAGATGCGCTCGGACAAGGCCTTGCATGCCTATGTGATGGGACTCAAGGGCGAGCACATGCGCAACAGCGCGGGCCTGGCCAAGGTGGTGTATGACAGCAAGCTGCAGCTGGTCTACCAGGCGCTGGGCATCCATGTGCGCAGCGGCAAAAACCATGGCGGCAAGACGCAGTCGCGCCATGAGATCCGCATTGGCAGCCTCTTCAAGCATGCGCCCGAGGCCTTTTTGCGCATGATCGCCGTGCATGAGCTCGCGCACCTGCGCGAGTCCGACCACAACAAGGCCTTCTACCAGCTGTGCGAGTACATGGAGCCGGCCTACCACCAGCTGGAGCTGGAGGTGCGCCTCTACCTGACCTGGCTCGACCAGGGCGGCCACCGGCTGTGGCAGTTGGGGGCGGATGCGGCGGACAGCGCCGGCTGATCAGTCCGCAGCCTGGCAAAGCTGGGGCGGCAGCCCCAGCCACTGCGCAGCGGCGTATTGCAGCGCCGCCAGCTCGCCGGTCGTCGTCAGGCGGCAGGCCTCTTCAGCGCTGGGCGCCTGCGCGGGCTTGCGCAGCATGCCGGTGGCATGCAGCAGGCTGTAGGTGCGGCGGGCCACGGGCGTGGCGGTGTCGATCAGCTGCACCTGGTCGCCCACCAGCGCGCGCAGGGTATCGGCGGCAAAAATATAGTGCGTGCAGCCCAGCACCAGGGTGTCGATCTGGCCGGGCTGCGCGCCAAAGTCGCCCATCGCGGCCAGGTAGGTCTGGCACAGGCCCTGGATATGCGCGGCATCGGCGGCTGCATCGCGCCCGGGCCGGGTGCTGTCTTCAATCGCGCGCGCCAGTCCATTGCAGGCCTGCACCACAAAGCGGGTTTGCGTGGTATGCGCTGCCTGCAAGGTGGCAAAGCGGCTGCTGCTGACGGTGCCCTGGGTGGCGATCACGCCCACCACATGGGTCTGGCTGTGCTGGGCGGCGGGTTTGAGCGCGGGCTCCACACCGATGATGGGCAGGCCCGGGTGCTGCTCACGCAGGCCTTCAATCGCCGCTGCGGTGGCCGTGTTGCAGGCAATCACCAGCGCCTTGATGTCGTGGCGCTCGCGCATCTGCTGGGTGATGTGGGCGCAGCGCTGCTGCACAAAGGCGTCGCCACGCTCGCCATAGGGGGCGTTGCCGCTGTCGGCCACATAGATGAACTGCTCATCGGGCAGCACATCGCGCAGCGCGCGCAGCACACTCAGGCCGCCGATACCGCTGTCAAAAACACCAATGGGGGAGAGAGGGTGGGGCATGGAAGCGTGCAGGGTCAAAGCTGAGAAAAAGGCGCGTGCGCCGTGATTGTAGGCAGGCTGCGGCTTTTATGCATCGACCGCAGCGAGCAGCATCAGGCAGGTGCAGACAATGCTGATGAGCCAGACCCCGAGCACGACGCCCAGCACATGGGGCCAGCGCGCCAGGCCAGGCCAGCAGCGCCGCAGCAGGCAGTGCAGCGGCGTGATCAGCAAGGCCTGCAAAAAGCTCGCCGAGATAAGAATGGGCCAGAGGCTGTCGCCATGGATGGCCTGGAGCAGCGCGCCATCGCCCGCCCAGACAAAGAGCTGTTCGGCCGGCGCATAGCTGGCAAAGCCGGGCAGGCCCAGCAGTACAAAGGACAGCACGAGGCCGCCCAGACTCCAGAGCAGGGGGGTGCGCTGGGCCTGGGTCCATCGCCAAAGTCGCTGCAGAACTTGCATGGCGCCATTGTGCCTTTGAACGGCGGGCGCAACCCGCGCGGCGCCGTCGCCCCCGCGTCGCCTGGCTGCTGCGATGCCCCAGGTTTTTGGCACAGATTTCCCCTTATGCTCAGCACAGCCTTGGGCGGCAGTGTATAAATTTGCCCTGTCAATCTGGGCTTTGCCCGGCATTGTTGCCAGCAGCGACCGCTGCTGCCCAACCAACAACTAGGAAAACGCAGCCATGGGCGCGCAATGGAAAGCAAAGGGCAAGGCGCTGGTCGCTGATGCCAAGGGAAAACTCTTTGGCAAACTGGTCAAGGAAATCACGGTCGCAGCGCGTTTGGGCGGGGGTGACCCAGCCAGCAATTCGCGCCTGCGCATGGCTGTGGAAGCGGCCCGCAAGGCATCGATGCCCAAGGACACCTTGGAGCGCGCGATCAAGAAGGGCTCGGGCGCTGGCGCCGATGCCGTCAACTACTCGACCGTGCTGTTCGAAGGCTATGCGCCGCACCGCGTGCCGGTGATGGTCGAGTGCCTGACCGACAACCCCAACCGCACGGCACCCAATATGCGCGTGTGCTTCCGCAAGGGCCAGCTGACGGCCGTGGCCTGGGATTTTGACCATGTGGGCATGGTCGAAGGCGAGCCAGAAAACGGCGCCGATGTGGAGCTGGCCGCGATCGAAGCGGGCGCGCAGGATTTCGAGCCGGCGGAAGAAGAGGGCGTGACCCTGTTCATCACCGAGCCGACGGACCTGGACACCGTCAGCAAGGCCTTGCCCGAGCAGGGCATCAAGGTGCTGTCGGCCAAGCTGGGCTACAAGGCCAAGACCCCCATCAGCATGGCCAGCCTGCCTGCCGAAGCGCAGGAAGAGGTGCAAGCCTTCTTGGCCGGTCTGGAAAACGACGACGATGTGCAGAACATCTATGTGGGCCTGGTGGACTGATCCCAGTCCCTGCCCACCCGCTTGAGAACGGCCGCGCAGGCCGTTTTTTCATGGGCGCTTGTGAGGCTCTCGTCAGCAGTTTGCGCTTCTTTATCATCTGCCCATTGACAGGGCGGGCCAGATATGCAGAAATTCGCATGCGCTGGTCGTCGGCGCAGTTTAGATAAGAGCCCATACCATGAAAAAACTCATCGTCCTTGCCAGCATCGCGCTGGCATCCCAGTTTGCGCTGGCAGCCGACAAGACCCCCACGGCCCAGCAGCAGCTGATGGGTACCTGCAACACCGAGGCCAAGACCAAGGAGCTCAAGGGCGATCAGCGCAAGGCGTTCATGTCCAGCTGCCTGTCCGACGGCCGCAAGCGCCAGCAAGAACGCATGAAGACCTGCAACGTCGATGCGACCGGCAAGAAGGGCGACGAGCGCAAGGCCTTCATGAGCGAGTGCCTGAAGAAGTAAAGACTTCTCTCGATCCGGCGCTAAGGCGCTGGGTCTGCCGAACCGGCAAGAAAAAACGCCAAGCATGCACACATGCTTGGCGTTTTGCGTGGTGGGCCCGAACGCCGCACAGATCGCTACAGAAACCGTTTAGAAGCGGTGGCGGATGCCGACGCCAAAACTGGTGCCATTGCCGAAGTCCTTGACCTTGTCGTACATCACGATGGCGTAGCCGTCGGTGCGCTTGGAGAAGTCGTAGTTGTAGCCGACGGAGACGGTGTCACGCTTGGCATTGCTGTCCTGCAGCTTGCTGTGGGCCCAGCCAGCAAGGATGCGGCTGGTGGCGCCCAGCGGCACGGTCGCGCCCAGGCTGGCAGTCTTGATCTTGAAGTCGGTGTCCTTGCCGGTCGTCTGGCCGTAGGTCGCATAGGCCTTCACAAAACCGGCGTCATAGCTGCTGCCCAGCATCCAGTTGCGGTGGTTCTCGGCCAGCACGGCGGGCACGGGGTTGCTCATGTCCACGTCTTCATAGAAGCCGGTGATGGCAAAAGGACCGTTGGCGTAGGTGGCGTTCAGGCCGATGTTGTTCTTGCCGCCTTGGCCGGCCTGCTCACCAAACTGGTAGTGCAGGTTGCCGCTGAAGCCGCCGACCTTGGGCGTGCTGTAGATCACCTGGTTGCTCCAGCCGGTGTCGGAGGGGTTGCTGCTCTGCCAGCCGCTCTTGTTGAACAGCGACACGTTTTGGTGCAGCACCAGCGGCGAGAAGGTGAAGGAATCACCAAAGGGGTTCATCGAGATCGATGGCACGAAGTTGGGCGCCACGGTGCGGCCCAGGGTCACGGCACCAAAATCGCCGGACAGCGAGACCAGCGCATCGCGCGACCAGAAGACGTCGCCGGTGAAGCGGCCGGGCGTGCCGGTGTCGGCACGCATGAAGCTGGTCAGCAGAAAGCTGGCCTTGAGGCCGCCGCCCAGGTCTTCGGTGCCCTTGAAGCCGAACCAGGAGGTGGTCATGCCACCGCTGCCCAGCGTGGAGGTGCGGCCATCATCGCCGGGAGCTTTCATCGAACCGATATACATATCGACCAGACCGGTGGCAGTCACCGACGATTGGGCCTGCGCTGCGGAGGCGCAGGCGGCCATCACGGCCAGGGCGAGCAGTTTGTTGTTCATGGCATTCCTTTGTTACAAGCGTGTGAATTTGTGATAGCGGTGAATTGTGAAGTCAGTGCCGACCGCTCTGAGCAATATGTGTGCCAAAAGCTAAAAAAACCGCTGGTAAAGACCCGAGGTGTGGCGTGGACGCCGCATATTGGGGGTATACGGTTTTTGCAAGGAGTTAAGGCAGGTTCTTGGCCGCTGATGCTTGATGAGGCCGCTGGTTTGGGGCTGAAGCGGCCGCTGCTGGGGCTGCCGATCGCTGGCAAGGATTGATGTAGCTCAATGTGCGCAGGCGGCAATCGGGGCAAAGTGCGGCCCATGCCTGACTTACTCTGCCTGGATGAATTTGCCCCGAACAGCGCCGGCGCCGGTGCCTTGCTGCGCCAGCGCCACCAGCCCTTGCTGGATGTGCTGTACCTGGAGCGGGGCTCGGTCGCCTTTGGGGTGCAGGAAGAGGGGCGCATGCGCCACCTGCTCGGGGTGATGGAGGGGCCCTGCTGGCTCGATGCCGCGCCGGCGCTGGCCGACCAGCCCTGTGCGGTGGACATGGTGGCGCGCACCTCCGTGCAATGGCGCGCGGTGCCGGTGGCGCAGCTGCGCGGCTACCTGCTGCAATGGCCCGCGGAGGCCCAGGGCCTGGTGGCCAGCATGGCCCAGGGCTACTGCCAGCAGGCGGCGCTCGCGGTCAGCCGGGTGGCGCAGGACGCTGTGGCGCGCTGCGCCGAGTGGCTGCTGCAGCATGCCGAGCCCGGCGACCAGGGCCTGCGGGTGCAACTGGCGCAATCCAAGCGCCAGATTGCCGCCCACCTGGGCATTGCGCCCGAGACGCTCTCGCGCGTGCTGCGCCAATTGCGCGACCAGGGCCTGCTCGACGGCCTGGGCAAGAACCTCTGGCTGCCGCAGCCCGAATCGCTGCGCCAGCTGGCCAAGTCCTAGCCGGCCCGATTGGCGCCCCCGCACTGGATCGGCCGGGCCAAACGGTGACGCGGGTTTTCTCGGTCCGGTTTTGTCCTGATACCGGCGCCGGTACATAAGCGCCAAGATGTGGCACCTGAAAGGAGGTGCCCTGTGCCAAAGACGATGACTTGCCCTTGCCGGATCGGCTGGTGCCTCCGGGCCCTGCGGGCCAGGTAGCCCGGCATGGATGACAGGCCGGTGCATTGGCAGCCCGATCCCGCCCCTCCGGTAGACGACCTGCGTGATACGGCCGGGCCCTGGCTGTGGCGGCTGTGGGTGGTGGTGCCCTTGATGGTGCTGATGGGCACGGCGCTGGTACAGTGGCTGGCAATCCATGCCAGCCAGCAGACGGTGATCACCCAGTTGTCGGCCCAGCAGGCCGACGAGACCGAGATGCTCGCCAGACTGATGGGCAGCAAGCTCGAGCAAAGCCAGAAGGTGCTCGGCGCCCTGGCCGAGGCGGCGGCGCCCTGGGTACAGGGCCCCGCGTCCCAGCAGCCCCCGCTCCTGGAGCAGGGCCTGGCGGCCACGCGCTATTTCGACAGCCTGGTGTATGCGCGCGGCGCCGAGGTCTTCCGGCGCCATGTGCGCGATGCCAGCGAAGGCGATGAGGCCGTGGAGCCGGCGGAGCGGGATCTGCTGCGCCGGGTGATGGTCGACGGCAAACCGCTGGTGTCCGAACCCTTCAAAAGCGCGTCTGGCGGGCCCAGCATTGCGCTGGGCATTCCGCTGCGCGACAAGCAGGGCACGGTGCAGGGCGCGATGGCCGGGGTGTTGCGCCTGCAGTCGCAAAGCCTGCTGCCGGTATCGCTGGCCGCCACCCCGCCCGACAGTGGGCAGCTGGTGCTGATGACGGCCGCAGGCGTGCTGATCTCCCACCCCGACCCGGCCCGCATTCTGGGCACGACCGACGATGACTCCTTGCTGGCCCCGGTGCTGCAGCGCTGGCAGGAGCGCGCAGCCCGTGGCGGCGCCCAGACTGCGCAGTCCTGGTGGCTGGCGCCCAACCTCGTCAGCGTCGCGCAGATGCCCGCAGCCCGCTGGCTGGTGGTGCGTGTGATGCCCCATGACCAGAGCCTGCAAAGCTGGGGACGCCAGTGGCGCAGCTGGTGGTGGCTGCTGCTGATGCCGCTGGCCCTGGCGGCACTGACCTGGCTGTGGCTGTGGGGGCACAGCCGGCGCTTCAAGCAGTTGGTGGCGCAGACACCGCTGCCCGTTGCGCCCGCCCCGGTGCTGGCGCTGGCCTCGGGCCCGGTGCAGGCGGCCGACCCAGCCAGCGGCCCGCCGCCCGATGAGATTGACCGCATGGGCATGCACTTGCAGGAGCTGGGGCAGCAACGCGAATCGCTGGCCGAGCAGTTGCGTGAGCAGCAGCAACTGGCCGAGAGTGTGCTCGCGCATGCGCGCTTTTCCTTTTTGCTGCTGCAGCGCGATCAGATTCAACAGGTCTCCCAGGCGCTGGCCCATTTGCTGGGCTACAGCCGCCAGGACTTGCAAGGCCAGCCGGTGCACATGCTGGCCATGGCCGACCAGGATTTTGACCAGGCCTGGGCGCAACTGGCCCCGGACCTGGAGCGCCTGGGCAGCGCCGAGACCAGCGTGGTGCTGCGCCACCAGTCGGGTGCGCCGGTCATGGTCAGCCTGCACCTGGTGAACATTGCGCAGGCGGGGCCGGATCTGCGCTGGTGCTTTGTGCGCGCCGGCCAGGCCCGCGTGGCCGCGCAGTCGCCCAGCCGCATGGACAAGCTCACCTTGCTGCCTAACTACGAGGCCCTGCTGCTGCACCTGACCGCCTTGCTGCAGGCCCGGCGCGAGGGGCTGGACCAGTCCTCACCCAGTGCGCCGGTGCTGTTCTATGTGAATGTCGACAATATGTCGGCCATCAATGCGCTGGCCGGCCATGCGCAGGGCGATCTGGTGCTGCAGCATGTGGCGCGCCAGCTGCAGCTGCTGCAGCCTTTCCAGGGCTATGCGGCGCGGGTGGCGGGCGACAAGTTTGCGCTGGTGCTGCGCCAGTGCAGCCCGGAAAAGGCCCATGAGCTGGCCGCCCAGCTCTGCGACACCTTGCAGAACTGGCAGCCCCAGTTACGCAGCAAGCATTTTGTGGTCACCGTCAGCATCGGTCTGCTGCAGATGGATGCCTCGTTTTCCGATGCGCTGCAGGCGGTGCGCGCCGCCGACATGGCCAGCTACAGCGCCAAGCGCCAGGGCGGCAACCGGGCCTGCTGGCGTGAGGCCAAGGTGGCCTGAAGGCAAGGGGGTGAGGGACATCCGCCACAGCTTGGGGTAACAACCGGGATAGGCGACAGGTCGTGGCTGATAAGCTTGAATGTCCAGATTCAAAATACCCGCATGCGCGACCAAGCCCTGTTTGACAAGATTGACCTGCACCTGATCCGGGTGCTGCACACGGTGCTGACCGAGCGCAGCGTCTCGCGGGCCGCCTTGCGCCTAGGTATGTACCAGCCGGCGGTGTCGGCCGCGCTCAAGCGCCTGCGCGACCTGGTGGGCGACCCTTTGCTGGTGCGCTCGGGCGCGGCGATGATGCCCACCGACAAGGGCCAGCGCATGGTCGAGCCCGCAGCGGCCATCCTGCGCGCTGCCGAAGGCCTGTTCAGCGATGCCCGCGATTTTGACCCGCAGACGGCGACCCGCACCTTCCGCATAGCAGCGAGTGATTACTTCGATCCGCTGTTTTTGCCCGCGCTGGTCGCGCGCATCAAGTCCGAGGCGCCGCTGTGCGTGGTGGAGATCTACCCGCTGTCGTCCGAGACCCATTACCACGCCCAGCTCGCCCAGGGCGATATCGATGTGGTGGTGGGCAACTGGCTGCAGCCCACCGGTGACCTGCACATGACCAGCCTGATGAGCGACGACGTGGTGAGCCTGGTCAGCCGCCGCCACCCGGCGGTGCGGCGGGGCTGGGATGTCGAGGCCTGGCTGCAGGCCGAGCATATTGCGCCCACTGCCACGCACCCGGGCGCGCGCGGCATCATCGATGCCCGGCTCGATGCGTTGGGGGTGGAGCGGCGCATCATGGCGCGCTGCGCCCACTTCAGTGCGATTCCGGCCATGGTGGCATCGAGCTTGCTTGTGCTGACCACGGGGCGCCAGTTCTGTGAGCGCTTTGTCGACACGCATGCGCTGGCCATCCTGGACTGCCCGCTGGCGCTGCCGCCGCTCGATTACTACCTGCTGTGGCACGCCCGAACCCATGCCTCTGATGCGGCCATCTGGCTGCGCAGCTGCCTGAAAAAAACCGCGCTCTCGCTGCGAAGCCCGGCGGGCTATTCGCCGTGAGTGAGCGCATCTTCGCGTTTTATCCCGCGCTCGGGTAACAATTTGAGGGACAATTGCCGCCCATGAAAGAACAGACCCCGACACCGACAACCGATGGCGCGGCCGCGCCCCGGTTACAGCTGATCGGCATCACCAAGCGCTACCCAGCGGTTGTAGCCAATAACAAAGTATCGTTAAAAGTGCGCGCCGGGGAAATCCACGCCGTGCTGGGCGAGAACGGCGCGGGCAAGTCCACGCTGATGAAGATCATCTACGGCTCGGTCAAACCCGATGAGGGCCAGATCCTGGTCGATGGCCAGCCAGTGCAGATCCGCAACCCCCAGGAGGCACGCCAGCTGGGCATCAGCATGGTGTTCCAGCATTTCAGCCTGTTTGACACGCTGACGGTGGCTGAGAACGTCTGGCTGGGCCAGAACAAAAGCATGTCGCTGGCAGAAGTGACCGCTCGCATCACCGAGGTGGCCAGCGAGTATGGCCTGGATATCGATCCCCTGCGGCCGGTGCACAGCCTGTCGGTGGGCGAGATGCAGCGGGTGGAGATCATCCGCGGCCTGCTCACGCGCCCCCGCGTGCTGATCCTCGATGAGCCGACCTCGGTGCTCACGCCCCAGGCGGTGGAAAAGCTGTTTGTCGTGCTGCGCAAGCTGGCCGCCGAGGGCTGCAGCATTCTCTATATCAGCCACAAGCTCCATGAAATCCGCGCGCTGTGCACCGCCTGCACGGTGCTGCGTGGTGGCGAGGTGACCGGTGAGTGCGACCCGCGTGAGCAAAGCAATGCCTCGCTGTCGCGCATGATGATTGGCGCAGAGCCGCCGATGCTCAAGCTACGCCCCAGCCAGGCAGGGGCCACGGTGCTCAGCGTGCAGCAGCTGCGCCTGGCCAAGCAGGACCCGTTTGGTGTGGACCTGGATGGCATTTCGCTGCAGGTGCGGGCCGGCGAGGTGGTGGGGATTGCCGGCGTCTCGGGCAACGGCCAAAAGGAGCTGCTGTATGCGCTCTCGGGCGAAGACATGCGCGCCGAGCCGCAGGCCGTACTGATGGACACGACGCCGATGGGGCGCATGGGCCCGGGCCAACGCCGCGCGCTGGGCCTGCATTTTGTGCCCGAAGAACGCCTGGGCCGGGGCGCCGTGCCCAGCATGAGCCTGGCGCACAACCTGGTGTTGACGCGCAACGAGATGCTGGGCGCCGGCGGCTGGCTGCGCATGGGCCAGCTCGACCAGATGGCGCGCGGCATCATCGCGCGCTTTGGTGTCAAGGCTGGTGGCCCGCAGGCCAGTGCGCAGTCGCTCTCGGGCGGCAACCTGCAAAAGTTCATCGTGGGCCGGGAAATCGATGCCAAGCCCCGCCTGCTGATCGTCTCGCAGCCCACCTGGGGGGTGGATGTGGGCGCGGCAGCACAGATCCGCGGCGAGATCCTGGCGCTACGCGATGCAGGCTGCGCCGTGCTGGTGCTCAGTGAGGAGTTGGAAGAATTGTTTGAAATCAGTGACCGCCTGCATGTGATTGCCAAGGGCCGCCTGTCGCCCTCGGTGGCGCGGGCCGATGCCTCGGTGCAGTTGATCGGCGAATGGATGAGTGGCCTTTGGGAAGGCCGCAATGCCGCCCCGGCTGCCGCTCTCGCCGAGGAGGGCCGCCATGCTTAAACTCGAGCAACGCCCCCAGGCCTCGCGCTTTTGGACTTTTGGCTCGCCGGTGCTGGCCTTGCTGATCACGGTGCTGATCGGTGTGGGCCTGTTTGTGCTGCTGGGCAAGGACCCGGTCAAGGGCCTGCAGGCCTTTTTCTGGGAGCCGATCAAGTCCGGCTACGCGCTGGGCGAGCTGACGATGAAGGCCACGCCGCTGCTGCTGATTGCGCTGGGCCTGGCGGTCTGCTTTCGCTCCAATGTCTGGAACATTGGTGCCGAGGGCCAGTTTGTCATCGGCGCCGTGGCCGCGGGCGGCATGGCCTTGCTGGCCGACAAGAACACCGGCCCCTGGATTGTTCCCGTCATCTTGCTGGCCGGCATGCTCGGCGGCATGGTCTGGGCCGGCATCGTGGCCTGGCTGCGCGACCGCTTCAATGCCAACGAGATTCTGGTCAGCCTGATGCTGGTCTATGTCGCCACCCTTGTGCTGGGCTACCTGGTCTATGGGCCCTGGAAGGATCCGATGGGCTACAACTTCCCGCAGACCAAGAGCTTCGAGAAGATCACGCAAATCCCCAAACTGGTGCAAGGCATGCGCATGAACATCGGCGTGCTGATTGCGCTGGCCGGTGCTGCGCTGCTCTGGGTCTACCTGTTCCGCACCCGCGCCGGGCTGGCCCAGCAGGTGGGGGGCCTGGCGCCCTCAGCGGCCCGCTATGCCGGCTTTTCGTCGCGCAAGGCCTTGTGGACGGCGCTGATGATCTCGGGCGCCACCGCCGGCCTGGCTGGCGCGCTGGAAGTGGCCGGCCCCCTGGGCCAGCTCACGCCCTATGTGCCCGCCGGCTATGGCTTTGCGGCCATCATCGTCGCCTTTGTCGGTCGCCTGCATCCCGTGGGCATGGTTTTCTCCGCGATTCTTATGAGCATGTTCTATATCGGCGGCGAGCTGGCGCAGTCGCGCCTGGGCCTGCCCAAGGCCCTGACCGGCGTCTTCCAGGGTCTGCTGCTGTTCACCTTGCTGGCCTGTGACACCTTGGTGGTCTACCGCCTGCGTTGGGTGGCATCGCGCGCCGCAGTGAAGGGAGGCCTGTGATGGAATCCTATGCACTGCTTTTGGGCGCTACGCTGAGCGCTGGCACCGTGTTGGCGCTGGCAGCTCTGGGCCTGCTGATCAACGAGAAGGCCGGCATCGTCAACCTGGGAGCCGAGGGCATGATGCTGTGCGCCGCGATTGCCGGTTTTGCCACCGTGGTCCACACCGGCAGCACCTGGCTGGGCTTTGGCGCGGGTATGCTGGCGGGCGCCGTGCTGGCCGCCATCTTTGGCGTGCTGGTGATCTGGCTCAACACCAACCAGTACGCCACGGGCCTGGCACTTTCGCTGTTTGGCGCCGGTTTCTCGGCCTTTGTCGGCCTGTCCTATGTGCAGGCCAAGCTGCCCAGCCTGCCCAAGTATGCGATCCCGGGCCTGGCCGATATCCCGCTCTTGGGCCCGGCGCTCTTTACCTTGCACCCGCTGGTGTATGGCGCCATGGCGCTGGTCTTGCTGATGATGTGGTTCCTCTACCGCACGCGCGCAGGCCTTGTGCTGCGCGCCGTTGGTGAATCGCCCACATCCGCCCATGCGCTGGGCTACCCGGTGCGCCGCATCCGCCTGATGGCTGTGGTGTTTGGCGGCGCGATGTGCGGCCTGGCCGGTGCCTATATCTCCACCGTCTACACGCCGCTGTGGGTCGAAGGCATGGTCTCGGGCCGGGGCTGGATTGCGCTGGCGCTGACCACCTTTGCCACCTGGCGCCCCGCGCGGGTGCTGCTGGGCGCCTACCTGTTTGGCGGTGTGACCATGCTGCAGTTCCATCTGCAGGCCAGCGGCGTGCAGCTGGCCAGCCAGCTGCTGTCCATGCTGCCTTACCTGGCCACCATCGTGGTGCTGGTGCTGATCTCGCGCAATCCAACCTGGATTCGCGCCAATATGCCGGCTTCGTTGGGCAAGCCTTTCTATCCCGGGTCATAGGCGCGTGTCAGCACGCGCCCATAACGATAACAGCGGCCCGCTTTTCGTCCGTTCTTTATAAAAACCAAGGATTCATCCATGCAAACCATGCGCAAGCGCTCCGTGATCAAGTTGATCGGCCTGTCGGCCCTGTCGTTGGCGACCCTGGCCGCCTGCGGCAAGAAGGAAGAGCCCGCCGCCCCGGCAGCTCCTGCGCCGGCTGCCGCCGCCCCTGCTGCCGACAAGCTCAAGGTCAGCTTCATGTATGTGAGCCCGATTGGCGACGGCGGCTGGACCTTCCAGCATGAGCTGGCCCGCAAGGCGATTGCACAGAAGTTTGGCGACAAGATCGAGACCTCGATGGTCGAGAGCGTGCCCGAGTCGGCCGATGCCGAACGCGTGCTGCGCGACATGGCAGGCCAGGGCAACAAGCTCATTTTTGCGACCAGCTTTGGCTACCAGGAGTTTGTGCAAAAGGCCGCTGCCGACCTCAAGGATGTGAAGTTCGAGCACGCCACCGGCTACAAGCAGGCCGAGAATGTCGCGGTCTACGACACCAAGACCTTTGAAGGCGCTTACCTCGCCGGTATCGTGGCCGGCTCGATGACCAAGACCAAGACCGTCGGTGTGGTCGCCTCGGTGCCGATTCCGGAAGTGGTGCGCAACATCAACAGCTTTGTGCTGGGCGCGCAGAGCGTGGACCCCAGCATCCAGGCCAAGGTGGTCTGGGTGAACGAATGGTTTGCACCGCCCAAGGAGTCGGAAGCGGCTACCAGCCTGATCAACGGCGGCGTGGACGTGATGTACCAGAACACCAATTCGCCCGCCGTCCTCAAGACCGCCGAAGAGCGCGGCGTCTACGCCTTTGGCAAAGACGGCGACATGAGCGCTTTCGCACCCAAGGCCCACCTGGGCTCGGCCGTGATCGACTGGACGCCTTACTACAGCAAGGTGGTCGAAGACACCTTGGCCGGCAAGTGGCAGTCGGGCAACTTCTGGTGGGGTGTGAAGGAAGGCGCGATGGACCTGGTCAAGATCGCCGACCAGGTGCCCCAGGACGCCAAGGACAAGGTTGAAAAGGCCAAGCAAGGCATGAAGGACGGCAGCTTCGCGGTCTGGACCGGCCCGATCGTGGACAACAAGGGCCAGGAAGTGCTGGCCAGCGGCACGGTGGGCGATGATGCCTTCCTGCGCGGCATCAACTTCTATGTCAAGGGCATCGAAGGCGCCGTGCCCGGCGCCAAGTAAGCCTGGCTGCAGCGCCCGGTAGCCATAGGTGGCGCTAGAGTTAGCGCCAAGCAGGGGCTGACGGGCCTGCTGGCAAACAAACAACAGTGCAGCGCGGCGGCGCCGGCTGCACTTGGAACCTGGCCCGATTTATGCATATATTGGCCGGGCGATGTTCTACCCGCTGCAGGCCGGCATAGTGGCTTGTAGAGCTCGGCATTCCAACAACATTCGAGGACACACAGATGACTGATTTCCATAAGCGTTCGCTGATCAAGGTGGCCGCGCTCTCCGCGCTGGCCGCTGCCGCCGTGGTGGGTTGCAGCAAGAAGGAAGAGGCGCCAGCGCCCGCACCGGCTGCTGCCCCAGCAGCTGCCGCGCCTGCAGCCGATCCGCTGAAGATCGCCTTTGCCTACGTGGGCCCGGTGGGCGACGGCGGCTGGACCTTTGCGCACGACCAGGCGCGCAAGGCGCTGGAGAAGGAATTTGGCGACAAGATCCAGACCAGCTTTGTGGAAAGCGTGCCCGAAGGCGCGGACGCCGAGCGCGTGCTGCGCGACATGGCCACCCAGGGCAACAAGCTGGTGTTTGGCACCACCTTTGGCTATATGGACGTGATCCAGAAGCTGGCGCCCGAATTTGCCGATGTGAAATGGGAACACGCCACCGGCTACAAGGTGGCCGGCAATGTCAGCACCTATGACAGCCGCACCTACGAAGGCGCGTATCTGGCCGGTATCATCGCCGGCTCGATGACCAAATCCAACACGCTGGGTGTGGTGGGCTCGGTGCCGATCCCCGAAGTGATCCGCAACATCAACAGCTTCACGCTGGGCGCACAAAGCGTCAACCCCAAGATCAGCACCAAGGTGGTCTGGGTCAACGAATGGTTCAGCCCTCCGAAGGAAACCGAAGCGGCTACGAGCCTGATCAATGGCGGCGCGGACATTCTGTTCCAGAACACCGACTCGCCGGCCGTGCTCAAGACCGCCGAAGAAAAGGGCAAGCGCGCCTTTGGCTGGGATTCGGACATGACCGCCTACGGCCCCAAGGCCCACCTGGGCTCGGCCATCATCAACTGGGCGCCGTACTACATCGACACCACCCGCAGCGCGCTGGAAGGCAAGTGGACCAGCCGCCAGACCTGGTGGGGCGTGAAGGAAGGCACGATCGACCTGGTGTCCATGGCTGACGATGTGCCGGCCGAAACCAAGGCCAAGGTCGAAGAAGTCAAGAAGGGCCTCAAGGACGGTACCTTCAGCATCTGGAAGGGCCCCATCCTGGGCCAGGACGGCAAGGAAATCCTGGCGGCCGACAAGGTGGCCGACGACGACTTCCTCAAGGGCATCAGCTTCTACATCAAGGGCGTGGAAGGCCAGGTTCCTGGCAAGTGATGCGCGGGCCTTGCGCCCCGCCTAAACGCGAGTAGCACAGGTGTTCTTTACGCCAGTGCTAACATCGCAACCCAAGGCTGCCCCAGGGCAGCCTTGTCATTTATACCAAGAGATTTCCCCCGATGATCGAAGCCCAACAATGGCACCCGGTTGCCTTGTCTGATGTGGTGGTGGATGCCCCGCTGCCGGTGCGTCTGCTGGACCAGGAACTGGTGCTGTGGCGCGATGCGCAAGGCCAGGTGCAGGCCTTTGTCGACCGCTGCCCGCACCGCGGTGCCCGCCTGTCGCTGGGCCGTGTGCAGGATGGCCAGCTGGAGTGCCCCTACCATGGCTGGCAGTTTGCCAGCGGCGGCCAGTGCGTGAAGGTGCCGGCCGTGCCCGCCTTTGTGCCGCCTGCCAAGCACTGTGTCGCGTCCTACGGCGTGCAGGAGGCCCATGGCCTGGTGTGGGTGCAGCTGGCGCCCGATGCCGAGGGCCAGCCCGCCACGCCGCTGCCGGTGTTCGAGGCCGAGGCCGATGAGCGCCTGCGCAAGCTCAACTGCGGCCCCTACGATGTCGACGCCAGCGCGCCCCGCATCATCGAGAATTTTCTCGATATGTCGCACTTCGGCTTTGTGCACGAAGGCTGGCTGGGCAGCCGCGATGCGACCGAGATGTCGCACTACGAGGTCGAGGCCACGGAGCGGGGCGTCAAGGCCACCGGCTGCAAGGCGATCCAGCCTCAGTCGAACCTGCACTCGACCAAGCCGGCCGAAGTGGACTACACCTATGAGGTGACCGCCCCCTATACCGCCTTGCTGACCAAGGTACCCGAGAGCGGATCGAGCAAGCAGGGCTGGCGCGAGGCGATTGGCCTGTTTGTCTGCCCGGTCACGCCCGAGCGCAGCCGCGTCTGGTTCCGCCTGGCCGTTGCCGATTTCGACAGCTCGGACGAGCAGCTGCAGCAGTTTCAGCATACGATCTTTACCCAGGATCAGCCCGTGCTGGAGTCGCAGATGCCCAAGCCGCTGCCGCTCGATGCCAAGGCAGAGCTGAACTCAGCGGCCGACCGCATGTCGGTGGCCTACCGCCGCTACCTCAAGGCCAGTGGCGTCACTTTTGGAGTGTGTTGAGATGTACACCGTCCCCCAGATCGAAGCGGCCCGCCTGCCGGGCCTGCTGCGTGCCATGCCCAAGGCCGAGCTGCATATGCACATCGAAGGCTCGCTCGAGCCCGAGCTGATCTTTGCGCTGGCCCAGCGCAATGGCGTGGCCTTGCCCTATGCCGATGTCGAGAGCCTGCGCGCGGCGTATGCCTTCACCAACCTGCAGAGCTTTCTCGATATCTACTACGCGGGCGCCAGTGTCTTGCTGACCGAGCAGGACTTCTACGACATGGCCATGGCCTACCTGGAGCGCGCCGTGGCCGACAATGTCGTGCACACCGAGATCTTCTTTGACCCGCAGACGCACACCGCCCGTGGCGTGGCGATGGCCAATGTGGTCCATGGCCTGCACAAGGCCTGTGTGGATGCGGAAAAGCGCTGGGGCATCAGCGCGCAGCTGATTTTGAATTTTCTGCGCCACCTGAGCGAAGAAGAAGCGCTGCAGACCCTGGACGAGGCCCTGCCTTACCGCGCCTATTTCAGCGGCGTGGGCCTGGACAGCAGCGAGGTCGGCAACCCGCCGGAGAAGTTTGCCCGTGTTTTTGCGCGCTGCAAGGACCTGGGCCTGCGCCGCGTGGCCCATGCCGGCGAAGAGGGGCCACCGGCCTATATCTGGGGCGCGCTGGATGTGCTGCATGCCGAGCGCGTGGACCATGGCGTGCAAGCGGTGCACGATGCCGCGCTGATGCAGCGGCTCAAGGACGAGCGCATTCCGCTCACGGTCTGCCCGCTGTCCAACCAGAAGCTGCAGGTCTTCCCCGACCTGGCCGACCACAATATGCCGCAGCTGCTGGCGGCCGGCCTGGTGGCCACCGTCAACTCGGACGACCCGGCCTATTTTGGTGGCTATATCAACGAGAACTTTGTGCAGCTGTTTGCCGCCACCGGCATGGGCTCGGACGAGGCCTACCAGCTGGCCGCCAACAGCTTTGAGGCCAGCTTTGTGCCGCCGACGCGCAAGCAGGCCTGGCTGGGACAGCTGCAGATGGCCTTTGCTGAAGCTGCCCGTTAAACCGAAACGCTAAAGCAACAAGGGCGCCGCGAGGCGCCCTTGGTGTTGGCAGGTATGCGGCGACGTTAAGCCACGGCGGCTGCGGGTGCTGACTGCGACAGCATCGCATTGCGCAGCTGCAGCGCATAGCCTTCGAGCACCGCGCCGCCAGGCTCCTTGCGCGGCCAGCTGAAGCTCACGCCATCGTCGGCATGGCGCGGCACCACATGCAGGTGGAAGTGCGCGACGGTCTGGCCGCCTTCTACGCCATTGGCCTGCAGCAGGGTGAGGCCTGCGGGCTCGAAAGCGATCTTGGCGGCCAGCGCCACCTTGCGCGCCGTCTGCATCACGGCCGCCGATTCTTCGTCGGTGATCTCGAAAATATTGGCCGCATGGCGCTTGGTCGCGACCAGCACATGGCCGGGGTTGACCTGGCCCAGATCCATGAAGGCGATCGTCAAGGCATCTTCATACACCTTGGCGGAGGGAATTTCTCCTTGCACGATTCGGCAGAAAATGCAGACACCGGCAGGGGACGGATCAACAAAATGCGGCATGGGCCAAGCCTCCTCCTTGGGCTTTGGCAGCGGCTGCTGCCAGTGCAGCGCCGCTACCAGTGGATTTAACCAACAGGTAAAACAAACACTATAGACCGCAGATATGACCTGCGCATGCATCTCAGCCTGGGGTTTTCCCTGGTTAACCATCGCGCTGCTGTCAGCCTACAGCCCGTGTTGCCACGCGGTCGGCAGCCAGCCCTGCCAACAGCGCAGCTGCAGCGCATAGAAACTATTGCTGCGCTTGTATAACGGCAGTCCTTGGCAGACGCTAAGCTTGGCGCCATGCATATCTACCGATCCGCCCTGTTGCGCTTTGCCGATGACGGCCAGGCGCTGTATGAAGAAGATGGCCTGCTGGCCGTGGCGCCGGGCGCCGATGGCCGCGAGCGCGTGCTGGCCGCCGGCAGCTGGCAGGCGCTGTCGGCCCCATGGCTGGCCCAGGCGGGGGCCGATGCCGTGGTCGAGCAACTGCCAGGCCGCATCATTGCGCCGGGTTTTGTCGACATGCACATCCACTACCCGCAGACCGATGTGATCGGCTCGCCCGCCAGCGGCCTCTTGCCCTGGCTCAATGACTACACCTTTCCCCATGAGTCGCGCTTTGTCGATGCCGCCTACGCGGCGGAAGTGGCGCAATTCTTTGTCGATGAGCTGCTGCGCAATGGCGTGACCACGGCGCTGACCTTTGCGACCTCGCACCCGGCATCGGCCGATGCGCTGTTTGCCCAGGCGCAAAAGCGCCAGATGCGGCTGATCACCGGCAAGGTGCTGCAGGACCGCCATTCGCCCGACGGCGTGCGCGATGAGACCGAGCAAAGCCTGGTCGACACCGAGGCGCTGATCCGCCGCTGGCATGGCGTGGACCGCCTGGGCTATGCGATCACGCCGCGCTTTGCGCCCACCAGCAGCGAGGCGCAACTGCGCGGTGCCGGTGAGCTGGCAGCGCGCTACGGCGATGTCTGGATCCAGTCGCATGTGGCCGAAAACCTCGACGAGATTGCCTGGGTGCGCGCGCTGTTCCCGGACAGCCGCAGCTACCTGCAGGTCTATGCCGACCGGGGCCTGATGCGCGAGCGCGCCGTCTATGCCCATTGCATCCACCTCGATGCACGTGACCGCGCGCTGATGCACGAAACCCGCACCGCTGCAGCGGTGAGCCCGACCAGCAATCTGTTTTTGGCCAGCGGCTTTTTTGACTATGCCCAGGCCGACGCCGCGCAGATGCTGTACGGCCTGGCCAGCGATGTGGGCGGCGGCACGAGCTTCAGCCCCTTTCGCACCATGCTGGCGGCCTATTTTGTCGGCCGCGAGGGGCGCGACAAGCAGGGCCTGTCGCTGGCGCCCAGCCATCTGTGGTGGCAGCACACGGCCGGTGCGGCGCAGGCGCTGGGCCTGGCCGGGGTGGTCGGCAACCTGCAGCCGGGCTGCGAGGCCGACTTTGTCGTGCTCAACCCGCAGGCCACACCACTCATTGCCCGCAAGACGGCGCAGGCCCGCAACCTGGAGGAGCTGCTGTTCAGCCTCATCGTGCTGGGCGATGACCGCCTGATCGAGCGCAGCCGGATTGCGCAGAAGCTGGCCTGATCCTGGTGCAGCGCTAGTGCAGGGGCAGGCCCCGGGGCGGCAGCAGATGCCGCCCGCCGGGACGACGCCTTTCGCTACAATGCCGCCTAGGAGTTATTTCAGACATGAGCATTCAAAGCGACAAGTGGATTCGCCGCATGGCGGAACAGCACGGCATGATCGAGCCCTTCGAGCCCGGTCAGGTGCGCCAGGTGGATGGCAAGAAAATCATCAGCTACGGCACCTCCAGCTATGGCTATGACATCCGCTGCGCCCGCGAATTCAAGGTGTTCACCAACATCCACAGCACCGTGGTCGACCCCAAGAATTTCGATGAAAAAAGCTTTGTCGATTTTGAAGGCGATTACTGCATCATTCCGCCCAACAGCTTTGCGCTGGCGCGCACCGTCGAGTACTTCCGCATTCCGCGCGATGTGCTGACCGTCTGCCTGGGCAAGAGCACCTATGCGCGCTGCGGCATCATCGTCAACGTGACGCCGTTCGAGCCCGAGTGGGAAGGCTATGTAACCCTGGAGTTCTCCAACACCACGCCGCTGCCGGCCAAGATCTATGCGGGCGAGGGCTGCGCGCAGGTGCTGTTCCTGCGCGGTGATGAGCCCTGCGAGGTGAGCTACAAGGACCGCAATGGCAAGTACCAGGGCCAGCATGGCGTCACTTTGCCAAAGGCCTGACAACGCCGCGCTGAGCCCCGCAGCCACTCCCGTTTTGGAGTGGCTTTTTTACTGGAGGGTGGCAGCGTCGCCAGGGCCTTTGCAAATTTTCTTCAATGGGGGCGCTGCAGGCAGATTTTCTGCGCGCTCGGGAGCCGGTCTTACGCGCTGGGCCTCCGCAAATGCGCTACTGTAGACGGATCAATAACAGAGGCAGTGCCAGGGCACTGCAAGGAGAGCGACCATGAAATGGGAAGGCAACCGCGAATCGAGCAATGTGGAAGACCGCCGCGGCAGTGGTGGCGGGGGCGGCGGAGGCTTTGGCCTGGGCGGGCGCAGCATCGGTATCGGCACCGTGGTGCTGGCGCTGATTGGCTGGGGGGTGTTTGGCATCAACCCGCTCACCACCATCGGCGTGCTCTCGGGCGGCGGCTCGCCCGCGCCCACGCAGCAAGGCCCGGCCAAGGCGCCACCGGCCAATGACCAGGGTGCCAAGTTTGTCTCCACCGTGCTGGCCTCGACCGAAGATGTCTGGAGCGACATCTTCACCAAGGGTGGCGCCCAGTACCGCGCGCCGCGCCTGGTACTGTTCACTGGCGTCACGCGCACCGCCTGCGGCACCGGCCAGTCGGCGATGGGGCCGTTCTACTGCCCTGGTGACCAGAAGGTCTACCTGGACATGGATTTCTTCAACACCATGAGCCGCCAGCTGGGCGCGCCCGGTGAGTTTGCGCGCGCTTATGTGGTGGCGCACGAGGTGGGCCACCATGTGCAGAACCTGCTGGGCATCTCGGGCAAGGTCGATGCGATGCGCGGCCGCATCAGCGAGCGCGAACAAAACGCGCTGTCGGTGCGGCTGGAGCTGCAGGCCGACTGCTATGCCGGTATCTGGGCCAACCATTCGCAGCAGGCCAAGAGCTGGCTGGAGCAGGGCGATATCGAATCGGCCGTGAATGCCGCCCAGCAGATCGGTGACGACAAGCTGCAGCGCGAAGCCACCGGCACCGTGCGTCCCGACAGCTTTACCCACGGCTCCAGCGCCCAGCGCGTGCGCTGGTTCACGCAGGGTTACAAGACCGGCAGTGTCCAGTCCTGCGATACCTTCCAGGCCGGCAGCCTGTGATGCAGCGGGTCCAGACCGCCAAAAATCGGGCTGGGCCGCTACGCTGCGGCAATCTGCTGCAGGCTGGCGGAGCCCGTTGCTATGCTGGCCAGCCAGGTTTTTCAGGGGCCGCGTGCGAATCCGTAAGGCAAGACAGGGTTAAGCCAAGCGCCGATTTGTCTGCAGTGCGACAATAGGGGGCTTACATGACAAATTCTTTCTCCAACCTTCATCTGGCCGAGCCCCTGGCCAAAGCCATCTCCGAGATGGGCTACGCATCCATGACTCCCATTCAGGCACAGGCCATCCCTGTGGTGCTGACCGGGAAAGACGTCATGGGTGCTGCACAAACTGGCACGGGCAAGACAGCTGCTTTCTCATTGCCGCTGCTCCAGCGGATGATGGTGCACGAAAACAGCTCGGCATCGCCCGCGCGCCATCCGGTGCGTGCGCTGGTGCTGCTGCCTACGCGTGAGCTGGCCGACCAGGTCGCCCAGCAGATTGCCCAGTTCGCCAAACACACCAAGCTGCGCAGCACCGTGGTGTTTGGCGGCATGGACATGAAGCCCCAAACCCTGGAGCTCAAAAAGGGTGTGGAAATTCTGGTGGCCACCCCCGGGCGCCTGCTGGACCACATCGAAGCCAAGAACGCGGTGCTCAACCAGGTGGAGTATGTGGTGCTGGACGAGGCCGACCGCATGCTTGACATCGGTTTTCTGCCCGATCTGCAGCGCATCCTGTCTTTCCTGCCCAAGAAGCGCACCACCTTGCTGTTCTCGGCCACGTTCTCGCCCGAGATCAAGCGCCTGGCTGGCAGCTACCTGCAAGACCCGGTCACGATCGAGGTTGCACGCCCCAACGAAACCGCATCCACCGTTGAGCAGCGCTTCTACGCTGCCTCGGACGATGACAAGCGCCGTGTGCTGACCAAGGTGCTGCGCGAGCGCCAGATCCGCCAGGCCTTTGTGTTCGTCAACAGCAAGCTGGGTTGCTCGCGCCTGGCCCGTACGCTGGAGCGTGAAGGCCTGCGTGCCGCAGCGCTGCACGGCGACAAGAGCCAGGACGAACGCCTCAAGGCGCTCGAAGCCTTCAAGCAAGGCGAAGTCGATCTGCTCGTCTGCACCGATGTGGCCGCCCGTGGTCTGGACATCAAGGATGTGCCCGCCGTCTTCAACTTTGATGTGCCCTTCAATGCCGAAGACTATGTGCACCGCATTGGCCGTACCGGCCGTGCTGGCGCATCGGGTCTGGCCGTCACGCTGGTCTCCCATGCCGATGCCCGCCATGTGTCGGACATCGAGAAGCTGATCAAGAAGAAGATCGACGTCGAGAACTTTGCACTGGACGAGCAGCCCCAGCGCGAGCGCTTCAACGATGGCAACCGCGAGCGCCGTGAGCGTGAAGCTGGCCGTGAGCGCGACAGCTCGCGCAGCCGCGACCGCCGCGCGCCGCGCGAGGACGATGCGCAGGACCGCCGTGAGCGCTACCGTCCCGTACCCGTCTCGCGCGATCCCTTCTTTGACAAGCCGTACGAGCCCAAGGCGGCCGAGCCCGCTGCCTGGGATGCGAACGCCAAGCCGGCGCCAGCACGTGGCCCCGGCATCAAGCCGCGCCGCAAGGTCGCTGCGCTGTTCAAGCCGTCGCCAGCATCTGAATAATCTCGGTAACGACGATGGACCAAGGCCTCAGCCACCCGCTGAGGCCTTTTTTTCAGCCCGGCTGCTGGGCCTGCTCGCAATCCACATGGATCAGCTCGCGCTCGGCCAGCGTGTCGCCAAAGCGCACTGCGCTCAGGCAGCCGCCCCAGACGCAGCCGGTATCGAGCGCCAGCAGGTGGGGGCGCTGCAGATCGCCCAAGGTGGACCAGTGGCCAAAGGCGATGGTGGTGTTGGCAGTGGCACGCCTGGGCAGGTCAAACCAGGCAGTCAGGCCTTCAGGGGCTTCGGCCAGGCTTTCGGTGCTGTCAAAATCCAGGCTGCCATCGGCATGGCAAAAGCGCATGCGGGTGAGCACGTTGGTGATCATGCGCAGGCGCTCCATGCCGGTGAGCTGCGGATCCCATTGCGCAGGGGTATTGCCGTACATAGCTTGCAAGAAGCTCGTCAGCCCCTCGCTGCGCAGCACCGCTTCCACCTCGGCCGCATAGCGCAGCGTATCGGCCGCATCCCAGCTGCGGTGCACGCCGGCATGCACCATCAGCAGCTGCTCGCCGCCCAGTGTGTGCCTGCGTGCCAGCGGCTGCTGGCGCAGCCATTCCAAGAGCTGCGCGGCATCGGGTGCCTGCAGCACTTCCAGCAGGGTGTCGCGGCGGGAGAACTTGCGCCGGCCATGCGCCGCCGCCAGCAGGTGCAGGTCATGGTTGCCGAGCAAGGCCAGGATGCTGCCGTCCGAGGCCATGCAGCGGCGCAGGGTCTGGGCCGATTCGGGGCCCCGGTTGACCAGGTCGCCGAGCAGATAGACCGTGTCGCGGCTGGGGGAGAAGTCGATTTTGGCCAGCAGACGGCCCAAAGCGCTATCGCAGCCTTGGATATCGCCGATACAGTAAAGTGACATGCTTGTTGAACTACCTGTGAACTATTTTGTTAGACGTACTCTTGATCGCGCTTTTGACCTTGCTCAACGGGGTCTTTGCCATGTCCGAGCTGGCGCTGGCCAGCAGCCGCAAGTCCCGTTTGCTGGCCATGGCCGAAAGTGGCGACAAGGGCGCCAAGGCGGCGCTGGATCTGCTCAGCAATCCTACCCAATTTCTGTCCTCGATTCAGGTGGGCATCACCTCGATCGGCATGCTCAACGGTATTTTCGGTGAGGCGGCGTTCAGCGATGGGCTGGCGCAGTCGCTGATCACCTGGGGTATGCCGGCCTCGGTTGCCTCGGTGGTGGCCACGACCACGGTGATCATTGTCATCACCTTCATGACCATTGTGTTTGGCGAGCTGGTGCCCAAGCGCATTGGCCAGATGTACCCCGAGGCGTCGTCGCGCATCATTGCGCTGCCGCTGACCTGGGTGTCGCGCATTGCCAAGCCTTTTGTCTGGCTACTGGCCATCTCTGCGCAAGGCGTGCTGCGCCTGCTGCGCATCAAGGATGAATCGGACCGCGCGGTGACCGAAGAGGAAATCGTCGCCAGCCTGGACGAGGGGCGAGACGCCGGCGTGATCGAGCACCACGAACACCAGATGGTGCAGAACGTGTTCCATCTGGATGACCGGCCGCTGATCTCGATGATGGTGCCCCGGGGCGATGTGGAATGGCTCGATGCCCATCTGACGGTGGCCCAGGCCTTGCACGAGGTGCGTGCCTCCAGCGGCAAGGGTGCGCATTCCTGGTATCCGGTCTGCCGCGAATCGCTGGACAATGTGGTGGGCCTGGTCAGCGTGGCGCAGCTGCTCGACGTCGTTGATACGCACAACACCGCGATTGCCAAGGTGGCCGTGGCAGCCAGCTATGTGCCCGAAACGCTCAGCGGTTTTGAACTGCTGGAGCAATTTCGTGCGCGCGCGGGCCGCATGATTTTTGTTGTGGATGAATACGGGGTGGTGCAGGGCATCATCACGCCGCGCGATGTGCTCGAAGCGATTACCGGTGAGCTCAAACCTGGCGCCGCCAGCGAGGCCTGGGCGGTACAGAATGACGACGGCTCCTGGTACCTCGATGGCCTGATGCCGGTGTCCGAATTGAAGGCGCGTTTGGAAATCAAGGAGTTGCCCGATGAGGACAAGGGCCGCTATAACACCTTGGCCGGCATGCTGATGGCGGAATCAGGCCATCTGCCACCTTTGGGGGAAAAGATTTATTGCGCGGGCTGGGTATTTGAGGTGCTGGCGCTGGAGGGCAAGCGCGTCGACAAGGTAATCGCAAGGCTGGACGCGATGGCACTTGATTACTAAACGTTACAGATGTGTAGATCCAGGTTTACCATTCCTTTAAATATAAAAATGTGTGGACTTACTCGGTTATTGCATTTTTAGGTATACTGCAAGCGTTAACTGAATTGAATGGATATTAAACATGCCTACTTTGAAGGAAATCGATGCCCAACTGGCAGCCCTGCAACAACAGCGTGAAGAAGTTCGTCGCAACGAACTGAAGACCGCCGTAGACCAAGTGCGCAAGCTGGTGGCAGATTACGGCCTGACCGAACAGGATGTATTCCCTCCTGCACGCGGCCGCTCGGCTTCCGCAGGCTCCAAGGTCGCTCCCAAGTACCGCGATCCCGCTACGGGCGCTACCTGGACGGGCCGCGGCAAGGCGCCAAAGTGGATTGAAGGCCAGGATCGTGAAAAGTTCGCGATTTAAGTTGGACATCCTTCAAAGAAAAAAACCTGCTTCGGCAGGTTTTTTTTCGTTGCGGAGTCGACGGGTTGGGCGGCTTTATAAAAATTAGCACATATCTTCTTAATTTCTCCTATTTTTGTAGGAGTGGATTGTTGCTAACTATCTGCCCATCTATCCGTCATATCTGAGCGGTGCTAAATGTATGCAATTGCTCATAGTGCCTTGCTATAATTGCATTTAACAATCTATAGGCTTATTCATTTTTTTTACGATTTTGTAGATTCTGTGGAGATTGGGTTGCGGGTGGACGGCTGCTGGAGTGGTTCGCATTTCGCTGCCTTGGCAACCGGCCTGGATGCTTAACCGGCCTGGATGCTTAATCGGAATGCGCAAATCGTATGGCGATCACACCTGCGATCGCACAGGCAATTGCAGGGCTTAGCCTTTGGATGACATATGCAAGACCTGGCCCGGGAGTAGACTGTTTGCAGCGTTCAGTCTAATACCCGCAAAACAGGAGTCACGATGAAATCAGGTGCTCATGAGACAGCGCAGCATGCGTTCGCCTCGACCTTCAAATCCCTCTCGATCCCTTCGTCCAAGAAGTCGGAAAAAGGCAGCAAAGGCAAGTTCTACTCGCTGCCCGAACTGAGCAAGCAATTCCCCAATATCCAGCGCCTGCCGATGTCCCTGCGCATCGTGCTGGAGTCGGTGCTGCGCAACTGCGATGGCCAGCGCGTGCTGCCCGAGCATGTCGAGCAGCTGGCCAACTGGAAGCCGCAGGCTGAGCGCACCGAGGAGATTCCTTTTGTCGTCGCGCGCGTGGTGCTGCAGGATTTCACCGGCGTGCCGCTGCTCGCTGACCTGGCGGCCATGCGCAGCACGGCCGAGCGCATGGGCAAAAATGCCAGCGCCATCGAGCCGCTGGTGCCCGTTGATCTGGTGGTGGACCATTCGATCATGGTGGACTACTACGGCAGCAAGAACGCGCTGGACCTGAACATGAAGCTGGAGTTCGAGCGCAACAACGAGCGCTACCAGTTCATGAAATGGGGCATGCAGGCCTTTGACACCTTTGGCGTGGTGCCGCCGGGCTTTGGCATCGTGCACCAGGTCAATCTGGAATACCTGGCGCGCGGCGTACACCAGGACAAGCAGCATGTCTACTACCCCGACTCGCTGGTGGGCACCGACAGCCACACGACGATGATCAATGGTGTGGGCGTGGTGGCCTGGGGCGTGGGCGGTATCGAGGCCGAGGCGGCGATGCTGGGCCAGCCGGTTTACTTCCTCACGCCCGATGTGGTGGGTTTTGAGCTCTCTGGCAGCTTGCGTGAAGGCGTGACCGCCACCGACCTGGTGCTGACCGTCACCGAGATGCTGCGCCGCGAAAAGGTGGTGGGCAAGTTTGTCGAGTTCTTTGGTGAGGGCACGCGCAGCCTGTCGGTGCCCGACCGCGCCACCATCGGCAATATGGCGCCCGAGTACGGTGCCACGATGGGCTTTTTCCCGGTCGATGACAAGACCATGGACTACTTCAAGGGCACGGGCCGCAGCAAGGCCGAGATCGCAGCGTTCGAGGCCTACTTCAAGGCCCAGGGGCTGTACGGCGTGCCCAAGGCGGGGGATATTGACTACTCCCAGGTCGTGCGCCTGGACCTGGCCACGGTGGCGCCGAGCCTGGCGGGTCCCAAGCGGCCCCAGGACCGTATCGAGATCGGCCAGGTCGCTGCCAAGTTCGATGCGCTGTTCAGCGCGCCTGTCGCGCAAAACGGCTTCAACTTGCCTGCTGACCAGCTGGCTCGCCCGGTCAAGGTGCATATCAATGGCGCTGGCGAGACCGCCGAGCCGTCTGCCAAGCCCTTGCCAGCCGGCTCGCCGCGCAATGCGGTCGAGATGGTGGCCAACAAGCCGGCCGTGGTGGATGCAGAAGCGGCACTCGAAGCGGCCGATGCCCATGCCGAGCGCATCGAAGGGCGCGATGTGGACCTGCACAACGGCGATGTGCTGATTGCCGCCATCACCAGCTGCACCAACACCTCCAACCCCAGCGTGATGCTGGCTGCGGGCCTGCTCGCCAAGAAGGCCGTCAAGGCCGGGCTGCGTGTGCAGTCGCACATCAAGACATCGCTGGCCCCTGGCTCGCGCCTGGTAACCCTGTATTTGACCGAGTCGGGGCTGCTGCCCTATCTGGAGCAGCTGGGCTTCAATATCGCCGGTTATGGCTGCACCACCTGCATCGGCAATGCCGGTGATCTGCTGCCCGAATTCAACAGCGCCATCCAGCACCATGACCTGGTCTGTGCGGCCGTGCTGTCGGGCAACCGCAACTTCGAGGCGCGCATCCACCCCAATATCCGCGCCAACTTCCTGGCCAGCCCGCCGCTGGTGGTGGCCTATGCGATTGCCGGCAATGTGCGCAAGGACCTGATGACCGAGCCGGTCGGCCAAGGCAAGAACGGCCGCGACGTCTATCTGGGCGATATCTGGCCGACGACCGACGAGGTGCAGAAGCTGATGAAATTCGCGATGAATGGCAAGGCTTTCCGTGCCAACTACGAAAAGGTCAGCAGCGAGCCGGGCAAGCTCTGGGAGAAGATCAAGGGCGTGACCGGCGCCACCTACACCTGGCCGGACAGCACCTATATTGCCGAGCCACCCTTTTTCAAGGATTTCTCGCTGGCAGCGCCCGAGCCCGGTGCCGAGCAGCGCGACAATGCGGTGCGCAAGGCTCGGGTGATGGCGCTATTTGGTGATTCGATTACCACCGACCATATCTCGCCCGCTGGCTCGATCAAGGACAGCTCACCGGCCGGCCAATGGCTGCTGGCCAACGGCGTCAAGAAGAGCGACTTCAACAGCTATGGATCGCGCCGGGGCAACCATGAGGTGATGATGCGCGGCACCTTTGCCAATGTGCGCATCAAGAACCAGATGCTGGCGGCTGGGCCGGACGGCTCGCGCGAAGAGGGTGGCCTGACGCTTTACCAAAATCCGGGCGAGGAACAGGGCAGCAAGCTCTTCATTTACGATGCCGCCATGCGCTATATGGCAGCGGGCACGCCCACCGTGGTGTTTGCCGGTGAGGAATACGGCACCGGCTCCAGCCGCGACTGGGCGGCCAAAGGCACCCAGTTGCTGGGCATCAAGGCGGTGGTGGCGCGCAGTTTTGAGCGCATCCACCGCGCCAATCTGGTGGGCATGGGCGTGCTGCCGCTGCAGTTCAAGCAGGGCGAGAGCTGGGAGACGCTGAAGCTGCGCGGAGACGAGCTGATCGACATCGTGCCCGACCCCTCGCTCGCGCCGCGCAGCAAGGCCAAACTGGTCATCCAACGCGCGGATGGCAGCGTTACCGAAGCCGAGCTGGTGTTGCGTATTGACACGCCTATCGAGGTCGAATACTACAAGGAGGGCGGTATACTGCCCTTCGTTTTACGCCAGTTACTGTAAGAGTTGACCTACGCGCGACTAACACGGGCCTTGTTTGCAACGAGGCCCGTTTGCATTTGTTGACCGTTACTGGTCAAATAGATGGACGTTAGTTTACTTTTAATTACATTTAGCCAACTATGGCCCACCCCTACACCCCCTTGTCGCTAGGCAGGCGCATGCACGAGATCCACACGCGGATCATGTGGTGTTTGCTCGCTGGCGGGGTGCTGTTGGCGGGGCTGGTGTCTACCGATGCGCAGGGCGTGGGCTTTGCCCGGGCGCTGCAGACCTGGGTGCAGGTCTTGCTGCTGCTCGCTGCCCTGGCCACCCTCGGCTGGGGCGGGCGCCTGCTGCTGCAGGGCAGCGGTGGCAGTGCGTTCATGGGCCGCCCGCTGTGGGTCTGCAGTGCCGTCGCGTTGGGCGGCTTTGCGGTGGTGCTGGCACTGCCGCTGCGCATGTCTGAACACGGCAGCCGGCCGGCCTTGTGGCTGGAGCTGTCCGTCAATCTTTTGCTATCAATAAGTCTATTGATAGTCTCCCTAGAGTTATTGTCCTCTGCGCGGCGCAACCGCCCAGGTGCCGTGCCCCGCGCGAGCCACTGGCTGCAGCTGCAAAGCAATAGCGCGGTGCTGACGGCGACGGCGCTCTTGGTGGCGGTGACGGCGGTGGTCGCGCAAGGCCTGGTCGATCTGGACGGCGTGCGCCGCTATGTCTTGCCGCTGGGTATGCTGGCCTGCTGCGCCTGGGCTGCGGTGCAGAGCCGCCATTTTGCCGGCCAGTCCGGCCGTTGGACGGTGTTGAGACTCGCGGCCGCCTTGGCCGTGGGCGCAGCGGCCATCCTGCTGGGCGCGGGCAGCCACTGGGCGATGCTGCTGGAGCAGGCGGCCTGGTGCTATGCGCTGTCGGTGCTGGCTCTGGTGTTGATCATGGCCTCGCTGCGCCACAGCCTGGTGGGCTGGGCCTCGGCCCACCCGGCGCGCCTGCAGGGCGAGGAATGGCTGGAGCAGGCCCCCATCGGTGTGGTGCGGGTTGACGGCGCGGGCGCCATCGTGCATGCCAACCGCACCCAGCTGGACTGGCTGGGCGTATCCAGCCTGGTGGACCAGCCCTGGACCGCGGCGCTCGCCCCCAGCCTGCGCAGCCAGGCCCCCGATTGGCTGGCACGCTTGCGCGCTGGGCAGTCGCTCGCCTTTGAGCAAAGCATTGATACGCCGCAGGGCCTGCGCCACTTTCAGACCGATATCCTGGTCGCCCCGCAAGGGCGCGATGCGCATGCCTTCATGCTGCTCTCGCACGATGTGTCGATGCAAAAGCTGATGGTCGGCCGCGTGCAGGAGCAGCAGTCGCAGCTGGTGTCGCTGGTCAGTGCCATCCCGGACCTGGTCGTGCTCAAGGGGGCCGATGGGCGCTTCTTGCACTGCAACCAGGCGTTTGAGCGCCTGGTGGGCCTGGCGCACGCGCAGATCATTGGCCGCACGACCTCGGACCTGGGCCTGCAAGGGCGCATGCCGTCTGATTGGGAAACCGACTTGCGTGCGCGCAACAGCAACACGCCGGTGGTCTACGAAGAGACCCTGCAGTTTGCCGACAATGGCTACCAGGGCCGTTTCGAGATCACCAAATCGGCCATCCGCGCCGCCAATGGCGAGGTCACCGGCCTGCTGTGCATCTGCCGCGACCTGGCCGAGCGCAGCCGCGCGCGCAAGGAGATCGAGCGCCTGGAGTTCTTCGATGTGCTCACCGGCCTGCCCAACCGCCGCATGCTGATGGACCGGCTTGAATGGTCGATCATCGCCTGCAAGCAGCGCGGCACCTATGCGGCGCTGCTGTTCATCGATCTGGACAATTTCAAGGACCTCAACGATTCGCTGGGCCACCAAAAGGGTGACCGGTTGCTGTGCGAAGTAGGCAAGCGCCTGATTGCCAGCGTGCGCAGCGGCGATGTGGTCGCGCGTTTTGGCGGCGACGAGTTTGTCGTGCTGGTCGAGAACCTGGGCGCCGAGCACGTGCAGGCCGAAGCCCATGTGCGCTCGGTGGTCGAGCATGTGATCACCCGGTTCAAGCAGCCCTTTGTGCTCGACGGCCAATCCCACCACAGCACACCCAGCATTGGCGTGACGGTGTTTGGCGACCATGAATCGCTGACGGTACAGGAGCTGCTCAAGCGCGCCGACCTGGCGATGTACGAGGCGAAATCGGCCGGCCGCAACACGCAGCGCTTCTTTGATCCGCAGATGCAGGCCATCGTCAACGCGCGTGCCAATCTGGAAAGCGACCTGCGCCAGGCGATCCACGACGGCGAGCTGCAGGTCTACTACCAGCCGGTGATGAATGGCAGCGGCAGCCTGGTGGGCGCGGAAGCCTTGGTGCGCTGGCGCCACCCGGCGCGTGGCCTGGTCATGCCGATCGAGTTCATCGACCTGGCCGAGCAGACCGGGCTGATTGTCGACCTGGGCAACTTTGTGATGCGCACCGCCTGCGAGCAGCTGGCGCTGTGGGCGGCCAGCCCCTCCACCCAGGCGCTGACCATGTCGGTCAATGTGAGCCCCCGGCAGTTCCACAACCAGGGCTTTGTCGATGAGGTGCTGGGCATTGTGGCGCAGACGGGTGCCAACCCCGCACGCCTGAAGCTGGAGCTGACCGAGAACCTGCTGCTGGGCGATGTCAATGAAACCGTCAACCGCATGCGCCAGCTCAAGGAGCGCGGTGTGGGCTTCTCGCTCGATGACTTTGGCGTGGGTTATTCATCGCTGTCCTACCTCAAGCGCCTGCCGCTCGACCAGCTGAAGATCGACCGCAGCTTTGTCAGCGATGTGCTGAGCGATGTCAGCGACGCGGTAATTGTGCGCACCATCCTGGCACTGGCGCAAAGCCTGGAGCTCGAAGTGGTGGCCGAAGGTGTGGAGAACTCCGAGCAGGTGGACTTCCTCGTCAGCAACGGCTGCAAGCGCTTCCAGGGCTTCCACTTTGGCCGTCCGGTGCCGATTGGCGAGTTCGAGCGCCTGCACGGCTTCGCCAGCTTCCGGCCGGCTTGAGCTGCCCCATCGCCGGGTGTTGCAGCCAGCCACGAGGGCTGTTGCGCTAGCGCACAAGGCGGGCCCTGCAATCTGGGCACAATGGCGGTATGCATGAACAGATTTTGATCGCCGGCGGTGGTATCGGCGGCCTGGCTGCTGCGCTGGCTGCCATTCGCGCGGGCACCGAGGTGCGCCTGTTTGAGCGCGCTGCGCAGTTCAGCGAAGTGGGCGCCGGTGTGCAGCTGGGCCCCAACGTCGTGCGGCGCCTGCAGGCCTGGGGCCTGCAAAGGCCGCTGCAGGCGGTCGCAGCCTTTCCGCAGGCGCTGGTCTCGCGCAATGCCATCAGCGGGCAGGAGCTGGCCCGGCTGGACCTGGGCGCGCAAGCGGTGGCGCGTTACGGCGCAGCCTACGCCACCATCCACCGCGCCGACCTGCACCAGCTGCTGCTCGATGCGGTGCGGCCCAGCGCCGATCTGCACCTCAACCTGGACAACGCCGTGGACTACCACGAGGACAACGGCCGCGTCGTCACCATCACCACCAAGCAGGGCAAGCAGATCGAGGGCGATGTGCTGGTCGGGGCCGATGGCATCTGGAGCCGCACGCGGCTGCGCCTGCTCCATGATGCGCCCCCGCGCGTGACTGGCCACCTGGCTTACCGGGCGCTGGTGCGCCAGAGCGATCTGCCGGCGGCCTGGCGCACCGACGTGGTCAGCGCCTGGATGGGGCCGCGTTTTCATGCAGTGCAGTACCCCGTGCGCGGCGGCGACATGCAGAACCTGGTCATCATTGTGGAAGGCGCCGCGCCCGATGACCTGGAGCACTGGGACCATGCGGGCAACGGCGCCGATCTGCAGCGGTGCCTGGCCGGTGCGCACCGCCAGCTGCTGGGCCTGGTGGAAGCGGTCAGTGCCACAGGCGCTGCCTGGCGGCTCTGGCCGCTGGCAGACCGCGCACCGATGACTGGCCCCCAGGAGATGGCGCAGGGCCTGGTTGCACTGCTGGGCGATGCCGCCCACCCGATGCGGCCCTACCTGGCCCAGGGTGCGGGCATGGCGATTGAAGATGCGGCCGAGCTGCAGCGTGCCTTGACCATGCACGACCTGGAGATGCCGCTGCGGCTGCGGCGCTATGCGCTCAACCGCTGGCAGCGCAATGCCCGGGTGCAGGCGCGTGCGATCCGCAATGGTGAGATTTTCCATGCCCGGGGCCTGGTGGCCTTTGGGCGCGATACGGCGCTGCGCGCGCTGGGCGCCAAGCTGATGGATGTGCCCTGGTTGTACCGGGGCGATGGCTCGTCGGCCTCGGCGCTGTAGCGCGGGCGCGCCAAGCCGTACAAGCCGCGCAAGCCGCGCCAGGCCCGATGGGGCCTAATGGCGTGCCGGGGCCTGTTGCGCCAGCAGCAGCGGCGATTGCGGCAAAAAGCGGAAGGCCAGGCAGCCCAGCATCAGCATGCCGGCCACAAACAGCATCACATACTGGTAGATCTCGCCGCCGTGCTGCTGTGCGTAGGATGCGACGATGCCCGAGAGCCACTGCATCAGCGCCACCCCCAGGAACATCGCCATCGTGTAGACCGACAGCGCGCGGCCGGTGGTCTCCTTGGGGTAGGAGGAGCGCACATCGGCGTACTGCAGCACCGAGTAGCCCGAGGCCAGGCCCATGAACATGATCAGCGCCACGGTGGCCGCAGCATGGTGCACAAAGGCCAGTGCGCAGAAGGTGCAGGCCATCACGGCCGCGCCGGCGATGATGCGGCGCCGGCGGCGCGCCGGGCCCGGGTCCAGCCGGCCAAAGACCGACGGCGTGAACAGCGAGATCATCGAGACGATCAGGGCCACGTTGCCGGTGGCCACCAGCGAGAAGCCATACCGGTCGATCAGCATCGGGCTGAGCCAGAGCCCGCGCACCGTCAGAAACGAGGCATAGCCCACCATGCCCATGATGGCAATGGCCCAGGTATGGGGCACCAGCAGCAGGCCGCCAAAACCCTTGACGGCCGTGAGCCAGCTGGGCTTGGGCAGGTCATCGCTGGGCAGATGCGGCTCGTGCACGCGCAAAAAGATCGCTATCCAGGACAGTGCGCAGAGCACGGCCAGCAGGCCAAAGCCCCAGCGCCAGCCGTAGTGCTGCACCAGCCAGGCCAGCGGTGTGCCGGTAAACAGCAGGCCCAGGCCGCCCACGCCCATGCCGACGCCGGACATGAACGCAAAGCGGTCGCTCGGGAAATGGCGCGCAATGAACATCGTGCAGGCCAAAAAGGCCGGCGAGCAGCCAATGCCGATCAGCAGCTGGCCCAGCATCAGCCCGTGGTAGCTGGGCGCGAGCGCCGAGATCAGCGAGCCGGCAATGGCCAGCGGGAAGGCGGTGAGCACGGTCTTGCGCAGGCCATACAGGTCCATGCCCACGCCCATGAACAGCTGCGTGACGCCGAATGACAGGCCAAACAGACCGGCAAAGGCGCCCAGCGACTCGGCTGACAGCCCGAAATCGGTGCGCAGCCCATCGGCAATGATGGAGGTGACGGTGCGGAAGGCCTGGCTCAGCGAGAAGGCCGACAGCAAGGTCAGCAGCATGGCCCAGAGCAGGGTGGACGAGGGCGCCGCAGGGCGCCCGGTGGGGGAGGGTGTAGGTGGGACCGGCATGGCTGAGGGTGCGGGCAACAAGCCAGGGCCAGAGAAGGCAGGTCCTTTTTGTATGCGCCATCGGCCAGCAGGGGGCTGGCGCGGCTTGTTATATGCGCCTGCCACTATAGAGGACTCTGGCCGGCTCTGCACGGCGCAGTGTCACTTGGGGCAACCCCTGGACGGGGTTGCGGAGGCTTAGAACAGTTTCTTAGAGATTGGTGCGCAAAGTCCAGATCTCGGGAAAGAGCACGACATCGAGCATTTTTTTCAAGTAGCTCACGCCGCCGGTGCCACCGGTGCCGCGCTTGAAGCCAATGACGCGCTCGACGGTGGTCAGGTGGCGGAAGCGCCAGAGGCGGAAGGCATCTTCGATATCGGTCAGCTTCTCGCCCAGCTGGTACAGGTCCCAGTACTTGTGCGGATCGCTGTACACGGTGATCCAGGCCTGCTTGACGCCTTCGCTCTCGGTGTACGGCTGGCTCCAGTCGCGCTGCAGCGCTTCGGCCGGTACGGCAATGCCTTCGCGGGCCAGCAGCTGCAAGGCAATGTCGTACAGCGATGGCGCTGCGTAGGCCGCCTCTACCTGGGCCAGCAGGTCTGGCCGGTGCGCATGGGGCTTGAGCATGGCGGCATTCTTGTTGCCCAGCGAGAACTCGATGCAGCGGTACTGCGCGCTCTGAAAGCCGCTGGAGTTGGCCAGGTAGGGGCGCATGGCCGTGTACTCGGGCGGGGTCATGGTCGAGAGCACGGTCCAGGCATTGACCAGCTGCTCCATGATGCGCGAGACGCGCGCGAGCATCTTGAAGGCCTCGGGCTTGGTGTTGTCTGCCGGGTTGGCCATGGCCTGCATGGCGGCGCGCAGCTCATGGAGCATCAGCTTCATCCACAGCTCGCTGGTCTGGTGCTGCACGATGAACAGCATCTCGTCGTGCGCGGGCGACAGCGGGTGCTGGGCGTTGAGGATCTCGTCCAGGTGCAGGTAGTCGCCATAGCTCATGTCTTTGCTGAAATCGAGCTGGGCGCGCTCTTCATGCACAATGGATTCGGGCTTGCTGGGGGTGTCTCGCATGGTGTGTGGGGCAGTGCAAGCGGCGTCAATTGCAGCGCAAGAATGGCACTGCACAACCGGGCCGCAAGGCCTAAAGTGGCTGCATCGATTGTACTGAGGTGATTCGCATGAAACCGTCTGTCCCATCCACACCCAGCGCCACTTCTGACACCCCTGCGGCGCGCGGCGCTGCCGCTTTGGCTGCCTCCCGCGCGCAGCAAACCCTGGCCGATCCGCGCTGGGCCGAGGTGCAAGGCCGCCAGGCCGCAGCCGACGGCCGCTTTGTCTATGCGGTGCGCAGCACCGGCGTTTTTTGCCGGCCCTCCTGCAGCTCGCGCCTGGCCAAGCCCGAAAACGTGCAATTTTTCGACACGGCAGCGCAGGCCCAGGCTGCTGGCTACCGCGCCTGCAAGCGCTGCCAGCCCGAGGCGGCCGCCAAGCCCGGCCATGCGGCTTTGATGGCCCAGCTCTGCGACTGGATCGCCACGGCCGAAGACGAGCCCAGCCTGGCCGAGCTGGCCGAGCGGGCCGGCATGAGCCCCTTCCATCTGCAGCGCGTCTTCAAGGCGGCCGTCGGTGTATCGCCCAAGGCCTATGCCAAGGCCCAGCGCCGCCAGCGCCTGCAAACGGCGCTGGGCGATGCGCAAGAGGCGCCCCGCGTCATCGATGCGATCTTTGATGCCGGCTTTGCCAGCACCGCGCAGCTCTACCGCGACAGCCAGGCCGTGCTGGGCATGACCCCGCGCCAGTACCGCAAAGGGGGCGCCGCGCAGCAGATCCGCTTTGGCGTGGCCGAATGCAGCCTCGGCCCCATCCTGGTGGCCGCCACCGCGCAGGGCATTTGCGCGATCTTGCTGGGCGACGATGCCGATGCGCTGGTGCAGGACCTGCAGCAGCGTTTTCCCAAAGCCCAACTGGCCGGGGGTGATGCCGCCTTTGAGCGCTGGATGGCCCAGGTCATCGGCTTTGTCGACGAACCCACGCGCGGCCTGGCGCTACCGCTGGATGTGCGCGGCACCGCCTTTCAGCAGCAGGTCTGGCAGGCGCTGCGGCTGATCCCCGTGGGCAGCACCGTCAGCTACAGCGAGCTGGCGCGCAAGCTGGGCATGCCCCAGGCCAGCCGCGCCGTTGCGGGCGCCTGCGCGGCCAATGCGATTGCCGTCGCCATTCCCTGCCACCGGGTGGTGCGCAATGATGGCGGCCTCTCCGGCTACCGCTGGGGCGTGGACCGCAAGCGCGCATTGCTGCAGCACGAGGCCGAGCTGGCACCCCAGGCGCCACGGGTGGCGCGCCATGGCTAAGCGCCTGGCCAGCGCTGCACAAGTTGCGCTGCCGCTGGAGGCTGAGGCCAGCGCAGCGCTGTCGCAATCCTCTGCCCCGGCAAAACCCGATGCAGATGGCGCAGATGTAGCCAGTGAGGCAAGCCTGCAGCGCTATGACTGGGCCGCGGTGGGCAGCCAGCTGAACCGCCAGGGCTGGGGCCTGCTACCCGGTTTGCTGGATGCCGCGCAATGCCAGCAGATGGCCGCGATGTATGGCGAAGCGGCGCATTTTCGCAGCCGCATCCAGATGCAGCGCCACGCCTTTGGCCGGGGCGAGTACCAGTACTTTGCCTACCCGCTGCCAGCGCTGCTGCAGGCCTTGCGCACGGCACTCTATGCCCGCTTGCAGCCCGTGGCGGAGCAATGGCGCGCGCAGCTCGCAGCCTCCGCGCCGCCTTGGCCTGCGCAGCATGCGGCCTTGCTGGCGCAGTGCCATGCAGCCGGCCAGCGGCGGCCCACACCGCTGCTGCTGCGCTATGGTGCGGGCGACTACAACTGCCTGCACCAGGACCTGTATGGCGAACTGGTGTTTCCGCTGCAGGTGATCGTGCTGCTGTCGCAGCCGGGCGAGGATTTTGACGGCGGCGAGCTGGTGCTGACCGAGCAGCGCCCCCGCATGCAGTCGCGCGTGCAGGTGCTGCCGCTGCAGCGCGGTGATGCGGCCATCATTGCGGTGCGCGAGCGGCCAGTGCAGGGCGCACGCGGCAGCTACCGGGTGCAGCACCGCCATGGGGTCTCCACCGTGCTGCGGGGCGATCGCCATACCTTGGGCATTGTGTTCCACGATGCAGAGTAAGCGCTGAAACAGCCCCGACTTCATCGCCCAGCTTCCATCCTCTATAGTGGGGATCCACGGCAGCCGCCGCCATCTACCGACCACGCCATGCCCCTGGTTCTGCGCACCCAAGTCGCCCTGCCTGCCAACTACCGCCCGCAGGACATGCTGGCCCTGCATGCCCGCGATGCCCTGCAGGCGTCAGAGAAGGTCGAAGGGTTGCGCGTCAGCAAGGGCTTGGTCTGGCAGGGCCAGCCTGCGCTGCTGCAGCTGGAGATGGTGGATGGCGCAGCGCGCGCGGTCGCCAGTTTGGCAGTCGATGGCACAGCGCCGACCGGCAACGACCCCGCTGCACTCGATGCGATGCTGGCGCGCATGCTGGGCCTGGGCGATGGGGCGGACCAGCTGGCACTGCAGCATGGCCAGCACCCGGTGCTGGGCCCCTTGTTGCTGAGCCAGATGGGGCTGCGTGTGCCCGCCAGCAGCAGCCCGTTTGAGGCCCTGGTCTGGGCCATCACCGGCCAGCAGATCAGCGTGGCAGCGGCCATTGCGCTGCGCCGGCGCCTGATTGCAGCCACGGCCGTGCAGCACAGCAGCGGCATGCTCTGCCACCCTGATGCCAGCGCACTGGCGGCTTTGACGCCCGAGCAATTGCGGGCAGCGGGCTTCTCGGTCAGCAAGATTGCAACCCTGGAGCGCGTCTGCGCCGCCGTGCTGGATGGCAGCCTGCCGCTCGATGCCTGGGCCGCCCAGCCCTTGCAGGCGCAAGACGCCCAGGCGATTGAAGATGCGCTGCTGGCCATCAAGGGCATTGGCCCCTGGACCGTGCACTACGCCTTGCTGCGTGGCTTTGGCTGGCTGGATGGCAGCCTGCATGGCGATGTGGCGGTGCGCAATGCGCTGGCCCGCTTGCTGGATGTGCCCAGCGTCTCCCAGCGCGAGGCCGAGCAGTGGCTGGGTGCATTTGCGCCCTGGCGGGCGCTGGCGGCGGCCCACCTCTGGGCCAGCCTGTCGGCCAAAAGCTACTGAGGACTGGCTTCAAGGGCCTGCAGCGTATCGCCACTGGCCGGGCGCAGCAGGCCCAGCACCACCAGGGCCGAGACCGTGGCTATCGCCGCCAGCACATACAGCAGCTGCGCAAAGGCCTGGCCATAGGCATGTTGCAAACCCAGCGCCGCTGCCGCATCGGGCTGGGCGGGCAGCAAGGCCAGCGCCTGGCGCAGCTCGCCCATCGCCAACTGCTGGGCGGCGGTTTGCAGGCTGGCCGCATCCAGCACCGCCGGCAGATGTGGGGTTATCAAGCCGGCCAGCATCGCCGTTACCATCGCCAGCGCAATACCTTCACCGGCCACCCGCACGGTGCTGAAGATGCCGGTGGCCATGCCCGCGCGCTCCTGGGGCACGAGGCTTACCGACAGCCCATCCATCAGGCCCCAGGGCAGACCCGCGCCGCTGCCGATCAGCAAGAGCGGCAGCACCCTTGCCATGCCCCCGGCATCCACAGGCACCTGCGCCAGCCATACCAGGCCCCCGGCGGCCAGCAGCAAGCCAGCGGCCGAAATAGGGCCGGCGTGGAACCAGCGCGTGAGCCAGGCTGCTACCAGCGGCACCACCAGCATCGGGGCCGACAGCGCCAGCATCCACCAGCCCGCTGCCACCTCGCTGTAGCCGGCAATGCCGATCAGCTGCAGCGGCAGCAGCACCAGCAACACCACATAGCAGTAGCAGGTCGCAATGGGCAGCACCTGCACACCGATAAAGCGCGGGTAGCGGAACAGGCTCAGGTCCAGCATCGGCCGGGCCACGCGCCGCTCCACGGCGATGAAGAGCAGCAGCGCAAGCATGGATGCCAGCAGCAGCGCGATGACCTGCGGACTGCGCCAGCCCAGCGCGGCGGCCTGCACCATGCCCAGCGTCAGCAAGACCAGCATGCTGGTGAACAGCAGCGCACCGGGCCAGTCCAGCCCCTGGGCCTGCGGGTCGCGCGACTCGCGCATCGCCACCATGCCCACCAGCAAGGCGACCAGGCCCAGGCCAGCGCAGAGCGCAAAACCGGCCTGCCAGCCGGCCTGTTCGACCAGCCAGCCTGTCAGCAGTGGCCCAAAGGCCAGGCCGGTGCCAAAGGTGGTGCCCAGCAGGCTAAAGGCCTGGGCGCGCTGGGCCGGCGCAAACTCCTGCGCCAGCGCAGCCGTGCCGCCGGCCAACGTAGCGGCTGCGGCCACGCCTTGCAGCGCACGCAGCAGGTCAATCTGCCAGACGCTGCGCGCCAGCACCAATGCCAGGCCCGCGAGGCAAAAGGTCGACAGACCCAGCAAAAACAGCCGCTTGCGCCCCCACTGGTCGGCCAGTGCGCCAGCGGCCATCAGGCAACTGCCAAAGCCCAGCATGAAGGCATTGGTGATCCAGCCCAGGCTGGTGGCGCTGCCGCCCAGTGCACGGCCAATCGCCGGCGTGGCCACGGCCCCGCCAGAAAAGCTGAGTGGCAGCACCATTGCTGCCAGACAAACGGATGCCAGAACCATCCAGGGCCCGCGCCAGGCGGAGGGTAAAACACGGTGCATAGCCAACTCCTGCAAAAACACGCTGTGGAGCTTAATGAGGAATAGATTGCCAATAAACAGGCCGATCGTTGTTTAATTAACAACCAAATTTCCGTAATATGCGCGCATGGACAACCTGAACCACATCGCCGCCTTTGTGCAGGCGGCCGAGCGCCGCAGTTTTGTGGCCGCTGCCCGTGCCTTGGGCATCTCGGCATCAGCCGTCGGCAAAAGCGTGGCCAAGCTGGAGGCGCAGCTGGGCACGCAGCTGCTGGTGCGCACCACGCGGCGCGTGTCGCTGTCGCATGAGGGCGAGCTGATGTACACGCACTGGCGCCGCATCCTTGATGACCTGCAGGATGCGCAGGCGCTGCTGTCGAGCACGCAAAGCAGTCCCCGGGGCCTGTTGCGCATTGGCCTGCCCACCATTGGCTACCGCTTCTTGCTGCCGGTGATTCCAGACTTCCGTGCGCGCTACCCGGATATCGCGCTGGACCTGGACTTCAACGACCGGCTGGTCGATGTGGTCGAGGCGCGCCTGGATGCGGTGATCCGCAGCGGGATGCTGGCCGACTCCAGCCTCAGCGCCCGGCGCCTGGGCCTGTTCCGCTTTGTGCTCTGCGCATCCCCCGCCTATCTGGCGCAGCGCGGCCGGCCCCAGCGCCCCGAGGAGCTGGCGGCGCATGACTGCCTGCGTTTTCGCTTTCCCACCTCAGGCAAGCTGCAGCCCTGGCAGATGGGCGGTGACACGGCCGAGGCGCAGCAGGATGCCGCTGCCCACCCGCCGGCGCTGACCTGCAACAACATGGAGGCCTTGCGCGGCGCGGCGATCGGGGGCCTGGGCATCGCCTATATGCCCGATTTTCTGGCCCGCGATGCGCTGGCCGATGGCAGCTTGGAGACGGTGCTAGACGACTGTCTTACCTATTCCGGCCAGTTCAGCATCCTCTGGCCTTCGGGCCGGCTGATGTCGCCGCGCCTGCGCGTGTTTGTGGACTTTGTGGCCGAGCGGCTGTTCCAGCCACCGTCGCCATAAAGCCCATCGAGGCCAGGCGCCGGGGCATCAGCCGCCGTGTGCCGGAGCTGCCACCAGCAGGATGAAATGCGCGACGCCCCGGCCTTCGTTGGCAAAGTGGTGCTCGGTGTCCATCGCCAGCTGGGCGCTGTCGCCCGCCTGCAGCAGCACCGAATCCGTACCGGTGAAGACGCGCAGGCTGCCGGTCTCGACATAGAACACCTCGCGCGTGCCCGGGCGGTGCGGCGCGAAGTGGCTGGAGGTCTGGCCCGGCGGCACCGCATAGTGCAGCAGCTCCAGCCCCGGCAGCGGGCGGGCCAGCGCCAGGCGCACGATACCGGTGTCCTCATGCACAAAGCGCGCATGTTCGCCCGCGCGGGTGATCTGCGCCGGGGCAGGGCTTTGCACCAGATCGCTCAGCTCGCAGCCCAGGCCGCGCGCAATGGCCATCGCGTTGCGCAGGCTCACGCTCAGTAGCCCCCGCTCCACCCGGGACAGCGCCCCCGAGGTGACGCCACTGGCCTGCGCCAACTGGTCCAGGGTGATGGCCAGCTGGGCGCGGCGGGCGCGCACCGCCAGGCCGAACTGCAGGTCGGAGTCCGCGCTGGGTGGGGAGTTTTCAGTCGACATGGATTGACTATATTTCGTGTAGGAAATATTATTTGCCTATATGCAATTTCAACAAGAGCTCTCCCAATGTACCTGTTATTGAGTGCGTCGCCGGTCCTGGCCGTTATCGCCGGGTTGCTGCTGGGCCTGCGGTCGCTGTATGCAGCGCTGATCGGCGTGGCGTTGGCGCTGGCCGGCTGTGTGATGGCGTTTCCGCTCAGCGCGCCCGCAGCGCTGCAGGCACTGGCCGGCTGGATGCCGGTGCTGGCCGAGGTGCTGCTGATTGTGGGCGGGGGCCTCTTGCTGTCCGAAGTGCTGCGCGCCGCCGGCGCGCAAAAAGCGCTGGCGCAATGGGTGATGGGCCGCACCGGTGAAGGCGTGGGCGCCGTGCTGCTGGTGGTGCATGGCGTCACGCCCTTTGCCGAATCGCTGACCGGCTTTGGCATTGGCATCACGATTGGCATTCCGCTGCTGGCGCACAGCGGGTTGCCGGCGCGCAAGATCGCGCTGATTGGCCTCTTGGGCCTGTGCGCCGTGCCCTGGGGTTCGATGGGCCCGGGCACCTTGGTTGCCGCGACGATGGCCGGGCTGTCATTTGATGCGCTGGGCGTGGCCTCGGCAGCGGTGAGCGTGATACCGATGGTGGTCGTGGGTGTGGCCGCTGCCTGGCTGGCCAGTGCGCCGGGCCGGCGTGGGGCAGCGATGCTCAAGGGTGCGCTGTCAGGCCTGCTGCTAGCGGCGGCGATTGGTGTGAGCAATGTGCTGGCGGGCACATCGGCGGCCGGGGCCTTAGGCGCTTTGCTGATGACCGTTTTATGGCTGTGGCTGGGCCGGCGGGGGGCGGCAGCTTCAGCTGACAAAGCCGCTGCGCCGCTCGGTCCCCTGGGCTGGCGCGCGCTGGCCGCCTATGGCTTGCTGCTGCTCGGTGTGCTGGTGGCAGGGGCCGTGCTGCGCGCCTTGCAAGGCGCGGGCGCCTGGCATTTGCTGGCATCCCCTGCACTGTGGCTGTTTGTGGCGGCGGCCTGGTTTGCGCGCGGCCTGCCAGCGCCCAGCAGCCTGCAGCGGGTGTGGCAGTCCTGGCGCCAGGTGGCGCCCGTGACGGGGCTGTTCATCGTGCTCGGCGTGGTGATGGCCGTGTCGGGCATGGCCGCGCAGCTGGCCCATGCCTTGGCGCAGGGCGGCAGCGCCTATGTGTTTGCTGCGCCTTTTGTGGCTGCGCTGGGCGGCTTTGTGACCGGCTCCAACACGGGGGCCAATGCGATGTTTGCTGCGACCCAGGCCGAGATTGCGCAAGCCCTGGGCGTCGCGGTACTGCCCTTTATGGCGGTCCACAATGTCAGCGCGGCGCTGCTGCTGATGGCCTCCCCCGGCAAGGTGGAGATGGCCTGCCAGCTGGTGCCTGGGGAGGCGCCTGGCGCTGCGCAGGCTGAGCGCGCCTGGGTGCAGGCGAAGGTGCTGCTGGTCACCGGGCTGGCGGTGCTGCTGATGGCGGCACTGAATGTGCTGCTCAGCGCCGTTCTGCAGCAGCCTTAGGCGCCAAGCTGCCGGCCAGCTCAGGCAGCTGCGGCTGGGTTTGCCGGGCCGAGGTGTTGCTGAGCCAGCGGCCCAGGTGCTTGCGCTGGCAGACCTGCAGCTCGCTCAGCAGCGCATGGCTGGGGTCGGGGATATGCCAGCGGCTGCGCAGGTCGGCCTGCATGCGCAGCAGCAAATGGGCGGTCATTTCTGCATCGGCCAGCGCCCGGTGGGCCTTGTCGGCCGGCGGCAGTTGCAGATGGCGCACGATCTTGCCCAGCGAGTGGCTGGGCGCCTCGGGGTAGAGGCGGCGCGACAGCAAGACCGTGCAGGCAAACAGGCTGCCGACAGGCGCTGCGGCCGGGCTGGCTGCGCAGCCTGCGCGCTCCAGCTCATCCAGCCAGAACTTGCTGTCAAACGATGCGTTGTGTGCCACCAGCGGCGCCGTGCCGACAAAATCTGCTGCCTCGCGCATCACCTGCTCAGCGGGCGCCGCCGCCTGCAGCATTGCGGTCGTGATGCCGGTGAGCTGGGTGATGAAGCTGGGCATGCGCTGGCCGGCATTCATCAGGTTCTGGTAGCGGTCCACAATGCGGCCGTTCTCGACCATGACAATGCCGACCTCGGCCGCCCGCGCGCCATGCGCCGGGCTCATGCCGGTGGTTTCAAAGTCGAGAATGGCGATGCGTTCGGACATGGCGGGGCGGGTGCTGGAGGTGCTCGGCAATCAGGTTACCGCATGGATGCGGTTGAACTCGGGCTTTTGCCATTCGCCCGATTCCAGCACCTGGCGCAGGTGCTCGACCGCGTTCCACACGTCCTCAAAACGGGTGTAGAGGGGGGTGAAGCCAAAGCGCAGAATGTCCTTGTGCGGGCCGTTGCCGCCATCGCCCTTGCGGAAGTCACCGATAACGCCCCGAGCGATCAGCGCCTGCACGATGGCGTAGGCGCCGCTGCCCTGGCCGTCCACGCCCGCGCCGTCGTCGCGCGTGAGGCACACCTGCGAGCCGCGCGCAAAGATATCGCGCGGCGTGGCCAGGCCCAGACCGTAGCCGGCGCAGCGGGTCTCCACCAGCTCGATGAACAGGTCGGTCAGCGCCACGGACTTGCGGCGCAGCGCCGTCATGCCGCCGTATTTCTCGGCTTCGGTAAAGATGTCCAGGCCGCACTGCAGGGCCGACAGCGCAATCATCGGCTGGGTGCCGCACATGTAGCGGCGGATGCCGGCGGCTGGCTGGTAGCCGCTGTTGAAGGCAAACTGCTCGGCATGGCCAAACCAGCCCGACAGCGGCTGCCAGAACTTGTCGGTATGGCGCGCATGCACCCAGACAAAGGCTGGGGCGCCGGGGCCGCCATTGAGGTATTTGTAGCTGCAGCCCACCGCGTAGTCGGCGTTGGCGGCGTTCAGGTCCACTGGCACGGCGCCGGCGGCATGGGCCAGGTCCCAGACGGTCAGCACGCCCTGGGCATGCGCATCGCGCGTGACCTGGGTCATGTCGTGCATATGGCCGGTGCGGTAGTTCACGTGGCTGAGCAGCAGCACGGCTACGTCGGTGGTCAGGCAGGCGGGCAGCTCCTCGGGCTCGATCAGCACCAGCTCCAGGTTGTGCTGCTTGCACAGCGACTCGGCAATGTACAGATCGGTGGGGAAGTTGCTGCGCTCGCTGATCACCTTGGTGCGCGGCGCCGGGTCGGAGAACTCCTGCTGCGACAGGCGGATGGCCGCGCTCAGCACCTTGTAGAGGTTGACCGAGGTGGTGTCGGTGAACACGACTTCGCCAGGCTTGGCGCCAATCCAGGGCGCAAACTGGTCGCCCAGGCGCTGGGGCAGGTCGATCCAGCCGGCATCGTTCCAGCTGCGGATGAGGCCCTGGCCCCATTCACGCTGCACCACATCGGCCACGCGCGCGGCCGTGGCCTTGGGCAGCGGGCCCAGCGAGTTGCCGTCCAGGTAGATCACGCCGTCGGGCAGGTCGAACAGGTGGCGCAGCGGTGCCAGCGGCTCTTGCTGGTCAACGTCGCGGCAGGCTTCCAAGGTGGTCATGGCTATGTCTCTTTGTCAATGGTGGCGGGCAGGCGCTGGTGGGCCAGGCGCCTGCCGCAAGGGATGGGGTGGTTCAGACCGAGGCCTGATTGTAGGTGCCGGGCAGCGCGCGCAGCACGGCGCGCACCGGCGAGGCATCGGCCTGCACAAGCTTGAGCGGCAGCGCGATCAGCTCGTAGTCGCCCTCGGGCACGGCGTCCAGCACCAGGTTCTCCAGCACACGCATGTCATGGCGGCGGATGGTCTGGTGGCTGGGCAGGGCCTTGCTGTCGGCCGGGTCGATGCTGGCCGTATCAATGCCGATCAGCCGCACACCCAGCGCAGCCAGGCGCTCCACGGTCTCGGCCGCATAGGCGGTCAGGCCCGCATCCCACTGGGTTTGCGGCATCTGCTGGTAGGTGCGCACCAAAACGCGCTCGGGCAGGTCGTCGTTGATCGCCTGTTCGATGTGTTGCCACTCGATCAGCGGGCCGCAGCCGATCGCATGGACCACGCGGCAGCGGCCCAGGTAGGGCGCCAGATCAACATTGCCGATGGTCGCGCCATCGGGGGCGTAGTGCAGCGGCGCATCGGCATGGGCCCCTGCATGCGGGGTGCTGGTGATGCTGGCCACATTGACCGGGCAACCCGGCCCGATGCTGGCCACCCATTGCTGCTGGTAGGGCGTGTCGCCGGGGAACACCGGCATGCCGACGTAGACGGGCGGCGAGATGTCCCAAATGCTTGGCGCAGAGTGAGGCGTGTTTGGCATAGCTATGCAATGTATCAGCGCTTGCGGTACCAGATCAGGTAGACGGCGGTCATCACCAGCAGCATGGGCACGCCGATCAAGGTGGTCATGTGGAACACATCGGTGAAATAGGTGGTGATGATGACGGCCAGCATCAGCACGGCGCCCAGCAGGGTCAGCACCGGAAAGCCCCACATGCGGAACTGCAGGCGCTCGCCCGGATGCTCGCGCTGCCAGCGGCGGCGGAAGAAGAGGTGAGTGACAAACACCATGAACCAGGCAAACATGGCGCCGAACATCGAGATCGACATCATCAGGGTGAGCGACTCCTCGGGCTTGAGTACGTTGAGCACCATGGCGACCGCCATGCCCAGGCAGGAGATCGCAATCGCGCCCATCGGCACGCCCCGGCTGTTGACCTTGCCCAGCGCTGCTGGCGCATAGCCGCCGCGCGAGAGGCTGAACATCATGCGCGAGGTGACATAGAGCTGCGCATTCATCGCCGAGAGGCTGGCGACCAGCACCACAAAATTGAGCACGCTGGCCGCGCCGGGAATGCCGACGATCTCCATCACCTTGACGAAGGGGCTCTTGTCGGTGCTGGCATGGCTCCAGGGCACGATGGCCAGCATCAAAGCCAGCGACAGCAGGTAGAACAGCACCAGGCGCAACACCGTGGTCTTGAACGCCGAGGTGACCGCCTGGCGCGGGTTTTGCGCCTCACCGGCGGCAATCGCGATCGACTCCAGGCTGAGGTAGCTAAAGATGGCGATGATCACCCCCACCCAGGTGCCCCACCAGCCATTGGGGAAAAAGCCCCGGTCTGCGGTGTAGTTGGAAAAACCCACGCCCTCGGGCCGCGAGCCGAACACCACATAGGCGCCGATCAGGATAAAGGTGACGATGGCCACGACCTTGACCATGGAGAACACATATTCCATCTGCCCAAAGGCCTTGACGCTGGTGGCATTGACGGCGGCCAGCACGACCGAGAACAGCGCCACCCAGACCCATTGCTCCACCTCGGGGAACCAGTACTTCATGTATTTGCCGACGGCGGTGACTTCCATCCCCACCGCCAGCACCACGGCCGCCCAGTAGGCATAGCGCACCACAAAGCCGGCGAGCGGGCTGAGGTAGTGCTCAGCATAGGCGCCAAACGAGCCGCTGGTCGGGTGCGCGACGGTCATCTCGGCCAGGCAGCCCATCAGCAGCAGGCCGATGAGCGCGCCGATGGCGTAGCTGATGAGCACGCTGGGCCCGGCGAAGCCGATGGCAAATGCGCTGCCCATGAAGAGGCCGGTGCCGATGGCGCCGCCGATGGCGATCATCGTCATTTGGGCTGCAGTGAGTTGCTGCAGCAGCCCGCGTTCGCGGCGGGCAATCGATTCAAAAGGGGACACGGGTGGTTTTGCCTGTTATGCCTGTGGTGACGCTGGGGCGGCTTTGCGGGCCGCTGGTGCGCGGGGGAGGTGGGGATTTTAGGTTTTGTGGGGAATCCATGTCGCTTGTTTGTGACATGCCTGTTAGATGGGCTTTTAACTTTGCAAGTTGTTGCTGGCCGGGTCTCGCCCCGGCTGGCGAGGTACTTTTCTTGCGCGGCCAAGAAAAGTACCCAAAAGAAGGCCGCCCCTGCTGCTTGCGACCCTTCGCGTTGCGAAGGGCAACCTGTGCCGTGGCGTTTGCGGGGCGTGCCGCGAAACTCACTACGCGCTGAAAGCGCTCCGTTCGGACAGACGCGGCAAGCTAGTTCACGATGCACTGGCACTCTTCGGTGCCAGCGCCACCCCGCAAACGCCACGCCCCAGGCGCATGCAAAAGGGGGGTAAACATCAAAACAGCCAAATGCCAATAGGCCATCGCTGCGCTTGGCCTGCTTTTGGGGCCGAGCGCAGCGATGGCACATGTCTGCTCAGTTTCCCTTCTGAATGCGCCGAGGAGCACAGGGTATGGGCTGGGCAGTTGCACCGGAGAGTGCAACTGCTTCGTGAACTGACTCACCGCGTCTGTTTGAACGGAGCGCCTTTGGCGCGTAGTGAGTTTCGCGGTGCAGCCCATACCCGAGCACCACAGGTTGCCCGTAGCGAAGCGAAGGGACGCAGTCAGCAGGGCGACCTTCTTTTGGGTACTTTTCTTGGTCGCCAAGAAAAGTACCTCGCCCGCCGGGCGAAATCCGGCCAGCAAAAGACAAAAGCGCCGCAGGCATACGAATAAGCAAGAGCTGCACTAGGCCGGCAGCATACGATGACCAGCAGCAGCTAAAAACAGCATCAGACCTCAAAAGGCTCAACGAGCAGAACAAACCAAATCCCAACTCAACCCAAACTTCTGCAAATACTTCCTCAACCGATCCGCATCATTCACCACCGCCCTTTGTGCCCGCGAAGCCTGAAACAACTGCCGCCCCGCCTCCGACAAACTGCCAGAGGCACGACACACCCCCACCACCGCCGCCAACTGCATCCGGTCAAACAAATCCATCGCCTCAATGGCATCTCCAGGCAACAAGGCCTCCAACGCCACTTCAGCAGAACCACCGACAGACGAAGCCACAGCCTCCGGCCGCTGCCACAGCCACTGCAGCCGCCCAATCTCCGCCTCCACCTGGTCCTCGGTGATACGACCACTGGTCGACAGCGTAGCCAGCCGCGTCACGCTCGCATGCAGATCGCGGAAGTTGCCGCTCCACAGGGCTTGCGGGCTCTGGGCGAACTGCAGGTAGCGTTTGCGCGCTTCGGCGTTGAAGCGCTCGGTGCGGTGGGTTTGCTGGGCGTGCTGCACCAGCAGGTGGTCGATATTGGGCTCGATGTCTTCGCTGCGCTGGGCCAGGCCAGGCAGGTTGTAGGTCCAGAGGTTGATGCGGGCAAACAGGTCTTCGCGAAAGCGGCCGGCGCTGACTTCCAGGCGCAGGTCGCGGTTGGTGCCGGCTATCAGCTGGAAGTCGCTGCTCACTTCCTTGTCCGAGCCCATGGGGTAGAAGCGCTTTTCCTCGATGGCCATCAGCAGCATGGCCTGCTCGTCGGCGCCCAGCTCGCCGATTTCGTCGAGAAAGAGCAGGCCCTGGTCTGCGGTGCGCAGCAGGCCGGCGCGCTCTGTGGCGGCGCCGGTGAACGCCCCTTTCTTGTGGCCAAACAAGGTGCTGGCGGCGCTGTCGCCGCGCAAGGTGGCGCAGTTCACTTCGACAAAGGCACCGCTGATCTGGTGGCGCGCCTTTTTCAGCTCGTACATGCGGCGCGCCAGAAAGGACTTGCCTGCGCCCGTAGGCCCCACCAGCAGCATGGGGGCCTGCGAGCGGCCTGCCACCTGCTCGATCTCGGCAATCAACTGGTTGAAGCGGGGGTTGCGGGTGGGGATGTGGCTTTTGAGAAAGGCCACCGCATCCTGCTGGGCCTGCGCATGGCGGGTGGCCAGCGCGTCGTAGCGTGACAGGTCCAGGTCGATCAGCGCATAGTTGCCCGCCGCGCCATCGATCTGCCGCTTGGGTGGCGAGGCCTGCAGGATCACGCCGGGGATCGTGCGCGACTCGGCCAGCAAAAACAGGCAGATCTGCGCCACATGGGTGCCCGTGGTGATGTTGAGCCAGTACTGGGCCTGGTCGCTGTCGAAGTGGTAGCTGCTGGTCCAGTCATAGAGCGCGCCGTAGACCTCTTCAAAGTCCCAGGGGTCGCGGATCGGCAGCTCCACCAGGTGGACTTCGGTCTCGGGGCTCACGGTGGCAATGTCCTTTTGCACCAGCCGCGCCAGGTCCACATGCGCGCGGGTGTAGAGCAGGTCCATGCGGGCCACCACCATGTCTTCATGCTGGGTGATGGCCACCGAGGGCCGCCATTTGCTCCAGCGGCCTGCGCCGCGCCCGCTGTCGAGCTGGGTGCCGAGAAAGCCGATGACGGTGATGGGTTTCATGCGATTGCGATCTTGAAGACGATTCCATATTATAAATATCTTATCTGGAAAGATAAAAATAACGAGACGATGCTGAAGTGAGGATTGGCAGTGATATGAAAATTTATATATAAATCAATAATTTATTTTTGGAGGAGTGCTGGGTATAAAAGTTGGCACGCTTTTGGCAATAAACCTAACAAGCGCCACGTGGCGTGAGTTGGGGAAAGCAGAGCAGGGTCTCTGCTTTCCCGAGGCGTTGAATGAACAAGAAAGAAGAACACCATGGTCAACCTGCAACTGTTTCAAACCTACAAGGGCGCCCAGCTGGCAACGGCGGATGCCACCAACCAATCGGGTATGGCGGCCTATGCATTTGGCCCGCAGCACCAGCTGGCGCAAATGGCGCTGACCGGCTGCCTGGGCCAGACTTTTTATGCCAGCCCGCAGGACCAGCTCTCGCAACTGATGGACGTGCTGGCCAAGGTCGAAGCGACTTTTATTGCCAAGACGGCCATCTATGCCCGTGAGCGTGGCTATATGAAGGACATGCCTGCCGCGTTGGCGGCGGTGCTGGCCGTGCGTGATGTCGAGCTGCTGGCACAGATCTTTCCCCGCGTGGTGGACAACGGCAAGATGCTGCGCAATTTTGTGCAGATCCTGCGCAGCGGGGTGCTGGGGCGCAAGTCGCTCGGTACCCGGCCCAAGAAGCTGGTGCAGCAGTGGTTGCTGACGGCGACGGAAAAGCAGTTGCTCAACGCCGCCATCGGTAGCCAACCCTCGCTCGCCGATGTGGTCAAGATGGTGCATCCCAAGCCCGATGAGGCATGGCGCGCTGCCTGGTTTGCCTGGCTGATTGGCAAGTCGTATGACGAAGCCAGCCTGCCACCCATCACCTTGGCGTTCGAGCGCTTCAAGCGTGCGGTGGCCCAGGGCCAGATGCCCGAGCAGGTGCCGGAGGTGCCGTTCCAGATGCTGACCGCGCTGGGCCTGGGTGCGCAGCAGTGGGCGCAGATTGCGAGCCAGGGTTCGTGGCAGATGCTGCGGCAGAACCTGAACACCTTGGCGCGCCATGGTGTGTTTGAGCTGCCCGGTATGGCTGAGCGCGTGGCCGCCAAGCTGCAGGATGCGGCAGCCGTGGCCAAGGCCCGTGCGATGCCTTACCAGCTGCTGTCGGCCTACCAGGCTGCGGGCCAGCAGGTGCCGGCTGCCGTGGCAGAGGCGCTGCAGGATGCGATGGAGCTGGCGACGGCCAACGTGCCGCAATTTGCGGGCCGGGTCGCCGTCTGCCCCGATGTCTCCGGCTCCATGGGCTCGTCGGTGACGGGGTACCGGGCCGGTGCCGCCAGCAAGGTGCGCTGCATCGATGTGGCCGGCCTGATGGCGGCTGCCGTGCTGCGCAAGAACCGCGAGGCGCGCGTGCTGCCCTTTGAATGCAAGGTGGTGCCGCTGTCGCTCAACGGCCGTGATTCGGTGATGACCAATGCCTCCCGCTTGGCGGCTGTGGGCGGAGGCGGTACGAATTGCAGTGCGCCGCTCAAGCTGCTGGCCGATGAAAAGGCGGCCGTGGACCTGGTGATCCTGGTCTCGGACAACGAGTCCTGGGTGGATGGCAAGCGCTCGGGTGCGACGGAGACGATGCAGCAATGGGCGCGCATCAAGCAACGCAACCCCGCTGCCAAGCTGGTGTGTATTGACATCCAGCCGTATGCGACGACGCAGGCGCAGGAGCGTGCCGATATCTTGAATATCGGTGGTTTCAGCGATGCGGTATTTGATGTGGTGGCCCGTTTTGCCGAAGGCAAGCTGGGTGCCGCACATTGGGTAGGCGAAATCGAGCAGATCGTGCTGCCCGCCCAGTAAGCTGTGTTTTATCTGCTGTTGGCGAATGCCGGTGTGACTACATTCCAAAACTGTTGCGTCACACCACCAATCTGGTCGCCAACGGTGGATATCGACAATGAATAAGGTTTAAAAGGTTTGGGTGGCTTGCGGCGAATGCCGGTGAAATTACAGCCTTTAACGCTCGAGGGAGCAGGTTCGAGTCCTGCCAACGCAAGTTGTAGCTCATGGGTAGAGCACGAAAAATATTTCACCTTTTTAGTCGCTGCAGGTGGCCCATCTGCACAAGATTTTTGGTTTGCGCGAATGCTGGCAAGACTACATTCGGAACGCCGGGGGTTCGAATCCTCAGCCGGGAAACCGGTGTGGCAGTTGTCTTGCCGACCCTGGTCGCGCTTTTGTTGGGATAGTGTTTTTGGGAAGGTTTGCATCGCTGGCTGCGAATGCCGGTGGAACTACATTGGAATCCGGCGATGCGGGTTGGAATCCCGCCAGGTTCTTTGAACCTGTAGCTCAGTGCCAGAGCTCCGGAAGTGTTTCACCAAACCCTGGTCGCAGCCCAGAGGTGCTCACCGTATCCCGCCCTACCAAGTCATCGCTGTCATACAGCGGTGTGAAGATAAAGAAGAGAGCTAAGAGATGTCGCAATACAACGAAATGCAAGTGCCTAATGGCGTGCCCGTGAAGATGTGGACCAACGGCGTGCCGGTCGAGGCCGAAGCGCAGAACCAGCTGGCCAATATCTCGCGCCTGCCGGTGGTGTTCAAGCACGTGGCGGTGATGCCTGATGTCCACTTGGGGATTGGTGCCACCATCGGCTCGGTGGTGCCTACGCTGAAGGCCATCATCCCGGCGGCGGTGGGGGTGGACCTGGGTTGCGGAATGATGGCTTGCAAGACCACGCTGACGGCCAGCGATCTGCCCGACAACCTGGCGCCGATCCGCGCTGCGATCGAGCGGGCGGTGCCCGTGGGTATGACGCCCAAGCGCTATGGCCGCGACAAGGGAAGCTGGGAGACGCCGCCTGAGGAAACCGATGCCGCCTGGACGGTGCTGGTGAAAGAGTTCGAGGAGATCTGCGAAGCGCACCCGCGCATGAAGAACACCAACAACTACAAGCACCTGGGAACCCTGGGGTCCGGTAACCACTTCATCGAAGTCTGTCTGGACGAGAACCAAGCCGTGTGGATCATGCTGCACTCGGGCTCGCGCGGGGTGGGGAACGCCATTGGCACCCACTTCATCGAGCTGGCCAAGAAGGATGCCGAGCTGCACCAGCGCAACCTGCCCGATAAGGACCTGGCCTACTTTGAAGAAGGCGCCGCCTACTTTGGCGACTATGTCAAAGCGGTGGGTTGGGCGCAGAAGTTTGCGCGTGCCAACCGCGAGGTGATGATGGTCCGCGTGATCCATGCCTTGCAGAAGGTGATTAGCAAACCGTTCGAGACGCACCTGGAAGCGGTGAACTGCCACCACAACTATGTGCAACGCGAGACCCACTTTGGCCAGGAGGTGTTTGTGACCCGCAAGGGCGCCGTGAGCGCCCGCCAGGGTGAGCTGGGCATCATCCCGGGAAGCATGGGGGCCAAGAGCTTTATCGTGCGTGGTAAGGGCAACCCCGAGAGCTTCAACAGCTGCAGCCACGGCGCCGGTCGCACGATGAGCCGGACCAAGGCCAAGAAGCTGTTCACCGTCGAGGACCAGATGCGCGCCACCGAAGGGGTGGAATGCCGTAAGGATGCCGAGGTGATCGACGAGATCCCCATGGCCTACAAGGACATCGACGCGGTGATGGCGGCGCAGAGTGACCTGGTGGAGGTGGTGTACACGCTCAAGCAGGTGGTGTGTGTGAAGGGGTAAAAAGGGCGGCGGCCCTGGGGCCGCAACCCTGAGGAGAAGGGTGATGAAGAGCAATAAGCAACGTCGACACGAGATCAAGCAGCGCCGTTGGGCGCGCATGGAGGCGCAGCGCGAAGCAGCGTTACGCCCAGCCATGCCGCATGGCGCCTTGGCGGCTGATGTGCAGCGCCTTGAACTGATCCACGGCGCGCCTTTTTGGCTCCCCGGTTACTACGTCGATATCAGCTACCGCTGCTGTGATTGCGGTGCAGCCTCAGTCTGGACCGCGCAGGACCAGAAATGGTGGTACGAGCAAGTGCAAGGCAGCCTGTATGCCAGTGCCAGCCGCTGCAAGGACTGCCGTGCCCGGCACCGCGCCTGGCGCCAAAGCCATTGCGATGCGGCGGAGATGGCGGCTTTGCGTTCGCTATGGCGTGACCGCCCCGATGCGTCTGCCCGTGCCCGTGTGCATGCCGCCTTGCAGTCCAAGGCGCCGGATCTGCGCAGCCTGGCAGCGCAGGCCCTCGCCTGGTGGTGGGTGCAGTTTGGTGACAAGCCCGCGCATGCGCAGCTGGAGGCGCTGAGCCTGGAGCGCAGCTGGGCGCCGCGCATCGACCGCATCCTGCGGCGCGAGCTGGAGCTGCGCCCCGGCGTGCATCGCGTCTGCCGAGTAGTTACCTATCCCCGCGTGACCATGGGCGCTGCGCTGTCCGGCCACTGAGCCAGCGCAGGTAAAAACCGAAGAAGAAAACAGTGAGAGGGAAACGATTCCAATGCAAACCGCAAGCCAATGGATAGAAAAGGGGCTGGTCGAGATCGACGGCTCGCAAGGCGAGGGCGGCGGCCAGATGCTGCGCACAGCGCTGGCGCTGTCGGTCATCACGCAAAGGCCGCTGGCGATGCACAGCATCCGGGCCAGGCGCTCCAAGCCGGGCCTGATGCGCCAGCACCTGGCCTGTGTGCAGGCGGCGCAGACCATCAGCGAGGCACAGCTGTCGCCCATCGCTGCGGGCGTGACGGAGCTGCAGTTTGCGCCGGTGACGCTCAAGGCCGGGGACTACCGCTTCCCGATCTCGGGCGCGGGCAGTGCCATGCTGGTGCTGCAGACGGTGCTGCCGGCGCTGCTGATGGCCGATGGCGCGAGCACGGTGCAGCTGGCGGGCGGCACCCACAACCCGCTGGCGCCGAACTCCCATTTCATCGAGCGCGCCTATGCACCCTTGGTGGCACGCATGGGGGCAGGGCTGGACCTGCGCCTGCGCCGCTTTGGCTTTTACCCGGCGGGCGGTGGCGAGGCGCTGGCCTGCATCAGCCCGGCAGCGCAAGGGCTGCAGCCTTTTGACCTGCTGGCGCGCGGCATGCTGCAGCATGTGTCGGTGGAGGCGGTCTGCGCGGCCGTGCCGCGTGGCGTGGCGATGCGCGAGTTCGATGAGCTGGCGCGGCTGACCGGTTGGGACCGGCGCGCGATGGAGCTGCTGCCGGTGGGCCAGGAGGAAGGCCCGGGCAATCTGCTGCAGGCCACCTTGCGCTATGACCATGTCACCGAGCTGTTCTGGTGCCTGGGGGCGCACGGCGTATCGTCCGAAGCGGTGGCGCGCAAGCTCTGCCAGGACCTGCGCGATTACCAGAAAAAGCCCGATGCCGCTGTCTGCGCCTACCTGGCCGACCAGCTCTTGCTGCTGCAGGCGCTGGCCGTGTGGCAAAGCGGCCAGCCTGCAGCCTTCAGCTGCAGCGAGGCCAGCGCGCACCTGCACAGCAATATGGCGGTGATTGCGCAGTTTCTGCCGCTGCGCATGTCCATCGAGACAGCCAGCGCGCCAGTGGTGCGGATTGCTCCGCTCTAGCACCGCTCTAGCGCAACGCATGGGGCGCTGGGCGGGCTGGCTAGTACAGCCCACCTTCGAGCGCCTGCATGCCATGGCGCAGGCGGGCCTTGTTGCAGGCCTCGCTGCCGGTGGCAAACTCCCGGCAGGGCGAGGGGCGCCATTCATAAATACCGCAGGCGGCTTGCTGGCCAATGGTGCCGGTCAAGGCCGCGCAGCGTGGGCGGGCATAGTCGGTGCCGCGCATGCGGCAGGTCGAGTCGTTGACCTCTTCGGCCAGGCCCGAGGGCACACGGCCGCCGTTGCTGTCGCATTCATGGACGGAAAAATCAACGCGAAAGCTGGCGCAGCAGGCGCCGCAACTGAGGCAGGGATGGGACATGGGGCATGGGCGTTGTTTGGCGGCTATTGTAGTTTTGCGCCGCTGAAAGCCACAAAAAAGCCCGCTGGGTGAGCGGGCTCGGGCTGCGGTGCAGAAGGCGCCAGGCTTACTTGGCGGCCAGCGCTTGCTTGATCCAGCCGTCAAACTTGGCCTGGTGGTTCTTGATCCAGGTGTCGGCATGGCGCTGGATATCGGCGGTCTTGTTTTCGCCATTGCGCATCAGCAGGTTCTGCGCGGTGATGTCCTCGATGGGCACCTGCATCAGCGCAAACAGCTTGGCGGCGGCCGGGTTGGCGTCGGTCCATTTCTTGTTCGCGAGGATGTACTGGTTGTTCACCTTGAAGCCATAGTTCTTGCCGTTGGGCAGGCGGGTGTCGTCATCGCCCTTGGCATTGGGGATGTTGGGCACCTGCAGCCAGACGACATCCTGGCCGGGCTTGAGCACGCCGTTGACCCAGTAGGGGGTCCAGACATAGTAGAGCACCGGCTTGCCCGATTGGTAGCGGGCGATGGTGTCGGCAATCAGCGCCGCATAGTTGCCCTGGCGGTGGGTCACGCTGCCTTCCAGGCCCAGGCCCTTGAGGTGCTTGTTGATCGCCAGCTCGCAGCCCCAGCCGGGGTTGCAGCCGGTCAGATCGGCCTTGCCGTCGCCATCGGTGTCAAACAGCTTGGCGATCTTGGGATCCTTGAGCTGCATGATGTCGGTGATCTTGTACTTCTCGGCCGTGGCCTTGTCGATCAGGTAGCCCTGCGCCGCATTGGTCGAGAACATGCCTTCGCGGTAGAAGACCTTGGCGCCGCCATTGCGCTCATAAAACTCCTGGTGCAGCGGAATCCAGTGGTTGGCCATGAAGGTGGCATCGCCCTGGCCGACCACCACGTGCTCGGTGCCGTTCTCCAGCCCCTTGGGGTCCTTGACGGTGTAGCCGAGCTTTTCCAGCGCGCGCGAGACGATCAGGGTCTGGAACATCTCCTCGTCCACGGTGCCCAGCAGCGGCAGCACATCCTTGCCCTTGCCGGGCAGGTCTTGCGCCTGGGCGACGGGGCCCCAGGCCATCAGCGCGATGGCGGCGGCGCAGGCCAGGTGGACGGGGCGATTGAGGCGGTTTTTATCAGTCATGGTCTTCTCCTTGGATGGATACGCGATGCACCCGATGTGCACCGAGAGGGAACATGGGCAGCCCTGGGGCAAGACGGCGCCCGGCCGGTGGTGCCGGCTGGTCTGTGTGCAGCTTGCGGGGGGCTTGGGGCTGCGCAGCGCTGGCGCTGCAGCGGTGGGCATGGCGGCATGCCCAGGGGGAAAGGCACCGGCCCGGCAAGGTCCTGCCGGGCGGGTGCTGCAGGCAGGCTTATTGCGCCTTGGCGGCGTCCAGCGCCGTCTTGATCCAGCCGTCAAACTCGGCCTGGTGGGCCTTGATCCAGCCGTCGGCATGGCGCTCGATATCGGCAGGCTTGTTCTGGCCGTCCTTCATCGCCAGGTTCTGCGCGTTGATGTCCGCGACCGGCAGCTTCATGATCGCAAACAGCTTGGCGGCCGCTGGGTTGGCTTCGGCAAACTTCTTGTTGGCGACGATCTTCTGGGTGTTGAGCGGGAAGCCGTAGTTCTTGCCGTTGGGCAGCGCAGTCTTCAGATCGGCCTGGTTGCCGGGCAGTGCGGTGAACGGCACTTGCAGCCAGACGACATCACGGCCAGGGCGCAGCTCGGCGCTGACCCAGTACGGCGTCCAGGTGTAGTAGAGGATGGGCTTGCCGGACTTGTAGCGGGCGATGGTGTCGGCCATCAGCGCGGCATAGGTGCCTTGCACATGGGTGACGGTGTCGCGCAGCTTGTAGGCCGTCAGCTGGTGCTCGATCGCGCCCTCGCAGCCCCAGCCGGGGGTGCATCCTGTCAGGTCGGCCTTGCCGTCCCCATCGGTGTCAAACAGCTTGGCGATCTTGGGGTCCTTGAGCTGCTCGATATTGGTGATCTTGTGCTCGTCGGCGGTCTTCTTGTCGATCAGGTAGCCCTGCACGGCACTGGTCGAGTACTCGCCTTCGCGGTAGAGCTTGTCGGCGCCGCCGGCATTCTTGTAGAAGTCGGCCTGCAGCGGATCCCAGTGGTCGGCCATGTAGGTGGCGTCGCCGTTACCGATCGCCACGTGGGCGGTGGCGTACTCCACCTCGCGGATGGGCTGCACGTCATAGCCGAGCTTTTGCATGGCCTTGTTGACCAGCAGGGTCTGAAAGGTCTCTTCGGCGATCGAGCTTTGCAGCGGCTGGACCTTGATGCCCTTGCCGGGCAGGTCCTGGGCCACAGCATGGCCGGCGGCGGCCAGGCCAGCGGCCAGCAGGCTGGTGGTCAGCAGGCTTTTGACCATGCGGGTGGGGGCCGCGAAGGCCTGCCAGGAATGGGGGGTGGATGTCATGGATGCTCCTTGTTAGGGGTTCGGCGCGGGCGCAGTGCGCGCCGCCGATCAATGTGCAAATGGGGCCAAGCGGGTGGGCAGGGCAGCGGGCGGTTGCGGCTGCCCTGGCTGGGCTTAGGCGGCAGGCACGGCGTCCTGGCCGGGCTGCGTGGATGCCTGCGCCTGCTTTTGGGCCGCTGCCTGGGGCAGGGGCTTGGGCGCAGGGCTGGCTTCTGGCTTGTGCAGGGCGCGGGCGATGAGGCCGGCCGGGCCGGTCTGCCACCAGTGGCGCACGCCACGGCGTGGCTGGCCCATGGCCTGGGTGATGCGGTCGAGCAAAATAGCCAGCAGCACAATGCCCAGGCCGCCAACAGTGGCCAGGCCCATGTCCAGGCGGCCAATACCGCGCAGCACCATCTGGCCCAGGCCGCCCACGGCGATCATCGAGGCAATCACCACCATCGACAGCGACAGCATCAGCGACTGGTTGATACCGGCCATGATCGAGGGCATGGACAGCGGCAGCTGCACCTTCCACAGCAATTGCAGAGGCGAGGCGCCATAGGCACGGCTCGCCTCGATCAGGTCAGGGCGTACCTGGCGGATACCCAGGTTGGTCAGGCGCACCAGCGGTGGCAGCGCAAACACGATGGTCACCACGACGCCTGGCACATTGCCAATGCCAAACAGCATCACCACCGGCACCAGGTAGACGAAGGCCGGGGTGGTCTGCATGGCGTCCAGCACCGGGCGGAAGAACTTCTGTGCCCGGTCGCTGCTGGCCAGCAAGATGCCCAGCGGCAGACCGATGATGATGCAGAAGGCCAGCGAGGTCAGCACCAGCGACAGGGTGACCATGGCCTCGTGCCAGATACCCAGCATGCCGATGATCAGCAGCGACACCACGGCCCCAATGGCCAGGGCACCGCCGGCAAATTGCCAGGCGATCAGCGCCAGGATCGCCACCATCGCGAGCATCGGGATGGCGGTCAGAAAATGCTCCACACCGGTGAGCGTGGCGTCAATCGGCGCGCGCACGGTCTGGAAGAAGGGGCGGAAATTGGCCACCACCCAGGTCAGGCCGCTGTTGATCCAGTCCTGCACCGGCAGGCTGCCGTCCCAGAGCTGGCTCAGGTGGAAACCGCTGTCATGGGCGGCCTGCGCATGCTGCGCGGCAGCCTGGGCTGCGTCCGCGGTCTGGCCCACGGCGTCGGGGCCGCCCAGCCAGTCGGTGTTGCCCGAGACATTGCCCACGGCAACCCAGGGGTCGTCCACCGGTGCGGCCTGGGTGGGTGCTGCAGCGGCGTCCGTAGCGTCGGTGGCGGTCCATGCGGTGGCCGCACTCGAGCTGGTCGATGCGGTATCGGCCCAGGGGTCGGCCGCAGCAGTGTTCTGGGCGATGGTCAGCGTGTTGTCGGTACTCATGCGGCACTCCTGTTGTCGTTGTTGTCGGTATTGGCGGCTTCAGCGGCAGCGGCCTCGGTGGCCGCCTGCATGGCGATCACCGCAGGGTCGGTCGGCGGCACCGGCGGCGTGTCGCGGTCCAGGAAGCGCAGCAGGGTGTTCTTGCTGATCGCGCCGACAAAGCGGCCATCGGCACGCAGCACCGGCAGCGGGCAGGGTGCCTGCGCAACCTGGCCAAACAGATCGGCCACCAGCGCGTCTTCGGCAATGGGCTCGACCTTGTCCAGGTAGGCATGCTGCAGACCCAACGGGCCGACATGGCCCTTCAAGGCATTGCGCAGGGATTCGGTCGAGACCGTACCCAGGTACTGCTTGCGGGGCGAAACGACATAGGCAAAGTCCCGGTCCTCGTCCTGCAGCAGTTGCATTGCGGCGCGCGCACCGCGCTGGTCGCTTTCCTTGACGATGGTGATGCCACGGCGCGCGATATCGGCGGCCTTGAAGACGGCTGCAGCATCCACGCCCTGGATAAAGGCGCGCACATAGTCGTTGGCAGGGTTGCGCAGAATGTCGTCAGGCGTGCCGACCTGCTGGACCATGCCGTCCTTCATGATGGCAATGCGGTCGCCAATGCGCATCGCTTCGTCCAGGTCATGCGAGATGAAGACGATGGTGCGGCGCTTGATCTCCTGCAGGCGCATCAGCTCGGACTGCATTTCGGTGCGGATGATCGGGTCGAGCGCCGAGAAGGCCTCGTCCATCAGCAGGATCGAGGGGTCCGATGCCAGCGCACGGGCCAGGCCCACGCGCTGCTGCATGCCGCCAGACAGCTCATCGGGGTAGCTTGCGCCCCAGCCGGCCAGGCCCACCTGCTCGAGCGCTTGCTCGGCAGCGGTCAGGCGCTCTTCGCGAGCCACGCCGGCCAGCTCCAGGCCGAACGCGGTGTTCTCGACCACGGTGAGGTGGGGCATCAGCGCAAAGGACTGGAACACCATCGAGATGTCCTTGCGGCGCAGTGCGCGCAGCTTGCTGTCCGACAGCTGGTTGATGTCCTGGTCATCGACGACGATGGCTCCGCTGGTGGGCTCGATCAGGCGGTTGAGCATGCGCACCAGGGTGGACTTGCCCGAGCCCGACAGGCCCATGACGACAAAGATCTCACCGGCTTCGATGGTGAAGTTGGCGTCAAACACGCCGATGGAGTTGCCGGTCTTCTCCATGACTTCTTGCTTGGTGGCGCCTTTGCGCACCAGCTCGAGCGCGGCTTTTGGGGAATCTCCGAACACCTTGAAGACGTGCTCGATACGGATTTGTTTGGCCATGTGTGGCTCCTCCCTAAGTTGTAGTGGCTACAACGCTGAAGACGCCCCTGAAGGGCGTCGTCCAGCACGGGACCGTCAATCTCTCAACCCTGATGCCGATAGCTGCGCCTGGCTGTCGAAGCGACAACCATGGCAAGCCCTCGTGGGGTGGGCAGGACACGCAATGTGACCAACAATTTCTGCCTGTACCGGGCGTGCATGCCAGCAGCGATGGGCTTCAGGGTCGAGCCAGGTACAGGGTCTCTCGTGCGCATTGAAACCCGATCGTTTCAATCACGCGAGCGCGGCGGACACTGTAAAAAGGCCACCACGCCGGGGCATCAGGGCCGGGAATATTCCGGCCTGTTGACGGACTTTGGCGTGGCGCCAAAGACCCGACGGAGACGATCCGCGCCTGTCAGAAAGGCACGGATTACCTGCGTTGCAGGTTGTAAAACATCCTTTAAGTATACGTATTGGAAATATAGAAGTCAAAAAAAGCGGGTTTCATCCGGGCGAATTTAGCGCTCAACGCGGCCATTTGCAGCATCTGATTTCTGTGTTGCTACTTTTTTAATAGCAATAAAAAACCAAATATGGTCGGATCAAGCGGTCAGGGCTTTGCATGAGCAGGAAACATCTAGTTTCAATTTTATGCGAAGCCAATGCAGAAAAGACCCCGATTTTGGCAATTGCGCACCGATCACGTTGCTTGTGCTGTGGATGCTGTCTTTTAAGGGTAAATGACTACTGATATATGAAAACCAAGGGCTGCCATGTAGGAATTTTTCGCCAATACGGATCACCAAAGCGCCCATGAAAAAGCCCCGCACGGGGGCGGGGCTGGGGGGCGCGTAGCGGCTGCTGGATCAGTGGCTGTCCTTGTGCGCAGGGCCTGCGGGGTGCAGGATGCGGTCGGTCCAGGCGATGGCCAGCGCGGACAGCAGGAAGACCACATGGATGATGGTCTGCCACATCAGCACCTTCTCGCTGTAATTGGGCGCATTGATAAAGGTCTTGAGCAGGTGAATGGAGCTGATGCCGATGATGGACAGGCCCAGCTTGACCTTGAGCACCGAGGCGTTCACATGGCCCAGCCATTCGGGCTGGTCCGGGTGGCGGTTGAGGTGCATGCGGCTGACAAAGGTCTCGTAGCCGCCGACGATCACCATGATCAGCAGGTTGGAGATCATCACCACATCGATGAGGCCCAGCACCACCAGCATGATGATGGTCTCGTTGAGCGCCGTGATCTGGACATCGGGCGAGTAGCCCACCGAGGTGACGAGGATGCGCAGCGCGGTATCACTGCCAAAGGCCGCTTCAACCAGGTGCAGCAGCTCGACCAGGAAATGCCAGACATACACCAGCTGGGCAACGATCAGGCCCAGGTAGAGCGGCAGTTGCAGCCAGCGGCTGGCAAAAATCAGCGCCGGCAAGGGGCGCAAAGGAGCATTTTGAGGGAGAGACATGGTGGAGGGGGTAGTGGAGAGAGTGCCCTGCAGCAGGTTTGGAATCTGTGTTTCGGCCGTCCATCGCTGAGGTCCGTGCCAGCCTGTCCGGATGCTGGCTCAGCGCGTGCGGAAATGCCGCTAAAAAGAGCGTCGCGCATTGTAGCCAGCGCCCTGCGTCTGCAGTGTGGCGATTGGGAAAATTCCTTGTCTGGATCGGGTGGTTGGTTTTGTCTATCGCAAGCGGTGGCAGCCAGTGCTGCGTTGTCAGATGCCTGTAAGTGCGCCGGTCCACAGTAGCAGCGATTTTCATACCTACAATGTTTGCAAAGGAGACCCACCCATGACAGCCCCAGCCCAAGGAACCATTGAATCCGTTCTGGTCGAAAACCGCGTATTTCCCCCACCCGCCAGCCTGTCTGCCACGGCCCGCGTCGGCAGCATGGAGGCCTACCAGGCGCTGTGCGCCGAGGCCGAGTCCGACTTTGAAGGTTTTTGGGCGAAACGTGCCCGCGAGCATGTGCAGTGGACCAAGCCCTTCACCGAGGTGCTGGACCAGAGCCAGCCGCCGTTCTTCAAGTGGTTCCAGGATGGCGAGCTCAACGTCAGCGCCAACTGCCTGGACAAGCACATCGGCACGCCGGTGGAGAACAAGACAGCGATCATCTTTGAAGCTGATGATGGCCAGGTGACCAAGATCACTTACCGCGAGCTGCTGGACAAGGTCAGCGCCTTTGCCAATGCGCTCAAGGCCCAGGGCGTGCAAAAGGGGGACCGGGTCCTTATCTATATGCCGATGACCGTCGAGGGCATTGTGGCGATGCAGGCCTGCGCGCGCATTGGTGCGACCCACTCGGTGGTGTTTGGCGGCTTCTCGGCCAAGGCGGTCAATGAGCGCGTCATCGATGCCGGCGCGGTGCTGATCATCACCGCCAACTACCAGATGCGCGGCGGCAAGGAGCTGCCGCTGAAGGCGATTGTCGACGACGCACTGGCCATGGGTGGCTGCGACACCGTCAAGAAAGTGCTGGTGTTTGAACGCACCCAGACGGCCTGGAACAAGGTCGACGGCCGGGATGTGAGCTTTGGCGAGGCGCTGGCCGGCCAGAGCAAGGAATGCGCGCCGGTGCCGGTGAATGCCGAGCATCCGCTCTTCATCCTGTACACCAGCGGCTCCACCGGCAAACCCAAGGGTGTGCAGCATGCCAGCGGCGGCTATGTGCTCTGGGCCAAGATGACGATGGAGTGGACCTTTGATCTGAAGCCCAGCGATGTGTTCTGGTGCACGGCCGATATCGGCTGGATCACTGGCCACACCTATATTGCCTACGGCCCGCTGGCCGCTGGCGCGACCCAGGTGGTGTTCGAGGGCGTGCCGACCTTCCCCAATGCCGGGCGCTTCTGGCAGATGATCGAGCGCCATGGCGTGTCGATCTTCTATACCGCCCCCACGGCTATCCGCTCGCTGATCAAGGCGGCTGACTCGGACGACAAGGTACATCCTCGCAACTGGAACCTCAGCAGCCTGCGCATTCTCGGATCGGTGGGCGAGCCCATCAACCCCGAAGCCTGGATGTGGTACTACCGGAACATCGGCGGCGAGCGCTGCCCAATTGTCGATACCTTCTGGCAGACGGAAAACGGCGGCCATGTGATCACGCCGCTGCCGGGTGCGACGCCGCTGGTGCCGGGCTCCTGCACCCTGCCGCTGCCGGGCATCATGGCCCAGATCGTCGATGAGACCGGCAAGGAGCTGCCCAACGGTACCGGCGGTATCCTCGTGATCAGCAAGCCCTGGCCGTCGATGATCCGCACGATCTGGAACGACCCCGAGCGCTTCAAGAAAGCCTATTTCCCCGAAGAGATGGGCGGCAGCATCTACCTGGCCGGCGACGGCGCGGTGCGCGATGCCAAGACCGGCTACTTCCGCATCACCGGCCGCATCGACGATGTGCTGAACGTCTCGGGCCACCGCATGGGCACGATGGAGATCGAGTCGGCCCTGGTCGCCAAGACCGACCTGGTGGCCGAGGCGGCCGTCGTGGGCCGGCCCGATGACATGACGGGCGAGGCGATCTGCGCCTTTGTGGTGCTCAAGCGCTCACGCCCGACTGGCGACGAAGCCAAGCAGATTGCCAAGGAGTTGCGCGACTGGGTGGCCAAGGAGATCGGCCCGATCGCCAAGCCGAAGGACATCCGCTTTGGCGACAACCTGCCCAAGACGCGCTCGGGCAAGATCATGCGCCGGCTGTTGCGCTCGATCGCCAAGGGCGAGGCGATCACGCAGGACACTTCCACCCTGGAGAACCCGGCGATCCTCGACCAGCTGTCCGATACGCACTGACCGGTAAATGTCAACAAATGGCGCGCTGGAGCCTTCCAGCGCGCCAAGCTGTTGTTAAAGCTGAAGAACCGCTAGGAAATTGCCAGCATTGGCTGACAAGCGCTGGTGCATGGACCGTGCTATGGTCTATGCGTTCCACTATTGCCATCAAAATCCACTATGCGCAGCATTCTTCTTCTCATCATCGCCGTGCTCATCGGCGGCCTGGCGGCCCTCAACTGGGAGGTGCTGTCCACCCCGTCCGAGGTCAACCTGGGCCTGACCACCATCCACGCCCCGCTCGGTGTGCTGATGCTGGCGCTGACGGTGCTGCTGTGCGTCATCTTCATCGCCTATGTGCTGTCCTTGCAGGGCTCGGTCATGCTGGAGGCGCGCCGCCACAACAAGGAGATGACGGCCCAGCGTGAGCTGGCCGACAAGGCCGAGGCATCGCGCTTTACCGAGCTGCGCCAGGTGCTGGAGAGCCAGCACGCCGCTGGCCAGTCGGCACTGCTGGCCCGCCTGGCAGAGCTGGAAGCCCACCTGGTGGCCCGTGCCCAGGAGTCGGACAACAGCAATGCCGCTTACCTGGGCCAGATTGAAGACCGCATGCGCCATGTCGAGCCGCCGCGCAATACGTTCTGAAGGACGCACTTGCGCAGCCAGCAAAAAACCACCTCGCGAGGTGGTTTTTTCATGGGAGTGGGCCGGCAGGCCCGACCTGCATGCGAGGCGCTCTTTACTTGAGGGTCAGCACCCAGTCGGCCAGTTTCTTGGCATCGGCTTCGCTGACCTGGGTGTTGGCGGGCATGGGCACGGGGCCCCAGACGCCGGCGCTGCCCTTGATGATCTTCTGGGCCAGCATGTTGGATGCGCCGGGCTGGCCTGCAAACTTGGCGCCAATATCTTTGAATGCGGGGCCCACTACTTTCTTGTCGACCGAATGGCAAGCCATGCAGTTCTTGGATTGGGCCAATGCCTGATCAGCCCACGCAGGTGCGCTGGCCGACAAGGCCAGTGCCGTGGCAATCAGAATACGGTTCATCGTGTTATCTCCTTAGCGCATGAGGTACATTAATTCTAATGGGTCGCTGCATAGGACTGCGGGGGCGCCAGGATGTTCCACAAGTTTGCATTCTTTACGGGCTTTACGCCACCGACATACAAGGGGCCAAAGCGGATGGAGAGACCATGTATTTTCTGATCCTGGGGATCATTCTGCTGTTGTTGAAGTACCTGGAGATAGGCCCGGTGGCGGCCTGGTCCTGGACTGCCGTGCTGGCCCCTTTTGGCCTGGCTGCGCTGTGGTGGGCCTGGGCCGACTGGTCGGGCTACACCAAGCGCAAGGCGATGGAGCAGGAGGTGCTGAAAAAAGAGCGCCGCCTGCAAAAATCCAAGGAAGCGCTGGGCCAATCGACCCGCCGGCGCCGCTGACAGCGGCTGCTGGGGCACCAACCGCCGACGAGGCGGTTTTTTTCTGCCCGCCCGCTGCCCCTACGGCCTTTACTGGCTGGAACCCGAGTGTCTCCGTCATTTGCCCAGCTGCGCGATAATCATCGCTCACATCGGCGTGCACTCAAGAGGTTCTCGCCAACTTGCCCGCTGGCCCTGGCGTATATCCAGGCCCGCACTATGCAAGACAGGCCGCATTCTTATTGTTTACTGATTCGTACACCACGATGCCCGCATACCGTTCCAAAACCTCTACCGCCGGTCGCAACATGGCTGGTGCCCGCTCCTTGTGGCGTGCCACCGGCATGAAAGACGACGATTTCTCCAAGCCCATCATTGCGGTGGTGAACTCCTTTACCCAGTTCGTTCCGGGCCATGTGCACCTGAAGGACCTGGGCCAGCTCGTCGCCCGCGAGATCGAAGCGGCAGGTGGCGTGGCCAAGGAGTTCAACACCATTGCCGTCGATGATGGCATTGCGATGGGCCATGACGGCATGCTGTACTCGCTGCCCAGCCGCGAAGTGATTGCCGATTCGGTCGAATACATGGTCAACGCGCACTGCGCCGATGCCATGGTCTGCATCTCCAACTGCGACAAGATCACCCCCGGCATGCTGATGGCTGCGATGCGCCTCAATATCCCCGTGGTGTTTGTCTCGGGCGGCCCGATGGAAGCGGGCAAGGTGCGCCTGGCCGTGCCAGCGGCTGACGGCAGCAAGACCATCCAGATCAAGAAGCTCGACCTGGTCGACGCGATGGTGATGGCCGCTGACAGCAATGTGAGCGATGCCGATGTGGCCGAAGTCGAGCGCTCGGCCTGCCCGACCTGCGGCTCCTGCTCGGGCATGTTCACCGCCAACTCGATGAACTGCCTGGCCGAAGCGCTGGGCCTGGCCCTGCCAGGCAATGGCACCGTGGTGGCCACCCACTCGGACCGCGAGCAGCTGTTCAAGCGCGCAGGCCGCCTGATCGTGGAGCTGGCCAAGCGCTACTACGAGCAAGACGAAGCGACCCTGCTGCCCCGCGCCGTTGGCATCAAGGCCTTCGAGAACGCGATGACCTTGGACATCGCGATGGGCGGCTCGACCAACACCATCCTGCACTTGCTGGCGATTGCGCAAGAGGCGGACATCGATTTCACGATGACCGACATCGACCGCATGTCGCGCACCGTGCCGCAGCTGTGCAAGGTGGCGCCCAATACCAACAAGTACCACATCGAAGACGTGCACCGCGCAGGCGGCATCATGGCCATCCTCGGTGAGCTCGACCGCGCCGGCAAGCTGCACACCGATGTGCCCACCGTGCATGCCAAGACCATGAAGGACGCGCTGGACCAATGGGACATCGTGCGTACCGAAGACGAGGCCGTGCGCACCTTCTACATGGCGGGCCCGGCCGGCATCCCCACCCAGGTGGCTTTCAGCCAAAGCACGCGCTGGCCCAGCCTGGATCTGGACCGCGCCGAAGGCTGCATCCGCTCCTACGACCATGCCTTCTCCAAAGAAGGCGGCCTGGCCGTGCTGCGCGGCAATATCGCGCTGGATGGCTGCGTGGTCAAGACCGCCGGTGTTGATGACTCGATCCTGGTGTTCGAAGGCTCGGCCCATGTGGTCGAGTCGCAGGACGAGGCGGTGGAAAACATCCTGAGCGACAAGGTCAAGGCTGGTGATGTCGTGATCGTGCGCTACGAAGGCCCCAAGGGCGGCCCCGGCATGCAAGAGATGCTCTACCCGACCAGCTACATCAAGTCCAAGGGCCTGGGCAAGTCCTGCGCACTGCTGACCGATGGCCGTTTCTCGGGAGGTACCTCGGGCCTGTCGATTGGCCACTGCTCGCCAGAGGCAGCGGCTGGAGGCGCGATTGGCCTGGTGCAAAACGGCGACCGTATCCTGATCGACATCCCCAACCGCACCATCAATGCGCTGGTGAGCGACGAGGAATTTGCCGAGCGCCGCGAAGCGCAAGATGCGCTGGGCTGGAAGCCTGCCAAGCCCCGTCCACGCAAGGTGTCCACCGCTTTGAAGGCCTATGCCAAACTGGTGACCTCGGCCGACAAGGGCGCGGTGCGCGATATCTCGCTGCTGGACTGAGCGTCCTTCGCCTTCCATGAAGAACCGCCCCAGGCGCAAGCCCGGGGCGGTTTTTTCATGGGGCAAGTGGGACAGATGGGGCAAACAGGGCGGACATCAGCGCACTTGCCCTGCCGCCACCAGTTACCAGTGCAGGCAGATCTTGCCAAAGTGCTGCGCGCTGATCTGGTGCGCAAAGGCATCGGCGATTTTCTCCAGCGGGTAGCTGCTGTCGATGATGGGGCGCAGCGCCAGCTGCTCCAGCGCACGCACCAGGTCTTGCTGCTGCTCGCGGCTGCCGACGATCAGGCCTTTCAAGGTCTGCTGCTTGCGCATCAGCTCCACAGTGGGCACAGCGCCGGCAAAGCCGGTCAGCACACCAATCAGCGCAATATGGCCGCCAGGCGCGCAGGCGCGGATGGACTGGGGCAGCGTGCCGGGGCCGCCCACTTCGACGACGATATCGGCACCGCGACCGCCGGTGGCCTGCAGCACCGCATCGCCCCATTCGGGCTGGTCACGGTAGTTGATGACGGTGTCGGCGCCCAGGGCACGCAGGCGCTCTGCCTTGGCGGCGCTGGAGGTGGTCGCAATCACCTTGGCGCCCATCGCATGGGCCAGTTGCAACGCAAAGATGGAGACGCCGCCGGTGCCCAGCACCAGAACGGTTTGCCCCGCCTCGATGCGGCCGTCAACCACCAAAGCGCGCCAGGCCGTGAGGCCAGCGGTGGTCAGGGTGGCGGCTTCCTCATGCGTATAGCCCTTGGGTGCATGGGTAAAGGCCGTGGCGGCCATCGTGACCTGCTCGCGCGCAAAGCCGTCCACGCCATCGCCGGGCACGGTAGAAAAGGTGGAGGGCACCTGCTTGCCCGATTGCCACAGCGGGAAAAAGCAGGACACCACGGCGTCGCCGACGGCAAACTCGGTCACGCCTTCGCCCACGGCCGTGACCACACCGGCGCCATCGGCCATCGGGATGCGGCCATCGGCCGTGGGCGAGCGCCCAGCGGCAATGGCCAGGTCGTGGTAGTTGAGCGAGCTGGCATGCAGGCGTACCTGGATTTCGCCGGCGCGGGGCGCGGCAGGTGCTGGCAGGTCGACCAGCTGCAGGTGGTCCAGGCCACCGGGGGCGGCAACTTGTATGGCTTTCATGGCGTTTCTCTTTCCTGGGTTGCTATCACGTTGAAGAGCGGTGAAGGCTGCACGGCGCAGCCACCCGGCCATCATGCAAGCGCCAGGCTCAGAAAGCCAGAACCAACATATTTGTGGTCTAGTATTAAAAATGTAAGCAATGCATGGGCATTGGCTTGGCGCTAGGATGGCACCCTGGTCGACTGGCTCGGTGGAGAGAATATGAAGCGTTTGAACAGCAAAAGTGGTTGCGCGGTGGAGGTGACCTTGTCCGTCATGGGCGGCACCTGGAAGCCGATTGTGCTTTTCCATCTGCTCCATGGCACCAAGCGCTTCAGCGAACTGTCCCGGGCCATTCCCAATGTCACCCAGCGCATGCTGACCCTGCAGCTGCGCGAGCTCGAAGAGGCCGGCATTGTTGCGCGCACCGTTTATGCCGAGGTACCGCCGCGCGTGGACTATGCGCTGACCGACATGGGGCGCAGCCTCAAACCGGTGCTGATTGCGATGCGCGACTGGGGCATGGACTATGCGCAATCCCAAGGGCTGCAGGACGAGGCGCCAGGCGTGCAGGCCAGCTGCGCGGCCTAGTCCTAGGTCCCCGCTCGGGAGGATAATTCTCCTCTCTGATGTTGCGTGCCCACCTGCCATGATGTCCCGCTTTCCCATCCTGCGCGCGTTTGCGCTGCTGTCCGCGCTGTTTTGTCTGGGCCTGGCGTTGGCCGGCGCTGTGACGGCGCAAGCGCAGGAGCGGCGCGCCTACCCGAGCCAGCCGGTCAAGCTGGTGGTGCCTTTTGCGCCGGGCGGCTCGACCGATATCGTGGCGCGCCTGCTGGCCGATGCGATGCGCGAGCCGCTGGGCCAGCCGGTGGTGGTGGAGAACAAGGCCGGTGCCGCCGGCCTGATTGGCGCCGAGGCGGTGGCCCGTGCCCAGCCCGATGGCTACACCGTTGGCGTGGGAACCATCAGCACCCTGGCCGTCAATACGGTGATGCTCAAATCGGTGCGCCGCGATCCGCTGCAAGCGCTGGCACCGGTCATGGCACTGGCGCAGATTCCGTCGGTGTTCTCCACCCATCCCAGCCTGGGGGTACACGACCTGCAGGGCCTGGTGGCTACGTTGCGCGCCAAGCCCGAGCACTACACGATCGGATCGGCGGGTGTGGGCTCCATCGGCCACCTGATTGCCGAGGCGATGAATGAAGCGCTGGGCGTGCGCCTGCGCCATATTCCCTACAAAGGCCAGGGCCCGGTGATCAACAGTGCGCTGGCCGGCGAGACCCAGGTGCTGAGCGACCAGTACCCCTCGTCGAGCAGCCTGGTGCAATCGGGGCGGCTGGTTCCGTTTGCCGTGGCTGCACCTCAGCGGCTGCTGGCGCTGCCGGACGTGCCGACCTTGGCAGAGGCCGGCTACCCCGCGCTCAACCGCCTGGCCATCACCTGGTTTGGCCTGGTGGCGCCCGCTGGCACGCCGCCGGCCGTGGTCGACACCCTCAACCGCGCAGCGCAAGAAGCGATGCGCCAACCGGCCGTGCAGGCGCGCCTGGATCAGCTCGGTGTGGTGCCCATGGGCGGCAGCCCGCAAGAGTTTGCGCTGCTGATCAGCGATACGCGCGCCCAGATCCAGCAACTGGTGCAGCAGCGCAAGCTGGTGCTGGACTGAGCGTTTTGAAAAGCGCAGGTAAAGCGTGATTTGTGCTTTCCAAACCACTGGCAGTTTCGGGAACGTTGATCTACAATCGGCCAACTTTTTTATCAGGAGTAACCCTGTGGACTTACCGAGTTGTTGGCCAGCGGCCAACCGACCACAGGCAAGGTAATCGCAAACGCCCCAGCTTTGCGCGCTGCCTTGCCCAACCAGGCGGGCAGCTGTCAGGCGCCGTAGTTTTTTAGACCTACGCGCCTACGGCATCCCATTCGATCTTCCAGTCTTGCCCCGTGGCGAGTGCCTTTGTTGCGCGCTGCCATGCCGGGTGTGGGAGCTTTTCATGCCACTGCGTATGTCTTCGCTGGCCCCCTTGCGCGCACTGCGGCGCAAGGCTGCGCCATGGGCCATCACGCCTTGCTGCGGTCTGGGCTTGCCCTGCCGCCTGCAGCGCCAGCTCGCGACCATGCTGCGCCGCCGCGCCCCGGTGGGCAAGGGCGCAGCGCAGTCCTGCTCGGCATCGGCTGCGCTGGACCCCTTCAGTCGCTGACCTTTCTTCTGTCTGAGGTGCATATGTGCGGCCGCACTGCAGCGGCAGCGCAGCTGCACGCCTGTATTGCTTGCAGACGCCATGCGGCGCGGATCAGCCGCGCCCCTGGCTGGGAGATGGGTCATGTTGAACCTGCTGAAGAATGGATTCGTCAACTTTCTGCGCTCGCGCCACTGGGGCGTGCATTTCCGCCGCTTGCCCATGTTGGAGCAACTGGCCCAGACGCCGGTGGATGCCGGTATTTCCAAGGCCATGGGCGAGCGGCTGCGCGACGCCGCCCATGCCCCTGAACAGGTATTGCTGCACAGCCTGAACACCAGCCGCCAGGGCCTGGACGATGCACAGGTGCAGCAAGCCCGTGCGCAAGCGGGCTGGAACAGCATTGCGCAGGACCAGGCCATGACCCGCAGCGAGCACCTGTGGCTGTGCTTTCGCACGCCTTTCAACCTGCTTCTGACGGTGCTGGCCGCCGTCTCGTGGCTGACCGGCGATACCAAGGCCACGGTGGTGATCGGCAGCATGGTGGCGCTGGCCACCGGCCTGCGCTTTTGGCAGGAGGGCCGCGCCAATAAGGCCGCTGCCGGCCTGCAGGCCATGGTCTCCAACACTGCCGCCGTGCTGCGCCGCATGGCGCAGGATGAAGAGGGGCGGGCGCTGGATGCACCACCCTCGCGCCTGTCGGCATTGCAGGCCGTGCGCGAGCTGCCGGTGCGCGAGCTGGTGCCCGGCGACATCATCCAGCTGGCTGCCGGCGACATGGTGCCCGCTGACTGCCGCCTGCTGAGCGCCAAGGACCTGTTTCTGGCGCAATCGGCGATGACCGGCGAATCCATGCCGGTGGAGAAATTTGCCCAACTGCCCGATGGGGCACAGCACAACCCGGTGGAGCTGTGCAACCTGGTGTTCATGGGCACGAACGTGGTCTCGGGCGCTGGCCTGGCCGTGGTGCTGACCACCGGCAACCACAGCTACCTGGGCGCGCTGGCCGGCAAGGTCTCGGCGATGGACCGCAGCCCCACGGCGTTCCAGATGGGCGTCAACAAGGTCAGCTGGGTGCTGATCCGTTTCATGCTGGTGATGGTGCCGCTGGTCCTGCTGATCAATGGGCTGACCAAGGGCGACTGGACCGAGGCCCTGCTGTTTGCGCTCTCGGTGGCCGTCGGCCTGACGCCCGAGATGCTGCCGATGATCGTGACCGCCACCCTGGCCAAGGGTGCGGTGTTCCTGTCGCGCAAGAAAGTGATCGTCAAGCACCTGGACGCCATCCAGAACTTTGGTGCGATGGATGTGCTGTGCACCGACAAGACGGGCACCCTGACCGAGGACCGCATCTCGGTCGAGCGCCACCTCGATGCCTGGGGTGATGTGTCGCAGCATGTTCTGGATATGGCCTACTTGAACAGCTACTACCAGACGGGCCTCAAGAGCCTGCTCGATGTGGCCGTGCTCGCCCATGCCGAGCGCGCCCCGCTGGTCGATGCCTATGCCAAGGTCGATGAAGTGCCGTTTGACTTTGTGCGCCGGCGCATGTCGGTGGTGGTGAGTGACGCTGCCGGCATCGGCAAGATCATCACCAAGGGCGCGGTCGAGGAAATCCTGCAGGTCAGCAGCACGGTGCAGGCCGCAGGCGGCGTGCTGGACCTCGATGCGGGCCTGCGCAAGCGCATTGTGGCGACGGCCGAGGCGCTCAATGCCCAAGGGCTGCGTGTGGTGGCCGTGGCCACGCGCGATACCCAGGCCGGCCAGAGCAACTTTGGCGTGGCCGATGAAGCTGGCATGGTGCTGTGCGGCTTTCTGGCCTTTATCGATCCGCCCAAGGAAAGCGCAGCGCCCGCGCTGCAGGCGCTGGCCCGGCATGGTGTGCAGACCAAGGTGCTGACGGGCGACAATGCCGCCGTCACCGCCAAGGTCTGCGAGCAAGTGGGTATCACCGCGCAGCACATCGTGCTGGGCGGCGATATCGAGCAGATGGACGACCAGCGCCTGGCCCAGGTGGTCGAAGAAGCCCATATCTTTGCCAAGCTGAGCCCCGCGCACAAGGAGCGCATTGTGCGCATGCTCAAGGCCAATGGCCATGTGGTGGGCTTCATGGGCGATGGCATCAACGATGCCGCAGCGCTGCGCACGGCCGATATCGGCATCTCGGTGGACACGGCCGTCGATGTAGCCAAGGAAGCGGCCGATATCATCTTGCTGGACAAGAGCCTGATGGTGCTCGACCAGGGCGTGCAGGAAGGCCGGCGCACCTTTGCCAACATGCTCAAGTACATCAAGATGACGGCGAGCTCGAACTTTGGCAATGTGTTCTCGGTGCTGATTGCCAGTGCCTTCATCCCCTTCCTGCCCATGCTGCCGATGCAGCTGCTGGTGCAGAACCTGGTGTATGACTTCTCGCAGTCGGCGATCCCGTTTGACCATGTCGATCCCGAGCTGCTGACCCAGCCCCAGCGCTGGAACCCCGCCGATGTGGGCCGCTTCATGCTGTTCTTCGGCCCCATCAGCTCGATCTTCGATATCACCACCTTTGTCGTGATGTGGAAGGTGTTTGGCGCCAACACGCCTGAGCGCCAGGCGCTGTTCCAGTCCGGCTGGTTTGTCGTGGGGCTGCTTACGCAGTCGCTGATCGTGCACATGATCCGCACCATGCGCATCCCGTTTATCCAAAGCCGCGCTGCCTGGCCGGTGGGCCTGATGACCCTGGTGGTGGTCGCCATCGGCATCTACCTGCCCATGGGCGCGCTGGCCCCTTATTTCAAGCTGGAGGCCCTGCCTGGCCTGTACTTTGTGTTCCTCGTTGCCGTGTTGCTGGCCTATATGGGTCTTACGCAGGTCATGAAAAAGTGGTACATCCGTCGCTACGGCTGGCAATAAGCGCCATGAAAAATAACCATCTGCTAAGGAGGGCGCCATGCTCGAAGCGCTGAACTACACACAAGCCAATTCGCTGATCAACACGGCCATCAGCCTGGTCACCGCCTTTGTGCTGGGGGCGGTCATTGGCCTGGAGCGCCAGTACCGCCAACGCACGGCCGGGCTGCGCACCAATGTGCTGGTCGCCGTGGGCGCGGCCATCTTTGTCGACAGCGCCAACACCATTGCCGGGCCGGATGGCGCGGTGCGCGTGATGGCCTATGTGGTCTCGGGCATCGGCTTTCTGGGCGCCGGTGTCATCATGCGCGAAGAGGGCAATGTGCGTGGCCTGAACACCGCCGCGACGCTCTGGGGCTCGGCCGCAGTGGGCGCTGCCGCAGGCGCCGATCTGATCGTGCAGGCGGCCATGGGCACCGTGCTGGTGCTGGCGGCCAATACCTTGCTGCGGCCGCTGGTCAACGCCATCAACCGTAAGCCGCTGGATGTCGGCTCTACCGAGATGACCAATGCCGTGTTTGTCGTGGCCGAGCGCCTGCACCAGCGGCTGGCGCTGGCCATGCTGCAGGATGTGCTCGAGCGCGGCGGCTACCCGCCTGGCGACATCGACATCCAGCCCTTTGGCGAGGGCGAGGTCGTCATCGAAGCGACCTTGGCCGCGCAATCGGTGGAGGGCGAGGAGCTCGATGCGATGGTGCAGCAGCTGGCGGCCAAGCCGGGCGTGCGCCAGGCGTTCTGGAGCCCCAGCACGCGGGATTGATGAGGGCGCCAGGGCAGGTGCTCAGGCCGCCCAGACCGCCACAGTGCGGTGTCTGGCGGCTTGCTCAGTCTTCAAACGCAAAGCCGACGCCATAGATCGAGCGGATGCAGTCCGCATCATCGCCCATCACCGTGCGCAGCTTCTTGCGCAGGTTCTTGATATGGCTGTCGATCGCGCGGTCGCTCACCTCCAGCGCATCGGCATAGGCCAGGTCCAGCAGCTGGCTGCGCGGGTAGATCTTGCCGGGGTGGCGCTGCAGGATGTGCAGCAGGGCAAACTCGCGCCGCGTCAGGCCCAGGTCCTGGCCACGCCAGCTCGCCTGGCTGGTGGTCTCGTCCAGCTGCCAGTCGCTGGCGGCCAGGCTGGCTGGCGCACCAGGGGCAGGCGGCGCGTGGCGGCGCAAGATCACCTTGACGCGGGCAATCAGCTCGCGCGGTGAAAAGGGCTTGCAGATGTAGTCGTCGGCGCCCATCTCCAGGCCCACCAGGCGGTCCACCTCCTCGACCTTGGCAGTCAGGCAGATGACGGGGCAGATCTGGCGGGCCCGGCATTCGCGCAGAATGCTCAGGCCATCGGTGCCGGGCAGCATCAGGTCAAGAATGGCCAACTGCGGCGGGCGTGCGCGCAGCGCCGCCATGGCCTGGCTGCCATCGGCAAAATGCTCGACCTCGAAGCCGGCATGGTGCAGGTAGTCAATGACCACCGAGGCAATATCGGCCTCGTCTTCGGCGTACAGAATGCGGGGTTTGGCGGTGTTCATGCAACAGGGTCTATCAAGGGCAGGATCAAGGTAAGGCGCAGCCCGCCCAAGGACGAGATGGAGGCCTGCAATTGTCCTCCATGGGCTTGCACAATGCTTTTGCAAATCGCAAGCCCCAAGCCGGAGCCGCCGCTGGCGCGGCTGCGTGAGGTCTCTACGCGGTAAAAGCGTTCAAAAATGCGGGGCAGCTCCGCAGGCGGCACGGAGGGGCTGCTGTCATCGAGGTGCAGCTCCAGCCAGCGCTGGCCCGACGCGGGCGCGGGCGCTGGCCCGTGCAGGCTGGCGCTGATGCTGAGCCGCCCGGGGGCATCGGTGTAGCGCAGGCTGTTTTCCAAAATATTGCCCAGCACCTGGTGCAGCTGCTGGGCATTGCCCTGCACCCAGGCGAGCGGCAGCGCGGTGTGCAGCTCTTGCGCCGTGGGCAGCGCGATGCCGGCCTGGCCAAAGCGGATCTGCACGGCTTCCACCGCCTCGATGGTCAGCGCCCGCATATCGAGCGGGCGCGCCGTGGCGGGCAGGTGGGCGGTCAGCTGCAGCGCGGGTGCGGCTTCGGGCGCGTGCACGACCAGCGCCGTGGGAATGGTGGCGCGCATGTCGCTGACCAGCTGGGTCAGGCGCAGAATCTGGCGGTGCAGGCGCGCAGCCGTCTGCGCATCAAAGCGGCGGATGCCGTCTTGCACCGCCTCGATCTCGGCCCGCACTGCGGCCAGCGGCGTGCGCAGCTCGTGGGCCACCTGGGTCAGCCATTCATGCTGCTGGGCCTGGGCCTGGGAGAGCTGCTCGGCCATGTGGTTGTAGCGGTCGGCCAGCTCCACCAGCTCGTCGTGGCCCGCCACGGCAATGCGGTAGTCGAGCTGGCCGCTGGCAAAGGCCTTGGCGCCTTCGCTCAATGCCTCGATGGGGCGAATCCAGCGCCGGCTCAACCACCAGGACAGGGCGCCGGCCAGCAGCAGGCCCAGCAGACCGGTGATGGCCAGGAACACCAGGTGCTCCTTCAAAAAGGCATTGTCGATCTGGTTTTTCAGGTCTTCGGGCTGGTTCAGCGTCAGGGTGCCGATCAGCATGTGCTGGCTGTCGAACAGCGGGTTTTTGGCGCTGCCTGGTGTGGGCGCTACACCAGCGATCAGCTTGCCCTGGTTGTCGAGCAGGCCCAGGCGCTGGTGCAGCGGGTGGCGCTCGATGGGGCGCAATTGCTGGGTCAGCATGGGGCCAATCGTCGCGCGGCGCGGCGCCTCGCTCTCCGCCGGGGGCGAGACGGGCACGGCCGCCTGGCTGCCAAAGCGGGTCAGCGCGTTCCAGCGCTCCGGCGTCAGCGAGACCCAGTGCGGGTCCTTGGCATACTCGCGCCGCAGCTGGCTCTCCAGGTATTCCAGCCGGCCCAGCTCAATCTGCGCGACATAGCCGCCCAGGCCGCGCTGCAGGCTCCAGTACGAAAAGCCGAAAAACCCCAGCAGCAGGCCCAGCAGCAGCAGCACCATGGCCAGCAGCACCCGTGTTTGCAGACGGGTAAAGCGAAACAGCTGAAGGCGGGGCGTGGTCACAGAGGCAGGTGGGCAAATGAACGGGGAGGGCCAAACGGCAAAAACGGGCAGGCGCAATGCCTGCCCGGCTATTCTCTTACACAGTGCGTGGGTGTGTAAAAGTGTTGCTTGATCGGCGCAATGCCAGCGGTCTTATCAAGGCCCGATGGTGGCGCCGCGCTGCGCCACCAGCTGCTTGCCCACCAAGCGGCAGGTGGCCTTGGCTGTTTTCCCGTTGTCCAGCGTCAGCTGCACGCTATCGCCGGCCTTCTTGCCCTGGCAGGCCTCAATGGCTTGCTTGGACGGCGCGGGCTTGGCGGGGCTGGCCGCGTAGGCCTGGGCGGTGGCGATCCAGAGGGCTGCAGTCACGGCGGTGCTGCACAGCAGACGGTGGCGAAGTGGTTGAGAACTCATGGCATTCCTTGTGTAAAAAGAGGCTCTGCGGCCAGGCCGCGATCTGGTGTGGGACAGAAAGAAGCGGGTGAAACAGAGAAACTGGAGTGTGTTTACGCCTCTCCGCAGAGCCCATGACTGAACTATAGGAGCCAAATGTGGAGGAAGTTGGGCCGGCTTTGTGGCAGGTGTGACAAAGCGAAAACCGCATGCCCATTGGGTTTGGGCGGGGTCAGGCCGATTTTGCAGCGCCGCAAAGTTATGCAAAGCGGCCCTGGTTTCAGAGCAGCGGCGCGGGTGGCGTTGGGCTGTCACCCAGTGGGCGGCGTGCCGCAATGCGCTGCACCACCCGCTCCGGCGTGCGCAGCAGGCCCGCTTCATAGGCGATGACGGACCAGCCGGCACAGACTTGCAGCAGCTCGCCGGGCTGCAGCAGGAAGTCGGGCCGGGAAGGCTTGCCATAGGCGGCATTGCCTTGGGCAAAGGTCTCGTACAGCAGCAGACCGCCGGGCGCCACACTGGCCAAAATCTGCGGCCACAGCGGGCGCCACAGATAGTGCGTGACGACCACCGCATCAAACACCCGGCCCTCGAGCGGCCAGGCCCGATTTTCGATATCGGCCAGCAGCCATTCGCCCGCCGTATCTGCTTGCAGCGCACGCAGCGCCGCGCCATCGCGGTCAACGCCTGTCACCCGCAAGCCCTGTGCTTGCAGGTAGCGGGCATGGCGGCCCTGGCCGCAGGCCAGGTCCAGCACCTGGCCGCCTGCAGGTAGCACCGGTGCAAAGCGGGTGATCCAGGGCGAGGGGGCGGGGCTATGGGACATGCGCTAGAAACAGGCCCAGACATGGTCGGCCATCTGCACCATGAATTCCGGTTGCGTGTAGAGCATGAACACCAGCGTCAGCAGCACCGCCACCAGCAGCCAGATGGCGGCGCGCTGCCAGCCGCGCAGCGGCGCGGCGCCAGCAGTGGGGAGTGAGGGTGGTGCAGGCTGTTGCATGAAAGTTCACTTATCAGGCCGTCAGCGGCAGGCGCTGCACGGGCTCTTCCTTGACCGGCAGATTGACCAGGCCGGCGAACACGCCCAGCCCAATGGCCACGTACCAAACCACATCATAGCTGCCGGTGTGGTCATAGAGGTAACCGCCCAGCCAGATGCCCAGGAAGCTGCCGATCTGGTGGCTGAAGAACACAAAGCCGCTGAGCATGGACAGGTGCTGCACGCCAAAGATCTGCGCGATGGCGCCATTGGTGAGCGGCACGGTGGACAGCCACAAAAAGCCCATCACGGCGGCAAAGACGTAGACCGACCAGGGCGACAGCGGCACCAGCAGGAACACCACGATGGCGATGGCGCGGATGAAATAAATGCCCGAGAGCAGGTAGCGCTTGGCCATGCGCTGGCCGAGCGACCCGGCCAGGTAGGTGCCAAAGATATTGAAGAGGCCGATCAACGCCAGCGAATAGCTGGCCACATGGGGCGGCAGGCCAAAGTCCTTCAGGTAGCTGGGCATGTGTACGCCGATGAACATCACCTGGAAGCCACAGACAAAATAACCGGCGGTCAGCAGCAAAAAGCTGGGGTTGCGAAAGGCCTCTGCCACGGCCTGGGCAATGGTTTGCTGCGCGCCAGCGCCAGCACTGCGCTTGAGCGCATGGAAATTGGGCTCGCGCAGCGCAATGGCCAGCGGCACGATGGTCAGCACCAGGATGGCGCAGACCAGCAGCGCGTTCTGCCAGCCCAGGCTGGCGATCAGCTGGCCCTCGACCGGCACCATGAAGAACTGGCCAAAGGAGCCTGCGGCCGCGGCCACCCCCATGGCCCAGGAGCGTTTCTCAGCGGGCAACTGGCGCCCGATGACGCCATAGATCACCGCATAGGTGGTGCCCGTCTGCGCCATGCCGATCAAAAGGCCGGCGGTGAGCGCAAACATCAGCGTATTGGGCGCCCAGGCCATGCCGGCCAGGCCCAGCGCGTACAGCAGCGCGCCGCAGACCAGCACCTTGCTGGCGCCAAAGCGGTCGGCCAGCATGCCGGTAAAGATGCCGATCAGGCCCCAGCTGAGGTTTTGCACCGCCAGCGCCAAGGCGAAGGACTCGCGCGTCCAGCCCATCTCCTGGGTGATCGGCTGCAGCCAGAGGCCAAAACCGTGGCGGATGCCCATGGACAGGGTCACTACGGCGCCGCCACAGAGCAGCACGCGGGCCATGGACAATCGTTGTGCGTTGTTTTGCATAGTCTAAGGATGTCTCGTTATCCAAGAATTGTTACTCCAACGCCAAAAACCGGCTGTCGCCCGCATATTGCCCGGTGGCCGCCCAAGCCCATTGCAGGCTTTTGCGGCCAAGCGTCGTGAATCGTCAACAAGTTCCACCTGTTTATCTATACAGCTATTTACAATGGCAGCCGCTAGAATGGAAAGTTATGGCAAGCAAAAACACGTCTACCAGTGAATACGCAGAGGGCTCGATACGGGTTCTCAAGGGGCTTGAGCCGGTCAAGCAGCGCCCGGGCATGTATACCCGCACCGACAATCCGCTGCACATCATCCAGGAGGTGATCGACAACGCGGCCGACGAAGCGCTGGCCGGCTTTGGCAAGAAAATTCGCGTCTACCTGCACACCGATGGCTCGGTGAGTGTGGAGGACGACGGCCGGGGCATTCCCTTTGGCCTGCACCCCGAAGAACATGCGCCCGTGGTGGAGCTGGTCTTCACCCGCCTGCATGCGGGCGGCAAGTTCGACAAGGGCCAGGGCGGCGCCTACAGCTTCTCGGGCGGTCTGCACGGCGTGGGTGTCTCGGTGACCAACGCCTTGGCCACCCGCATGGAGGTGACGGTGCACCGCGATGGCTCGGTCGCCACAATGGCCTTTGCCGGTGGCGATGTGGTCGAGCCCCTGCAGGTGCGCGCGATGGTCAGCGGTGACCGCAAGCAGGGCACGACGGTGCGCGTCTGGCCCGATGCCAAGTATTTCGAATCCAGCCACCTGCCGATGGGCGAGCTGGTGCACCTGCTGCGCAGCAAGGCCGTGCTGATGCCGGGCGTGAGCGTGCAGCTGACGCAGGACAAGAGCCGCGAGACGCAGACCTGGCTGTACAAGGGCGGCCTCAAGGACTACCTGCTGCAGACCTTGCCGGTGGACCCGATCATTCCCGTGTTCGAGGGCGAGGGCTTTGCCGGCCGCAGCGATGACCATTTTGCCGAGGGCGAAGGGGCATCGTGGTGCGTGGCCTTTACCGACGAAGGCCAGCCGGTGCGCGAGAGCTATGTCAACCTGATCCCGACCACGGCGGGCGGCACGCATGAAAGCGGGCTGCGCGATGGCCTGTTCCAGGCGGTCAAGAGCTTTATCGAGCTGCATTCGCTGCTGCCCAAGGGCGTCAAGCTGATGCCCGAGGACGTGTTTGCCCGTGCCAGCTATGTGCTCTCGGCCAAGGTGCTCGATCCCCAGTTCCAGGGCCAGATCAAGGAGCGCCTGAACTCGCGCGATGCGGTGCGCCTGGTCTCGGGCATGGTGCGGCCGGCGCTGGAGCTGTGGCTGAACCAGAATGTCGAATACGGCAAGAAGCTCGCCGAGATTGCGATCAAGGCGGCGCAGACGCGCCAGCGCGCCGGCCAGAAGGTGGAAAAGCGCAAGGGCAGCGGCGTGGCCGTGTTGCCCGGCAAGCTGACCGATTGCGAAAGCCGCGACCTGGCCTACAACGAGGTGTTTCTGGTCGAGGGCGATTCGGCCGGCGGCAGCGCCAAGATGGGCCGCGACAAGGAAACCCAGGCCATCCTGCCGCTGCGCGGCAAGGTGCTCAACACCTGGGAAGTGGACCGCGACCGCCTGTTTGCCAACACTGAAATCCACGATATCTCGGTAGCCATCGGCGTGGACCCGCATGGCCCCGATGACGAGGTCGACCTGAGCGGTCTGCGTTACGGCAAGATCTGCATCCTGAGCGACGCCGACGTGGACGGCTCGCACATCCAGGTGCTGCTGCTGACGCTGTTCTTCAAGCATTTCCCGCAGCTCATCGACAAGGGCCATGTCTGCGTGGCGCGGCCGCCGCTCTTTCGCGTCGATATCCCTGCCCGGGGCAAGAAACCCGCTGCCAAGGTCTACGCACTGGACGAGGCCGAGATGCATGCCATCTTCGACAAGGCCGCCAAGGACGGTGTGCCGCGCGAGAAATGCCAGGTCAGCCGCTTCAAGGGCCTGGGCGAGATGAATGCCGAGCAGCTGTGGGAAACCACGCTGAACCCGGACACGCGCCGCCTGTTGCCGGTGCGCCTGAGCCAGACCGATGTGCAGCAAACCCGTGAGGTCATGACCCAGCTGATGGGCAAGGGCGAGGCTGCGGCCCGCCGCGACCTGATGGAGCTGCACGGCCATGAGGTCGAAATTGATATCTGATGTCCTGCTGCCCATGCCGCTGAATAAACAATCGAACCCAAGCCAGCCGCGCGCAGCCGTGCCACAAGCAAAGAAAGCTGAACCCCTATGAGTGAAGAGAACGGTCAGGACCTGCTGTCCAACCCGGTGCCCGACGACGGCGAGAGCCTGGACCTGGGCAATTACGCGCAGCGCGCCTATCTGGAATATGCGCTGTCGGTGGTCAAGGGCCGCGCGCTGCCCGATGTCTGCGATGGCTTGAAGCCCGTGCAGCGCCGCATCCTGTTTTCGATGGAGCGCATGGGCCTGGGCTACAGCGGCCCCAACCGCGCAACGGCGGCCAAGCCTGTCAAAAGCGCCCGTGTGGTGGGCGATGTGCTGGGCCGCTTTCACCCGCATGGCGACCAATCGGCCTATGACGCGCTGGTGCGCATGGCCCAGGACTTTGCCCAGCGCTACCCGCTGATCGATGGCCAGGGCAACTTTGGCAGCCGCGATGGCGATGGCGCAGCGGCCATGCGTTATACCGAGGCGCGCCTGTCCAAGATCACCAGCTTGCTGCTTGACGAGATCGACATGGGCACGGTGGACTTTGTGCCCAACTACGACGGCTCCACCCAGGAGCCCAGCCAGCTGCCCGCGCGCCTGCCGTTCTCGCTGCTCAATGGCGCGAGCGGCATTGCCGTTGGCCTGGCCACCGAAATCCCCAGCCACAACCTGCGCGAAGTGGCCGATGCCTGCGTGGCGTTGATCAAGAAGCCGGCGATGACCGACTTCGATCTGCAGCAGATCATCCCCGGTCCGGACTTCCCCGGTGGCGGCCAGATCATCAGCAGCGACAAGGACATTGCCGATGCCTACCGCACGGGCCGCGGCTCGATCAAGGTGCGTGCGCGCTGGACCATCGAAGAGCTGGCGCGTGGCCAGTGGCAGCTGGTCGTCAACGAGCTGCCGCCTGGCGTGTCCTCGCAAAAGGTGCTCGAAGAGATCGAGGACCTGACCAACCCCAAGATCAAGACCGGCAAGAAGACCTTGACGCAGGAGCAAAGCCAGCTCAAGGCCACCGTGCTGTCCTTGCTCGATGTGGTGCGGGACGAGTCGAGCAAGGATGCGGCCGTGCGCCTGGTGTTCGAGCCCAAGACCGGCAAGACGCCGCAGTCCGAGCTGATCACCTGCCTGCTGGCGCATACCAGCCTGGAGAGCTCCTCGTCGGTCAACCTGACGATGATCGGCATCGACGGCAAGCCCACGCAAAAGTCACTGCGCCTGATGCTGGAAGAGTGGATCGAGTTCCGCCAGACGACGATCACGCGCCGCTCCGAGCACCGGCTCGCCAAGGTGCTCGACCGCATCCATATCCTGGAAGGCCGGCAGACCATTCTGCTCAATATCGATGAGGTGATCGCCATCATCCGCGCCAGCGACGAGCCCAAGGCCGCGCTGATGGCGCGCTTTGACCTGAGCGAGCGCCAGGCCGACGACATCCTGGAAATCCGCCTGCGCCAGTTGGCCCGTCTCGAAGCGATCAAGATCGAGCAGGAGCTGAGCGAGCTGCGCGCAGAGCAGGGCAAGCTCGAAGACATTCTGGCCAACCCCGCCTCGCTCAAGCGCCTGATGGTCAAGGAGATTGAGGCCGACGCCAAGCAGTTTGCCGATGCGCGCCGCACCTTGATCCAGGAAGAGAAAAAGGCGGTTGCCGAAGTCAAGGTGGTCGATGAGCCGGTCACCGTCGTGGTGTCGGAAAAAGGCTGGGTGCGTGCCCGCACCGGCCACGGCCATGCGGCCGACAGCTTCAGCTTCAAGTCGGGTGACAGCCTCTATGGCACCTTTGAATGCCGCACGGTCGACCAGCTGCTGGTCTTTGGCAGCAACGGCCGGGTCTACTCGGTCGCCGTCGCCAACCTGCCCGGCGGCCGCGGTGATGGCCAGCCCGTCACCACCTTGATGGAGCTGGAAGCGGGCACCCAGATCCAGTACTACTTTGCCGGTCCGCTGTCGGCCCATTTGTTGCTAGCCAGCAGCGCGGGGTATGGCTTCACGGCCTTGGTGGAAAACATGGTCTCGCGCCAGAAGGGCGGCAAGGCCTTTGTCAGCCTGGACGAGGGCGATACGCTCTGCGCCCCCTCGCATATCTCGGGCAGCAGCGGCAGCCAGCCGCTAGCCGATGCCAGCCATGTGGCCTGTGCCTCGGTGGGTGGCCGGATCCTCACCTTCGAGATCGGCGAGCTCAACCACATGGCCAAGGGCGGCAAGGGGCTCAAGCTCATTGACCTGGAAGACAAGGACCGCTTGGCCGGTGTGGCCGTCTACACGCGCAGCATCCGCATCGAAGGCGTGGGGCGCGGCGGCAAGGCCCGCGAGGAAACCCTGGAGATCCGCAGCCTGAACAACGCCAAGGCCGGCCGCGCCAAAAAGGGCAAGCTCGCCGACCTGGGCTTCAAGCCCAGCGCCGTGTTCCGCGTCGAATAAAGCGCGCGGTCATTCACTCCCAAGCCCTGCCTGGTATTGTCCGGCAGGGCTTTTTCATGCCCCGTCGTTGCAGCGCCGATCAACGCTGCGCCGGCAACAGCGCCCGCAGATGCTCGACAAAGGCCCGTACGCCCCGGGGCAGATTGCGGCCCGTCAGCGTTTGCAGCTCGATGGAGCGCGCATGCATGCCGCGCTCGCGGATGGGCACGGTGTGCAGCAGGCCCCGGCGCACATACTCGCGCACGGTGACCTCGCCGCCCAGGGTGAGCCCGCCGCCGTGCAATACAAAGCGCACCAGCGCATCGAACTGCCCGCTCTCGAGCACCGGGTCAAACACCAGGCCGCGCTGGCCGCTGGCAATGTCAAACAGCTGGCGCGCGGTATTGCCGTCGTCCAGCAGCGCGAGCGGGTAGGGCTGCATCTGCGCCAGGCTGACGCTGGCAAAGCGGGCCAGCGGATGGCCGGGCGGCATGATCAGGATGACGGGAGAGTTCTGGCGGTGCTGCACATCGATATCGCGCACGGCAGCGCGGCTGTAGGTCAGGCCCACATCAGCCTCGCCATTGCGCACCGCCTGGGTCACCTGGGCGGGTGAGGCCGAGACCAGCTGGAACTGCATGCCCGGGTGCTGCTCGCGGAACGTGGCCATCGCGAGGGGTAAAAACTCAAACGCAAAACCCGCCGATGCGCAGACCCGCACCTGGCCCCGGCGCAGGCCTTGCAGTGCCTCGATATCGGCGACCACGCGCTCGGCATCCAGCGCGTGGCGCTTGGCATGGGTGGCCAAGAGCTCACCGGCCGCACTGGCCACCATGCCGCGCGGGCGGCGCTCGAACAGCGGCACCTGCAGCACTTCCTCCAGCGATGCGATCTGGCGGCTGACGGCCGAGGCCGAGACATTGAGGCGCAGTGCGGCCTCGCTCACCGAGCCGCTGCGCACGACCTCCAGAAAATAGCGGATGGCGGTGTCCTGGAGGTGCTGCGAGGGGGTCATGGTCTGCTTTGCAAAAAACGCAACGATAACCGCAAAAAATTGTGATTGTCGAAATAGGCCGCATTGCCTATGCTGGATTTTTCTGACATCAAAGAGACATACCTCCCATGCCATCCCAGCCTGTTCCTGCCGACCACAGCATCGTCGAGTTGAGCGCCGTGGCGCTGTCCGCAGCCATCCAGCGGCGTGCGCTGTCCTGCACCGAGGTGTTGCAGGCCTTCTGGGGCCAGATCGACCGGCTCAACCCCCAGGTGAATGCGCTGGTCGCGCCCATGCCGCGCGAGCCGCTGCTGGCCCAGGCCGCGCAGCTCGATGCTGAACTGGCCCAGGGCAAAAGCCGGGGGCCGCTGCACGGCTTTCCACAGGCGCCCAAAGATATTTCGCCCGCCGCCGGCATGGTCACCACCAAGGGCTCGCCCATCTTCCAGGGCCAGGTCAGCAGCAGCGATGCAGTGATTTTTGAGCGCATGCGCGCAGGCGGCGCGCTCTTTGTGGCGCGCAGCAATTCGCCTGAGTTTGGCCTGGGCGGCCACACCTACAACCCGGTCTACGGCACCACGCGCAATGCCTTTGACCAGAGCCGCTCGGCCGGTGGCAGCAGCGGCGGTGCAGCCGTTGCGGTGGCCTTGCGCATGCTGCCCGTGGCCGATGGCTCGGACATGATGGGCTCGCTGCGCACGCCAGCGGCCTTCAACAATGTCTACGGCCTGCGCACCTCCGTGGGCTGCGTGCCGCATGGCCCGGGCGATGAGGTGTTCTTCCAGCAGTTCAGCGTGGCCGGGCCCATGGCACGCGATATTCCCGATCTGGCCTTGCTGCTGTCGGTGCAGGCGGGCTTTGATGCGCGCTTGCCGCTCACGCGCCGCAGCGAAGGCGCGCAGGACTGGGGCCAGGGCCTGGAGCGTGACTTCCGGGGCCGCAAGATCGCCTGGCTGGGCGACCTGGGCGGGCACCTGCCGACCGAGCCGGGCCTGCTTGAGACCTGCCGCGCGGCGCTGGGCGCCTTTGCTGATATCGGCTGCACGGTGGATGAGGTGCTGCCCGACTTTGACCTGGAGCAGCTGTGGCGGGCCTGGATCGATCTGCGCAGCTTCAGCGTGGCAGGCGCCAATGCGGCGCTGTATGACGACCCGCAAAAGCGTGCGCTGCTCAAGCCCGAAGCGCTGTGGGAGATGGAGCGCGGCCGCGCGCTGTCGGGCATGGATATCTATGCCGCCGCCAAGGTGCGCAGCAGCTGGTACGAGGTGCTGCGCCGCTTGTTCGAGCGCTATGACTTTGTCGTGCTGCCGGCTGCGCAGGTGTTTCCGTTCGACGCCGAGCTGGACTGGCCCCATGCCGTGGGCGGCCGCAGCATGGACACCTACCACCGCTGGATGCAGACGGTGGTGGGCGCCACGATGGCCGGCTTGCCGGCCTTGTCGGTGCCTGCCGGCTTTGGCCCCAACGGGCTGCCTGCCGGTCTGCAGATCATCGGGCCTACCCAGGCTGACAAAGCGCTGCTGCAAATCGGCCATGCCTACGACCAGGCCAGCGGCCATGCGCGCCGGCGCAGCCCCTTGCTTGGCTAGCCGAGCCGCGCTTGCCGGCCCCTATCGCCCAGCACATTTTCCCCTGCGCATACCGCAGCAGACCCGGCGCCTTGGCAGCGCGGGTCTGCGATGGTTCTGCACCCGTTTGTTCACAAAAAGGTAGATCCCATGTCCATGCCGATATCCCGTCACCGCTTTTTGACCTACCTGGCCGCAGGCGCTGCCGGCCTGGCTTTGCGCCCTGCGCTGGCGCAGGGCTACCCCGACCGCGCGATCAAGCTGGTGGTGCCTTTTGCACCCGGCGGGGCCACGGATATCCTGGGACGGCTGCTGGCCTCGCAGCTCAGCGACAAGCTGGGCCAGTCGGTGTTTGTCGAGAACCGCCCGGGGGCAGGCACGGCCGTTGCGGGCGGCCAGGTGGCCAAGTCGGCTGCCGATGGCTATACCTTGTTTCTGGGTGCCAGCTCCACCTTGGCGATGAACCCGGTGGTGCGCAAGGCGCTGCCCTATGACCCGATGCGCAGCTTCAGCATGCTGGGCCTGGTCGCAGACATGGGCCTGGTGCTGGTGGCGAACCAGGCCGTCAAGGCCACATCACTGCAGGACCTGGTGGCGCAATCGAAGGCGGCGCCAGACCGCTTTTCCTACGGCTCCTTCGGCCCGGCCTCGTCGGTGCACTTTGCCGGCGAGATGCTCAAGACGGCGACCGGCATGCGCATGCTGCATGTGCCCTTCAACGGCAGCACGCCGAGCCTGACCGCGCTGATGGGGGGCCAGGTGCAATTGGCGGTGGACACCGTGGTGGCGACCACGCCGCTGATCAAGGCCGGCAAGATCAAACCGATTGCCGCGCGGGGCGCCCAGCGCCTGGCCTTGCTGCCCGAGGTGCCGACCGTGGCCGAAAGCGGCTTTCCCGGTTTTGACATGAGCACCTGGTTTGCCTTTTTGGCGCCCGCTGGCCTGCCTGAGCCGGTGCGTGCCAAGCTCGAAGCCGCCTTGGCCGATGTGATGGCCCAGCCCGCTACCCAGCAAAAGCTTGAAAGCATTGGCCTCACGCCCGCCTGGGGCAATGGCCGTGCCCTGCAGGCCCGTGTGGAGCGCGAGTTGCCGCTGATGCGCGATGTGGCGCAGCGCGCCCAGATTGAGGTGGAGTAAGCCTTGGTTTGAGCGGCTGGGGAAACTTGGGAGCGGCGCTTAGCGCAGCGCTTCCCACCACTGCTTGTTGCTGCGCGGCTGGCCCACGGTCAGCACCTCGCCGATCTCGGGCGTGGCCAGTTGGATGCCCTGCTGCTGCGCCAGCGCCGCGAGCCGGTCCAGCGGCTCACGCCAGCCGTGCATGGCCAGCGCAAAGGTGCTGTTGTGCACGCTGTAGAGCACCTGGCCGCGCACATCGCTGAAGGCCTGGATGGTTTCTTCCGGCGTCATGTGCACGGAGGGCCAGTAGGCGTCGTAGGCGCCGTTTTCCATCAGCGCGAGGTCCATCGCGCCAAACTTGTCGCCAATGGCCTTGAAGCCGGGGAAGTAGCCGGTATCGCCGCTGTAGTAGATGCGCTGGCCACCGGTCTGCAGCACCCATGACGCCCAGAGCGTGCTGTTGCGGTCATTGAGCGTGCGGCCCGAGAAATGCTGGCTGGGCGTGGCGGTGACTTCGACGCCGGCGTGCTGCTCCTGCTGCCACCAGTCGAGCTCGACAATGCGCTCGGGCGCCACGCCCATGTCCCGCAGGCGCGCGCCCACGGCCAGCGGCACAAAGTAGCGCTCGACCTTGCCCAGCAGGAACTTGATCGTCGGCTCGTCCAGGTGGTCGTAATGGTCGTGCGACAGGATGAGACCGGCAATCGGCGGCAGGTCCTGCAAGGGCAGCGGCGTGGGGTGGAAGCGCTTGGGGCCGATAAAGCTGAACGGCGATACGCGCTCACCAAACACCGGGTCGATGAGCCAGTATTGGCCCTGGAGCTTGAGCAGGTGCGAGGAGTGGCCGAGCCGGATCACATGGTTGGCATCGGCGGGCAGCGCTTGCAGCTGCGCCGGGGTGACGGTGTGGACCGGAATGCTGTCCTGCGGTGTGGTGCCGCTCTTGTCACCAAACAAAAAGCGCGACCAGATCTGAAAGCCGCCGGCATGGGGCTTGGCCGCCGGATTGGGCGGGTTCTGAAAGCGCTTGTCGGCCGAGGAATACTGGGGCGATGCCTGGTAGCGGCGCTGGCTGTCCTCGTCGGGGGTGGAGGCGCAGGCCACCAATGAGCAAGCAGTGGCCACCAGCCAGCCGCTGCGCAGGCGCTGAAAGCCGCCGTTGCCGCGGGTGGTGTTGCTGGAGGAGGGCGCGGGGCGGGGCTCTTGCATGGGGTGTGTCAATCAGGCAGGGGGGCGTTAGCGACTGCCATGATACGGCGCCCATAAGAAAGCCGCATGGCTGCGGCTTTTGTAGGGATTTAGCGAAAAATCTATTGATTAATCGACAGATTTATTCCATTTCGGCGATGAGTTCGATCTCGACACAGGCGCCCCGGGGGACCTGGGCGACGCCAAAGGCGCTGCGGGCATGCGCCCCCTTGTCGGGACCAAACACCTGGGCCAGCAATTCGCTGGCGCCGTTGGTGACCAGATGTTGCTCGGTGAAGTCTTCGGTGCTGTTGACCAGGCTCATCAGCTTGACAATGCGCTTGACCCGGTTCAGATCGCCGCCCACTGCTGCCTGCAGGGTGCCCATCAGGTCGATGGCGACCGCGCGCGCTGCCTGCTGGCCTTCGGCGGTGTCCATGGTCTTGCCCAGCTTGCCGGTCCAGGACTGGCCGTTCTTGCTGGCCGTGTGGCCGCTGATAAAGACCAGTTTGCCGGTTTGTGCAAACGGTGCGTAAGCCGCAGCCGGTGTGCGCACGGGCGGCAGTTCAATGTTCAGCGCTTTGAGTTGGTCGTAGATGCTCATGCCGGTGTTGTCCTTGCTGGGTGGAAGACAGAGATCTTAGAGCCCCCACCGGGCGTGGATGCATGCAAAAACAATGCGGCGCCATACCCGCAGGGCATGGGCGCCGCATGGCGGGTTGCGTGGCTTAGGCCAGTTCGGCGATCAGCTCGATCTCGACGCAGGCACCCATGGGGATCTGGGCGACGCCAAAGGCGCTGCGGGCATGGGCACCTTTTTCAGGGCCAAACACTTCGGCGAACAACTCGCTGGCGCCATTGGTCACCAGGTGCTGTTCGGTGAAGTCACCGGTGCTGTTGACCAGGCTCATCAGCTTGACCACGCGCTTGACACGGTTCAGGTCACCACCGGCGGCATGCTGCAAGGTGCCCAGCAGGTCGATGGCCACCGCGCGGGCCGCGAGCTTGCCTTCTTCGGTGTTGATGTTGCGGCCAAACTGCGCCACCCAGGGCTTGCCATCCTTGCGGGCGATATGGCCGCTCAAAAACACCATGTTGCCGGTCTGTACATAGGGCAGATAGGCGGCTGCGGGTACCGCCAGTGGCGGCAGGCTGATGCCGAGGGCCTGGAGTTTGTCGTAAACGCTCATGGAGTCCTTTCAAAAGTGGAGGCGGGGCAAAGCGCCAAGTGTGGCACAAATGCCCTGCCAGGGCGCCGTTTCCCATGTCGCTTGAGAGGGGCGGCGGTGAACTCTAGGGCAAGCCCTGATCGGGCCTGCAGGCAGCGCTGCCTAGCATGTGGAGATGATGGAGACCTCTTCCTGCAAGCGGGCAGACCAGCGCAGTGTGGGGCCGGGCTGGGCGGGCTACTGGCGACCGGCGGCCTGGCTCTGGGGCATCCTGGCGGGTACGGCGCTGCAGCTGCAGCAGGCCAGCCTGGCGCCTGTCTGGCAGTACGCGGCATTGGCGCTCTTGGGGGCGGTGGCCAGCCTGCTGCTGAGCCGCTGGCGCGGGCCGCTGCCGTGGCCGGATCGCGCGCTGTGCTGCCTGGCCGCCGCTGCGCTGGCCTTGGGCCTGGCGGGCATGCGTGCCGCCCATCAGGCGCAAACGCAGCTGCTGCCAGCGTTGGAAGGGCTAGACCTGCAGGTCGAGGGCGTCATTGTCGCCATGCCTTTGCCGATCACCGGCGGCCAGCGTTTTCGGCTCAAAACCGGGCAGGCCTGGCGGGGCGGACAAGGCGGGCAGCAGGGGGCGCCGGTGGCGGTGCCGCCGCTGATCGACCTGTCGTGGTACCGCGCCGACCACCGGGCTTTTTCGGCTGCGGCGCCCGAGCCGTCTGCATCGGCAGAGGCTGATCTTCCGCTGCTGCAGGCGGGGCAGCGCTGGCGGCTGCCGCTGCGTTTGCGTGCCCCCCATGGCAGCCTCAATCCGCATGGTTTTGACTACGAGATGTGGATGTGGGAGCAGGGCGTGCAGGCCACGGGCTATGTGCGCCACGGCCAGGCCCAGGGGCCGCAGCTGCTGGCCTCCGGCCAAGGCCATGTGGTGCAGCGCTGGCGGCAGGCGGTGCGCGATGCCATGGTGCAGCGCCTTGCCCCGCCGGGCCAGGCGCAGGCGTCAGAGCAGGCGCGCATTGCCGGCGTGCTGGTGGCGCTGGTGACCGGGGAGCAGCGTGCCATTGAGCGCGAGGACTGGCGTGTGTTCCGCACCACCGGCGTGGCCCATTTGATGGCGATATCGGGCCTGCATATCACCTTGTTTGCCTGGGTGGCGGCAGCGCTGATCCGCATGGGCTGGCGGCGCAGCCCGGCGCTGTGCCTGTGGCTGCCGGCACCCCATGTCGCCCTGTGGGGCGGGGTGCTGTGCGCGGGGCTCTATGCGCTCTTCAGCGGTTGGGGCATTCCGGCGCAGCGCACGGTGCTGATGCTGGTGGTGGTGGCCGCGCTCGCTGCGAGCGGCCGGCAATGGCCCTGGCATATGCGCTGGCTGCTGGCCTGTGTCTGTGTGGTGCTGGCCCAGCCCATGGCCTTGCTGCAGGCGGGGTTCTGGCTGAGCTTTCTGGCAGTCGGTATCTTGTTTGCATCCGACCGAGGGGGGGGTAGCCGCAGCGCTGCACTGCCCGAGCAAGGCAGGGCGCAGCGCGGCCTGCGCGGCGCCTGCGCTGCCGCCGCCAAGCTGCTGCGCGAGCAGTGGGTGGTGACCCTGGCGATCACGCCCTTGTCCCTGCTGCTGTTTGGCCAGGTGTCGCTGGTCGGCTTTGTGGCCAATCTGCTGGCCATCCCCTGGGTGACCTGGGTGGTCACGCCGCTGGCCTTGCTGGGCGCCGTGCTGCCGCCGTTGTGGACGGCAGCGGCCTGGGCGCTGCAGCCCTTGATGGCCGCGCTGCAGTGGCTGGCCAGTTGGCCCCATGCGGCGTTGTGGCTGGCGGCAGCGCCGGGCTGGGCGGCGTTCGTTGCCGTGCTGGGTGGCATCTGGCTGGTGCTGCCCTGGCCTTGGCGCTTGCGGCTGCTGGGCCTGCCTTGCCTGCTGCCCGCCTTGTTCTGGCAGCCGCTGCGGCCACCCCATGGCCAGTTTGCGCTCTGGGCGCTGGATGTGGGCCAGGGCCAGGCGGTGGTGGTGCAGACGGCGAGGCACAGCCTGCTGTATGACGCGGGCCCGTTGTACGGGTCTGGCAGCAATGCAGGCGACCGGGTGGTGGTGCCGGCGATGCGGGCGATGGGCGTGCGCGGGCTGGACAGCGGCCGGCTCGATCTGCTGGTGCTCAGCCACGCCCATGTGGACCATACGGGCGGTGCCCAGGCGGTGGTGGAGCAGCTCCAGCCGGTGGGCATGCTGGGCTCGCTGCTGCCCCATGAGCGCCAGCGCCTGGGCATTGCCGAAGCGCCCTGGCAAGATTGTGCTGCGGGCCAGGCCTGGATCTGGGATGGAGTGCATTTCAGCATTCTGTTTCCGGGGGCGCAGGAGCTGGGTGCCACAGACAGTTCCATTCCAAGGGATAGCTCGGGCAATGCCCACAGCTGCGTGCTGCGTATCGAGGCGGCGGCGCACGGCGGCCATGCCGCCAGCGCCTTGTTGCCCGGCGATATCGAGCGGGCCCAGGAGTGGGCGCTGGTGCAGCGCTATGCGGGAGCGCCGTCTGTGTTGCGGGCCGACCTGATGCTGGCCCCACACCACGGCAGCAACACCTCGTCCACGCGGCCGCTGCTGGAGGCGGTGCGCCCGCGCTGGGTGGTGGCACAAACGGGCTACCGCAACCGCTTCGGGCACCCGGCTGCGCGGGTACAGCAGCGTTACCAGGAGATGCAGATTGTGCTGCGCAACACGGTCCATTGCGGTGCAGCGCACTGGCGCTCCGACCAGCCCCAGACGCTGCTGTGCGAGCGGCAAAAGCGGCCGCGCTATTGGCGCCACCAGGCTGCCGAGCAGGGCCAGACAAGCGGCATATTGGATATTAACAAAACAAATCAAGCACTAATTCTTGATGAAGGTTAGTACTTAGTTTTGGGTGGCGCGAAACTTGCTAAGCTGCTGGTGCCAGAAAGGATTTTGCGATGCAAAAGTTCGATGAGATGTACCAGGGCCTGCCTTATGCAGCAGGTGCCGAAAGAGCGCACTACCAAAGCTATGCCAAATGGCTGCAGCTGCAGCCCTTCGAGAAGATGCAAGCCTTGCGCGAGGAGGCCGAGCTGATATTCCGCCGCGTAGGGATCACCTTTGCGGTCTATGGCGAAAAGGACGAAGACGGCTCGGGCACCGAGCGCCTTATTCCCTTTGATCTGATCCCGCGCATCATTCCCTCGCAGGAGTGGGCCCAGATGCAAAAGGGCCTGGTGCAGCGCGTGGCAGCCCTGAACCGCTTCATCCACGATGTCTACCACGACCAGGAAATTCTGAAGGCCGGCATCATTCCGCGCGACCTGGTGCTCGACAACAGCCAGTACCGGCCCGAGATGCGGGGCGTGCATGTGCCGCTGGACACCTATGCGCATATCGCCGGCATCGACATCGTGCGCGCAGCCGAGGTGGACGGCAGCGGCACCTACTATGTGCTCGAAGACAACCTGCGCGTGCCCTCGGGCGTGTCGTACATGCTGGAAAACCGCCGCATGATGATGCGCCTCTTTCCGAGCCTGTTCAGCAGCCATGCGGTGGCGCCGGTGGCGCATTACCCGGATATGCTGCTCGACACCTTGCGTGCCAGTGCGCCCAACCAGGCGGCCAACAACCCCACGGTGGTGGTGCTGACGCCGGGCATGTACAACAGCGCCTACTTTGAGCATGCCTTCCTCGCCCAGCAAATGGGCGTGGAGCTGGTCGAAGGCCAGGACCTGCTGGTGCGCGATGATGTGGTCTACATGCGCACCACGCAGGGTCTGCAGCGGGTGGATGTGATCTACCGCCGGGTCGATGACGACTTTCTCGACCCCACCGTTTTCCGCCCCAGCTCCACCCTGGGTTGCGCCGGCCTGATGCGCGCCTACCGCAAGGGCAATGTGGCCATCTGCAATGCAGTGGGCACGGGCGTGGCCGATGACAAATCGGTCTACCCCTATGTGCCGGCGATGATCCGCTTCTACCTGGGTGAAGAGGCCATCCTGAAGAACGTGCCGACCTGGATGTGCCGCAAGCCCGATGACCTGGCCTATGTGCTGGACCACCTCGATGAGCTGGTGGTCAAGGAGGTGCATGGCGCTGGCGGCTACGGCATGCTGATCGGCCCGGCCTCCACGCGCGCCGAGATCGAGGCCTTCCGCGCAGTGCTCAAGGCCAAGCCCAATGGCTATATCGCCCAGCCGACCTTGAGCCTGTCGAGCAGCCCCACCTATGTGGAAAGCGGCATTGCGCCGCGCCACATCGATCTGCGCCCCTTTGTGCTGAGCGGCAAGGAGGTGCAGATGGTGCCCGGGGGCCTCACGCGCGTGGCGCTCAAGGATGGATCGCTGGTGGTCAACTCCTCGCAAGGCGGGGGCACGAAGGACACCTGGGTGCTGCGCGGCCCGGAGGACGATTACAGCGAATGGGATGGCATGCAGCAGTGAGCCCCGGAGGTTCCTGTTTGAAAGCCATCCATCTGCCTAGCGAAAGAATGTCACTATGTTGAGCCGAACCGCCGATCACCTCTACTGGATGTCCCGCTATACCGAGCGGGCAGAGAACACAGCCCGCATGCTCAATGTGAGCTACGAGACCTCCATGCTGCCGCAGTCCGCGACCGCAGCGACCAAGGCCTGGCAAAGCGTGCTGTCCATCAGCGAGCTGCTGCCTGCCTACTACGAGCGCCATGACGAGATCACCCTCGATGGGGTGCTGCACTTCATGGTGCGCGATGAGACCAATACCTCGTCGATCTACAGCTGCCTGCTGGCTGCGCGCGAGAACGCGCGTGCCGTGCGTGGCGCCTTGACCACCGAGGCCTGGGAGACGCAGAACCTGACCTGGCTCGATATGAACCGGCTGTTCAAGGCCAAGAAGTTCGAGACCGACCCGGCCAAGTTCTTCGAGTGGGTCAAGCACCGCTCGCACCTCTCGCGCGGTGTGGTCTCGGGCACGATGCTGCAAGACGATGCCTTTTTGTTCTTGCGCCTGGGCACCTTCATCGAGCGGGCCGACAACACGGCCCGCCTCCTGGATGTGCGCTTCCATGCTGTCAAGAACGACTACCACGGCTCCTACCAGCCGGGCAAGGGCAGCCAGCCCTCGGACTTCTACCACTGGAGCGCGATCTTGCGCAGCGTCTCGGCCTTCGAGGTCTACCGCAAGGTCTACCGCAATGTGATCACGCCCGAGCGCGTGGCCGAGATGCTGATCCTGCGGCGCGACATGCCGCGCTCCCTGCATGCCAGCATGTACGAGGTGGTGCAGATCCTGCAGGCCGTTGCCAATGACCACTCGGCCGAGACCCAGCGCCAGGCCGGCCTGCTCTTGGCCGAGCTGCAGTACGGGCGCATCGATGAGCTGCTGGCCACCGGCCTGCATGCCTTTTTGGTGCGCTTTTTGGAGCGCGTGCATGCGCTGGGCGGCCGCATTGGCCAGGATTTTCTGGCCACCACGGAGCCGGTGGTTGCCTGATTCGCGACCAGCCAGAAAGGCAAAAGGCTGCGGTGTTTATCGCAGCCTTTTTTTTGTCCATGTCGCGGGCATTCAGCTGCCCGCGACCAGAGCTGACTCCTGGCGATCAGTAGCGGTAGGTCGCGGTCAGCAGAAAGTTGCGGCGCTCGCCGTAGAAGCAGTCGCCGCGTGAGAGGCACTGCGTGATCACGACCTTGTCGGTCAGGTTGTTGGCATGGAAGGCCAGGCGCCAGTCGCCGCTGTCATAGGCCACCATCGCATCGGTCAGCAGCGAGGAGGGCGTGTCGATGGCGCTGGTGCCCGACCACTGCGAGCCGGTGTAGCGCATGCCCGCACCCACGCTCCAGCCGCCGCGCCCCTGGCTGGCAAAGCGGTGTGTCAGCCAGCTCGATGCCATGTGGCGCGAGACGGCGGCCACGCGCTGGCCCTGGTCGCCGGCATTGCTGCGGCTGATCTTGGCATCGGTATAGGCATAGGCGAGCGTCCAGTCCCAGCGCTTGGCCAGGCTGGCGGTCATCTCGGCTTCAAAGCCCTGGGTCTTGACCTCGCCCAGCTGCAGGCTGTTGAGCGGGTTGGCCGGGTCATTGGTCTTGCGGTTTTGCTCGCGCAGGCTGTAGACGGCGGCATAGCCGGAGATGCCCCGGCCCTCGGGAATCCACTTCACACCGGCTTCGACCTGCTTGCCGCGCTGGGGCTTGTAGGGCGTGCCGTAAAAGTCCACGCCGCCCAGCGGCTGGAAGGACTCGGTGTAGCTGATGTAAGGCGCCCAGCCGCCGCCGGCCTGGTAGGTCAGACCGACGCGCTTGGTCCAGGCCGAATCGTCGGCAGCGGCTGCGGGCCGCCCTTCGGTCTCGGTCTTGGCATGGTCGCGGCGCAGGCCGGCCGTGGCGCTCCAGTCGCCCCAGCGCAGCTGGTCCTGCAGGTAAAAGCCCAGCTGGCGCTGCGACACGTTGGGCGCCTGCACCAATTGCGAGGCCGTGGGCGGCGTGAACGAGCCATAGACGGGGTTGTAGACATCGAGCGGCGTGCCCAGCGCGCGCCAGCTCGCCTGGCTGGTGGTGTTGCGCTGCCAGTCCATGCCAGCGAGCACCGTGTGCTGCACTTCGCCGGTCTGCAGCTTGCCTTCGAGCTGGGTATCGACCAGCAGCATGCGGCCGCCATTGACCTGCCAGACAGCATCGCGCTGCACGGTGCGGCCATCGGCATCGAACACCGGCCGGGCAGGGCGGCCAGCAGCTGCGTTGGCGGCAAAGCTGGTGTAGAGCGTGCGGTAGTCCACCTCGCTGGTGGTGCGGCGCAGGTTCTGGCGCAGGGTCCAGCTGTCGTTCAGCTGGTGGCTGAACAGGTAGCCAAAGGACTTGTTCTCGGAGTCGTACTTGTCAAAGTTCGGCTCGCTGATGAAGGTGTTGGTCGGAATCTGGCCATAGGGGCTGGGTAGGCGCGTGCCCTGCCAGGGGAAGAACTGGGTGATCGAGCCGCTCTTGTCCTTGTGGTACATGGCCTGCAAGGTCAGCGAGGTGCCGGCAAAGGGCTTGAAGGTGAGCGAGGGCGCAATGACCAGGCGGTCGTCCTTGACATGGTCGACCTGGGTGTTGCTGTCACGGCCCACTGCCACCAGGCGGTAGAGCCAGCGGCCGTCTTCGTCGATGGGGCCGGTGATGTCGCTGGCAATCTGCTTGCGGCTGTGGCTGCCCAGCTGAACCTGCAGCTCGCGCTGGGGCTGGTCCAGCGGGCGTTTGCTGGTCAGGTTGAGCACGCCGCCCACACTGCCCTGGCCGTAGAGCACCGACGAGGGGCCGCGCAGAAACTCGACCCGCTCCAAGGTATAGGGCTCGACCTTGATGTTGTTGTAGGTGCCATAGGTGCGCAGCAGGCCATCCTGGTACTGGCTGACATCGCCGCCGCGCGCCTTGAAGCTGTCGACCCGGTTGTCGAAATAGCTGGAGTTGATGCCCGCTGCATAGCGTGTGGTCTCGCGCAGGGTCGTCACGCCCTGGGCTTCAAACTGGTCGCGCGTCACCACGCTGATCGCTTGTGGCGTCTCGATCAGCGGCGTGTCGGTCTTGGTGGCCGAGATGGCGCGTTTGGCGACAAAACCTTTGACCGGGCCGGTGGCCGTCTCGGCTTGGCTCTCGCCCTGCACGGTGATGGGGGCGAGCGTGGTTTCTGCCGGCGCAACAGTTACCGATTGCGTGCTTTGTGCCAATGCGTTGCCACCCCAGCAGGCCAGGGCAGCCCACAAGGCCGTGTGCAAAGCGGAGTGCAGCGCACGCGGCGCGGCTGCGGGGATCAGGGTGTCAGACATGGTGGTCGGGTGTTGAACGCGGAAAAACGGCGCGCTCCAAGGGGCAGCGCTTGAGCATTACCGGGCCTGACCACTGCCATGCAGGGAGGCTGCGCTGTGGATGCAGGTGCTGGCATCCAAGGCGCCCAACTGCGGCCTGTGGACCGCGAGGCGAAGGGATAGTCGTGCACGCAGCATGGCAGTGAGGGCGGACCTGGTGCGCTGGCTGGCATCGGTAAACAAACGATGCTGGCGTGCGAAGAAAGATGAAGGCGCAGTGTAATAGAAGTCGCGAATGATTATTGTTTAACCATCAATGCAAGCAGGTTTGTGCGACAGATACAACAAAAAAGGACCCGAAGGTCCTTTTTGTTGTGTGTTGCAGCGCGGGCGCCTTATTCGACCTCGCCCATGATGGACTGCAGGTAGTTCTGGATGCCGACCTTGTCGATCAGGTCCAGCTGGGTTTCCAGAAAATCGATGTGCTCTTCGGTGTCATCCAGAATCTTTTGCAGCAAGTCGCGCGAGACATAGTCACGCACGGTCTCGCAGTGGGCAATGCCGTCCTTGATGGTGACTTGCGCGGCTTGCTCCAGGCGCAGGTCACAGGCCAGCGCTTCTGGCACGTCTTCACCGATCTGCAGCTTGCCAAGGTCCTGCAGGTTGGGCAGGCCGTCCAGCATGAAGATGCGGTCCATCAGCCAGTCGGCATGCTTCATCTCGCCAATGGATTCCTCATATTCCTTCTTGGCCAGCTTGTCCAGACCCCAGTGCTTGTACATGCGGTAATGCAGAAAGTACTGGTTGATGGCGGTGAGTTCGTTTTTCAGCTGCGCTTGCAGAAAACCGATGGCCTTGGGATCGCCTTTCATGGTGGGCTCCTTCTCTTGTGTGAATGACGGGTATTGGGGCTATTGTCCTTGCGAAAGGTCAAGCAACCAAACCGGGCAGCGCTTATCCCCCGTGCTTTTGCTCTGGCTGCGTGTAAGGCTGAGTCGTGTTCTCATTTGACGCAGCCCGCAGCTTGCTTGCATGATGCGGCTTGCTGCAGCGCAACTGCGCTGTAATGGCGCTGTGCTAAGTTGCAGTGAGCAAGGCGCGCTAAGCGGTGCAGGCTTGCAAAACAGGCCGCTGCCCGCATATAGCCATCTGCCTTGGGTCAGGATTTAAATAATAGTTTGTTTAAATTGAAATGATTATATTAATTGAATTGATCAATTAGTAAGATCTTTTTATACTGACTCCTGTCAATCGTTTTTACTCAACAGAAGGAAACCACCATGTCCGTACTCAACAGCAAGATCAAGCCTTTCGCGACGCAAGCATTCAAGGATGGCAAGTTCATCGAAGTGACCGAAAAAGACGTCCTGGGCAAGTGGGCTGTGTTCTTCTTCTACCCTGCGGACTTCACCTTCGTGTGCCCCACCGAACTGGGCGACGTGGCTGACCACTACGCTGAACTGCAAAAGCTGGGCGTGGAAGTCTATTCCGTCTCGACCGACACCCATTTCGTGCACAAGGCATGGCACGACACCTCGGACACCATCGCCAAGATCAAGTACACGATGCTGGGTGACCCAACCTGGCAAATCAGCCAGAACTTTGACTGCCTGCGCGAAGGCCAAGGCCTGGCAGACCGTGCCACCTTCATCGTCGATCCAGAAGGCGTGATTCAGGCCATGGAAATCACCGCTGAAGGCATCGGCCGCAATGCAGAAGACCTGCTGCGCAAGATCAAGGCGGCCCAGTACGTGGCTTCGCACCCCGGTGAAGTCTGCCCAGCCAAGTGGCAAGAAGGCGAAAAGACCCTGGCTCCTTCGCTGGACCTGGTCGGCAAGATCTAAGCCTAAGCCTTTACTTACTGCTGCAATTCCAACGTAGTAGACGCCCGGGTGCCTGGCGCCCGGGCTTTGTTTTTTTGAAAAGTGCTGCATCGCCCCCTGGCGGGGCACGAGAAGTTTGAAGGAAGTCCCATGCTCGACAACACCATGAAAGCCCAACTGAAAGCCTACCTGGAGCGCTTGACCAAGCCCGTCGAGCTGGTGGCGACCCTGGATGACGGTGACAAGTCGAAGGAAGTGCGCCAGCTGCTGGCCGATATCAAAGAACTGAACGACAAGATCACGGTGGTCGAAGACAATGCGGCCGATGTGCGCAAGCCGTCTTTCCTGATCACCAACCCGGGCACCGATGTCGGCGTGCGTTTCGCCGGTGTGCCGCTGGGCCATGAATTCACCTCGCTGGTGCTGGCGCTGCTGCAAGTGGGCGGCCACCCCTCCAAGGAGTCCGCCGAGCTGCTCGAGCAGGTCAAGAACATCGACACGCCGCTGCACTTCGAGACCTTCTACTCGCTGTCCTGCCACAACTGCCCGGACGTCGTGCAGGCGCTGAACCTGATGTCCGTGCTCAACCCCAAGATCACGCACACCGCGATCGATGGAGGCCTGTTCCAGAAGGAAGTGCAAGAGCGCGAAATCATGGGTGTGCCCACCGTGTTCGTCAACGGCCAGCGTTTTGGCCAGGGCCGCATGGAGCTCGCCGAGATCGTTGCCAAGGTCGATACCGGCGCTGCAGCGCGCGAAGCGCAAAAGATTTCGGGCAAGGACGCCTTTGATGTGCTGATCGTCGGCGGTGGCCCCGCAGGCGCGGCCGCAGCAATCTATGCGGCACGCAAGGGCATCCGCACCGGCATTGCGGCCGAACGCCTGGGTGGCCAGGTGCTCGACACCGTGGATATCGAGAACTTCATCTCCGTGAGCAAGACCGATGGCCCCAAGTTTGCGGCCGCGATGGAGAGCCATATCCGCGACTACGAGGTCGACATCATGAACCTGCAGACCGCCAAGGCCCTGACGCCCGCAGCGCAGGAGGGTGGCCTGATCGAGATCGAGACCGAATCGGGTGCCAAGCTCAAGGCCCGCACGGTGATCCTGTCGACCGGCGCGCGCTGGCGCAACATGAATGTGCCCGGTGAGGATACCTACCGCACCAAGGGCGTGACCTACTGCCCGCACTGCGACGGCCCGCTCTTCAAGGGCAAGCCCGTCGCGGTGATCGGTGGTGGCAACTCGGGTGTCGAGGCGGCCATTGACCTGGCTGGCGTGGTCAAGCATGTGACCTTGCTGGAGTTTGCCGCCGAGCTGAAGGCCGATGCCGTGCTGCAGCGCAAGCTGCGCAGCCTGCCCAATGTGACGGTCATCCTGAATGCGCAGACCACCGAAGTGAACGGTGACGGCAAGAAGGTGACGGGCCTGACCTACAAGGACCGCACGAACGACGAGACCAAGACCGTGGCGCTCGAAGGCATCTTTGTGCAGATCGGCTTGCTGCCCAACACCGGCTGGCTCAAGGGCACCGTGCAGCTGACCCCGTTTGGCGAGATCGAGATCGACGCCAAGGGCCACACCAACCTGCCCGGCGTGTTTGCTGCCGGTGACTGCACCAATGTGCCCTACAAGCAGATCGTCATCGCCGCAGGTGCCGGTGCGACCGCTGCGCTGAGCGCGTTTGACCACTTGATCCGCACCACGGCTCCGGCTGCCTGATCTGCCGGATCAGCGCTGAAATAACAATGCCCCGAAACCGCAAGGTTCGGGGCATTGCTACATCTGGACCGACTTGGGTAGCTGAGCCAGCTGAACGACGGTTAGCTGGCTGGCGGCAACTTACCCCTGTTTGCCGATCAGCAGGTACTCCATCAAGGCCTTTTGCACATGCATGCGGTTCTCGGCCTCGTCCCAGACGACGGACTGTGGGCCGTCGATGACCTCGGCCTGCACCTCTTCGCCGCGGTGGGCGGGCAGGCAGTGCATGAAGAGGGCGTCCTTCTTGGCCACGGCCATCATGTCGAGGTCCACGCACCAGTCGGCAAAGGCCTTCTTGCGCTTTTCGTTTTCCTCTTCATAGCCCATGCTGGTCCAGACATCGGTGGTGACCAGATCCGCGCCCTTGCAGGCCTCGTGCGGATCGCTGAACAGCTGGTAGCAGCCCTTGTCGTAGGCGCGGCCGCTGAAGGCCAGTTGCTCGTCGATGCCGTAGCCGCTGGGCGTGCTGACATGGACCTTGAAGCCCAGCAGGTTGGCCGCCTGCAGCCAGGTGTTGGCCATGTTGTTGCCATCACCCACCCAGGCGACCGTCTTGCCCTGGATCGAGCCGCGGTGCTCGATGAAGGTGAAGATGTCAGCCAGGATCTGGCAGGGGTGGAACTCGTTGGTCAGGCCATTGATGACCGGCACGCGCGAGTGCGACGCAAAGCGCTCGATCTTGTCCTGGCCGAAGGTGCGGATCATCACCAGATCGGTCATGCGGCTGATCACGCGCGCGCTGTCCTCGATGGGCTCGGCGCGGCCCAGCTGGCTGTCGCCGGTGGTCAGGTGGACCACCGAGCCGCCCAGCTGGTACATGCCGGCTTCAAAGCTCACGCGGGTGCGGGTGCTGGCCTTCTCGAAGATCATCGCCAAGGTGCGGTCAGCCAGGGTGTGGTGGGTCACATAGCCCTTGAACTTCTGCTTGATCAGCGCCGCGCGCTTGAGCAGGTATTCGTATTCGTCGGCCGTGAAGTCCTGGAATTGCAGATAGTGTTTCATTGCGTTCTTTTCTGGCCTTATTGGCCCGCCAGGAAGGATTTGACCAGCGGCACGAGCTTGGCGACGATCTCATCGGCCTCGGCTTCGGTCAGGATCAGCGGTGGCACGATGCGGATCACGGTGTCGGCCGTCACGCTGAACAGCAGGCCGGCTTCTTGCACGCCGCGTGTGATCAGCTCGCCGCAAGGCTTGTTCAGCTCCACGCCGATCATCAGGCCCTGGCCGCGCACTTCGACAAAGCCGGGCGTGCCCGCCAGCGCCTGGTTCAGCGCCGCCTGCAGGTAGTCACCCACCTTGGTGGCATTGGCCAGCAGGCCTTCTTCTTCCATGATGGCAATGGTTTCCACACCGGCGCGCATGGCCAGCGGGTTGCCGCCAAAGGTGGTGCCATGGTTGCCCGGTTGCAGCACCTTGGCAGCCTTGGGGCCGGCGACGACCGCACCCACCGGTACGCCCGAGCCCAGGCCCTTGGCCAGCGACATCACATCGGGCACGATGCCGGCCCACTGGTGGGCAAACCACTTGCCGGTGCGGCCCATGCCAGCCTGGATTTCGTCGACGATGAACAGCCAGTCCTTGGCGTCGCAGAGCTCACGCACCTGCTTCATGAAGTCGGCGCGCATCGGGTGCAGGCCGCCTTCGCCCTGGATGGGCTCCATCATCACGCCAACGATATTGGGGTTGCCTTCGGTCGCTTCCTGCAGCGCGACGAAGTCATTGGCCGGCACGCGCAGAAAGCCGTCGAGCAGCGGGCCAAAGCCATTGCGCACCTTGGGGTTGGCGGTGGCGCTCATCGTGGCGATCGAGCGGCCATGGAAGGCATGGTCGAACACGACGATTACCGGCTTTTCGATGCCCTTGTCCACGCCGTACTTGCGGGCGATCTTGATCGATGCCTCGTTCGCTTCCAGGCCGGTGGAGCAGAAGAAGACATTGGTCATCTTCGAGCGCTCGACGAGCAGGGCCGCCAGCTTTTCCTGGCCGGGCACATAGTAGTAGTTGCTGGTGTGGATCAGCTTGGTCATCTGGTCGTGCAGCGCAGCGACCAGCTTGGCGTGGTTGTGGCCCAGCGTGTTGACGGCGATACCGCCCAGCGCATCGAGGTACTCCTTGCCGTTGACATCCCACACACGCACGCCCTGGCCTCGCTCCAGTGCGACCGGCACGCGGCCATAGGTAGTCATCACATGGGGCTCAGAAGGCTTGACGGTGTCTTGCATGGAAATCTCCGGAAAAAAGAAACAGAATCAAAAAATCCGCCATGGCCCAGGCCCCTATGGCATGGCACCAGCGGAAGTCCCATTCTAGGGGCTGCGTAGCGACAGACTAGTGAAGAATGCGCATCACAGAATCGCAGTGGAGCCAGAGTGCTGGCGAGGCCCAATCCTCGCAAGCTAGACTACGCAGCGCCAAGGCACTGGCCTGCTGCGCAAAGTTATGCACTTCTTGCATTTGATGATGTTTTGAACTTATGCCTTGCGCGTGCGTATCTCTTATATAAGAGTTAAAATACGGGTTTGGCCTGAGGCAGTGATCCTGTGCTCAGGCGTCTATCAGAGGCTTCCATCCCATGGTTTCTCCCACATCTCAAGAAGTTTTCATTCTGGGCCTGACCCAGAATGGCAAGACCTTTCGCCCCAGTGACTGGGCGGAGCGTCTGGCGGGGGTGATGAGCCAGTTTCGTCCCGGCGGTATGCGCCGTGGTGGCCATCTGGGCTATTCGCCCTGGTGCGTTCCCACGACGATGAATGGCGCCAAATGCGTGATCGTCAAGCGGGAGTTGCAGGTGCACGAGCCGATGGCTTGGGACTTTGTGATGAACTTTGCGCGCGACAATGGCCTGCAGACCACCGACGCCTGCCTGATTCCGGAGGCGCCAGGCAACCCTGGCGGCCCCGCCAGTCCGGCTGGCAGCACCGGCAACACCACCACCAAGGCCTGAGTTTTCAGGCCTTTTTTGCGAGCCGGTATTTGGCATGGCTTGGTTTGTGCGGCGCGGGTGCCGGCGGTGCATCGGTTGCCCCATGGCCGCGATGCATGGGCGCCTAGCCTGCTGGGCTGGGCTGGGTGCAGGTTGGCCTATCTCACCCGGCACTGCAAAGAAACGGCCCACACAACGAAAAAAGCCGTCTTGCGACGGCTTTTTAGTTCACTGAGAGCGCACCCGTTACAAACGGCGGGCAGGGGATCCTGCCCGTGCGATTGCCTAATGGGCTTAGGCGGCCAGTGCCAGGGCCTTGACCTTGGCAGCAATGCGGCTCTTATCGCGAGCAGCCTTGTTCTTGTGGAAGATGCCCTTGTCGGCAATCGTGTCCAGCACGGATTGCGCCTTGGCAAACAGTTCGGTGGCCTTGGTCTTGTCGCCAGCGGCAACAGCCTTTTCCACGTTCTTGATAGCGGTACGGTACTTGGAACGCAGCGAGGTGTTGGCGGCGTTCAGCTTGATGGTTTGGCGGGCGCGCTTACGGCCGGATGCCAAACGGGGGTTCTTTTTGACTGGCTTAGATGCCATGATGAGTGTCCTTTGAGTCTGCGGATGTTTTCAGTGAATCGGGCATTATAGCCGCTGTTTACTCAGAAATCCAGATAACCCGCAATTTCCCGCCAGCGGCGCGGCTACACTGCCCGGGTGTCACTGTTCAAAGCTGCCTCCACCGTCTCCCTGTTTACGCTGCTCTCGCGTATCACAGGGCTTGCCCGCGATCTGCTGATGGCCACCATGTTTGGTGCCAGCGCACTGACCGACGCGTTCAACGTTGCCTTTCGCATTCCCAACCTGTTCAGGCGCCTGTTTGCAGAAGGGGCCTTCAGCCAGGCCTTTGTGCCGGTGCTGGCCACCACCTTGACCAAGGAAGGCGAGGAGCGCACACGTGACTTGGTGCACAGCGTGGCCACGGTGCTGTTCTGGATTCTGGCGCTGACCTGCGTGCTGGGTGTGGTCGCGGCGCCCGCGCTGGTCTGGCTGCTGGCCAGCGGCCTGCGCCAGAACCCGCACAGCTATGACGCAGCGGTGCTGATGACGCGCTGGATGTTTCCCTATATCGGCTTCATGTCGCTGGTGGCGCTGGCTGCGGGCGTGCTCAATACCTGGAAGCGCTTTATCGTGCCGGCCTTCACGCCGGTGCTGCTCAATGTCAGCATGATTGTGGCGGCCCTGGCGCTGACGCCCTGGATGCGCAGCCATGATCTGGAGCCCATCTATGGCATGGCCGTTGGCGTGATGGCCGGCGGCGTGCTGCAGCTGGTGGTGCAGTTTCCGGCGCTGCGCCGCATCGGCATGCTGCCGCGTATTTCGTGCCGGCCCTCGGTCATCAGGCAGGCCTGGGCCGATGCCGGCGTGCGCCGCATCCTGTCGCTGATGGCGCCCGCCCTGCTGGGCGTGGGCGTGGCCCAGATCTCGCTGATGATCAATACCCAGATTGCCTCCTACCTGGCACCGGGCAGCGTGACCTGGCTGTTCTATGCCGACCGTCTGATGGAGTTCCCCACCGCCTTGCTGGGCGTGGCGCTGGGCGTGGTGCTGACGCCGCAGCTGTCATCGGCCAAGGCGGCCGGTGATGATGAGCGCTATGGCGCCATGCTCGACTGGGGCCTGCGCATTGTGGTGTTGCTGGCCGCCCCTTGTGCGGCGGGCCTGCTGCTGTTTGCCAAGCCCTTGGTGGCCGTGCTGTTCCACTATGGCGCGCTCAAGGGCTCGGACGTGGGCCAGATTGCGCTGGCGCTGCAAGGCTATGGCGTGGGCCTGCTGGCCATGGTGGCCATCAAGGTGCTGGCGCCCGGCTTCTATGCCAGCCAGGACATCCGCACGCCGGTGAAGATTGCCATCTGTGTGCTGGTGCTGACGCAGCTGTTGAACCTGGTGCTGGTGCCCACGATGGCCCATACCGGGCTGGCCTTGTCGATCGGCCTGGGTGCGGTCATCAATGCGCTGTGGCTGCTGGTGGGCTTGATCCGGCGCGGCAGCTTCAAGCCCAAGCCGGGCTGGTGGATCTTTCTGGCCCGGGTATCGCTGGCCGTTGCGCTGCTGGGCATCTTTCTGGCCTGGGGCGCGCAGATGACCGATTGGGTCGCGCTGGGCGCGCACCGCCTGGAGCGCGTGGGTCTGCTGGCGCTGTGGATGGCGGGGGCGGCGCTGCTGTATTTTGGTGTGCTGGCCTTGTCCGGCATGAAGCTGCGCGCAATGTTGCGCCGCTGACAGAATAGTTCCCTCTATTAGGGAATATGCGGTTTTTGCGTGATTTCCATCGCGCAGACCCTGCAGGCCAGCCCATCTGGTGGTATACATGGCGTCATGGCACTGGCAGCGCCCCAAGGTGCCAGCGATGTATGCGAAGGCGCTGCAGTTGGGATGTGTATGGACTTCCGCTTTTCTATCCCCACACCGTTGGAGCATTTTGAATCGCTGGTCAGCAGTGACGATGGTTTTCCGCTGCTCGAAGCCGCTGCTGCTGTGGCCTGCATCGAGTACCCGCAGCTGGACACCCAGCAGGTCCTGAACGAGGTCGACCAGCTGCTGGGCCAGCTGATGGAGAGCCGCGATGCCAGCAGCCGCAGTGCGCTGACACGGCTCAAGGCGCTCAACCACCGTTTTTATGCCGAGTGGGGTTTCCAGGGCAACCCCAATGACTTCTATGCGCTCGACAACAGCTGCCTCAATGCCGTGCTGCACCGCCGGCGCGGCATTCCCGTGTCGCTGGCGGTCATCTGGCTGGAGCTGGCCATGGCTTTGCAGCTGCCCGCGCATGGCATCTGCTTTCCCGGCCATTTTCTGCTCAAGGTGAGCGTGGCAGAAGGGCAGATCGTGCTCGATCCGCTGTCGGGCCAGTCGTTTTCCAGCAATATGCTCGCCGAGATGCTCGAGCCCATGCAAAAGGCGTTTCACCGCGTCGATGAAGACGATGTGCCGCTGGGCCTGTACCTGCAGGCCGCGACGCCACGCGACATCATTGCGCGCATGCTCTCCAACCTCAAGGAGGTCTACCGCAGCGACAAGAACTGGGGCAAGCTCATTGAGGTGCAAAACCGGCTGCTGGTGCTGCTGCCCAGCGAATGGACGGAGCTGCGTGACCGGGGCCTGGCTTATGCAGAGCTGGGCGTGCATGACCGGGCCCGGGAAGATCTACAAACCTACCTCAACCAGACCGGCAATCCAGAGGATGCGGCCACTATTCGTGCGGCTTTGTTAGATTTGCAACGAATGTAACGTTTGACGTTGTTTTGACATTTTCTTGTCATTCTGTCGTCACACAACTTCGGCAAGATAGCGGCACTAGGGATGCGCCACTATGAAAGATCGATTAGGAATTTCACCAGAAGACGTCATGCACAAGATTGCGCGTGATGTGATGGATGACTATGACGAGTCTCTGGAGCTCGAGATGGAGGACGGCATGCTGGGCGCGCCGTTCGCCGCAGGGATGACGGAGCACGACTACCAGTACTTCCGCGAGCTCTTGAGGCTGCAGGGTGAACTGGTCAAGCTGCAGGACTGGGTGCAGCACACCGGCCAGAAGGTGGTGGTGCTGTTCGAGGGGCGCGATGCCGCAGGCAAGGGCGGTGTGATCAAGCGCATCACCCAGCGCCTCAACCCCCGCGTGGTACGCGTGGCCGCCTTGCCGGCCCCCAACGACCGCGAGCGCACGCAGTGGTACTTCCAGCGCTATGTGGCACACCTGCCCGCCGCTGGCGAGATCGTGCTGTTTGACCGCAGCTGGTACAACCGCGCGGGCGTCGAAAAGGTCATGGGCTTTTGCACCAATGACCAGTACGAAGAGTTCTTCCGCACCGTGCCGGAGTTTGAGAAGATGCTCGTGCGCTCGGGAATCTTGCTGGTCAAGTACTGGTTCTCGATCAGTGATGAAGAGCAGCACCTGCGCTTCCTGGGCCGTATCCATGATCCCCTCAAGCAGTGGAAGCTCTCGCCGATGGACCTGCAAAGCCGCGTCCGCTGGGAGGAATACACCAAGGCCAAGGAAGTGATGCTGGAGCGCACCCACATTCCTGAGGCGCCCTGGTGGCTGGTGCATGCCGATGACAAGAAAAAGGCACGCCTCAACTGCATTGCACACTTTCTGGCCCAGGTGCCCTACACCGATGTGGACCATGAGAATGTCGTGCTGCCCGACCGGATCCGCCATCCGGACTACAGCCGCCTGCCTGTGCCCGCTTCCATGTATGTTCCGGAAGTCTATTAATTAAGATTTCGGATCATTCAATACAAAGAGCCTCGGTTTTATCACCGAGGTTTTTTTACGCCTGTGTTGTGCCGATGCTGGCAGAGCGCCCATCGGTCATCGACGGCGTGGCCGTGGGAAAGCCGGCCGATCCGGGTGCTGATCACCTGGGGCGGGAGGGCGCCTGCAGACGGCGAAGCCGTGTTGAGGAGATGCCGTCGTCCAGCGGCATCTCTTGCGCATGGGGGGGCTTGAAGGTGCTGAGCGCGGTGCTTGTGGCGAAGAGAGCGGGCGTGATGCGCATCTGCACCCCGCCTCAAGGTGCAGCGCCAAAGAGGCGGGTGTTAGATCAGCCGCGCCGCAAACAGCTCTTTTTTCAGATAGGCGTAAAAGAGCGGCGCCGCCACCAGCCCTGCGGGGCCAAAAATAGCTTCCGCCACAAACATCACCGACAGTAACTCCCAGACGCCCATATGCGTCTTGGCGCCGACGACCTTGGCATTGATCAGGTACTCGGCCTTGTGGATCAGCACCAGAAAGGCCAGACAGGCGACGGCGGTCAGCGGCGAGACCGACAGGCCCACGGTGGTGATGACGGCATTGCAGACGAGGTTGCCGACAATGGGGATCAGGCCACCAAAAAAGGTCAGCATGATGAGCGCGCCGCTATAGGGCAGGCGCATATTGATCAGCGGCAGAATGCCCAGCAGGAAGATGGCGGTCAGCACCGTGTTGAACAGAGCGATCCAGAACTGGGCTGCGACAATCTGGCGGAAGGCATCGCCAAAGCGCTGCACACGCAGCTGCAGCTGGTAGGCCAGGGGGGCGTGCGAATGGCGGCTGTGGCGCACGGCGGCCAGCGCGCCAATCAACAGGCCGACAAACACATAGAGCAGGCCGGTGAGCCAGAGCCGGCCCATATTGGCAATGGCACCCGCCTTGGTGCCCAGGTATTCGGCGGCCCGCTGCTGCAGGTCTTGCGCGCCATCGGGCAGCACATTGGCCAGCTCGGGCGGCAGCTTGCTGCGCAGGTCCAGCAAGGTCTTGGCCATCGAGACCAGCATCTCGCGGTACTGCTGCGGCGCGTTGAGCAGATAGCCCTGGGAATGGATCAGTCCCAGCGTGACCAGCACCACCGGCACCACCAGCACGATGGTGACGGACAGGTATTCCATCCACAGCGGTGGGGGCGTGTTCAGCGAGGTGGGCAGGCGGCTGAGCTCACGGATCTTGTGTACCAGAAACAAGGTGAAGGTGTAGCCGGCACAGGCGGCCAAGAGGCCCACCAGCAGGCCATTGAGCATGATCAGCAGCAAGGCCGCAGCCATCAGCACATAGGAGGCCACCCTGACACCCCAATGCGCAGGAGGCGGCCGCCAAACATGCGGCTGGTCCCCAGCGCCGCTGGCCGGCTGGCCGGGTGCGGGGCTGTTGGACGGGGGCTTTGCGGAATCCGGTTGCATGGTTGGCCATCCATCTGAGCGAGTCGGAAGGCCAGGATCTGGCCCTTGCTGCGCGCAGGGCAGACGGCTTGGTGCGCCTGCCCTGCCGGGGAAGCTTAGCGCACCGTGACCGCAGCCTCTGCGCCACGGGGGCCGATGCTGCCAATCGTCCACACTTGTTCACCAAGGGCGGAGAAGGCGTCCTTGACGGCCTGTTCGCTCTCTGCAGGAACCACCACCACCATGCCGATGCCATTGTTGAAGGTGCGGTTCATCTCGATGTCATCGATGCCGGCGGTCTTTTGCAGCCAGGCAAACAGCTCGGTCTGGGGCCAGCTGCCCTTGACCAGTTGCGCGCCCAGGCCTTCGGGCAGCACGCGGGGAATGTTCTCCAGCAGGCCGCCGCCGGTGATGTGGGCCAGCGCCTTGATGGGCTGCGAGGCCAGCACCTTGAGCACGTTGAGCACGTAGAGGCGCGTGGGCTCCATGATGGCGTTCTTGAAGGGCTTGCCGTCCAGCGTCTCGGGCAGGCCGCCTTGGCTTTGTGCACGCTCGATGCACTTGCGCACCAGCGAGAAGCCGTTGGAATGCACGCCGTGCGAGGCCAGGCCCAGCACCACGTCGCCGGCTTGCACATTCTGGCCGGTCAGGATCTTGCTTTTCTCGACCGCGCCGACGGCAAAACCGGCTAGGTCGTATTCGCCGTCCGGGTACATGCCGGGCATCTCGGCGGTTTCACCACCGATCAGTGCGCAGCCAGACAGCTCGCAGCCCTTGGCGATACCGCCGACCACGGCCGCTGCCGTGTCCACATCGAGCTTGCCGCAGGCAAAGTAGTCGAGGAAGAACAGGGGCTCGGCGCCTTGCACCAGCACGTCGTTGACGCTCATGGCCACCAGGTCGATGCCCACGGTGTCATGCATATTCCACTCAAAAGCCAGGCGCAGCTTGGTGCCCACGCCGTCGGTGCCCGAAACCAGCACCGGCTCCTTGTAGCGCTTGGGCACTTCAAACAGCGCGCCAAAACCACCGATACCCGCCATCACGCCTTCGCGCATGGTTTTCTTGGCCAGGGGCTTGATGCGCTCGACCAGCGCGTCGCCTGCGTCAATATCAACGCCAGCGTCTTTGTACGAAAGGGGGGTGGAGGAATTGGAAGAGCTCATGAGGGACTACAAAGGCAATAAAGCTGACAAGCTGACCCAACGGGGGCCAGAAACGCCGATTTTATGCCGCAAGCCATACCCGAGGGGGCAGAATGCCCGTCCGGTGTGCACTGTTACCGCCCGAGCGTGCATCGGCCGCCTGCTTTGTGGCCGATTTCATGCATAAATGGGGCAGAGGGGCCTTTTGTGTCACACCAGCGTGACTACCGACTAAAATCAATGGGTTTGCATGCAGGGCCCTGGCCACTGCATGACCGAGCAGGGGCGCCCCAAGTTGGCGCGCATCGCGCCAACCAGACTGAACGCTTTCTTGTATTGAACGCAGCCATGCGTGAGATTTCCTTTTATCTGATGACCCACAACGCAGTGCGTATTGCACGGCGGGCTCGGGCGCGGATAGGAGTTGGCGCATGAAGCAAATGGCTTTGGATCTGGGCTTGGCGCCAGCGCCAAGCCTGAACCGGTTTTTTGCGGGCTCCAACCAGGCAGCGCTTGCGCATCTGCATGCCCAGGTCAATGAAGCCTGGGACGCGCCGCGCTCGACCGTGCCCACTTACCTTTGGGGCGAGATGGGCTGCGGCAAGACCTATGTGTTGCGTGCAGTGGCCGAAGCCTTGCGTGAGCAGGGCGCGCCGGTAGGCTGGCTCGATGCGAGCACCCGCTTTCCCAGCGCCTTCAACGAGCGCTGGTCGGCCGTGATTCTCGACGAGGTGCAGTTCTACAACCCGGTGCAGCAGGCAGCGGCCTTCAACTGGTTCGTCAACGCCACCAGCCCGGCCACCGGTGCGCGGCGTTGGGTGCTGGCCGCTGGCGATGTGCCGCCGTCCGACCTGAAACTGCGTGACGACTTGCGCACCCGGCTGGGCTGGGGCGAGATCTACCAGCTGCACCTGCTCAGTGAAGCGCAGCGCAGGGATGTGCTCAAGGATGAAGCCAAACGACGTGGCCTGGTATTGACCGACGATGTGATGGATTACATGCTCAAACGCTTCTCACGCGATTTGGGCAGCCTGATGCAACTGTTGGACCACCTGGACAATTTTGCCTTGCGCAACAAACGGGGCCTGACGATCCCCTTGCTCAAGGACATGCTGGAGACGGAGTAAATGGTCTTGCAGCTACAACCGAGATTTTTTGAATGAATAACTCTGCTGGCACAAGCACAAGGCTTGCGCTTTTTGACCTGGACCACACTTTGCTGCCGCTCGATTCGGATTACGAATGGGGGGAGTTCACCTTGCGCAAGGGCTGGTGCGACAAGCAGGAGTTTGGCAGCCGCAATGCGGCCTTTTTTGCCGATTACCAAAAAGGCACGCTCGATATCCATGCCTATGTGCGTTTTGCCACCGAGGCCATTCGCAAGCTCGGCCCCGAGGCCGCCGATGAGGCGCACCGCGCCTTCATGCAGGAAGTGATCACGCCGCATATCCAGCCGGCGGCGCGGGCGCTGCTGCAGCAGCACCGCAATGCGGGTGACACCATCGTGATCGTCACCGCCACCAATGAATTCGTGACCCGCCCGATTGCCAAGGCCTTGGGTGTGGATCACCTGCTGGCCGTCAACCTGGCGCGCGACGCTTCTGGCTGGATCACCGGCGAGATCGACGGTGTGCCGACAATGCGCGCCGGCAAGGTCACCCGCATGGAAGCCTGGATGGCCGAGCGCGGCCTGAGCTGGGACAGCGTGGACAGCATCTTCTACAGCGACTCGATGAACGACGTGCCGCTATTGGAAAAGGTGGATACTGCCGTGGCCACCAACCCCGACGCGCGCCTGCGCCAACTCGCCACCGAACGCGGCTGGCGCATCCTGGACCTGCTGGAGCCACACGCATGATCAAGACCATCATCGATAAATTGCTGGGCAAGGCGACGGCCGCCAGCAAGACCAAGAACCCCTTTGGCAAGCGCGAGGAAGTGGGCGTTGATGTGCACAACATCGACCCCAAGCTGGTGGACCGCCGGGCGCTGGATGTCTGCAGCACCTTGAAGGAAGCGGGCTTCGAGGCCTATATCGTCGGCGGCGCGGTGCGCGACCTGCTGCTGGGCCTGCGCCCCAAGGATTTTGACGTGGCCACCAATGCCACGCCCGAGCAGGTCAAGAGCCTGTTCCGCCGCGCCTTCATCATCGGCCGGCGTTTTCGCATCGTGCACGTGGTCTATGGCCGTGGCCGCGAGAACGAGGTCATCGAAGTGACCACCTTTCGCGCCTTTTTGGACAGCTCCAAGGCCGAGCAGGTGCAGGGCAATGAGAAAACCAGCAAGGCGGCGCTGGCCGGCATGAAGCTGGCCGTTGACGAAAGCGGCCGCGTGCTGCGCGACAACGTCTGGGGCCCCCAGAACGAGGATGCAGCGCGCCGCGACTTCACCGTCAACGCGATGTACTACGACCCGCAGACGCAGATCGTGGTGGACTACCACAAGGGCATCCGCGACTCGCAAAAGCATGTGCTGCGGATGATTGGCGACCCGGCCACGCGCTACCGCGAAGACCCGGTGCGCATCATCCGTGCGGTGCGCTTTGCCGCCAAGCTCAGCAAGAAGGGCTTCACGCTCGACCCCAAGACCGCCAAGCCGCTCGTCGAATGTGCCCAGCTGCTGCAGGAAGTGCCGCAAAGCCGCATGTTTGACGAGATGCTCAAGCTCTTGCAGACAGGCCATTCGCTGGCCTCGATCGAGCAGCTGCGCCTGCTGGGCCTGGCCAAGGGCATTTACCCGCTGCTGGATGTGGTGGTGGACCGTGCCGACCTGCCTTTTGTGCAGGCCGCGCTGATGGACACCGACCGCCGCGTGGCCGAAGGCAAGAGCGTGGCGCCGAGCTTCTTGCTCGCCTGCGTGCTGTGGCAGGACGTCAAGGCCGGCTGGGACAAGCGCATGCTCAAGGGTGAGCACCCGCACCCGGCGCTGCAGGATGCGATCGACGATGTCTTCAACCACCGCATTGGCGATGTCTCCGGCCGGGGCAAGCTCGCCGCTGACATGCGCGAGATCTGGGTGATGCAACCGCGCTTTGAAAAGCGCACCGGCAGCACGCCGTTTGGCATGATCGCGCAGGCGCGCTTCCGTGCCGGTTTTGACTTTCTGCGTTTGCGCGCCGATGTGGGCGAGGTGGACGAAGCGCTGGCCAACTGGTGGCAGGAGTTCCAGCAGGCCGATGAGGCCCGCCGCGAAGACCTGATCGCCCAGGTGCGCGAAGAGCAGCGCGCCAAGCCCAAGGCTGGCGCGCCCAAGCCCAAGCGTGCACCGCGAAAGCCCGCTGCGGCCCATGAGGCGCAAGAGGACTCCAGCCTGGACCAGGTGGCCCAGCAGGCCATGGACGGCGACAGCGAAGCCCATGCAGATGCGCCAGCCAAGAAGCGCCGCCGCCGCCGCCGCAAACCCGGTGGCGCGGATGCCGGCGCTGCTGCAGCTGGCGGTAGCGGCGCCGATGCCGCCGGCCATGGTGACTGACATGCCGGGCCAGGCCGAGCGCCTGGCGAGCGGTGATGCCGCGCCACCTGCCGGGCAGGCGCTCGGCGCCTGGATCGGCCTGGGCGCGAACCTGGGCGACCGGGGTGCTGCGATGGCGCAGGCCTTGCAGCAGTTGGCCCGCAGCGCGGGCGTGGCGGTGCAGGCGGTCTCATCGCTCTATGCCAGCCGGCCGGTGGATTCCAGCGGGCCTGATTACCTGAACGCGGTCGCAGAGCTGCGCACAGCGCTTTCAGCGCACCAGCTTTTGCTGCTGCTCCAGCAGCTGGAGCTGGCCGCTGGCCGCGAGCGCCCCTACCGCAATGCCCCGCGTACCCTGGACCTGGATGTGCTGCTGTATGCGGATATGGACACCTTGATCGCGATGCCCGATCTGCAGCTGCCCCATCCGCGCATGTGGCAACGGGCCTTTGTGCTGGCGCCGCTGCAAGAGCTGCAGCCAGCCTGGGTCAGCGATGCGCAGCTGCAGCCGCTTTTGGCGCAGGGCGTGCAGCGCAGCCAGGGGCCGGAATGGTGGCGCTGAGCGAGCGGGAAAGAGAGTCCACCCCACAAGAACAAAGCCCCGCAGCAGCTTCGCTGGCGGGGCTTTTTGCTGGGCGCTAGGGATGCGCCGCGCGGCGCTTAGTCAACCTTGGCGCCAGAGAGCTTGACCACCGATTCGTACTTGTTGCGCTCGGAGGCCATGAACTTGTCAAACTCGGCCGGCGTGGTCGGCACGGGCTCGGCCATCAGGCTGGCAAAGCGGGTCTTGGTGCTGGGGTCCTTCAGCGCATCGGTGAAGGCCTTGTTGAGGCGGTTGATCACATCAGGCGGTGTGTTGGCCGGTGCCACCAGGCCCCACCAGGTGTCGATCTCGAAACCCTTGAGCGTGTCGGCCAGCGGGGGCACGCCAGGCAGCATGGGGCTGGCGTGCAGGCTGGTCACGGCCAGCGCCGTGAGCTTGCCGCTGTGGATGTTGGCCGAGGCGGCTGCCAGGTTGTCGATGTTGAAATCCACCTCGCCCGACAGCAGCGCGAGCTGGGCCGGGTTGGCACCGCGGTAGGGCACGTGCACGGCAAAAATGCCGGCCTGGCGCTTCATCATCTCGCCGGCCAGGTGGCCGGAGCTGCCATTGCCGCCGCTGCCGAAATTGAGCTTGCCCGGGTTCTTCTTGGCGTAGGCGATCAGGTCCTGCACATTGCTGATGTGCAGCGACTTGGCGCGCTCGGTGTTCATCACCAGCACGTTGGGCACACGCACCATCTGGGTGATGGCGCTGAAGTCCGTCGCGGCGTTGAAAGGCATCTTGGTGTAGAGCCAGGGATTGACCGCGTGCGTGGCCGTGGCCGACAGGCCGATGGTCAGGCCGTCTGGCGCTGCCTTGGCCACGATGTCGGCACCGATGTTGCCGCCAGCGCCTGCCTTGTTGTCGATCACCACGGTGCCCAGCTGGTCGCGGACACGTTCGGCCAGAATGCGCGAGGTGACATCCAGTGGGCCACCGGGTGCATAGGGCACCACCAGGCGGATCACCGGATCGGCGGCAAATGCGGCCGGTGCTGCGAAGGCGGAGACGGCCAGAACGGTGGATAACAGGATATTTCTGCGTTGCATGCTTGTGTGTCTTCTTGAGGAGAGTGAATAACGACGCAGCGCCTGCGGTGTGCAGGTACTACCCCCTGAGAGCTGCCAACACGCCCCCGCCAACCGAAGGTTTGCGTTGGAGGCTGGGCCTTCAGGCACCAAGGCGGTGTGAGCGGCTCTAAACTTTCTAGTGTAGCGGCTGCGCCGTGTAGTTGCTGTGACGCAGGGGCAGGGGGGGCGCAAGCCGTTCAGACGATCTGGTTGTGCTTGTCCGCTTCGGTCACAAAGGCATCGGCAAAGAAAGCGTCTTCGGGCAGACCGCGCTGGCTGGTAAAGCTGGCACGGGCCGAATCGACCACAATCGGCGCACCGCAGGCATAGACCTCGTGGCCCGACAGATCGGCAAAATCATCGAGCACCGCCTGGTGCACAAAGCCGCTGCGGCCTTGCCAGCCGTCTTCAGCCAGGGCGTTGGAGACCACCGGCACATAGCGCAGCTGGGGCATCTCGGCGCTGCGCGCGAGCATCCAGTCGTGCATGTACAGGTCTTGCGGGCGCCGGCCGCCCCAGTACACCACCACCGGGCGCTGAATATCGTGGTGTTGCAGATGTTCGACAAGGGCCTTGATCGGCGCAAAGCCGGTGCCCGAGGCCAGAAAGACCATGGGCTTGTCGCCCTCGTGCAGGTAGAAGCTGCCAAACGGGCCTTCGATGCGCAGGATCTCGCGCTCCTTCATCGCGCCAAACACGTGGTCGGTAAAAAGACCGCCTGGCGTGTGGCGGATATGCAACTCCAAGCCGGGTGCGGTCTCCTGGTGGTGCGGCGCGACGGCCATCGAATAGGCGCGGCGCGCGCCGCCTGCGAGCAAAAACTCGATGTACTGGCCCGCGTGGTAGCGAAAGCTGTCCGCGGCCGGCAGCTGCAGGCGCAGCTTGACCACATCGGGCGAGAGGCGCTCGATGGTCTGCACGCGCACCGGCATTTTCTTGATCGGAAAGGCGCTTTCATCGGTGACATGGCGCGACTCGATCACCACATCACTGGTGGGCACGGCGCAGCAGGGCAGGATCATGCCGTCGGCCTCTTCCTGGGGGCTCAGCGCGCGTTCGCTGTGCGGACCATGCACGACCGTGCCACTGAGCTTCTTGCATTTGCAGGAGCTGCAGGCGCCATCCTTGCAGCCATAGGGCAGGCCCACGCCGCTGCGGATCGCAGCCGTGAGGATGGCCTCCGAGGCCTGGGTGGCAAAGGCGCGTCCGCTGGGCAGGACCGAGATGTGAAACGCGCTGGACGAAGAACTCATTGCACCAAAATTCCTTATCGACACAAAACAATGGCGCTCATCGGCGCCTGGGCTTGCATAAGTGGGGGGTGGGCAGCCGTTTGCAAGCTGCTTGAGACGCTAGACTGCAGTGTGCGCCCCCGCCCATTTGAACCACGAAAGCTTATTGTGCCTTTAAACCAAAGCCCGCGAAGCGGGCCCCGACAGCGCTGCGCCATCGCAGCAGGCCAGGCCTTGCCGGCGCGTTTTCGGCGCCAGCGGGTGTTGATCGTGGGTTGTGGCGATGTCGGCCAGCGGCTGCTGCGGCTGTGGCAGCGCCCGGGCCAGGATGCACGGGCGGCGCGCGGCCCGCTGGTGCGGGCGCTCAGCTCATCGCCGCAGCGCTTTGAGAGTCTTCGCGCCCTGGGTGCAACCCCTTTGCTGGGCAACCTCGATGACCCGCGCAGCCTGCGCCGGCTGGCGGGCCTGGCCCAGCGCGTGGTGCACCTGGCACCACCTGCGCAGCCCGCTGCGGGAACGCCACCCGCGTTAGCTTCGCGCGATCTGCGCACACGCCACCTGCTGCAAGCGCTGGTGGGCCGCGCGGGCTTGGTGCCGCAGCTGGTCTACGGCTCCACCAGTGGTGTCTATGGCAACTGGGACGGGGCCTGGGTGACAGAGACCCATCCGCTGCGCGCCAGCACCGCCCGGGCGCTGCGCCGGGTCGATGCCGAGCGCCAGCTGCGTGCATGGGCGTTGCGCTTTGGGGCCAGTGGCGCTGCGGTGCATGTGCTGCGCATTCCCGGCATCTATGCCGGCGACCGCGAGGGCGGCACCCCGCTGGGGCGGCTGCGGCGCGGCACGCCGCTGCTGCGCCGCGAGGACGATGTCTACACCAGCCATATCCACGCCGATGACCTGGCGCGTGCCGTGGAGCGGGCGCTGTGGCGGGGCCGGCCCCAGCGCATCACCAATGTGGCCGATGACTCAGCGATGCCGATGGGCGATTATTTTGACCTGGCTGCTGATCTGTGGCGCCTGCCGCATCCCGCGCGCATCAGCCTGGCCGAGGCCGAGCAGCAGCTGAGCCCCACCTTGTTGAGCTTTATGCGCGAGTCGCGGCGCCTGAGCAATAGCCGCATGCGGCATGAGTTGGGTGTGGTGCTGCGCTACCAGACCGTGCACCACGGCCTGCAGGCGGCGGTGTATCTGGTGGGGCCTGGCGCAGCTCAAGGCCCAGACGCCTGAACACAGGCAGAATGCGGGCGCTTTTGCAGCCGCTCCCAGAGGGCAGCTAGCAGGGCGCCGTGCCGCCTTGGCTGCGGCAGCTGCGCGGGTTGGCGCCGGGACTGGGTGGCCGCACGGTCTCGCCAATCTGGCCCCGGGGGTGTGAGTAGCCCTGGGCATCCACGCACTTGAACACATCGCAGCGGGTGATGCTGGGTGCCGGGGCTGGAGGCGTCACCACCGGAGGGCGGGGCGGCGGGCGGCCATAGGGGTAGCGGTCCCAGTAGGGATCGGCGGGCAGCACGGCGCTGGGCGCGGGGCGGCTCGCTTCAAGCCGGCTGTAGGCCTCGGGGCCCAGGCAGTCAAGCTCCATCTGGCGCTTGGCCGCATCAAGCTGCGCACTGCTGCCCATGGCCTTGTCAGCTGCTGCGTCGGAGGCAGCGCTGTAGCGCTCCCGCGATTGCTGGCAGGCGGCGGACTGGGCGGGGTTGCTGCGCGAGGGGCGGTTGGCAGCCCGTTGCGCCAAATCCTCGGCACGTTCATCGGCCTGCAGCCTGCGCTGGGCCAGCTCCTGCTCGCGCCGCTCGGCCTTGGCCTGCAGCGCCTCCTGCTCGCGGGCGCGGTCCTGGGCCAGTTCCTCGTCGGTTTTGCGCCGCTCGATCTCGGTCGCACGCGCGCCGTTGGCGCAGGCGCCATCGGTATAGGTCACCTTGCCGCTGCCCGGGTCCACGCAGCGGGTGACCTGGGCCTGCGCCATGGGCGCCGACAGGGCGCAAGCGCAGCACAAAGCCAGCCACGCAGCATAGCGAAGGCTGGGCCGTTGGGAGCGTGGCATGGCGCGCATGGTTGGGACTGCTGGGGTGGCGTGATCTAGGCTTTAGCGCTGCTGGAACTGTCCGCCAAAGCGGCCGCCATTGGGGCGCGAGGCAGGGGCCGCTGGGCGGGGGCCCGAGTTGTAGGGCCGGCCAAAGTTCGAGCCGGTGCCGGGTGCGAGCTGCTGCGGGCGCGATGGTGGTGGGCGGCTGCTGCCGCCGTGACCTGGGCGGTCATAGCCACCGCCGGGGCGGTAGTAGCCGCCACCCGGGCGGTAATAAGGCCGGCCACCGCCATACACATAGGTTGGCGAGCTCTGGATCACCAAAGAGCTGCTGCCGTAGTAGGGATAGCTGTTGTAGCCATAGCCGTAACCCCCATAGCCGTAGGTGGGGGTGGAATAGGTCGAATAGGCATCGCCGTAGTACACGCCGTCTGCGGGTGCGACCACGCAGCCGCCCAAGAGCAGGGCGCTGGCCGCGGCGATGGCCATCGTGCCGAGACGAATGGTACGCATGGTGAAAACTCCTTGTTGGATGGGCCCCTGCGCTCAGCACACGGGCCGGTCAGCGGTATCAGCGGCAGGGGCGGCTGGGGGTCAGCACATTGTCGCTGCCCGCTGCATTCTGGCGTGCCGCCGCAGCGCATTCCTGCTGGTGGCGGCTCTCGCCAAAGCGGTTGCGGTCTCGCTCGCGGTTTTGGCGTTCACGGTCTTGTGCCTGGCGCTCCAGCGCGCGGCGGCGGTCTTCGTCACGGGCCCGCTGGTCGCGGTCGCGCTCACGGGCCTGGCGGTCACGGTCCCGGTCGCGCTCGCGTTCACGCGCTTCACGTTCGCGGGCCGCACGGTCGCGGTCACGTTCACGGTCGCGGTAGTAGCGGTCGTCGTTGTAGCGGTCCTGCACATAAATGGTTTGCGAGGGCTGCTGGTAACCATAGCCATAACCGCCGCCATAACTGCCAAAGCCTGCATCGCTGTAGTAGCCGTCGCTGCCGGTGGCAACGCAGCCCGTGGTGGCCAGCGCGCCGAGCGCGATGGCAGCAATGCTGAGCAAGTGACGATGGTTCATATTCGAGCCTTTCTGGTTGTGTGGTGGCTTGGACGGGCTTTGGCGCCACAGGTCCAGCAATCGCGATTCCCAATGCTAACCGTTACACCCTCAAAACCGCAGACATGGGCCCATGTATGTAAAGACGTTTTTGCGGCCTTGGGGGTTGACGGCGACATCACAGTCATGCTTTGTTTTTCCAATCTTTACAGAGCCGGTGGCGTGGCATGCAAAAGACAGTCCTTGGGATACCCAGCCCCTCTTTATCGGTTTCGGTACCGAAAAATTCGGTCCATGGCAGTTATCGGCGCTTCATTTGATGCAATGCAGCAATTGCAGGAATGCGTTGCATGCTGGCGCTTATATGCGATTTCAAACCCACTGTGTCGCTATTTTTACAGGACTTGTCCTAATACCGTCGTAGGCCGAGCTAGATAAAAAATCTCACTCACGCTATCGAGTTCGATGATGTACCGGATGTGCTTCCCCCATTACAAGTGGGCGGGGCGGCACATGCCGGTACCGGTGGCGCTTAACAGACGCTTTTGATGGAGTACGACGCAATGGATAAAAGTATCAAGGCTGCAGTGGCCATGGTGGTGGCCGGTATGGCCGTGGCTGCAAGCGCGCAAGAGGTGGTGAAGATCGGTACGATGAGCCCGCTGTCCGGTCCTCAGGCGCACTATGGCAAGGACAACGTCACGGGCGTGCGCTTTGCGGTGGAAGACCTCAACACCCAGGGTGTGACCATCGGTGGCAAGAAGATCAAGTTCGAAGTGGTGGCCGAAGACGATGCGGCGGACCCCAAGCAAGGCACGGCCGCTGCGCAAAAGCTCTGCGATGACAAGGTGGCTGCGGTCGCCGGTATCCTGAACTCGGGCGTGGCCATTCCCTCGTCCAAGATCTTCAACGACTGCGGTGTGCCCTTCATCACCGGTGCGGCCACCAACCCTGAGCTGACTCGCCCTGGCTACCCCGGCGTCTTCCGCATCATCGCCAACGACAACGCGCTGGGCGCTGCGCTGGCGGGCTATGCGGCCGATACGCTGAAGCTCAAGAACGTGGCCGTGATCGACGACCGCACCGCCTACGGCCAAGGTCTGGCCAATGTGTTCAAGAAGGACGCGGGCGCCAAGGGCGTGAACATCGTGGCCTCCGAGTTCACCAACGACAAGGCCACCGACTTCATGGCCATCCTGACCTCCATCAAGGCCAAGAAGCCCGATGCGATCTTCTACGGCGGCATGGATGCGCAAGCCGGCCCCATGCTGCGCCAGATGGTGCAGCTGGGCATGACCAATGTGAAGTTCTTCGGCGGCGATGGCATCTGCACGGCCGAGCTGGCCAAGCTGGCCACCGGCACCAAGACCTTGGGCAATGTGGTCTGCGCCGACGGCGGTGCATCGCTGGCCAAGATGCCTGGCGGCACCGAATGGAAGAAGCGCTACGACGCCAAGAACCCTGGCGTGTTCCAGGTCTACAGCCCTTACTTCTATGACGCGACCATGCTGATCGTCGACGCGATGAAGCGTGCCGATTCCACCGATCCCAAGAAGTACCTGCCTGAGCTGCGCAAGTCCGAGTACAGCGGCGTGACCGCGAAGATTGCCTTCCAGGAAAACGGCGAGCTGAAGGTGCCTCTGTACACGCTGAGCCACTACATCGACGGCAAGAAGACGCCTATCGGCGAGTAAGCTGCCGCTGGTGCTGGGCACCTGCAAGGGTGCCAATCCCTAGCCCCCAAGCCCCCAAGCCCGCCTAGGCGGGCTTTTTGCTGTGCCTCGCTTCATGCGCCAGCAGCCACTGCTTGCGCGCCAGGCCGCCTGCGTAGCCGGTGAGCGAGGCATCGCTGCCGATGACCCGGTGGCAGGGCAGCACGATGCTGATGGGATTGGCGCCATTGGCCATGCCCAGCGCCCGCACTGCGGCCGGCCGCCCGATCTGCGCGGCCAGGCTGGCATAGCTGCGCGTGCTGCCCGCGGGGATGGCGCGCAAGGCCGTCCAGACCTGGCGCTGAAAATCGGTGCCGCCCAGCGCCAGTTCCAGGCTATCTGGCGCCTGCAGCTCGCCCTCAAAATACGCGGCCAGGGCATTGGCCACCGGCGCTGGCCGGTCCGCGCTGCTATGCATCTGCACATCGTTGCGCGGGTACTGGCGGCGCATCAGCAGGGCCATGCGCGCCTCATAGCCCTGCCAGTCAAGCGCCCGCAGGCGCTGCTGCTCGTCGCAGAGCAGCAAGATGGGGCCTTGCGGGCTGGGGATGTGGGAGAGCAGGAAGTTCAGCGGGGCCATGGTGGGGCTGGGGGATGAGGGGCGCGTAAGTACCGCAGTGTAGAGCGCTGGCGCCGTGGTGCAGGCGGGCAGGCTAAAGCGGTAAAACTAGACGCATAACAAGTTTCCTGCGCATCAAAAACCTGGGTGACGGTGTTTGTATCGCCGCCCCTCTACAATCGGCCGGCGAGCTGCAGCAGGCTGGGTCCCTTCAGGGCCTTGCTGGCAGCGGCTCAGCGTTATTCTCAGGGCGGGGTGCAATTCCCCACCGGCGGTATCTGGCTTTGAGGAGCCAGGAGCCCGCGAGCGCTTGCAAGGCCTACGGCCGCGCAAGGTCAGCAGATCTGGTGCGATGCCAGAGCCGACGGTCACAGTCCGGATGAAAGAGAATCGCGCAAAGCTTATAGCTGCCCTGCGCCGGTGCGCGCAGTGCTGCCATGGGCTTGCGCGCGCCCTGATTCAGGTCATTGAAGGACAGCAAAACCATGAATCAGCATTCCAGCATTTCCCACTCCATCATCAAGGCCGCACGCCTGGCGATTGTCAGCGCGCAATGGCATTCGGACATCGTGCACCAGGCGCGCGATGCCGCGCTTGCCGAGCTGGCCCAGCAAGGCTGGCCCGCCGACCAGATCGACCTCTACGATGTGCCCGGCGCCTTCGAGATCCCGCTGCTGCTCAAGCGCCTGGCCCAAAGCGGCCAGTACGCTGGTCTGATGGCCTGCGGTCTGGTGGTCAACGGCGGCATCTACCGCCACGAGTTTGTGACCACCGCCGTGATCGATGGCCTGATGCGGGTGCAGCTGGACACCGGCGTGCCGGTGTTCTCAGCCGTGCTGACGCCGCGCGACTTCCATGACTCGCAAGAGCACCATGAGTTCTTCTACCAGCATTTTGTGAAGAAGGGCGCCGAGCTGGCCCGCGCCTGCGCCACCACCGTGCAGCTGCACCGCAAGCTCGAAGAGCAGCAATTGCAGCAGCTGCAACCGCAAACCTTGGCGGCCTGACCGCCTCCAACAGCGTGAACTAAAGGGTTTTCCCTGGCCATCATGGGCAGCTAACTGTTTTTTGGCACACTGGCGAGCCGCTCTCCGTTTTGGAGTTGCGGCTTTTTTTATTGCAATGACCGATTCCGCACCTTTGACCCGCCGCCAGGCCTGGCTCGGCGTGATCGCCCTGGCCATGGGCGCCTTTGTTTTCAACACCACCGAGTTTGTGCCGGTGGGCCTGCTCAGCGACATTGGTGGCAGCTTTGGCATGGGCACCGAGCAGGTGGGCCTGATGCTGACCATCTATGCCTGGATCGTTGCGCTCACCTCGCTGCCCTGCATGCTGATGACCAAGAACATCGAGCGGCGCAAGCTGCTGATGGGGGTGTTTGCGCTCTTCATCCTGAGCCATGGCCTGTCGGCCATCGCCTGGAACTACGCCACCTTGCTGATCAGCCGCATGGGCATTGCGCTGGCGCATGCGGTGTTCTGGTCGATCACCGCATCCTTGGCGGTGCGCATTGCGCCGCAGGACAAGCGCCCGCAGGCACTGGGCCTGCTGGCCACCGGCACCACCTTGGCGATGGTGCTGGGCGTGCCTTTGGGCCGCATGGTGGGCGAGGCGCTGGGCTGGCGCACGACCTTTGGCATCATCGGCGTGCTGGCGCTGGCCGTCATGCTGGTGCTGTGGCGCATGCTGCCCCTGCTGCCCAGCGAGAATGCCGGTTCGCTGCGCAGCATTCCGGTGCTGTTCAAGCGCCCGGCGCTGTCGGCCACCTATGCCTTGCTGATCCTGATGGTGACGGCCCAGTTCACCGTCTACAGCTATATCGAGCCACTGATCCAACGCGAGGCGGGACTCAACAACCAGGTCACCACCTGGGTGCTGCTACTGTACGGCGGCATGGGCATTGTCGGCAGCATCTTGTTCAGCAGCTTTGGCATGCGCTGGCCGCGCGGCTTTTTGCTCTCTGCGATGGCGGTGCTGACGGCCTGCCTGTGGCTCTTGCTGCCCAGCACGCGCTGGCCGCCTGCGCTCTACCTGGTCTGCGCCGTGTGGGGTGTCGTCATGCTGTGCATGGTGCTACCGCTGCAGGCCAAGGTGCTGCGCCTGGCCTCGGATGCCACCGATGTCGGCATGTCGCTGTTCTCGGGCATCTTCAATATCGGCATTGGCGCCGGCGCCTTGCTGGGCAGCCAGGTGGGCATGCATGCCGGCCTGCACTACCTGGGCCCCGTGGGCGGCAGTATTGCCGTGCTGGGGGTGCTGTGGTGTGCCTATGCCGGCTGGAAGTGGCGCAGCAGCTTTGCCCCCGCAGGGGCCGAGGCGCGCATTGTGCCGCACTGACTGGCAAGCCAGCGCCAGCAAGTCGGCGCATTCACCTGCCCGGCACCGCCTCTGTGCCGGGCATTTTTTTGGCCTAGCGTTGCGCGGCTTGGGGTGGTCGGCGCAGGTAGATCCAGGCATCGAGCACCAGCAGCAGCAACAGGCTGCAGCCCAGCACCGGCAGCAGCCAGCCCAAGGCCGCGGCAGCCAGCAACAAGGCCAGCGCTGCCGTACGCGGCAATTGGCGCCATTGGTGGACCAAGGTCAGCTGGCCATGCAGCCACTCGCGGCTGCGGCCCGGGCGCTTGCGCCATTGCAGCCAGCCGGTCACCGCCATTGCGACAATGCCGGCGCCCAGCAGCACCAGCACCGCCTGGTTCAGCACACCCCAGCTGCCCATGTGCAGGTCAATGCCCCAGCGCGTCAGCTTGGCGGCCAGCGGGTAGTCGCTAAAGCGCTTGTGGTCCAGCACCCGGCCCTGCGCCAGGTCAATCGCCAGCGCATCCACCTCGGTCGGCCAGGAGCGGTTGATCTCGGTCACCGTCCAGGCTTTGCCGGCGGCTGCCGGCGGCCGGATCTCCAGCTTGGCTGATGCCAGGCCGTGCTGGCGGGCCAGTGCCAGGGCGGTGTCAAAGTCCTGGGGCATGGGCGCCATATCCGCCATAGCCATCGGGGCGGCCTGGTGCTCGGCATGGTCCGCATGCGGGTCGGCTGGGTGGTGGTGGGCATGCGCGTTGCTGCTGTCTGCCCCAAGGCTGGTGTTCAAACGCGGCGTTTGCCAGCCCATCTGCTGCAGCGCCTGGCCAAAATGGCCACCGGCCCAGCGCGACCAGGTCAGGCCCGTGGCCGACAGAAACAGCAGGCCCACCAGCAGCCACAGGCCCAAGCCATGGTGCCAGCGGCGGAGGCGAGGATGCGCCACCTGGGCGCCGGCCCGCTGCGGGCGCGACAGCCACCACAGTGCTACACCGCCCAGCGCAGCCACCCACAGCCAGGATGCCGCCAACTCGCTGTAGGTGCGGCCCCATTCGCCCATCAGCAACTGGCGGTGCAGCAGATCGAGCTGCTTGCGCAGCGGCAGCACGCCGCTGGTGCCATAGACCGTCAGGTCGCCCTGCAGCGCCAGGGTATAGGGATTGACAAAGAGGCTGCGGTACTCGGAGGGGCCCAGCGCCGCATCGGCCACCATCACGCGGGTGCTGCTACGCGCATCGGGCGCTGGCCGCACAGCGACCACGGCAGCGGGTGCGGGCAAGGACTGTAAGGCGGCTTGCACCTGGGCGGACAGCGGCTGCGCCTGGGCGCCAGGTGCCGGCGCGGCCTGCAGTGCGCTGCGGTAGAGCTGGTTTTCCAGCTGGGGCGTCAGCGCATACAGCAGGCCGGTGGCAGCAGCGACCACGATGAAGGGCGCGACCAGCAGGCCGATATACAGATGCAGTCTGCGGATCAGCAGCTGCCAGGTTTTGCGGGAGGAGGGAGACATCCAGGATCGTGGTTAGCGCATTGCGCGGCGCAGCGCAGCACTGCTCCAGTCCACCGCCATGCTCAAAAGCAGCATGGCGATGATGACGGTGCTGGCCTGCGCGTAGTGGAACAGCGAGAGTTCAAAATACAGCAGCTGGCCCAGGCCGCCAGCGCCGACAAAGCCAAGGATGGCCGCCATGCGGATGTTCATCTCCCAGCGGTACAGGGTATAGGCCAGCAGCTGCGGCGCAGCCGCTGGCAGCGTGCCATAGCAAAAGGCCAGCAGGCGGCTGCTGCCGGCCAGGCGCAGCGCCCGGGCGGGGGCTGCAGGTGTGTTCTGCAAGGCCTCGGCATAGAGCCGGCCCAGCACACCGGCCGTGTGCAAGGCCAGCGCCAAGGCGCCAGCAAACGGGCCCAGGCCCACGGCCAGCACGGTAATCGTCGCCCAGACCAGCTCGGGCACCGAGCGCAGCAGGTTGAGCAGCGCGTTCCAGGGCGCGCGCCAGCGCGGCAAGGCCAGCAGCAGCCCAGCCATTGCCGCCAGCAGGCTGCCGATGACGGAGATCGCCAAGGTCTCCCACACGCCCTGGGCCACCTTGCGCAGCCAGGCGGCGCTCAGGTCGGGCGAGAAAAAGCCGGCCACAAAGCTGCCCATCGACTGCACAGCATCGCGGCTGAAGAGCGCGGACCAGTCGATGTTAAGCAAGCCGAAGCTCGCCCACAGACCAGCGGCGCCGAGCAGCAGCAGCGCCGCACTGCGCCAGCCAAAGGGCAGCGCGCGGGCTGCTGGCGGCGTATCGAGCGCGCGGCGCAGCCACCAGGACAGCAGATCGGCCAGCGCCACCAGCAGCATAAAGGCCAGCAAGATGCTGGCGACTTCGCCGCCGTTGAGCATCTTCATCGCCTGGTCCATCAGCTGGCCCAGGCCGCCTGCGCCGACAAAGCCCATCACCACCGAGGCGCGGATTGCGCATTCCCAGCGGTAGACGGTGTACGAGGTGAGCTCGCGCGCCGCTTGCGGCAGCGCGCCATAAAGCAGCGCCTGCAAGCGGCCTGCACCGCTCGCGCGCAGCGCGCGGGCTGGCGCCGGGTCGGTGGATTCCAGAATCTCGGCATAGACCTTGGCCAGCATGCCGCCATAGGTCAGGCCCAGCGCCAGCACGCCAGCGGCGGGGCCCAGGCCAAACACCCGCACAAACACCAGCGCCCAGACCAGCTCGGGCACGCCGCGCAAAATGGTCAGCACACCCCGGGTGATGGGGTTGAGGCTGACTTTCTCTCTTGCAGCGCCGCTCGCCAGGTACGACAGCGGCAGCGCCAAAACCAGCGCCAGCGCCATGCCGGCGGTGGCAATCGCCAAGGTCTCCAGGCTGGCCTGGCCCAGGTAGGCCAGAAACTCCGGACTGCTCTCGGGCGGCAGAAACTGGGCCAGAAAACCACCGACCACTTTGAGGTTGTTGCTGTCAAAAAACGGCGCCAACGAGAAGCCCGAGGTCTGCAACATCGGCCACAGCACCAGCAACGCCAGCAGCAGCGCGATAAAGCGCCCACGCGCTGCTGGATCGCGGCGGTGCGTGTGGGGGGCAGCAGCTGGCATCAGCGGCATGTGATCAAGTCCGCCGCCGGGCTGGCCAGCACCTGCGGCGCGGCGCCGGCCATGCTGCCCAAGGTCGGCAGTGCGGCGGCACTGCCATCGGCATGGGCGTACAAAGCCTGGAGCTGCGCCTGGCTCACCTGCGCGGCCGGCAGGTCAAAGGCAATCCGGCCATCGCGGATGCCAACAATGCGTGCAAAGCAGCCCAGCGCCAGGTCCACCGCATGCAGGCTGGCCACCAAGGTGGCCTGGCGCGCAGCGGCTTCTTGCACCAGCAGCTGCACGGTGGCCAGCGACAGCGCGGGGTCGAGCGCCGAGACCGGCTCATCGGCCAGAATCAGCCGGGCCTGCTGGTAGAGCACCCGGGCAATGCCCACGCGCTGGAGCTGGCCGCCCGAGAGCTGGTCGCAGCGCGCAAAGAGCTTGTCCTCCAGCTGCACACGGGCCAGCGCCTCGCGGGCGCCGTTAATGTCTTGCGGGTAAGCCAGCGATGCCAGCGCCTTCCACAGTGGCCACTTGCCCAGGCGGCCAGCGAGCACGGCGGTGACCACGCGCTGGCGCAGCGCAATCGGTGCGCTCTGGTGCACGGTGCCGATGAGGCTGCGCAGCGCCTTGAGCTGGCGCGCCGTGGGGCTGGCAGGCGCGCTGGGCAAGGCCTGGCCCAGCACCTGCATGCGGCCGCTGCTGGGCAGGTGGGCCGTGCCGATCACCGTCAAGAGCGAGGTCTTGCCCGCGCCGGAAGGGCCGATCAGCGCAATGCTCTCGCCCTGCGCGGCAGACAGGCCGATGCCCGAGAGCGCGACAAAACCGTTGGTGTGGGTCAGGCCCACATCGTCAAGCACAAAGCTCATGGATCAAATGCTGGAAAAACACCGCAGAGGCGGCATGGGCACTGCACCAGCGCCCATGCCAGGCGGTCACTTACTTGAGCAGACCGGCGGACTTGGCGGCCGCCTCGGTGCCTGCATAGTTCTCGGGCTTGGTCGGGATGAACTTGGAGGCGCGCTGCAAATCCATGATCGCCTTGTGCTCGGGCTTGGCCGGGTCCAGCGCCAGGAAGGCATCGGTCAGCTTCTTGGTAATGGCCGGGTCCAGGTCGCCGCGCACGGTCCAGTTGTAGTCAAAGTAGGTGGGAGTGGTAGCAAACACGCGCACCTTGCTGGTGTCGACCTTCTTGGTCTCGACCAGCTTGTCCCAGACCGATGTGTTGAGCACACCGGCCTCTGCCTTGCCTGCCGCCACAAAGGCCACGGTGGCATCATGCGCGCCCGAGTAGGCCACGGTCTTGAAATCCTTTTCCGGGTTCAGGCCGTCTTGCAGCAGAAAGTAGCGCGGCATCAGGCTGCCCGAGGTGGACGAGGGCGCGCCAAACGCAAAGGTCTTGCCCTTCAAGTCAGCCAGCGTCTGGATGCTGGGGTCGGCGGTGATGAACTTGCTGGTGAACACCGCGTCTTCGGCGCGCTGCACGATCGGGATGGCCGTACCGTTGGTGCGGATCTTTGCCTGCACATAGGTAAAGCCGCCCAGCCAGGCCAGGTCCAGCTTCTTGGTGGCCAGGGATTCGACCACGGCCGCATAGTCTGACACCGGCGTGAACACCACCTGCATGCCCGTGGCCTGCGACAGGTACTCGCCCAGCGGCTTGAACTTGCGCTGCAGCTCTGTCGGCGCCTCGTCGGGGATGGCCGATACGCGCAGCACCGCAGGGGTGTCTGCATGGGCGCTGAAACTTGCCAGGCTGGAGAGGGTCAGCGCGGCCAGCGACAGGCCACGCAGCGCCGAGCGGCGAGCGGTAGAGTGGGTCATAGAGCTTCCGTTCGTTAAGCCACCGCCGTCCGGATACACGGCGGTTTAATAGGCCGCGCGGGTTGCACGCAGCGATAAGGACCAAGGCAGTACACCGACCACCAAAGCGGATTCTTGCTTATTTGGCAAAACCACCGCTGCTCCTCACGTTCTTTTTTGGCCACAGCGGCATGCAAGCCCTCCCTGGTGCCAGCCATCGCCAGCCAAAGCTGCGCTGGTGCAGCGCTTGGGGTCAGGACAGCGCCAGCGGCGCAAAGTGGGCCTGCAGCGCGGCCAGTGCCAGCCGCACCCGTGCGGGCAGCGCCTGGCGCTCAGGGGTCAGCGCAGAGATGCGCAGGCTGCCGCAATCCCAGTCGGGCAGCAGGCGCAGCAGCTGGCCGCTGCGCACCTGGTCGGCCACTTCCAGCGAAAACAGCCGGGCGAGACCCAGCCCCTCGCTGCACAGCTGCTGCAGCGCGTACTGCTGGTTGCTGATGATGCGTGGCGTGGTGTGCAGCAGCACCCGCTCGCCGCTGTGGCGGTGCTGCAGCTGCATGCTGGCGCTGTTGTTGTTGGTGCCGATATTGCGCGCCATCCAGGGCCAGGCTTGCAGCGCCTGCGGGTTGCTCGGCCAAGGCCTGCCTTGCGCCAGCGCAGGGGCGGCGCATATCCACCAGGGCAGGGTGCCCAGCGTGCGCGCAACCCAGTGGGAGTCGGGCAGCTCGCCCAGGCGAATGGCGATATCCACCCGCTCTGCGACCAGGTCGCTGTGCGAATCGTCGAGCAGCAGCTGCAGGCGCAGCTGCGGATGGGCATGCAGCAACGGAGCCAGCGCCCGGCCCAGCGGTGCGGCCAGGCCCAGAACGGCGGCAATGCGCAGCTCGCCCACGGGTTCGTCGCGCTCGGCATCGAGCTCGGCGCGGGCCTGGCGCGCGGCCTGCAGCATCACTGCGCACTGCGCATAAAAGCGCTGCCCGGCATCCGACAGGCTGAGCCTGCGCGTCGTGCGGTGCATCAGCGGCAGGCCCGCCTGGGCTTCCAGCTGCCGCACCTGCTGGCTGATGGCCGAAGCACTCATGCCCAAAAGGCGTGCAGCAGCCGTCATCGAGCCTTGCTCGACCACGGTGGCAAAAATAGCCATGCGCTTGAGGTCATCCATCCGCAGATTATGAAGCACAGCTTCAAAGAATTGCTTCAAATAGAGGGATTATCAAATCAGCTCCCCAGCCCTACAGTAGGGTCATGGCGTGGCGCAAAGGCGGCCCGCCGATGTTCATGCAAAGGAAATACGATGAAAGTCACCCTGATTGGATCGACCGGTTTTGTAGGCGCCGCATTGCTCGATGAATTGCTGCAACGCGGCCACGACGTGGTGGCCCTGGTGCGCGACCCCGCCAAGCTGGCGCCCCGCCCGCACCTGCAGGTGCTGCAGGGCGATGTGATGGATGCGGCCGTGGTGCAAAAGGCCGCGACGGGCAGCGACGCGGTGCTGTCGGCCTACAACGCGGGCTGGACCAACCCGAATATTTACGAGGACTTCCTCAAGGGCTCGCGCACTATCGAGGCCGGCACCCGCGCAGCCGGTGTGGCCCGCTACCTGGTGGTGGGCGGTGCGGGCAGCCTGTATGTGAACGGCCAGCAGCTGGTGGATTCGCCCGAGTTCCCCGCTGCGATCAAGCCTGGCGCCAGCGCGGCCCGCGACATGTATACCGCGCTGCAAAAAGAGACAGCCCTGGACTGGACCCTGCTGAGCCCACCCGTGGGTTTCCATGGCGGATCGGCTGGGCAAAGCCAGGGGCGCACGGGCCAATACCGCACCGGCAAGGATGAGCCGCTGTGGCAGGCCGATGGCAGCCCTGGCGATATCTCGGCAGCGGATTTGGCGGTGGCCCTGGTCGACGCGCTGGAGCAGCATCTGCACAGCAAGGCCCGTTTCACGGTCGCTTATTAAAAACGAGACGCAGACTTAGTCGGCCTGCGCCAGAAAAGCACGCACCCGGCCGAGCACCTGCTCAGCCATTTCGCGATGCGGCACATGGTGGGCGCCGGCGATGATGGCGGTCTGGCCACCAGCCCCCGCCTGGCGGGCAATGCGTTCAGGGTGCGCGGTGCTGCCATATTCATCGAGCTCACCATGGATGGCGAGCAGGGGGCATTGCAGGCCGGGCAGCCAGGCGTCTACGCTCCAATCGCTAAACGCGGGGCTGAGCCAGGTCTCTGTCCAGGCATCCACCACCCAGCGCGCCTTGCTGCCGTGGTACTTGGCCAGGCGCTCCAGTTGCGCAGCGTCCTGGAACAGCGCACGGGCCTCGACAATGCCCGCCCGCGTGCGGTCTTCGACAAAGGCCTGGGCGGCGATGGTGACCAGCGCCATGCATTCCTGGCCCGCGCGAGCCGCAATGGCGATGCCCATGCCGCCGCCCACGCTATGGCCCAGCAAGGCAAAGCGGTCCAGGCCCAGATGTTCGCGTACTACCGGAAAATAGATCTCCGCCTCTTCGCCGACAAACTGCGGTGACAGCGTGCCTGTGCGCGCATCGGACTGGCCAAAGCCCAGGCGGTCATAGGCGATCACCTGCCGGCCAGTGGCCTGGGCCAGTTGCGCCGGAAAATCGCGCCATAGCGCGACCGACCCCAGCGAGTCATGCAGCAGCACCAGCGGTGCTCTGTGTGCGGTGCGCGGGGTCCAGGTTTTGGCATACAGCCGGCCCTGCTGGGGCAGGCCGATCCAGTGTTCTTGGGCGATGGCGGCGGTGTCGGAGATGGCAGTCATGGTCTCGGCGGCGAGGGAGATGACCGCATCTTAGTGGCGCCGGCCGGTGTTTATCTGCCCGCCGGAGACACCACAAAGTTCATCTGCATCTGTGCACGTGCCGGGTCGGTCCAGCGGTAGGGCAGCTCGGCCTCTTGCACCTGCAGCATCGCATCCACCGGCCAGGCGGCCCACCACCAGGCGTCGGGGGCCGGGTCCTCGGTGGAGATTTGCAGCCAGGGCAGCTGCTGGCGGCGCGCGCTTTCGGCGGCCTGCCATGCGCAGTCCCTATGAAAGCCCGGCTCGTCCGCATCGCAGACCACAATCTGGGCCTGGGGGAAGAGAATGCGCATCACGCCGCCGGTGGTGTGGTGCTCGGCCAGCACCATGCCCTGGCCTTGGTAGCCGGCCTGGCGCAAAGTGCTGGCGATCAGGTCCAGCTGCCAGTTGAGGCGGTCACCCTTGCCGCGCTTGGCATCGCGCAGCGGCGCCAGCAAGGCCAGCGACCACACCAACACCAGCATGCCCAGGCAGGCCAGCAGGTAGCGCTGGCGGCTTTTGTCCGATGCGGCAAGCGCCGGCCAGCGGGCCAGCATATAGAGCGGAAAAACCAGCAGCAGCGGCTGGATCCAGCGGCCATCGAACTTGGCCGCACCGGCCAGCGCCATCAGCGCCAGCGAGCCCGCCACCAGCGTCATATAGCGGCCCAGCAGCGGCACCAGCCAGTCAGGCGTGGGACTGCTGTTTTCAGCGCCGCTGGCTGCAGCGGGCTGTTGCCAAAAGCGCCCACTGGTCCAGCGCGCCATCAGCAGCCAGGGCAGCACGGCCAGCAGCAAAAAGGCCAGCAGATCGCGCAGGCCCTGGGCCAGGCCGCTGAGGTAGGAGCTGGTTTCTGCCGGGTGCAGCTTGTCCAGCGTGGCGCCGCTGGCCGCTTGCCAGTGCTCCAGCACCCACCAGGCATGCGGGGCCACCAGCGCGATGCTGATCAGTGGCGTCAGCCACCAGCCGCGCGAGAGCAGCGCACGGCGCGTGCTGCCCAAGCTCAGGCAGGCCAGCAGCAAGGTCACGGCCACCAGCAGGTAGCTGTATTTGGAGAGCATGCCCCAGGCCACGGCCAGGCCCAGGTAGACAAAACCCAGCGGGCGCGGCTGGCGCAGCTGGCGCAGCAGCAACCACCAGGTCGCGCAGATCGCGCAGGTCAGCATCACCGTGTGGGTCTGGTCGCGCAGCAGCTGCCAGGCAATGCCGGGCAGCCAGGCCATGCCGGCGGCCGCCAGCCAGGCCTGGCGCGCGGGCAGCACCTCACGCGCGGCCAGCAGCATAAAGACAAAGCTCAGCGCAATCAGGCTGTTTTTGAGCAGCACCACGGCCAAGGTGCTGGGGCCCAGCACCCACACCAGGGCCCATTGCAGCCAGGTGTAGAGCGGCGGCTGGGGCCCGTAGCCCAGTGCCAGCTGCTGCGACCAGACCAGCTGCTCGTTCTGGTCCCAGGACACCCCGTGCGAGGCCAGCAGGCGGCTGGCCATGACCAGCACAAACAGCGCTGCAATCCAGCGCAGGGCTTGGCGGTCAACGGCAGGGGGCTGGGTAGGGAGCGGGGTCATGCAAGCGGCAAGAAGGGCGGCATGGCCGCCAAAAAAACTGCCCGATCATAAAGGGCAGACGTAAAGCCAACGCAAAGCGCGAGGGCGGTTGGGTGTGATTTTTAGCCTGCGCTGGGCCAGGGCGCATCGCCATAGAGCTGCGCTGCGCTGATGCCCAGATCCAGCCGCTGGATGGGCAGCGGCGGCGGTTGCAGCTGCAAGCCCAGGCGCTGGTAGACGCCTTCGCTCGACAGCCCGTAAGGCGCCGCATCGGCATTGTCAAACGCAAAGAACACCTGTTTGGCCTGGCCCGCCACGATTGCGGCCAGGCACATGGGGCAGGGGTGGCCGGAGGCATAGACCGTCAGCCCCTGCAGGTGCGGCAGCTGGCGCTGGTGGCAGCAGTCGCGGATGGCTTCCATCTCGGCGTGGCCCGTCATGTCCTGGGTCTGGCTGATGGTGTTGACGCCCCGGCCCAGAATATGGCCCGCATCATCGGCAATCGCTGCGGCAAAGGGGCGGCCTTTGTGCAGATGGCGGTTGCGGTGGGCGCTGGCTAGCACCTCGCGCAGGATGGCGGTGTGCTGGGCTTGCAGGGTGTTGGTCATGGGGCGCTTCTTATCGGGGAACACCTGGCCGATTGTGCTGTCAGCCTGTGGGCCGGTGCCGCCTGGCTGGCAAAGGCTGACAGTGGCACTGCGGCACTGGGCCTGGTGGGGGATGCGCGAACTGGGGCAAGATGCAGGCATGCATACCGCCCCCTTATCCACCCCTACCGTGCCCAGCGATGGCTGGAACCCTGCACAAACCGGCCATGCCTTGTTCCGCACCCGGCTGGGTGTTTGCGGCATTGCCTGGGGTGCGCAGGCCGTGGTGGCGCTGCGGCTGCCCGAGCCCAGCCTGGAGGGCACACAGATGCGCCTGCTGGAGCACGCACGCCAGCGCCGCGAGGGCCTGTGGCCGCAGGCCCAGGTGCCAGGAGATTTGAGTGCGCAGGCCCTGCAGGCGGTGGCCGGCGTGCAATGGCTCTTGGCCGGGCGCCAGGGTGGTGCCGACCTGGATCAGGGCGCGCCCTGGCCCGATGCGCCCGCCCCTGTGCTGGGTGATTTGCGCAGCCTGCTGACCTTGAACCGCTGGTCTGCGCACAGCGGTTTACCGCTGCTCGATGATGTGGTGCTGGACTGGCATGGCGTGCCGGATTTTTCGCGGGCGGTCTACCAGCTGGCATTGGCCATTGAGCCGGGGCAGACGCGCAGCTATGGTGAGCTGGCCGACGACTTGGGTGGCAAGGGGATGGCCCGTGCAGTAGGCCAGGCGCTGGGGGCCAACCCCTTTGCACCCGTGGTGCCCTGCCACCGCATCTTGGCGGCGCATGGCGCGCGCGGCGGCTTCTCGGCCAATGGCGGCACGCGCACCAAGCTGCAGCTGCTGGAGTGGGAGGGCGCAGCGCTGGGCGATGGCGTCAGCCTGGGTCTGTTTGACTGAGAGCCGCTAACACACCCCTTGATACGTCGTTGCCAAGCCTTGTCGTACTACAGTACTGCCTGCGGCTTGACGCCTAGTCTCAACCGCAAACCTTCGGTTTGCTGGGCCGTGTTAGCGACTCTAAGACTCTAATGAAATGAAACAAAAGGGCCGCAACAGCGGCCCTTGGTGCATCAAGGCAATAACGTCAACCCTTAGACCACGCCTTCGCTGTGCAGCTGCGCAATCTGCGTGGGCGAGCGGCCCAGCTCGGCCAGGATCTCGTCGGTGTGCTGGCCCATCGCGGGCGGTGGGCGGCGCACCACAGGCGGCGTAGCCGTCAGCCGCATGGGGCTGGCGACGGTGCTGATGGTACCGATCTGGTCGCCAGCGTCGCGCGGGATCTGCACATGCAGGCCGCGAGCAATCACCTGCTCGTCCTCAAAGGCCTGGGCGATGTTGTTGATGGGGCCGCAGGGGACGGCCTTGTCTTCGAGCAGCGCAATCCATTCGGCGGTGGTGCGGGTCTTCATCAGCGGGTACATCAGTTCCTGCAAATCCTTGCGGTGGATAATGCGGCCCGAGTTGCGGGTAAAGCGCGGGTCCTGTGCCCAGGCCTCGTTGCCGGTGGCGGCGCAAAAGCGGGCGAACTGGCCGTCGTTGCCAATGGCCAGCAGCACATTGCCGTCCTTGCTGGGGAAGTCCTGGTAGGGACCCACGCTGGGGTGGATATTGCCTGCGCGCTGCGGAATATCGTCCGCATTCAGGTAGCCCACGGCCTGGTTGGCCAGCACGGCCATGCCCACATCCAGCAGCGCCATGTCGATGTGCTGGCCTTCGCCGGTCTGGTGGCGCGCCTGCAGCGCGGCCAGGATGGAGCAGCAGGAATAGATGCCGGTGAACACATCAGTGACCGCGACGCCGACCTTGAGCGGGCCGCCACCGGGCTCGCCATCGGGGTGGCCGGTGATGCTCATCATGCCGCTCATTGCCTGCACCATCAGGTCGTAGCCGGCGCGGGGGGCGTAGGGGCCGGTCTGGCCAAAGCCGGTGACCGAGCAGTAGATCAGGCGCGGGTTGATCTTGCGCAGGCTTTCATAGTCCAGGCCATAGCCCTTGAGGCCGCCCACCTTGAAGTTCTCGACCAGGATGTCGGCATCCTTGGCCAGTTCGATGATCAGCGCCTGGCCCTGGGGCGAGGCCATGTCGATGGTGATGCTGCGCTTGTTGCGGTTGCAGCAGGTGTAGTAGCTGGCCTGCTCGGTCTTGGCGCCGTCATCGGTGTGCAGGTAGGGAGGGCCCCAGTGGCGGGTGTCGTCGCCAGCCTCGGGGCGCTCGACCTTGATCACCTCGGCGCCCAGGTCACCGAGCATCTGCGCGCACCAGGGGCCGGCCAGCACCCGCGACAGATCCAGAACTTTGATGCCGTCCAGCGGCGCGATGCTTGCGGTCATGGTGTCTCCAAATTTGATAGCTGCCCATGCATGTGCAACAGGCGCTGCAGCAAGAAATTTCTGCAAAACTCGCCGATGGTACGTGCGGCCTCAGGGCGGCGCCATTCGCATCCGGCAAGGGGGTGGTTAAGCGATCACAAAACACCACAACCCACCCACGCAGCGCCTGCAGTGAAGTGGGTTGTGGGCAGGCATGCAGCGGGCGCTGCATGCGATGGGGCTCGGGCCGTTCTTAGTTGGCGAACGCGGCGATGCCGGTCTGGGCCCGACCCAGGATCAGCGCATGCACATCGTGCGTGCCTTCGTAGGTGTTGACCACTTCCAGGTTGACCAGGTGGCGCGCCACACCGAACTCGTCGCTGATGCCGTTGCCGCCCATCATGTCGCGTGCCAGGCGGGCAATGTCCAGCGACTTGCCGCAGTTGTTGCGCTTGATCAGCGAGGTGATCTCGATCACGTTCTGGTGCTCGTCCTTCATGCGACCCACGCGCAGTGCCGCTTGCAGGCCCAGCGTGATTTCGGTCTGCATGTCGGCCAGCTTTTTCTGGATCAGCTGGTTCGCGGCCAAGGGGCGGCCAAACTGCTTGCGGTCCATCGTGTACTGGCGGGCGGTGTGCCAGCAGAACTCGGCTGCACCCATTGCGCCCCAGGCAATGCCAAAGCGGGCGCTGTTCAGGCAGGTGAAGGGGCCCTTCAGGCCGCGTACTTCGGGGAAGGCGTTTTCTTCGGGCACAAACACGTCGTCCATGACGATCTCGCCGGTGATCGAGACGCGCAGGCCCACCTTGCCGTGGATCGCAGGCGCCGACAGGCCCTTCATGCCCTTTTCCAGCACAAAGCCGCGGATCTGACCGACCGCGCCGCCTTCGGAGACTTCCTTGGCCCAGACCACGAACACATCGGCGATGGGGCTGTTGGTGATCCACATCTTGCTGCCCTTGAGCTTGTAGCCGCCATCGACCTTGTAGGCACGGGTGGCCATGCTGCCTGGGTCGGAGCCATGGTCAGGCTCGGTCAGGCCAAAGCAGCCGATGAACTCGCCCGAGGCCAGCTTGGGCAGGTACTTTTGCTTTTGTGCTTCGGTGCCGAACTCGTTGATCGGCACCATCACCAGCGAGGACTGCACCGAGGCCATCGAGCGGTAGCCCGAGTCGATGTACTCGATCTCGCGTGCCACCAGGCCGTAGCTCACATAGTTGAGGCCGGCGCCGCCGTATTCGGTGGGGATCGTCGGGCCCAGCAGGCCCAGCTCGCCCATCTCACGGAAGATGCTGGTGTCCACCGATTCCTTGCGGAACATTTCCTGCACGCGCGGTGCGAGCTTGTCGCGGCAGTAGGCGCGGGCCGCGTCGCGGATCATGCGCTCGTCTTCGGTCAGTTGTTCGTCGAGGTGGAAGGGGTCTTCCCAGGTGAATTGCGCCATGTCTTGCTCCTTGGATCTGTATTCGCTGATCGGAAGGCAGGCCGGGCGCAGAAGCGCGGGCCTGCCAAAACAGCCGCCATGGTAGGCCTGCCGCAGCGCAGGGGCAAACGATTGTTTATCATCCAGATATGCGTATTAAGCATTTATACGCATGCCGTCGCAGTGCAGTCACAGAGAAAAAATGGGTGATTACATGCGTCACACAGGAGACAAGATATGCGCCGAATGATTCCTTCGACCCAGGCGCTGGCCTGTTTTGAGGCCGCTGCCCGCCACGAAAGCTATACCCGCGCCGCCCAGGAGCTGGCGCTGACGCAAAGCGCCGTCTCGCGCCAGATCATTGCGCTCGAAGAGCAGCTGGGCGTGCAGTTGTTCAAGCGCTCGCGCCATGGCATGGTGCTGACGGCCGCAGGCCACCAGTACAGCCAGCAGGTGGCGCAGTGGCTGCAGGGCATCGAGCGCGGCACCCTGGACATCATGGCCCACCAGGGCGCGGGCGGCGCGATCAGCATTGCGGCCGTGCCCACCTTTGCCACCCGCTGGCTGCTGCCGCGCCTGCCGCAGTTCCTGCAGCAGCATCCGGGGGTGGTGGTGCATATCGATGTGCAGACCCGGCCCTTTGCCTTTGCCGAGCGCCAGGTCGATGCCGCCATCTATGCCGGCACGGCCGAGCAGGCGCGCCAGTGGCCGGGCACGCAGGCCGCTTGGCTGATGGACGAGCTGATCGTGCCGGTCTGCAGCCCGCGCCTGCTCGAGGGCGCCACCCAGCGCGGGCGCGGCCGTGCCTACCTGACGGTATCGCCCCAGGTGCTGGCCCAGCTGCCGCTGCTGCAGCAAAGCACCCGGCCGGACGGCTGGCGCAAATGGTTTGATGCCGCTGGCGTGCAGGCGCCCCATGCGCTCGATGGCCCGCGCTATGAGCTGTTCTCGATGCTGGCCGTGGCTGCTGCGGCCGGTATGGGCGTGGCGCTGATCCCGCCGATGCTGATCGAGGATGAGCTCGCCCGGGGCGAGCTGGTGGTCGCCTGTGAGCAGCCTTTGACCGGTAGCCGCGCCTATTACTGGATGACCCCGCTGGCGACCGAGCCCCTGCCTGCCCAGCCCGCGCTGCAGGCCTTTGCCAGTTGGCTCAAAGGCCGGGCCGCCTAGCGGCCTAAGGGTAAGTGCTGCAGCGCAACAGGCCCCCGGCATCACTACAATCTAAAAATTGCCTTAGAGGTAAAAACCGCCGTCCCAGAGACTAGGATGGACGGTATTCCCATAACGCCAGCCGTTGGCGAGAGACACAGGAGATCCGCGTGCCGGAAAACACCCCAGGAACAGCCACCGCTTCCGAGCGCGTCGTCAAGAAATACCCCAACCGCCGTCTGTACGACACCCAGACTTCTGCCTACATCACCCTGGCTGAGGTCAAGGCCCTGGTCATGCAAAACGAGCCCATCGTCGTCAAGGATGCCAAGACCGGCGAGGACCTGACGCGCAGCATCCTGCTGCAGATCATTCTGGATGAGGAAGCCGGCGGCGCGCCGATGTTCACCGAGGCCATGCTGGTCAACATCATCCGCTTCTACGGCCATGCGATGCAGGGCTTTATGGGCTCCTACCTGGAGCGAAATGTGCAGCTGTTCACGGAGATGCAAGGCCGCTTTGCCGACCAGATGAAGGGCGCCACGCCCGAGATGTGGCGCAATTTTCTGGGTATGCCGATGCCCGGCGTGCCAGGCATGCCCGATGCGAGCAACTACCAGGCGCAGTCGCAGCAGTTCTTCCAGCAGATGCAGGAACAGATGCAAAAGCAGACCGAGCAGATGCTGACGGCTTTTGGCATCAAGCGGCCTTGATGCTGGGAATGGCTTGGTGCCCGCTGCAGGGGCCAGGCCATGTTGCGCGCCCGCTGTCTGACGCGTGCATGCCACGTGCAGCTTGAGCAAACGGGCGACTTTGATGCTGCGTTCTTGAACGCAGCGACTGCACATGCTATAACTTCCAATCCTTCAATTTTTGTCTTTTCGGAGCCTTTCATGTCCCGCCTGTTCGTCACCCGCTAATCGCCGACGACTGCATTTGCAGCCTCGTGCGGCGCAAGTCTGCGCCACAGCTGGCTGCGGTACTGGCTCCGAGCTCCCTACGCTTGCCATGAGGCGGCGGGAGCGCTGAATCCCCCGCTTCCCCTGCGCGACGACCTCTTTCCTTTTTTGGGCAAGAGCGGTCGACCTGCGCCTCACGTTCGTTGGCTTTCCCTGTCCTGCCGGACAGCGAGACGCTTCTCGCTGCAACGAACATGAATCCCCACACTCTTTCGATATTCAAATACCCGCGCACGCCTCACCTGGAAGGATCGCGCTTGCAAGCGGGCGATGATGCCAGTGACCAGGTGCCCTTGAAAGCCCTGGCTGGCCAACACGTCGTCATCGAGGAAAAACTCGACGGCGCCAACGCCGGCATTTCCTTTAACGGCGCCGGCGACCAGCTGCTGCAATCCCGAGGCCACTACCTGGTGGGCGGCGGCAGTGAGCGCCAGTTCAATCTATTCAAAGTCTGGGCCGCTGCCCACGAAGCGGCCTTGCTCGAACGCTTGGAGGACCGCTTTGTCGTCTATGGCGAGTGGACCTATGCCAAGCACTCGGTTTTCTACGACCAGTTGCCGCACCACTTCCATGAGTTCGATATGTTGGACCGGGAGACGGGGCAGTTTTTATCGACCCCGCGCCGCCATGCCTTGCTGCAGGGCTCACCGCTGCTGTCCGTGCCGGTTCTGTATGAGGGGCTGATGCCGACAGACCCCGCCTTGCTGTGGGCGCTGGTGCAGCCCTCCCTGGCCAAGAGCCGCGCCTGGCGCCAGTCGTTTGACCTTGCCGTCCAACGAGAGGGGTTACCGCCCCCGCTGTGCTGGCAACAGACGAATAACTCGGACCTGGCAGAAGGCCTGTACCTGAAGGTGGAAGCGGACGGCCAGGTGGTGGCGCGCTACAAGCTGGTCCGGCAAGACTTTCTCCAGACAATTTTGGACAGTGGCTCACACCACAGCCAGCGGCCGATGATTGCCAATGGCCTGGCACCAGGAGTGGACCTCTATGCGCCGCAGCCTTCGGTGCGCTGGGAAGACCTGTCACTGCGCACCATTCGCTCGCTGGATGCATTGAAAGCTTTGGCAAGAGACAAGCGGGCCGCCAGGCCGGATGGTGCTGGCCGACCATCGGGAAGAAGCCTTCCCGGAAAGGAATGTGTATGAACTGGTCAACGATTGCGGGCCTGGTGCCCACGCCGGGCGCAGCCCCGGATTTTGAGGCCTGTCTTGCGGTCTTCCCCGTGCTGGAGCGGGCCAAAACGACGGTGCAGGACCCCCGATTTCACGCCGAGGGGGATGTCTGGACGCACACCCAAATGGTGGTGCAGGAGCTGCTGGCGCTGCCGGACTACCTGCAGGCGAGCCCGCATGACCGCACGGTCTTGTTCCTGGCGGCCCTGCTGCACGATGTGACCAAATACCGGACCACGGTCATCGACCCACAGACCGGGGCCATCGGCCAGCCTGGCCATTCCCGCAAGGGTGCTGTAGAGGCCCGTGTGCTGCTCTGGGACGCGGGTGCGCCACTGGACCTGCGGGAAGCGGTCTGCCGCCTGATTGCAGTCCACCAAGTGCCATTTTTCGCGTTGGCCGGCTCTCGTTCGGGCAAGACGCCCGAGCGCATTGTGCGAGAGGGGTCCTGGCAGGTGAATCTCATCCACTTGGCCGCTCTGGCCGAAGCCGATATGCGCGGGCGTGTCTGTGTGGACCAGCAGGCGGTGCTGGACAACATCGAACTCTTTCGGGAACTGGCGCGGGAAGAGGGCTGCTACGGCACACCTCGGCACTTTGCGGATGCCCACACCAGGCTGAGCTACTTCCGGGGCGCGGACGTCCACCCGGACTATGCGCTTTTTCAGGAACCTGGATCGCGCGTGACCGTGATGTGTGGCCTGCCCGCGTCGGGAAAGGACAGCTGGCTGGCGCAGCACCGGCGCGGCTTGCCGGTGGTGTCTTTTGACGATGCAAGAGAAGCGCTGGACCTGAAGCATGGCGAGAACGAGGGTGCTGCTGCGCACTTTGCCCACGACAAGGCCCGGGAACTGCTGCGCAAGAAGGCGCCTTTTGTCTGGAGCGCCACGCATCTGAGCCTGCAGATGCGAACGCGCACACTTGATCTGCTGTTTGCCTACGGCGCCGAAGTGGAGTTGGTGTACCTGGAGCAACCCCGTGCCGAGCTGCTGCGCCGTAACAGCCGCCGGGACTCGACCCTGTCCAACAAGGCGCTGCAGTCGCTGCTGAACCGCTGGGAGTTGCCCACCGAGACGGAAGCCCACGCTTTGCGCATGGAACGCGCTTGAAGGGGAGGAGAGCCTCGCCGGCCTCGCAGCGTCCGCCACAAAACCTGGCCTGCTGTGGCCAGGTCCTTGGTTTCCTGAGCTGGCAGTTGCCAGCGGGTCTATACCCCAGGGGCGAGGCCTTTGTGGGCGCCTGCTTTAAAATACCGGCCTGACTAGTTGCCAGGTTCCCCTGCCAGAAAAATGAATACCGATACCCACGCTGCCACTGCGACGCTCGACGCCAACCGAACCCCCAAGGTGGGGTTCGTCAGTTTGGGCTGCCCCAAAGCCTTGACCGACAGCGAGCTGATCCTGACGCAGTTGAGCGCCGAGGGCTACCAGACCTCCAAGACCTTTGAAGGTGCCGATTTGGTGATCGTCAACACCTGCGGCTTTATTGACGATGCCGTGCGCGAGAGCCTGGACACGATTGGTGAGGCGCTGGCCGAGAACGGCAAGGTGATCGTCACCGGTTGCCTGGGCGCCAAGATGGGCGATGGCGGCGGCAACCTGGTCAAGCAGATGCACCCCAGCGTGCTGGCGGTGACGGGGCCCCACGCGACGCAAGAGGTGATGGACGCGGTCCACACCAACCTGCCCAAGCCGCATGACCCCTTCATCGACCTGGTGCCCGGCAGCTTTGGCGAGGCGGGTATCAAGCTCACGCCCAAGCACTATGCCTACCTGAAGATCTCCGAAGGCTGCAACCACCGCTGCACCTTCTGCATCATCCCATCGATGCGCGGTGACCTGGTCAGCCGCCCGATTGGCGATGTGCTCAAGGAAGCCAAGGCGCTGTTTGCCGGTGGCGTCAAGGAGCTGCTGGTGATCAGCCAGGACACCTCCGCCTATGGCGTGGATGTGAAATACCGCACCGGTTTCTGGGATGGCAAGCCGGTGAAGACCCGCATGCTGGAGCTGGTCGAAGCACTGGGCGAGCTGGCCAAGCCGCACGGCGCCTGGGTGCGCCTGCACTATGTGTACCCCTACCCGACGGTGGACGCGATTTTGCCGCTGATGGCCCAGGGCCTGGTGCTGCCTTATCTGGATGTGCCGCTGCAGCACAGCCACCCCGATGTGCTCAAGCGCATGAAGCGCCCGGCCAGCGGCGAGCGCAATCTCGAGCGCATCCGCGAATGGCGCGCGATCTGCCCTGAGCTGGTGATCCGCTCGACCTTTATTGCCGGCTTCCCTGGTGAGACCGAGGAGGAGTTCGAGCACCTGCTGGACTTTATCCGCGAGGCCGAGATTGACCGTGCAGGCTGCTTTGCCTATAGCCCCGTGGAGGGCGCGACTGCCAATGAGCTGCCCGGCATGCTGCCCGCTGAGGTGCGCGAGGCGCGCCGCGCCCGCTTCATGGAAGTGGCCGAAGAGGTCTCTGCCAAGCGCCTGGAGCGCCGTGTGGGCCAGACCATGCAGGTGCTGGTGGACAAGGCCATCGGCCTGGGCAAGAAGGGCGGCATTGCCCGCACCTATGCCGATGCGCCCGAGATCGACGGTGTCGTGCACCTGCTGCCGCCCGAGAAGCTCAGCAAGACCTACAAGGTCGGCGAGCTGATCAAGGTACGCATTGTGCGCAGCCAGGGCCATGACCTGGTGGGTGTGCCGGTTTAAGCGCTCAACCTTATCTAAAACAAAGGGGCCTTGCTGGATCAGCAGGCCCCTTTTCTGTGGACGGTGCGCTTTTGCGGTACGCGCTTATTCGACCTGCAGGCCGACCAGCTCGGGGAAATCGACCGGGTACTGTGGCTGCATGTCGAGCAGGCAGTGGTTGAGCAAGGTGTTGACCATCAGGTTGCGGTGCAGCTTGTTGTCGGCTGGCACCACATACCAGGGCGCATGGGCGGTGGAGGTGGCTTCCAGCAGGTCCTCATAGGCTTGCTGGTAGGCGTCCCACTGCTTGCGCACCGTCAGGTCGTCGAGGCTGAACTTCCAGCGCTTTTCCGGCACATCGATGCGCTCTTGCAGCCGCGTGCGCTGCTCGTCCTTGCTGATGTGCAGCATGCACTTGAGGACGGTGGTGCCGTTCTCGGCCAGCAGGCGCTCAAAGTCGTTGATCTGCGCATAGCGCTGCTTGGCGACCTGGCGCGTGATCCAGCCGTTGACCAGCGGCACCAGCACATCTTCGTAGTGGCTGCGGTTCCAGATGCCGATCTCGCCTTTGGCTGGGGCCACGGCATGGCAGCGCCAGAGGTAGTCGTGCGAGAGCTCTTCCTTGCTCGGGCTTTTGAAGGTGGCCATGCGCAGGCCCTGCGGCCCCGTGGTCTTGAAGACGCCGCGCACGGTGCCGTCCTTGCCGCTGGTATCCATGCCTTGCAGCACCAGCAGCACCGAGCGCTTGTTCTCGCCCTGCAGCGGCCGCATCAACTGGGCCAGCTGCTTGTTGAGCATCTTCAGGTCCTTTTCCTGGGCCTTGACCGTGCCATGCGCAAACGGTGTGGCGGCCGGGTCGTAGTCGGCCAGATGGATAGCGCCCTTGATGGGCACGCGGTAGTTCTGCGGATTGGGCATATCAGGCTAAAGGGTGAAACGGGCAAACTGGCAAACGGGCTGCAACAGGCCATGATTTCAGCTTTTGGCGGGCTTGTCACCTGGGGCGCCCCGCCAGCAAGGGTATTCATGGCCCAGCGGTCTTGCCCGCCGGGCTTGGCACAGGCGCTCAGACCATCTTGCGGATGGGGCGCTTTTTCCAGATCGCCTGGTAGTACCAGGTCTGCAGCGCCAAGGTGATGCCGTAGGAGACGGGGAAGGCCATCCAGATGCCCACCAGGCCAAAGTGGCGGCTGAACAGCCAGGCCAGCGGCAGCTCCAGGGTGGCGATCACGCCAATGGTGATGACAGTGGGGATCAGTACATCACCGCTGGCGCGCATCAGCGCGGCCAGCGAGGCAAAAGCACCAAACAGCAGGCCGCTCCACAGCACAATGCGCAGCAGCTCCACGGCCACATGCAGCACCTCTTGATCGGTGATGAAGATGGACAGCAAGGGCCGCGCAAAAATGCTGCCCAGCAAGGCCGTGGCGCCACCGATGGCCATGTTGATCTGCATGGCGGTGCGGGCAATGGCGGGCAGGCGCTCGCTGCGGCCCGCGCCAATCGATTGGGCCGCCAGGATGGAGGCGGTGATGGCGACCGAGATCAGCGGAAACTGGGCAAAGGCATTGATCTGGTTGACGGCGCCGTAGGCAGCGGTGGCGTTGGAGCCAAAACCGTTGATCAGCGACAGCACGACGAGGCCGGCCAGCGAGGTGGCGATCATCAGCACACCGGTGGGGATGCCCACGCGCAGTACGCCGCGCAGCAAGCCCCAATCCGGGCGCATGGCGCGCAACAGGGCCCTATTGGGTGCCAGCACGCTGCGCTTGCGGCGCAGCTGCACCGTCAGCCAGACCAGAGCGATGCTGAAGCCCAGGATCATCGACACCCCGGCACTGGCTACGCCCAGGCGTGGCAGGCCGCCCCAGCCGGCGATCAGCGCCGGGGTGCTGACCAGGCCGATGCCGGTGGACACGATCAGCGACCACATCGGTGTGAGCGTGTCGCCCACGCCGCGCAGCAGCGAGGTGAACAGCAGGAAGATAAACAGCCCGGGCATGCCCAGCAGCACGATGCGCGAGTAGATGGTGGCCTGCTCCAGAATGTCGGCCGGCGTGCCCAGCATGCGCATGATGGGCTGGGTAAACAGGCCGCCAAACAGCGCCACGGCCGCGCCCATGGCCAGACCGGTCAGCAAGGTGGTGCCGGCAATGGCGCGCACCTTGTCGGGTTGGCCCGCGCCCCAGGCCTGGCCGATCAGCACCGAGGCGCCAGCCCCCAGGCCAATGACAAAGGCGATAAAGACAAACATCACCGGAAAGAATGCCGCGACGGCCGCGAGGGCCTTGACCCCCATCATCTGGCCCAGGAACATGCTGTTGAGCGTGCCCGAGAGGGACTGCAGGATGTTGGACAGCAGCATGGGGCCCAGAAACACCATGAAAACTTGCCACAGGGGGCGAACAGGCGGGGCGGGCGGCGCAGCCTGCGGTGCGGAGATGGATGTGGACATGGGCGGTGGGGAGGGGGGTGCTGCGGATGGCATGCGTGTTGGGGCTTAGACCGGCCAGATGGGGCGGCTGAGCTGGTGCAGATAGGCTTGCACATCATCGGGCCAGGCCTGGGTCTGCAGCAAGAATGCCGGTTGCTTGTGGGCAAACAGCGCGCGGCAGGCTTCGTCAAAGCCGGGCAGGTCGCCGGCCATGGCCTGCATGAACTGGTAGGTGGCCTCCGTGGCTGCGCGCTGCGAATCCTGCTGGGCATGGGCATTGCGGGCGTCATCGATCAGGCGGCGCAAGGCCGCTGAGGCGCCGCCGGGCTGGCGGTTGAGCCAGTCCCAATGGCGGGGCAGCAAGGTCACCTCGCGCGAGACCACACCCAGCTTGGGGCGGCCAACGGCGCGTGCCGTGCGGCTGTGGGCTGCTGCCTCCACAGGTGCTGCCGCGGCGGCGGCGGGCGCAGGAACTGCGTCGTCCAGCAAGTCTGCAGGCTGTGCGGCTGGTGCCAGCTCCGAGCGCCAGTTCAGATCCAGGCGCAGGCCGGAGAGGTCATCAAACACCCACAAGGGGGTGAGGCTGCCGCCGGGGTGGAGTTCGTCATGGTTTTGCAGATAGCGCAGCACGGTGAGGCGGTCGGCTTGCAGCAGGCGCTGGTGACCCTGGAAAATGGTCAGCCGGCTGGTCAATGTCTCGGTAGTCATGGCCACTTGTTCGTTGTTTTCTCAATAAGTGGGTCATTTTACCGGGGCAAAAATATTTGGCTATTTTTAATGGGTAAAAATATGTATCTGGCTGCGCACCGGGGCAGATGGCCGTTGGCAGCCGCTACCGGGCTGGAGGGGTGGCAGTGCTGAGGCCAAAAAAAACCTCCAGCGCGGGGCATGGAGGTTGTTCTGGCTGGGGACCTTGTGGCCCAGGCATTACACGCGCTTGCGGTATTCAGCAGTGCGGGTGTCGATTTCGATCTTGTCTTCCTGGCTCACGAACAGCGGCACAGCGATTTCGAAACCGGTAGCGATCTTGGCGGGCTTGAGCACCTTGCCGGAGGTGTCGCCCTTGACAGCAGGCTCGGTCCAGGTGATTTCGCGCACGATGGTGGTGGGCAGCTCGACCGAGATGGCCTTGCCGTCATAGAACACCACTTCAGCGGTCATGCCGTCTTCCAGGTAGTTCAGCGCGTCAGCCATGTTTTCGGCTTCCACTTCGTACTGGTTGAACTCAGGGTCCATCCAGACGTACATGGGGTCGGCGAAGTAGGAGTACGTGCAGTCCTTCTTTTCCAGGATCACGTTGTCGATCTTGTCGTCGGCCTTGAACACGTTTTCCGTGCCGAAGTTGCCGATCAGGCTCTTGAGCTTCATGCGCACGGTTGCAGCGCCACGGCCGCCACGTGCGTATTCGGTCTTCAGAACGATCATCGGGTCCTTACCGAACATGATCACGTTACCAGCGCGGATTTCTTGAGCGATTTTCATAGCAATAGGTGCCTGTGTTGGGGCCGCTCAAACTACTACGGGCGGCGCGCAAGTGTCGTTGGACGGGCTGTGCTGCGCCGTAGCATGTTCCGCGGCGTTGTGCGCATCCATCAAACCCAGCCGCCTGCAGGCGCTGGGTGCGCGGATAAGCGCAAAGACTGCAATTCTAACATTTTTCGCCCGCAAATGCCATCAGCTGCTCGGCAAGGCTGGGCTGGCTCTGCAGAGTGTTGCGCGCGGCCTGCACGCACTGCGCCCATTGCGCCAGCAGCGCGGGCGTGATGGTGGGCCATGCTGGCGCGCTGCCATTGGCGTCTGGGATGCCATTCCAGGCCGCATGGGCTTGGCGCAGGCTGTCCGGCGCGTCCAGCCAGTCCAGAAAAGCCTCCAGCTTGGCATGGTGGGCGTGGTCATCCTGCGGGTAGATCTGCCAGACAAAGGGCAGGCCGGCCCACAGCGCCCGTACCAGCGAGTCTTCGCCACGCACAAAGTTCAGGTCGCAGGACCAGAGCATTTCGTCAAATTCCGGCTGGCTGCAGGGCGGCAGCAGCCGCACCTGGCCCGGCAGAGGCTGGGGCAATAGCTGCTGCACCAGCGCCGCCGCGCGGCCCGGGGTGACCAGCCATTGCGTGGCCGAGCCAGCGCTGGCAAAAGCCTGCAAAAAAGCGGGCGGCTCATAGCAGAACAGCGAAAACACCAGGTCGCCATCTTGCAGGCCATGCCGGGCGCGCCAGGCGCTGCGGTCAAAATCTGCCTGGCGCTGCGGTAGATCGGCCTCGCGCAGCAGGCCACCGGTGCCGGTGCTGAAGCCGGGGTAGAAGAACCAGCGCGTAAGGCCTGCGGCGGGCCCGCTCATCAGGCGTGAGGGCAGGCGGTGGCAGCGCTCGACATAGTCTTCGGCAGACAGGTATTCCAGGTTGATCCAGACGCTGGCTTTCTGCGTTGGGGACTGCGCACGCGCGGCCAGGGCCTGCTGAAAGGCGGCCGGAATCTCGCAGCCAAAGGCCTCTACCACCACCTCGGCAACGCCACTGGCCGGCGCTGCATCGGGCCAGCGGTGCACCGTCACGCCAGGCGCGCCCTGCGGCGCCATCCAGGCCAGAGCGCTGCCATCGTCCACCCACAGGCGCACCTGGCAGCCGCGCTGGGCCAGGTCTGCAGCCAGGCGCCAGCACACGCCGATATCGCCAAAGTTGTCGATCACCTGGCAAAAGATATCCCACAGCGGCGCTGGGCTGCGCTGCGCGGAGCCAGGGGATGCGGTGGAGGATGTGGCGGTGGGGGGGGGAGCAGGGGAGGGAGTCATCACCCGCGCGATGATAGTGCAGTCCCGGGCGTCACTGACTGGCATGGCCTCCTGGGCCACAATAGCCTTCAGTTGATCAAGCATGGAGACAGACATGAACCCACACACTGCAACCCCCGGGCCGATGGCTTTGCAAGGCGTCAAGGTGGTCGAGATGGGCCAGCTGATTGCCGGGCCGTTCTGCGGCAAGACCTTGGGCGAGTTTGGCGCCGAGGTGGTGAAGATCGAGGCCACCGGCGCGGGTGACCCGCTGCGCAACTGGCGCCTGCTGCAGGATGGCACGTCGGTCTGGTGGCAGGTGCAGTCGCGCAACAAGCAGTCGCTGGCTTTGGATTTGCGCCAGAAGGAAGCGCAGGACATTGCGCGCCAGCTGATTGCCGAGGCCGATGTGCTGGTGGAGAACTTTCGCCCCGGCACGCTGGAGGGCTGGGGTATGTCACCCGAGGAGCTGCATGCGATCAACCCGGGCCTGGTGATGCTGCGCATCTCCGGCTACGGTCAGACCGGTCCCTACCGCGATCTGCCGGGCTTTGGTGTGATTGGCGAGGCCATGGGCGGCCTGCGCCACCTGACGGCCGAGCCCGGGCGGGTGCCGGTGCGCGTGGGGGTGTCGATCGGCGACACCTTGGCGGCGCTGCATGGCGTGATCGGTGTGATGATGGCGCTCTACCACCGCAAGGTAAATGGCGGCAGCGGCCAGGTGATCGATGTGGCCTTGCACGAGGCAGTCTTCAATGTGATGGAAAGCCTGATCCCGGAATACAGCGCCTTTGGCACGGTGCGCGAGGCAGCGGGCAGCGCCTTGCCGGGCATTGCGCCATCGAACGCCTATGCCTGCCAGGATGGCTGGGTGCTGGTGGCCGGCAATGGGGACAGCATCTTCAAGCGGCTGATGGACACCATTGGCCGGCCGGACCTGGGCCAGGCGCCGGACCTGGCCAGCAATGCGGGCCGGGTGGCTCGTATTGAAGAGATTGATGCCGCCATCAGCGCCTGGACGCAGCCGCGCGCCATCGCGCAGGTGATGGATGCCTTGGCCGCTGCACGGGTGCCGGCCGGCAAGGTCTATACCGCCAAGGACATCAGCGAAGACCCGCACTACCGCGCGCGCCAGATGATCCTGCCGCAAACCACGCGCGATGGCCATACGCTGGAGGTGCCGGGCATCGTGCCCAAGCTGTCCGCCACGCCGGGCACGATCCGCAGCAGCGCGCCCCATCTGGGTGATGACACCGATGCGGTGCTGCAGGGCCTGGGCCTGAGCGGCGCGCAGATTGCGGCGCTGCGTGAGCGCGGCATTGTGCAGTGAGCGCGCACGGGTGATGGGCCGCTTCGCTGCGGGCGGGGCGAACGCATAAGACAATAGCGCCATGCCCACCCACGTGCACTCTCCCGAACTTCTTGCCCAGGTCGCTGGTTTGCCAGCCATGCCTGGCGTCTACCGCTATTTCGATGCCAGCGATGCGCTGCTGTATGTGGGCAAGGCCATCAACCTCAAGCGCCGGGTCTCGAGCTATTTCCAGAAGGACCATGGCGGCACCCGCATCGGCCACATGGTGGGCAAGATCGTGCGCATGGAGACCACGGTGGTGCGCTCCGAAGCCGAGGCGCTGCTGCTGGAAAACAACCTCATCAAGACCCAGCACCCGAAATACAACATTCTTTTTCGGGATGACAAGAGCTATCCGTACCTGAAGATCACCGGCATGGCCATCCACGATGGCGACATGCGCACGCCCCCCAGCCAGTGCTACCCGCGCGTGGCCTATTACCGGGGCGCGACCGACAAGCGCCAGCGCTATTTCGGCCCTTACCCCAATGCCTGGGCGGTCAAGGAAACCATCCTGCTGCTGCAAAAGGTGTTCCGGCTGCGTACCTGCGAGGACAGCATCTTCAGCAACCGCACCCGGCCTTGCCTGCTCTACCAAATCAAGCGCTGCAGCGCCCCCTGCGTGGACCACATCAGCCCCGAGGACTACGCCGCCGATGTGGCCCATGCCGAAGCCATGCTGCGCGGCGAGACCGACACGCTGCTCAAGACGCTGGAGGCGCGCATGATGGCGCACTCGGACAAGCTGGAGTTTGAGCAGGCGGCCGATATCCGCAACCAGATCAAGGCGCTGGCCAGCATGCTGCACCAGCAGAGCATCGAGACCATCGACGACCGCGATGTGGACATGCTCGCCGTGCAGGTGCAGGGCGGCAAGGCCTGCGTCAACCTGGCGATGGTGCGCGGTGGTCGGCATCTGGGCGACCGCGCGTATTTCCCCGTGCATGTGGAAGACAGCGCCGCCATCGCCAGCATGGAAGAGGCGGAAGAAGCCGAAGAGGCTGCAGACCAGGCGGGCGGCCAGCCTGATGAGGCCCAGCCCGGCGGGGCCCAGCCCGGCATCGTGCGGCCCGCCAAAACGGTGGAGCAACGCGTGCTGGAGGCCTTTGTGGCCCAGCACTATCTGCAGGTGGCACCGCCCCCGGTGCTGGTGGTCAGCGTAGCGCTGGAGCCCGCGCTGCTGGAGGCCTTGTCGCAGCAGACCGGCACGCGCATTGCCGCAGTGTCGCAGCCGCGTGAGGAGCGCCGCGTCTGGCTGGAGATGGCGCAAAAGAATGCCCAGCTGCAGCTAGCCCGGCTGCTGGCCGAAGAGGGATCGCAGCAGGCGCGTACGCGCGCCCTGGTCGAAGCGCTGGATTTGCCCCAGGACGATATCGACCAGCTGACCATCGAGTGTTTTGACATCTCGCACACCTCGGGCGAGAACACCCAGGCCTCTTGCGTGGTGTTCCACCACCACAAGATGCAAAGCAGCGAATACCGGCGCTACAAAATCGAGGGCATCACCGGCGGCGACGACTATGCCGCCATGCGCCAGGTGCTGACGCGCCGCTACAGCAAGGTGGCCGAGGCCCAGCGCGATGCCGGTGGCGCTGAGCTGGGCAAGGGCGCTGCCCGCTTGCCCGACATCGTGCTGATCGATGGCGGCAAGGGCCAGGTCGGTGTGGCACGCGAGGTCTTCACCGAGCTGGGGCTGGACCTGTCGCGCATCGTCGGTGTCGAAAAAGGCGAGGGCCGCAAGGTCGGGCTGGAAGAGCTGGTGTTCTGCGACGGGCGCGACAAGGTCTACCTGGGCCGTGACTCGGCCGCGCTGATGCTGGTGGCGCAGATCCGCGACGAGGCGCACCGCTTTGCCATCACCGGCATGCGCGCCGCGCGCGCCAAGGTGCGGGTGGGCGGCAGCCGGCTCGAAGACATCCCTGGCGTGGGCCCCAAGAAGCGGGCGCGCCTGCTGCAGCGCTTTGGCGGGGTGCGCGGGGTGGAGGAGGCGGGTGTTGATGACCTGATGACGGTCGATGGCATCTCTGCGGCCTTGGCAGAGGACATCTACAAGGCCTTGCATTGAAGGGGGTGCGCGGGCCGCGCAGCAACGGTCGCGCAGGCAATACTGCGGTTCACTGAATTTGCACCGTTGCGTGCCACAATAGCCGCATGTTCTTTACGATCCCCACCATCATGACCTGGACGCGCATCGTCGCGATCCCGCTCATCATCGGCGTGTACTACTCGCCTCTTGATATGGCCACCAAAAACCTGTGGGCCACCGTCATGTTCGTGGTGTTCGCCTTCACCGATTGGCTCGATGGCTTTCTGGCGCGCAAGCTCAACCAGACCTCCTCCTTTGGCGCCTTCCTGGACCCGGTCGCCGACAAGTTCCTGGTCTGCGCCTCGCTGCTGATCCTGGTCTACCTGCAGCGCGCCGATGTCTTTGTCGCGCTGATCATCATCGGCCGCGAGATCGCCATCTCGGCGCTGCGCGAATGGATGGCCCGCATTGGCGCGAGCAAGAGCGTGGCTGTGCACATGGTGGGCAAGCTCAAGACCACCGTGCAGATGGTGGCCATTCCCTTTTTGCTCTACGACGGCAAGGTGGCCGGGATCGACACCGGCGTCTGGGGCACCTGGCTGATCTGGGGTGCGGCCGTGCTCACGGTCTGGTCCATGGTGTACTACCTGCAAAAGGCCTTGCCCGAGATCCGGGCTAGGGTTGATTCTTAGTCAAGTGCCACAGGTTTGGGCGTAGACTGCATCTCGCCTGTACAAGGAATTCAGGCTACAGCGCCCGTGATGCTTGGCTTTTGCAAGGCAAACTGGTTGCTGGTCAGCGAAAAAAAGTGATTTTTTGCCTGCGCACCCAGAAATTCCGTCTAGAATTCATCTCATTCCAGAGGCACTGGGGTCGAGGTGAAAATTTCGTGCCAGTGGTGTTGTTTTTGAATCTGTGACAGTTGTACGGTGTACAAACTGCTCATAATGGGATGAAACATACACTTCCTTAACTCTCTTGATTAATAGAGGCTGCTTGTGAATAAAACTGAACTCATTGAGCACATTGCTAACAATGCTGATATCTCCAAGGCTGCTGCCGCTCGTGCGCTGGAGTCCACCATTGACGCAGTGAAGAAGACCTTGAAAAAAGGTGGTACAGTCTCTCTGGTAGGTTTTGGTACCTTTGCCGTTGGTAAGCGCGCTGCTCGTACCGGCCGTAACCCACGTACCGGCGCTGCGATCAAGATCAAGGCAGCCAAGGTGCCTAAGTTCCGTCCAGGCAAGGCATTGAAAGATGCGCTGAACTAATTTCGGTTATCAGGTGGGGTGCTTAGCTCAGTTGGTAGAGCGGCGCCCTTACAAGGCGTAGGTCGGCGGTTCGACCCCGTCAGCACCCACCACATTAACCAAGAAAATAAACCCCTTAGAGTGATCTAAGGGGTTTTTTCTTTGCCCATTTGCCCATTGAAATGGACGCAATGGGCGCCTCTGGCCACCCAGAAACGCCATTTGCCACCTGTTAGTTTCCTTGAAGCGGCACAGGTCCGCATGCATGGCTCTGATAAGGCTTGGCAAGGCTTGCGTTAAAGTGGCGATGGAATAAGCCTGCCCATGTCCACCAGGGAATGGTTGCCTTGCTGGCGATAATGCCGCTGGCATCATTCGACCAAAGCGGGTGCAGTGGCGCCATCTCTCCAGATTTCCCAGAACCGCGCGAAAGTTTGCAGGTTTTGGAGTTCATGATGGAGAACAAGTCCAGCCATACGGCTCGTGTGCGCTGCCGGTGTTGCCACCCCACTTCCAGCGTTGCGTAGCTTCGCTTTTCGGTAGAGAGGTGGGTTGGCCGTCCAGCGCCAGGCGGTTGGGTGGCAACGGGCAGTGGGTGGGGGGCGGCCGCATCGGTGCCGCATTTGGGCCCTCTGAAGCGTCAAAAATCCCGTATTCCCTAACGCGCCCCTGGCCCTCATAGGGATCAAAAACTCTTTCGCTGTACACTTGCTGTTTCGACGTTCGTGCGTTGCCAAGACGCATGTTGCACGCCCTATTTGACAGGGGGTGGGTTGTCTCCGTTGGTTGGGGCTGTATCTGATTGATTTGCAATGAGAAATCATTTATTGCAAGCCATGGGTAGGCGCTTCGGACCTGGCAGCAAGCCCGCGCCACCTAGTGAAAACCGAATAAAGGCGAATGAGGGTTCGCCTTTTTTTTTGTCCTCAGGAAAGTTAGACGATGTTTGAAACCATCCGCAAGTACTCCAAGGTGCTGATGTATCCGCTGTTCTTGCTGATCATTCTGTCTTTTGTTTTGGTGGGAGTGAACCAGAACTACTTCACCGAAAAGAGCCCGGTGGTCGCCAAAGTCAATGGCAAAGACATTACGCAGATGGACTGGGACAATGCGCACCGCGTTGCCTCGGACCGCATGCGCCAGCAAGACCCCAACATGGACGCCAAGTGGATGGATGGCCCTGAGGCCCGCTATCTGACTTTGGAGCGCATGGTGCGTGACCAGGTGATCGATGCCGCCGTGCAAAAAATGCATCTGACGGTGGACAATGCCTCGCTGGTCCGTGCGCTGCAGGAGATCCCGCAGATCGCCGCGCTGAAAAAGCCCGATGGTTCGCTCGATGTGGATGCCTACCGCGCGCTGGTGGGTGCACAGGGCATGACGCCCGAGGGCTTTGAAGCGGGCATGCGCCGCGATATCGCTGCGCGCCAGGTGCTGGGCGGTGTGTCCAACACGGCCTTTGCGACCGACGAGCAGACCAAGCTGGCGGTTGATGCACTCTACCAGCAGCGTGAGATCCAGCTGGCCCAGTTTGCTGCCAAGGACTATGCGTCCCAGGTCAAGACCACCGATGCCGATGTGGAAGCTTTCTACAAGAGCAACCAGGAGCTGTTCCGCCAGAAGGAGCAGTCCACGATCGAGTACGTGGTGCTGAATGCTGAAGCCGTCAAGGACATGATCAAGCCCAGCGAAGACGACCTGCGCACCTACTACAAGGAAAATCTGAGCCGCTTCATGGACAAGGAGCAGCGCCGCATCAGCCACATCCTGATTGATGCGCCCGCTTCGATGTCGGCCGCAGACCGTGAAAAGGCCAAGCAACGCGCCGAGGAGCTGCTGGCCCAGGCCAAGGCCAACCCCGCACAGTTTGCCGACCTGGCCAAGAAGAACTCGCAAGACACCGGCTCGCGTGACAGCGGCGGCGATCTGGGCTGGGTCAAGCCTGGCGATATGGTCAAGCCGTTTGAAGACGCCGCCTTTGCGATGAAGTCTGGTGATATCAGCGATCTGGTGAGCACCGAGTATGGCTTCCACATCATCAAGATGGGCGAGGTGAAGACGCCCCGCACGCCAAGCTTTGAAGAGCTGCGCGCCAAGATCGAGACCGAAGTGCTGGCCCAGCAGGTGCAGCGCAAATACGCCGAAGTGGCCGAGACCTTCTCCAACATGGTGTTCGAGCAGTCCGACAGCCTGCAGCCAGTGGCTGAAAAGCTGGGCCTGAAGATCCAGAAGGCCGAACATGTCACCCGCACGGCTGCGCCTGGCGCCACCGGTGCCCTGGCCAACCCGACCTTCCTGGAAGCACTGTTCTCCAGCGATGCACTGCAGAACAAGCGCAACACCGAAGCCATTGAAGTGGCGCCCAGCACCTTGGCCTCCGGTCGTGTGGTGGAGCACTTCGACGCACGCATTCTGCCGTTTGAAGAAGTCAAGGCCAAGGCCCATGACCTGTACGTGGCTCAGAAGTCTGCCGAGCTCGCGCGCCAGGATGCCCAAGCAAAGCTGGAAGCCTGGAAGGCTGACGCCGCGGGCGCCAAGCTGGCAGCCCCCATCGTCGTGTCGCGCCAGGATGCCAAGGGCCAGGTGCCTGCTGTCCTCAATGCCGCCATGCATGCCAAGATCGGCGATGCCGCATCCTGGGTCGGTGTGGACCTGGGCAACGATGGCTACACCGTTGTGCGCGTGAACAAGGTGGTGCCGCGTGGCGAAGACTCTGCGGAGCTGCGTCTGCGCCAAAAGCAGGAGTTCGAGCGTTACCAGGCCAATGCCGAGACCCTGGCTTACTACGAAATGCTCAAGGAGCGTTTCAAGGTACAGATCAAGGTGCCACGCCCCGCGGAAACAAAAATTTCATAAAAACGGAGATTTCATGAGAGGGGCCAAATTTCTGGCTATAATCATGTCTTCCCCAACACGGTGGCTGTAGCTCAGTTGGTAGAGTCCAGGATTGTGATTCCTGTTGTCGTGGGTTCGAGCCCCATCAGCCACCCCAAATTGAAACCCTTGCAAGTGAATAGCCTGCAAGGGTTTTTCAATTTCTGCTCGCGCCTTGCTTCTGCTGCTGGACAGTTGCAGTTTTGGGCCATAAAGCGCTCGAGTTTGGCCTGTTCCAGGCTCCCGTGCTCACTTGGAATAGGACGATAGAAATACCTCCACGGAATGCCCCCCATCTGTCTGCCGCGTTCGGCCAGATGCCGGCCGCGAGCTGCTCAGTAGGGTATCTCTGCCGGGGTAGTTCAGGACAAAAGGATCTTCCCTGACGCTCAGGAAGGTTTGGAAGGCCAGAGGCTAGGCGAGGCTGCAAGGGCTGCAGCCCTTGGACTGGTTGCTGCTATGGCGGCGCGCGGGCTAAAAGGCCTGCAGGATAGGCGCCATGCGCAGCACCAATAGCGGGCTGGGGCAGGGGTTCTCGACCAGCCACAAGCACCTCAACCGGTGGACATGGAGCGCCAGCTGAACTGCGCGGGTAGTGATCAAAGATGTTCCGACCAACAAAAAACCGCCCGGAGGCGGTTCCCTTGGAGATTTGCAGGTCAGAAGATCGTTTTGCCATCGACTGAGAGGGAGGTCATATTCTTTTTGGTGTGGCTGACCTTGCATACGGCTGGCACGCCAACCTCAAGCCCAAGTCCATTGCGTAGGCGTGTGAGCTTTGTTTGCGGCCCCCACACAAACACATATTCATCACCAGAGCCAACGTTGGACACCAATGGAACTTCGGCTTTCTCTGGATCCCTGGACACCTGCTTTATCGCGTGTTGGCACAAGAATATGGCTTCGTTTGCGTTGAACTCACGCGGGGTATTGCTCGTTTTGCCCCCGCTCATGCAACTGATTGCGACAACGACAACGAATGTTCCGTAGAGGATGTACTTGAACGTTGACGGATTTTTGACCGTCTCTGCAGCCAGAGATGTGGCCGCTACTGATGGTGCTGCTACTGATGGCGCTGCTGGATTGCCCGCCACGGGCGCTCCACAATGAGGACAGCTAGACGCCTGGTCGCTAATCTGCTTGCCGCATTCGTTACAGTTAATCAATGCCATGTCATCCTGCCTCTTTTTTTGAATGGGTTGTGATCGCCACGAGATGCGCCGCGTTTAACCTGAAGATTTTACGGTGGCGGGGTGACATTCCACTGCGTGTTCGACCTATCAAAAAGGAAAAACGGCCTGAGGTGAAGGGCGACCAGCAGGCATATGCGTCATCAGCGGTCGAGTTAGGGGCATGCGGACCTCCCTGGGATGGACAGCGCTCTCCAAATGGATAAACGCAGTGGTGTCTATTCCCTGGCGCATTTTGCTGTGGGGGTTCGATGTTCAGCGCCCGGTGCGCTTGCCAAAGCTGCCATCGACAAATGGCATCGCGGCGCCAAGCATGCGCAGCATCGCCTCATCTTCGTCGCTTCCGGTTCTGGAGGCTCACGCCTGAGTGCTGCCGCCACCTAGCCAGTCACAGCGGCTGTATCCCAGCCATCAAGGCGCGTTTTATGTCAGCGGGTGTGTCGTGCTGGCTGCTCGTGCCATGCCTGCCCGGCTACAAAAAGCACGTCTTGCCAAGCGATAGAGAAAATTGATAACCCCGGATATTCCCTAGCGCCTTGTGCTATTCATCTGGGTTGTAATTTATTATCAATCTATTCTTATAAGTCGATTGATAATTTGTTCCAGCTGCATGCTGGGATTGCGGTGCAGACCGGTGATCCGGTCGGACGAAGGAGGTGGAATATGCTGCCGGAAGTCCTTATTTTCATCACGCACAGGGTGGTGCTTCATTCGCTGATTCTGAAAAGCGGTTACACGACCTTTGGCCGAGGCGCTGGCAATGCCATCTGCCTGGACAACCCTGCGGTCAGCCGCGACCACGGCGCCTTCTACTACCGCGCGGGCGTGCTGTCGGTAGAGGACCACCACAGCATGAACGGCATCTTCGTCAATGGCATGCGCATGCGCCGCAAGGTGCTTTACTCCGGCGATTACGTTCTCATTGGCTGCTACAAGGTCTTTGTCAAGCATGGCTCGGAGCAACCGCGCAATGCCTATGCCGGATGAGTGCTGCGCGCTGGGCTGGCATTGGCATGCGCGAAGTCCCGCCGAGGCCGCAGCTTGCGTCGCGCTGCCAGAGGGGTGTGCCGCCTTTCCCGAGTGCGCTCAGGGGTTTGCCAGCGCTGCATTCCGCTGTCAGCGGCGCTGCCTACAATCGGCCCCATGCGTTTACCTCACCACCAACTCACGATGACGGTGCTGATGTCTCCGGACATGGCAAATTTCTCTGGCAATGTGCACGGCGGCGCCATTTTGCGCGAGCTCGACAACGTGGCCTACTCCTGCGCAAGTCGCTATGCGGGACGCTATGTGGTGACCTTGAGCGTGGACCAGGTGATGTTTCTGGAGCCCATCCATGTGGGCGAGCTGGTGTCGTTCTACGCCAGCGTCAATTACACGGGGACGTCATCGATGGAGATCGGCATCAAGGTGGTGGCCGAGAACATCCGTGAGCGCAGTGTGCGCCATGTCAACAGCTGCTTTTTCACGATGGTGGCGGTGGACGACCAGCGCAAGCCGGTACCCGTGCCGCCGTTGCAGCCGGAGACCGACGATGAAAAACGCCGCTGGGACGCAGCGCTGACGCGCAAGGAACTGCGCAAGGAGCTGGCACGCCGTTTTGCGCAGACAACGCGCCAGACCGGCTGACGCCTGGCCCCTCGGCCAGTATCGCTGCGAGGCGCTGCGCCCGGTTTTGCCGGGCGATACGGTACGGTTCCATGGAAAAAGGCAAGGGTTGAACCTTGCCTTTTTCTCTTTCTTGGTGGGCAGCGCCACAGAGTGACTGCCTGCAGCGGCTGGATCAGGCCATGTCAGGTCTTGATCCGCACCGACGGCGTTTACCGTGCCTTGTTGGCGTCGCTGGGGCTGTCGCTGAACACGCCATCCACACCCACTTCATAGAACAGCTTGTACTCTGCCGCCACCTTGCCCTTGAAGTCGCTGGCCAGCAGGGTGGCGTCGTTGCGGTAGGCCCAGGGGTGGACAAAGAGCTTGGCCGCGTGCGCCAGCGTGACCAGGTTGGTGGGCGGCATCATTTCGCGGTCGCGGTAGTCCCACTTTCCGTCGTTATTCAGGTCATCGGGCTGGCCATCGCCATTCTTGTCCAGGTAGCGGGCGGAGATGACGTAGGGCTTCCACGGCGAGATGCCGTTGGCATAGGTCTTGATCTGGGCCAGGCCGTCGGCAGTCACCATCTGGGCATAGGTGGTCGAGACGCCGGCCACCGTGAAGTCATAGGGCTGTGCATTGGGTGCCGACAGAAGGATGCTGCCGTCAGCTGCAAGCTCCGGATTGCCATTGATCATCTGCACCAGCCGAACCTGGGTTTTGGCGCGCAAGGTCTTGAGGTGGGCGACTTCCAACGAGCGCACGATCACCGGTGCCGTTTCCTGGGTGTAGCCTGCGGCGGTGAAGGCTGCCAGCAGCTTGTCTTCCATCGCCAGGCCCAGCTGGCTGTGGTAGGTGGGGTTCAAGGTCTGCAGATAGAGGCCGACGGTCTTGCGCTGGCGCTTGGCGTAGGCGATCACATCGTTGAGTGACAGGATGCGGCCAGTGTTGGCGCCGACCGGTGGCGTAGCGGATGCAGGCAGTTTGGCGCGCAGGCTTTGCAGCTCCACCAGGGTGAAGTCAGAGGCAAACCAGCCCTGGTGCGACTGCCCATCGATCAGGCGCAAGGTCCTGCGGTTGGCATAGACGCTGCGGCTGGAGACGTCGGTGATCTCAGTGATGTTGGGTGAGGCCAGGGCGACCAGCTCGCCGTCCTTGCTCATCACCAGGTCGACAGCGATGAAGTTGGCATCCTGGGCGACGGCGGCATCAAAGCTCTCGGTCGTATTGGCGGCCTTGCCGTCGATACTGCTGAGGGAAAAGCTTTGTGGTGCGTTGCCGTCGAGCGTGGGATAGGGCTTGGGATTGGGGTTGGTGCCGCCACCATTGCCCGGGCCCAATTCGGTCTTGCAGGCGGTCAGTGCGGTGATCGCCAGGGCCGCGGCGCACAGGCGCCAGGTACGTTGTCTTTGCATATGCTGGGTGCTCCTCGTCTTATGGTTGGGACGTGGAGAAACAATCTGTGCATATGTAAAGATTAATTACTTTACGCTATGGATGTCCTGCTTTCCACGCTCGAATGGCTATCGTATCCGCAAATCTCGGAGAAATCTCGGTGGCTTGTTGGATCGATGGTACGGCTTGCCTGGGCGGCCAGTGCCACGCACTGCACCACATCGCCGACGACGATGATGCTGGGACTGGCCAGTTTTTCGCGGGCCATCGTGGCGGGCAAATGCGCCAGGTCGGTGATCGCATGGCGCTGCTGGGGCAGGCTGGCATGCTGCACGATGGCCACCGGGGTATCGCCAGGCAAGCCGCTGCCCAGTCCCTGGCTGATGGCCTCGGCACTGGCCACACCCATGTAGATCACCAGGGTCAGGCGTGCATCGTGCGCCGTGCGCGCCAGTTGCGCCCAATCGGGGCCTTGACCGCCTGGCTTGGCATGGCCGGTGATGAACACCACGCCCTGGGCATGGTCGCGGTGGGTCAAGGGGGCGCCCAGGCTGGTCAGCGCGGCGAGCCCGGCGGTCACGCCATTGATGATGCGCGGCTCGATGCCGTGGGCGCGCAAAAACTCCACCTCTTCACCGCCCCGGCCAAAGATAAAGGGGTCGCCGCCTTTGAGCCGCACCACGTTCTCACCGGCTTGCACTTCCTGCAGCATCAGGCGCTGGATAAAGGCCTGGGGCGTGCTCTGGCAGCCGCCGCGCTTGCCCACATGGACGATGCGGGCACTGGCGGGCGCCCACTGCAGCACGGCGTCATTGACCAGGTCGTCCACCAAGAGCACGGTGGCGCGCTGCAAGGCCTTGGCAGCAGCGATGGTGAGCAAGTCCGGGTCGCCCGGGCCGGCACCGACCAGGGTGCACTGGCCCTGGCCTGGTGAAGGCGCATCGGCTGGCGGGTGCGCGGTAAGAGAGGGCAGGCTGCTGTCAGTCATGGTGGGAGGCTTGGGGAGCGGGTTGTATTTGTTGGGCGATGGCCAGCACATGTTCCACTTGCTGGGCCAAGGCAGGGGGCACCGGCAACTGGCCGGCCAGCACGGCCTCGGTGTAGCGCGCGGTGGTGTCCGCATCGCGCTCGCTGGGCAGGCCGGGCACCTGGCTGTCGGTGCCACTGCTGCGTGCCTGCAGCAGCTGGTGCTGGCCCGCGACAAAGCCGTCGTATTGCGGGCTTCGGCGCGGGTCGGCGCAGACCTCGCCCTCCAGCCCGCGCGAGAGCAGCGCGTTGGTCTGCAGCTCGGCCAAGGTGGCCTGGAGCATCGGCAGGTATTCCGGGTGCGTGTAGCTGCCCAGCAAGACGGCCGGGCCTTGCACCGGCTGCAGCAGCTTGGCAATGCTGTGGCCCGGGTTGCGCAGGCCGATGAGCTGGCGCACGGCCAGCAGCTTGGCCAGTGCGGGCAGCAAGGTGGCGGTGTGCACCAAGGCCACTTCCGATGCGGCAATGGTGCCAGTCTGCGCGCGGGGCACTGAACCCAGGCGCTCAAACACGGCAAAGGCCGAGACGCGGCTCGCTTCGGTCTGCATGCCATGCACCAGCACCGGCAGGCCTTCGCGTGCCAGCAGCAAGGCCAGCAGCGGGGTCAAGGTGGGCAGGCGGCGCGCGCCGTTGTAGCTGGGCAGGACCACGGTGGGCAAGGCGGCGCTGCTGTGAAAGCGGGCGATGCGCGCATGGACGGCATCCCAGAGGCCGCACATCTCTTCGGCCGTTTCCCCTTTGATGCGCATGGCAATGCAAAAGGCGCCGATTTCATAGTCGCTGACCCGGCCATCGAGTATCTGCGCCATCACATCGCTGGCCTCGATGCGGCTGAGGGCCTTGGCGCCGCGTGCGCCGCGCCCGATTTCCTTGATGTAGTGCTGTATGGCCATGGCAGTAAAAAATGCGTTCACCCATTATTTTAGGTTTTATATATACGGAAGTAATAAGAAAAATCAGCCCATCCGGCATCTCGGGTATGCCAGGGCACTGCCTGCCGATAGCGCCGGTTAACGAAGATTTGCGCCCCTCTGTATTGCACTGCCATGCTGAACGTCTACTATCTGCATTCTGTGCCACGCCCTTTGGGCTTTTGAAAGGAAAGAACATGTCCGCATCTCCCTCTATGGTCGACGAGCTCCTCGCGCAACTGCAGGGCGCTCCGATCCAGCAGATGGCCCAGAGCCTGGGCCAGAGCGAGGCCCAGACCGAGCAGGCCGTGCAGGCGGCTGTGCCAATGATGTTGGGCGCGCTGGGCAATAACGCGCAAAGCGCGGGTGGCGCCAGTGCCTTGTTCGAGGCGTTGCAACGCGACCATGGCGCGGCAGGCGGTGCTGGCGCAGGCCCAGACCTGGGCGGGCTGCTGGGCTCGCTGTTGGGTGGTGGCGGTGGTGGTGCGCAAGCCGGCGGCTTGGGTGGCCTGGGCGGTCTGGGTGGCATGCTGGGCAGTGTGCTCGGTGGCGCTTTGGGCGGCGGCGCTGCGGCAGGCTCGGGTGCCGGCTCCGCATCGCCTGCGGCCCTGGATGGCGCCAGCATTCTGGGCCATATCTTTGGCGGCCAGCAAGACCAGGCCTCGGCCAATCTGGGCCAGGCCACAGGCCTGGGCGCCAATGCCGGCAACCTGCTCAAGATGCTGGCACCGCTGGTGATGTCGTTCCTCGCGCAGCGTGTCATGTCGGGTGGCCTCAACTCCTCGCAGCTGGGCAATGCGCTGGGCCAGGAAAAAGCCCAGGTGCAGCAGCAAGGCGGCCTGGGCGGCGGCTTGCTGGGCTCGCTGCTGGACCAGAATGGCGACGGCAAACTCGATGTCGGCGACCTGATGAAAATTGGCGGCTCGCTGCTGGGCGGCAAGCGCTAAAGGTGCTGTGGCGGGGCTGGCAAACCCTGGCGGCCCGCCAGGGTAGCCCCGTCTCCGGGCGCAAAAGCGGCCCAGAGCGCCTACACTTTGGGCCCATGACTGAGCTGATATTGGGGATCGAATCCTCTTGTGATGAAACCGGCGTGGCCCTGGTGCGCACCCGTGGCCCAGGCACGGTGCCCGAGCTGCTGAGCCATGCGCTCTACAGCCAGATCGAGATGCACCGCGCCTACGGCGGTGTGGTGCCGGAGCTGGCCAGCCGCGACCATATCCGCCGCGTGCTGCCGCTGACACAAAAAGTGCTGGATGACGCGGGCTGCACGCTCGCGCAGATCGATGCGATTGCCTTTACCCGTGGCCCGGGGCTTGCGGGCGCGTTGCTCGTGGGCTCAGGCGTGGCCTGCGCGATGGCGGCTGCGCTGGACAAGCCGGTGCTCGGCGTGCACCACCTCGAAGGCCATTTGCTCTCGCCGTTTTTGAGCGAAGACCCGCCCGAGTTCCCCTTTGTGGCGTTGCTGGTCTCCGGCGGCCACACGCAGCTGATGCGCGTGGACGGCGTGGGCCGCTACCAGATTCTGGGCGAGACCATCGACGACGCGGCGGGCGAGGCCTTTGACAAATCGGCCAAGCTGCTGGGCCTGCCCTACCCCGGTGGGCCCGAGCTGTCCCGCTTGGCGCAGGGCGGCGACCCGGAGGCCTTCAAGCTTCCACGCCCGTTGCTGCACAGCGGCGATCTCGATTTCTCCTTTGCAGGCCTGAAGACAGCGGTGCTGACCCAGGCGAAAAAGCTGGGCGATGGCCTGGAGGCGCGCAAGGCGGATCTTGCCGCATCGACCCAGGCGGCCATTGTGGATGTGCTGGTGAAAAAGACCTTGAATGCCTTGAAGGAGACCGGCATGCAGCGCGTGGTGGTCGCCGGCGGCGTGGGTGCCAACCGGCTGCTGCGCGAGCAGCTCAACGAGGCCTGCCGCAAGCGCGGCATCCGCGTGCACTACCCCGAGCTGCACCTGTGCACCGACAATGGCGCGATGATTGCGATGGCGGCTGCCATGCGCATCGAAGCGGGGCAGCAGCAGGCCGAGAAGGTCTATGCCTTTGACGTCAAGCCGCGCTGGCCGCTCGATGCGATCGTGCAGCAGCCGACCGCTGCGCAAGAGACATAGACGTTGATACGCTGGTGATGCGCCAGCACAGCATGCAAAAGGGGCCTCCAGGCCCCTTGTGCTTTGTGGTGGCTGCGCTTATGCAATCGCCAGGGTCTGGGTGCTGGGCTGGGTGGTGCTCAGCACCAGCGTCAGCACGCCGTTTGCCAGGCTGGCCTTGGACGCTGCGGCGTCGATGCTGGCAGGCAGCTTCCAGGCGCGCTGGATGCTGCGTGGTGCGCCTTCAATGCTGGTCAGGCGCACGGTCTTGTCCTGCAGCTCGATGCGCAGCTGTTCGCGCGAGAGGCCGGGCACATCGATGCCGATGCTGAACACGGAGCCGTCTTGCTGCACGGTGTCCTGGCTCGTGGTGCCCGTCGTGGTGGCTTGCAGGAAGCGCTGCAGGGCGGCATCCATCGCGGATGGGGAGACAGCGTAGGCCGAGCGGTGCATCAGAGGGGTCATGATCATCTTCAATCCTTGTGAAACAGGGCAGCGGGTTTGCTGCTCGATGACTGATAGTTGGATGAAGAAGCCGCAATTTCAAGAGAAAATTGCTGGCTTTTATTTTTGCAGTGCAGGCCTTGAAAGCCTGCGGATCACGTCCATATGTGTCGCCCGGCCAGCGATCAAGGTGCGCTGAAATTGGCCGGATCGGGCGTGCGCTGCTGGCGCGCCTTGCTGCGCAGATAGGCCTTCGCGGCCGCTTCGGCAGTCGGAGAGTTGCTGGTCTCGCTGCTCGGCTCGGGCGTGCTGGGCTCGCTGTCCGCTGCTGCGGGCGCACCGCTGCGTGCACGTGCAATGGCCTGGCCCAGCTCGACCACCGACATCGCGTAAAAGCTCGAGAGGTTGTAGCGCGTGATGGTGTAGAAGTTGGGCGTGCCCACGACGTAATGGGTTGCAGCGCTCGCGTTGGGCAGCTCGATCAGTGCCAGCGGGCCATTGTGCTGGTCGCCTGGTGCCTGGATGCGCAGGCCCAGTGCGGCCATCTCGGCGGCGCTGAAGCTCGGCTTGATATCGGGGGCCAGCAAGGTCTCCAGCTGTGCGGCCGTGCTGTTCACCTGCACATCGTAGTAGGCCGGCATGCCGCGCTGCCAGCCATGGGCGACAAAGTAGTTGGCCACCGAGCCGATCGCATCGGCCGTGCTGCCAAACAGGTTGATCTTGCCGTCGCCATCAAAATCGACCGCGTAGTTGGACCAGCTGGTCGGCATGAACTGGGGCATGCCCATGGCGCCGGCATAGCTGCCCACCGTGTCGAAGGGGTTGCTGTCGGTGAGGTAGGCCGTGGCCAGGAACTGCTCGAGCTCGCCCCGGAAGTACTTGGCCCGGTCGGCCGCGCGCGGGTGGCTGGCGGGATAGTCAAAGGCCAGGGTGGCGAGCGCATCAACCACCGTGAAGTTGCCCATCTGCTGGCCGTAGATGGTCTCGACCCCGATGATGCCGACGATGTACTCGGCCGGCACCCCATAGGTCTGCTCGGCACGCGCGAGCGTGGCGGCGTTCTCGTTCCAGAAGCGCAGGCCGGCGCGGATGCGGATCGGCTCGACAAAGCGGCTGCGGTAGCCGCGCCAGTTTTTGACACCAGCGGGCCCCGTGCGCGGCGTCATCAGGCGCTGCACGGTGGCATTGAAGCGGGCTTGCTTGATGCTGGCGCGCAGCCAGGCCTCATCGATATGGCGGCGCTCGGCGACTTCGCGGACAAAGGCTTCGGCCTCGGGCCGGTTGGCATAGCTGGATGCGGTGGGGGCGGAATCAACGCTGCGGGACTTGTTGGTCGTGCTCTTTTGTGCGTAGGCGCCCGTTGCGCACAGGCCGGCGCAAAGGAGGGCCACAGTGGTCTGAAGAATTCGGTGCATGGGGTTTTATACCTTGTTTGCCAGGGCCCGCAGGCGGGACCAGGGCAGAAGTCGTAATTGTTTGCGAAGCGCTGCCAGCTCGGCCTTGGGCGCTGCCTCGCCGGTGGCATGCGCGTAGCGCTGGCGCTCCATCGCCTTGAGCCATTGGCCAAAGGCGGGCGCCACCTCGGGTGCCTGGGCGTGCAGCATGCGGGCCAGCGCGCGCGGCGTGGCCGCATGGCCCTGGGCGGCCTCGGGCAAGCCCGCCTGGCGCAGGCGTTTGCGTGCCTGGCCCAGCAGGGCCAGCCAGGGGTCTGTGCGCCTGCGCTGGTACTGCAGGGCCAGCACCACGATGATGGCTGCTGCCAGCACCAGGCCACCCAGAATGCGCACCAGATCCATCCAGTTGGGGCTGGACAGGCCCAGCTTGCTGAGCATGTCCATTTGCTCGCGCTGGGTGTAGTTCAGCACCCACTGGTTCCAGCTGTTGTTGACCGCTTCCCAGACCGCGCGCATGCGCTGCAGCCCGTTGATGGTGGCGGCATTGCTGACGCTGAAGCCCATGAAGTTGGGGGTGTTGAGGCGCTGTGCAGCGCCGACACGGCCGGGGCTCACTGCGCCTGTCGGATCAAACCGCACCCAGCCTTGTTCTTCGCCCAGCCACACTTCGGCCCAGGCATGGGCATCGGCCTGGCGCACGGTCCAGTAGCCGTCGACGCTGTTGGCTTCGCCCCCTTGGTAGCCGGTCACAATGCGTGCGGGCACGCCGGCGCTGCGCAGTGCAATCACAAAGGCGGCCGAGATATGCTCGCAAAAGCCTTCCTTGCGGTCGAACCAGAACTGGTCGGCCGCCTGGCCGGTGTAGACGCCCGGGTCCAGCGTATAGGTGTAGCCGCCGCTGCGCAGCTGCCCCAGCAGGCGCTGCACCAGTTGGGCGCTGCGGTCGGGGCGCTCGCCCACCTCGGCGCTCAGCTGCGCCACCCAGGCCTGGGTGCGCGGGTTGCTGCTCGCCGGCAGCCGGCGGTTAAAGGCCAGCTCGCGCTTGCCCGCCTGCATGCCAAACTGGTAGCGCGTGTGGCTCTCCACCGCGATGCGGGTCACCTCGGTGATGGGCCGGTTGCTGAGCCACTGCAGATCGCCGGTGCTGTAGGCGCGGCCGCGTGGCAGCACGGGCGCCTCTCGGGTCAGGTCCAAGGTCAGCAGCCAGGGCTTTTGGTGCGGCTCCAGGGTCAGCTCGTAGCGCAGTGCCTCGCCTTCGGTGCGGATGTCGGCAAACATCCGGTCATCGGGATTGCGAAAGCTGGGCGTCGCGCGCCAGGTCGTGCCATCGAAATCGGACAGCACCGGCCCGCGCCAGTACAGCTGGTTGGCGGGGGGCGGCCGGTTTTGCGGTGTGTCGAACTTGACGCGAAACGCAATGCCCTCGTCCTGGGCCAGCGATGCGACCGAGCCCACGGTCATCTCCTCGGACAGGCCGGTCTTGGCCGTCGGGTTCTGGGGCACGCCCCAGAGCGGCGCCATGCGCGGAAAAAAGACAAACAGCGCCAGCGTGAGTGGCGCGCCAATGGCCACCATCTTCAGCGACAGGCCTGCCGCAAACTTGAGCGAAGGCTGGCCCACCGGCATATGCGCATGGACCAGCGCAGTGAGCAAGCCCACCAGGCCGATGGCAATGGCCAAGGCCGTCAGCAGCGACTGCGAATGCAAAAAGTTGGCAATCAGCGCAAAAAAGCCGAGGAAGAAAATGACCATCGCATCGCGCTTGGCACGCAGCTCCATGGTCTTGAGCGTCAGCAGCATGCTGACCAGCGTGACGCCGGCATCGGCGCCCAGGATGGTGCGGTAGCTGAACAAGGTCAGCCCGACGACCAGCACCAGCAGGGCCAGCAGCTGCCAGCGGCCGGGCAGGGGCTTTTGCAAAAGCGCAATGCGGCCGCGCCAGGCAAGCAAGGCATAGGCGAGTGCCGAGGCCCACAGCGGCAAGGTGGCCGTGAGCGGCAGCAGTATCCAGCCAACGACGGCGAGCAAAAAGAGGGTATCGCGCGCCTCGCGTGGCAGGCTGGACCAGCGGCTGGTGCCTGCGGTGTGGGCAGGGTTGAAAACAGAGGGCATTGTGGTGCTCCTAGGCCAGCGCCAGTGCGCGCAGACAGGCCTGGCGGTGTGCGGGCCCGCTGTCGGCGGCTTGCTCGGCGTTGGCCGCTCCCAAACGCAGTCCGTAGCGCAGGCCTTGCTGGTCGGCCATCACCACCCAGGCGGCCAGGCGCGAGAGCTGGGCTTCACGTTCTGCCAGGCCGCATTGGCTGGCATCGAGCCACAGGTCCTGCTGCGCCTGGTGCTGGTTGTCGCGCACGACAAAATGGCCGCTGCCTGTGGCCAGCGAGGTCGCCGCTTTCTTCCAGACCACCAGCTTGAGCGGGTCTCCGCGCCGGTAGCTGCGCACGCCATCAAACTCCCCACTGCTGGCCCGCAGGCTGGCGCTGCTGCCGGTGCCGGCATCGGCCAGGCCCAGCGGCAGCGGCGGTGGGTTGGTTTCTGGGCAGGGATAGACCAGAGCCTTTTCGGTGGTTCTAAAGACGGTCCACATGCGAAAAACGCCGAGTGGAAAGCGCGTCTCGACCAGCACCGCAGGCAGGTTTTGGTAGCCGCGCCGCTCGGCGGGCGTGCTCAGTTGCATGGGGGTGCTGGCTTGCGCGGGGGCGTCCACCTGGCTGAGTTCATGGCCTTGGTAGTGGCGTATGCCCAGTGCATAGCGGCTGCGCCGGCTGGGGTTGTCCAGGCGCAGATCCAGGCGCAGCGGCTGGCCGGCAAACTGGGCTTCGGGGGCATGCAGCTCCAGCTGGAGACCCAGCAGATTGCGGTAGCCGATACCCACCGACACCAGCGCCGCGCCGGTGAGCATGAAGGTCAGCAAAAAGCCCAGGTTGAGCTGAAAGTTGATGCTGGTCACCAGCAGTACCAGCAAGGTGAGCGCTAGCATCCAGCCCGCACGCGTGGGCAGCAGGTAGAGGTTGCGGCGGCTGACGGCATGGCGGCTGGCGCTGGGCAAATGGGCCAGCCACCACTGGCGCATGCGCTGGCGAAGCCGCTGGACAGGGCGGTTGCGGGGCTGCCCTGAAGCCGCTGGGGGCGCACTCACGCTACTGCAGCGCCACGCTGTCCATCATCGCGCGCACCTGCTCAACCGCGCTGCGCCCCGAGGTGCTGACCGGCACGAGCCGGTGCGCGGTGGTCTGCGGCAGGATGGCCTGCACATCATCGGGCGCGACATAGTCGCGGCCCTGGATCAAGGCCTGCGCCTTGGCGGCCCGGATGAGGCCAATGCCTGCGCGCGGGGACAGGCCCTGCACAAACCACTGGCCCGAGCGGGTAGCCGCGATCAGCGCCTGCACATAGTGGATCAGTGCATCGCTGGCGCGCACGCTGGAGACTTCCTGCTGCAGGAACTTCAGCTCGACGGCCGAAGTGAGTGCCGGCAACTGGTTGGCGATGTCGCGGTGGCCTTGGCCGGCCAGCAGCTGGAACTCGGCGGCCTGGTCGGGGTAGCCCAAGGAGATGCGCATCAGGAAGCGGTCGAGCTGGCTCTCGGGCAGCGCATAGGTGCCCAGCTGGTCGAGCGGGTTCTGCGTGGCGATGACAAAGAAAGGCTGGGGCAGTGGGCGCGTGGCACCCTCGACCGTCACCTGTTTTTCTTCCATGGCCTCCAGGAGCGCGCTTTGCGTCTTGGGGCTGGCGCGGTTGATCTCATCGGCCAGCAAAACCTGGGTGAATACGGGGCCGGGATGGAACACAAAGGCCTGCTGCTCGCGCTCATAGACCGACACGCCGGTCAAGTCGCTGGGCATCAGGTCTGCAGTGAATTGCACCCGCGCAAACTGCAGCCCCAAGGTGCGGGCCAGCGCATGCGACAGCGTGGTCTTGCCCACGCCCGGTACGTCTTCAATCAGCAGATGTCCTCCCGCCAGCAAACAAGTCAGACAATCCTGAACCTGCGCCGGTTTCCCCACAATCACCGTGTTAAGCTGAGTCAATAATTTTTGTATGGTGTGCTGTGTCTGCATACCAGCACAATAAACGACAAAGGCAGTTAAGGAGACGAAAACTGTGTCCAAGACAGGTTATTTCAGCCATCGTGATTGCTGGCTGCACGACATGGGGCCTGCCCACCCGGAATGCGCTGCTCGCCTGGATGCGATTGAAGACCGCTTGCTGATCACCGGGGTGGGGGACGCGTTGGAGCGGCGCGACGCCCCCAAGGCCAGCATGTCCGATCTGGAACTGGGCCATGAGCGCCTGCACATTGCGTCGATCCGTGGCCTGTCCGAAATGGCGGCCGACAACCAGGCCATCGGCGGCCCGCAAACGCTGATGCTGGACACCGACACCGCCGTCAACGGTGCCACCTGGAATGCCGCGCTGCGCGCCTGCGGCGCAGCGCTGGCTGCCACCGATGCGGTGATCAGCGGCGAGATGGAAAACGCCTTTTGCGCCGTGCGCCCGCCGGGCCACCATGCAACGCGCAAGCAGGCCATGGGCTTTTGTTTTTTCAACAATGTCGCCGTTGCCGCCAAGTATGCGCTGATGCGCCACCAGCTCAAGCGCGTAGCGATTGTCGATTTTGATGTGCACCACGGCAATGGCACCGAGGACATCTGCGCCGGCGACCCGCACATTCTGATGGTGGGCATATTCCAGCACCCCTTCTACCCGCATTCGGGCGACAAGGACCCGGCGGCCAATATGCTCAATGTGCCGGTGCCAGCCTACACCAAGGGCATGGACATCCGCGAGATCGTCGAGACCTACTGGATCCCGCGCCTCGAGGAATTCAAGCCCGAGATGGTCTTCATCAGCGCGGGCTTTGATGCCCACCGCGAAGACGACATGGGCCAGCTGGGCATGGTCGAGGCCGACTACGCCTGGATCACCCACCGCATCAAGGACATTGCGCGGCGCTTCAGCAAGGGCCGCATCGTCTCCTGTTTGGAAGGCGGCTATGTGATGACGCCGCTGGCGGCCAGCGTGGAAGCCCATATCCGCGTGCTCGCCGATCTGTAAACACCTTTTGAGGACCTGGCCATGACGGACAGCAAGCTGCTGGTGCAGACCCGCGATGCGCGCGGTGTGGTGACCTTGTGCATGAATGATGCGGCGCGCTTCAATGCGCTGGGCGATGAGATGCTCGCTGCCTTGCGCGCCGCGCTGGCCGCCATTGCGCAGGATCCATCGGTGCGCGTGGTGGTGCTGGCCGCGCAGGGCCGGGCCTTTTGCGCGGGCCACAACCTCAAGGACATGGCGGCCCATCCTGACCGCGCCTGGTACCAGGACCTGTTCAACCGCTGCAGCCAGGTGATGATGGCGATCCAGAAGCTGCCGGTGCCCGTGATCGCGCGGGTGCAGGGCATGGCGACCGCTGCCGGCTGCCAGCTGGTGGCGCAGTGTGACCTGGCCGTTGCCAGCAGCGAGGCCAGCTTTGCCACCAGCGGCATCCAGTACGGCCTGTTCTGCGCCACGCCCAGTGTGCCCCTGGTGCGCAACATGCCCATCAAGCAGGCGATGGAGATGCTGCTGACGGGCGAATTCATCAGCGCCGAGCAGGCCCTGGCCCAGGGCCTGGTCAACCGGGTGGCCGCGCCCGAGCAGCTCGATGCCGAGCTGGAAAAGCTGGTCGCAGCCATCGTCAGCAAACCCGCCGCTGCCGTGCGCATGGGCAAAGCCCTCGTCTACCAGCAGCGGGAGCTGGGCATCGAAGCGGCCTACCAGATGGCCAGCCAGTGCATGGCCACCAACATGATGGACAGCAATGCGCAGGAAGGCGCGCAGGCCTTTGCGCAAAAGCGCAAGCCGGTCTGGTCTTAGCCCCAGGCTGCGCTCAGCCGCGCCTCCCAGGAACTCTGCCGCTCCTACAAACGGCAGCGCCCTATCGGTGATACGGTACGGAACCAGCATATGCTTGCGCGTATGCTTTTTTTGGACCCTATGAGACCGGCGCATGGATATCTTTGATCGTTTACTACAGGACTTTGAGCAGGCCAGCACCTGGCAGGAACTGGCCGTTCTGGTGATTTGCATTGGCCTGGCCTGGTTGCTGACGCGCAGCTTTTACCGCCACCGCGACGATGGCAAGCCCTCGGTATGGTTTGGCAAGACGGCCTGGGGCGGGGCGCTGTTCCCGCTGCTGGCGCTGCTGTTCACTGCAGCGGCCCGCATGCTGGTGGAGCACTACCAGCCGGTGTTCTTGCTGCGGCTGGCGGTGCAGATTCTGCTGTCGCTGGCGGTGATCCGCCTGGTGGCCCGGGTGCTGGCCAAGACCTTTCCCAACTCCACCTTGGTGCGCCTGATCGAGCGGATTTTCTCGTGGCTGGCCTGGGGCGTCGCGGTGCTGGGCATCCTGGGTGTGCTGCCGCAGGTGATGGCCCAGCTCGATGCCGTGCAGTTCGCCTTTGGCAAGACGTCGATATCGGTGCTGGAGCTGTTCCAGGGGGCGATATCGGTGGGCATGGTGATGCTGGTGGTGCTGTGGATTTCGACCACCTTCGAGCAGCGCGTGATCGACGACATGGTCAAGGACCTGTCGATGCGCAAGATGGCCGTGAACCTCACGCGCATGTTGCTGATCACGGTCGGCCTGCTGGTGGCGCTGTCGCTGGTGGGGGTCGATCTGACGGCACTGTCGGTGCTGGGTGGTGCCTTCGGGGTCGGCCTGGGCTTTGGCATGCAGAAGATCGCCTCCAACTATGTCAGCGGCTTTTTGGTGCTGATCGAGCGGGCCTTGCGCATTGGCGACAACGTGCGCGTCGATGGTTTTGAAGGACGCATCACCGACATCCGCACACGCTACACCGTCATCCGTGCCTCCAACGGGCGCGAGTCGATTGTCCCCAATGAGACCTTGATCACCCAGCGGGTGGAAAACCTCACCGATGCCGACCAGAAGTTCAATCTGACGACCCAGATTGTCGTGGGCGCAGACAGCGATGTCGCGCAGGTGCGCGAGGTCTTGAAGAGCGCCGCACTGGCGCAGGCCCGGGTGCTGGCCAAGCCCGAGCCCTCGGTATTCCTGGTGAATTTCGCGCCTGACGGGCTGGAGTTCAGCCTGAGCTTTTACATCAACGATCCGATGAACGGCCAGGCCAATGTGAAGTCGGCGGTCAATATTGCTGTGCTCGAGGGCTTGCGCGCTGCCAGCATCGAGATTCCGTTCCCGCAACGTGTTTTGCATATCCAGAACAATAGCGGCGGTGCAATACCTGCCAGCCAGGGCTGATGAACCGCCAACTTGTGCGGAAAATGGAGGCTGCTGCGCAGCGATGCGCCGATAATTGGTCGTTATGGCTCGTCTGGTCATAAAAAAGCACGACCGTGCTGTTTTTGTGCGATGATGGCCTGATCCATGCCCATGGCTGAGTGGCCGCGCCAACGCGCCGCCACTGGCGCAAACCTATTGAACAACTCAGGAGTCGAGGTTTATGAAAGTACTGGTACCCGTCAAACGCGTGGTGGACTACAACGTCAAGGTGCGCGTCAAGAGCGATGGCTCGGGAGTGGACATTGCGAACGTGAAGATGTCGATGAACCCCTTTGATGAAATCGCGGTGGAAGAGGCCGTGCGTTTGAAGGAAAAGGGTGTGGTCACCGAGATCATCGCCGTGAGCTGCGGCGTGACCCAGTGCCAGGAAACCCTGCGCACGGCGATGGCCATTGGTGCGGACCGCGCCATCCTGGTCGAAACTGGCGAAGAGCTGCAGCCGCTGGCGGTCGCCAAGCTCTTGAAAGCGCTGGTGGACAAAGAGCAGCCAGGTTTGGTGATCTGCGGCAAGCAAGCGATTGACGACGACGCCAACCAGACCGGTCAGATGCTGGCAGCGCTCGCTGATCTGCCCCAGGCCACCTTCGCCTCCAAGGTCGAAGTCGCTGGCGACAAAGTCAACGTGACCCGCGAAGTGGACGGCGGTCTGGAGACCCTGTCTCTGTCCATGCCCGCCGTCATCACCACCGACCTGCGCCTCAACGAGCCGCGCTACGTCACCTTGCCCAACATCATGAAGGCCAAGAAAAAGCAGCTCGACACGTTGAAGCCAGAAGACCTGGGTGTGGACGTGAGCCCGCGCCTGAAGACCTTGAAGGTGCAGGAACCCGCCAAGCGCGGCGCTGGCGTGAAGGTGCCCGATGTGGCGACCCTGATCGACAAGCTCAAGAACGAAGCAAAAGTAATCTAAGCCTGCCGCTCAAAGGAATACCAAAATGACCGCACTCGTTATTGCAGAACACGACAACCAAACGATCAAGACCGCCACGCTCAACACCGTCACCGCAGCCCTGGCTTGCGGCGGCGATGTGCATGTGCTGGTAGCAGGCGTTGGCGCAGCTGCTGCAGCCCAGGCCGCAGCCCAGATCGCAGGCGTTGCCAAAGTCATCCTGGCCGAAGGCCCGGCACTGAAAGACGGCCTCGCTGAAAACCTGGCCGCGCAGGTGCTGGCGATTGCCGGCAACTACAGCCACATCCTGGCGCCAGCGACGGCCTCGGGCAAGAACGTGGCGCCACGCGTGGCAGCCAAGCTCGACGTCGCCCAGATCAGCGACATCACCAAGGTCGTGAGCGCCGACACCTTCGAGCGCCCCATCTACGCGGGCAATGCCATTGCCACCGTGCAGTCGATCGATGCGACCAAGGTCATCACCGTGCGCGGCACCGGCTTTGATGCAGCCGCAGCCACCGGCGGCTCGGCTGCGGTCGAGAACGCAGCAGCGGTTGCTGACAGCGGCAAGAGCAGCTTTGTGGGCCGCGAAGTGACCAAGAACGACCGCCCAGAACTCACGGCCGCCAAGATCATCGTCTCCGGTGGCCGCGCGCTGGGCAGCGCCGAGAAGTTCAACGAAGTGATGACCCCGCTGGCCGACAAGCTGGGCGCAGCCATTGGCGCGAGCCGCGCTGCAGTGGACGCGGGCTACGCGCCCAACGACCTGCAAGTGGGCCAGACCGGCAAGATCGTCGCGCCCCAGCTGTATGTGGCAGCGGGCATCTCGGGCGCCATCCAGCATTTGGCCGGCATGAAGGACTCCAAGGTGATCGTGGCGATCAACAAGGACGAAGAAGCGCCGATCTTCAGCGTGGCCGACTATGGTCTGGTGGCTGACCTGTTTGAAGCCGTGCCTGAGATGGCCAGCAAGCTGTAACAACGTGCCAGCAGCCACCCCACGCCGCAACAGCATCCCGCTGACGCTGGGTGTGATGGGCAACGTGGTGGCCGCGAGACGCATCTGAAGGCATCCCCTGGGGGATGCCTTTTTTGTATGCGCGGCGCACCCCCAAAACCACAAGCAACGATAAGACGAGGAGACAACGATGAGCTACAAGGCACCTGTCAAGGACATGCTGTTTGCGATGGAGCACCTGGCCCGCATCGACCAGGTGGCACAGATCCCCGGGTTTGAAGAAGCGGGGCTGGAGACGGCACAGGCCGTGCTGGAGGAATGTGCACGCTTTAACGAAGAGGTGGTGGCGCCGCTGAATGTGGTGGGCGACCTGCAGCCCTCGACCTGGAAGGATGGCCAGGTCAGCACCACGGTGGGATTCAAGGAGGCCTTTGCGCAGTATGTGCAAGGCGGATGGCAGGGCCTGCAGCACCCGGTGGATGCCGGCGGCCAGGGCTTGCCCAAGACGATTGGCGCAGCCTGTGTGGAGATGCTCAACAGCGCCAACATGAGCTTTGCGCTCTGCCCCTTGCTCACCGATGGCGCGATCGAGGCCTTGCTGACGGCTGGCAGCGATGCGCTGAAAACGACCTACCTGGACAAGCTGGTCTCCGGCCAGTGGACCGGCACGATGAACCTGACCGAGCCCCAGGCCGGCTCGGACCTGGCGCTGGTGCGCACGCGCGCCGAGCGGCAGGGCGATGGCAGCTACCAGGTGTTTGGCACCAAGATCTTCATCACCTACGGTGAGCACGACATGGCCGAGAACATCGTGCACCTGGTGCTGGCCCGGGTGGCGGGGGCCCCCGATGGCGTCAAGGGCATCAGCCTGTTTGTGGTGCCCAAGTTCCTCGTCCATGCCGATGGCACGCTGGGTGCGCGCAACGATGTGCACTGCGTGAGCATCGAGCACAAGCTGGGCATCAAGGCATCGCCCACCTGTGTGCTGCAGTATGGCGACCAGGGCGGCGCTACCGGCTTCTTGGTGGGCGAGGAAAACCGGGGCCTGGAGTACATGTTCATCATGATGAACGCGGCCCGCTATGCGGTGGGCCTGCAAGGCGTGGCCATTGCCGAGCGGGCCTACCAGCAGGCCGCCGCCTTTGCCAAGGAGCGTGTGCAAAGCCGCCCGGTCGATGGCAGCGTGGCGGGCAGCGCCACCATCATCCACCACCCCGATGTGCGCCGCATGCTGATGACCATGCGCGCTTATACCGAAGGCTGCCGCGCGATGGCCTTGACGGCAGCTGCCGCCTTTGATGCCGCCCATGCCCATCCCGACCAGCAGGTGCGCCAGGACAACCAGGCCTTCTACGAATTCATGGTGCCGCTCATCAAGGGCTACAGCACGGAGATGAGCCATGAGGTGACCAGCCTGGGCGTGCAGGTGCACGGCGGCATGGGCTTTATCGAGGAGACGGGCGCCGCCCAGCACTACCGCGACGCCAAGATTTTGACCATCTACGAAGGCACCACCGCCATCCAGGCCAATGACCTGGTGGGCCGCAAGACCGCGCGCGACGGCGGCCAGGCCGCGCGTGGCATCGCCAGTCAGATCGAACAGACGGAGCAGGCCTTGAAGGCCAGCAGCTCGGGCGCGGCCCAGGCCTTTGCACGCAGCTTGGCGCAGGCGCGGCAGGACTTTTTGGCGGTGGTCGACTACGTGGTGGCCGGCAGCAAGACCGCGCCCAACGATGTGTTCGCGGCCAGCGTGCCGTACCTGATGCTGGCGGGCAATCTGGTGGCGGGCTGGCAGATGGGCCGGGCCTTGCTGGCAGCCGAGCAGCAACTGAGCCAAGGCGCGGGCGACAAGGCGTTTCTCGAAGCCAAGGTGACAACCGCGCATTTCTATGCCACGCATATTTTGGTAAAAACCTCGGCATTGCGCGAAGAAGTTCTGCACGGTGCGGCCCCGGTGATGGCGCTGCCGCAGGACAGTTTCTGAGCGCCATGCCCCCCATCTGAAGCCCCTCTCGCGCCTTGGCCAAGGCGCCTGGGGTCTGCGCCGCCCAGGCGGTGCAGAAGGCTTTTGCCCTTTGAAGGAGACCTTGTATGTCCAAGCTTCCCGGCGCGTTGCAGAACGTGCCTTTTCCGGTCATCGGCTCACCGCTGTTCATCGTCAGCAACCCCCAGTTGCTGATTGCGCAGTGCAAGGCCGGCATCGTCGGCTCCATGCCCGCGCTCAATGCCCGCCCGGCCGAGCAGCTCGATGACTGGCTGGCCGAAATCACCGAAACCCTGGCCGCACACAACCGCGCCCACCCTGACCAGCCCGCCGCGCCGTTTGCGATCAACCAGATCGTGCACCGGACCAATGAGCGCCTGGAGCATGACATGGCGCTGTGCGAAAAGTACAAGGTGCCCATCTTGATCACCTCGCTGGGTGCGCGTGAGGACGTGTTCCAGGCCGCCCATTCCTGGGGCGGTGTGGTGATGCACGACATCATCAACAACAGCTTTGCACACAAGGCCATCGACAAGGGCGCCGATGGCCTGATTGCCGTGGCAGCTGGTGCCGGTGGCCATGCGGGCATCAAGAGCCCGTTTGCGCTGGTGCAGGAAATCCGCGAATGGTTTGACGGCCCGCTGGCCTTGTCGGGCAGCATTGCGCATGGCCGTGCCGTGCTGGCCGCCCAGGCCATGGGCGCCGACTTTGCCTATATCGGCTCGGCCTTTATCGCCACCGATGAGGCGCGTGCGGTGGAAGAGTACAAGCAGATGATTGTCAGCTCCAACTCGGACGACATCATCTACAGCAACCTCTTTACCGGCGTGCATGGCAACTACCTGAGCCCGTCGATCCGCGCGGCCGGCATGGACCCGGACAACCTGCCGGTCTCCGACCCCAGCTCGATGAGCTTTGGCAAGGACCGCAAGGCCTGGAAAGACATCTGGGGCAGTGGCCAGGGCATTGGCGCCGTCAAGCAGGTGGTGCCCGCTGCCGAGCTGGTGGCCCGGCTCAAGCGCGAGTACTTTGAGGCCCGCGATGCGCTGCTGGCCAGCAGCCCGAGCCGCGCAGCGGCCCCTGCACAGGCAGCGTAACGCGCAGATACCAACACCGGCCGCCGGGGCTGAACTTTGGCCCAGCGGCACTGTCCAACCACGTTTGACGGCTACGGTGTGATGCGATGGAGAAACAGTTTTTTGCCCAGGGTGGCGCCCAGCCGCTGCAGCGCCGCCGCTGCCTGGTATGGGCTGCCGCTGGCCTGGTGGCTGGGGCTGGCCTTGTGACCAGTGCGGCGCAGGCTGCCGATACCCCGCTACCCGCAGGCGCGCGCAGCATCCGCATCAGCCAGGCGCAGCTGCAGCAGGCGGTCGCTGCCAAGTTTCCGCTGGCCCGCTCCTGGCAGGGCATGGTCGTCATCCAGCTGCAAAAGCCCAGTGTGCAATTGCTGGCAGCCAGCAACAGCCTGCGTGCCGCCTTCGATATCTGGGTGACCGAGAAGCTGATGGGCAACGAATACCCCGGCCAGATGACCCTGGACTTTGGTCTGGCCTTCCAGGATGCCGATGCCAGCATCCGCCTGCACAACGTGCGCGTGCAGCAGCTGCAGATGCAGGGCGTGCCCGCTGCCTACCAGGGCATGTTCCAGACCTATGCGCCCCGCCTGGCCGAGCAGGTGCTGCAAGGCCTGCTGGTCTATGAGCTGCCCGCCAGCCAGCGCATGCTGTTGCAAGGCCTGGGCTACACGGTCGAGCGCATGGAGGTGCAGGACCAAGGCCTGCGCATTGTGCTGGCGCCCAAAACGGCCACTGCTGCGCCAGCGCGTTAGGCCAGCGTGTAGGGGTAGTCGACGGATAGGCCCGGTGCCAGTTGCTCCATCAGCGCCAAGGCTTGCGGCGCCACATCCTGCCCCTGGTCTTGCGCCGCTTCCAGCTGCGCCATCAGATCGGCCAGTTGCAGCCATTGCCCGGCATCGATGCCCAGTGGCTGGGGCAGGGCGTCAGGCCCGGCACTGTGGTCCAGAAAGGCGACGGCCTGCTGCTGGTCACGGCTCAGCAGCCAGGCATCGCCGGTGCCCGAGCAGGCAAACACCCACCAGTCCTGGCCCAGCTTGGCCAGCGGGGCATCGCGCCCCCAGGTTTCCTGGGCAGCGGCCAGGTGGTCCAGCAGCACAAAATCGCCGGCGATCTCGGTCGTAGGCAGGCCATGGCCGGGCATCAGGCCAGGCACCACGGCGGGCCAGGGGCTGCCGGGCCAGAGCCGCTCGGCAATGGCGGCCGGGGCTTGCAGGGCCAGCATCTCAGTCGTTGCCTTCCTTGCGGGCGGGCGATTTGCCGGTCAAGCGGTCCTTGATGGTCAGCACCCGGGTGACAGCGCTGCCCATGCCCATCAGCTGCAGGGCCGTGTCGGGGTTGAGGCGCTGCACATCGTCAAACCAGGTCATCAGTTTGTCGATCAGGTCGTACATCTCCTGCATGCGCTGCTGGGCGTACTGCTCGTCGGCGGAATGGGTTTCCTGCAGCAGGGCGGAGCGCAGCATCGACTGCGTGGGTTCGATTTCGCGGCGGCGGCGCTCTTCGGCCAGGGTGCGAAAGATCTCCCAGACATCGGCCGGCGCTTCAAAGTATTCGCGCCGGTCACCCGGCTGGTGGCGCATATGCACCAGGCGCCAGGATTGCAGCTCCTTCAAGCCCATGCTGACATTGGAGCGCGAGAACGACAGGCCCTCGGCAATCTCGTCGGCATTGATGGGCTGGGGCGAGAGAAAGATCAGCGCATAGATCTGGCCCACGGTGCGGTTGATGCCCCAGCGGCTGCCCATCTCGCCAAAATGTGACACGAATTGGCGGGTGAGCTCGGGCAGCGGGGTGGGGGCTTGTTTCATGGCGCTGATTATCGGTTTTTTCTGGAAAAGCTGAAACGCCAGGCTGCGATGGCCTGGAGCGCAGCCCGCCGCGCTTTGTAAAGACGGCATATTTCGCTCGGTCCCCGGGGCAGCCCCGTCAACGCAGGCAGAAACAACGGCGTTACATATGGAGTGGCACTGCGCGCGCGGTGCCACACCCTTGTCAGAACATTGCCAGCCTGCTTTGCAATGGCTTGCCCATTGCGGGGCCGCTGGCCAGAGACTATCTTGCCTACCACAACAACCCATAACAAACGAAATCTGTGGCTGGACATGACCAAAGGGGCTTGCTGTGCTGCCATTGTCTGGCACCACCTGGCTTTCTACGGCCCGATGTCGGATGTCGCAGCGCAAGTCACCCCCGGCATCATTGACTGGCTGGCGGAATATGCGCGCATTGCCGTGCAGATTTTCCTGGTCATGGGCGGCTTTCTGTCGGCGGCCAGCCTGGCCCCGCAAGGTGTGGCCCGCTTTGGCAGCCCGCTGGCCAAGATCGGCCAGCGCGCGCTGCGCCTGCTCGCGCCTTATTCCGTCGCGCTGTTGCTGGCTGTGTTCATCGCAGCGCTGGTGCGGCCCTGGTTTGCCCATGAATCCGTACCCGCCGAGCCTACCTGGCAGCAGCTGATCGCCAATGCGCTGATGCTGCAGGACATCAGCGGCGAAGATGCGCTGTCGGCCGGTGTCTGGTATGTGGCGATCGATTTTCAGCTGTTCGCCGCCGTCACCTTGCTGTTTGCATGGAGCCGCCGCTGGGCCCGCCAATGGCTGGGCCTGCAACTGGGCCAGTGGGTCGTGCTGGCGCTCACGGCCTTGTCGCTGCTGGTGTTCAACCGCCACAGCGAGCTGGACATGTGGTTTGTCTACTTTATCGGTGCCTATGGCATGGGCATGCTGGCTTTCTGGGGCAGCCAAAGCGCCAAACCCTGGTCCTGGACGGCCTGCCTGCTCGCTTTTGGTCTCGTGTCACTGGAAGTGGATTTCCGCCTGCGCATTGCGGTGGCACTGTGCGGCTCCGTCGCGCTGCTGTGGCTGATGCGCCTGCCGGCAGACAGCCGCCTGGTCGACTGGCTGGGCCGCCAGGCGCCTGTGCGCTGGCTGCAGTCGCTGGGCCAAATGGGCTACTCGGTGTTTCTGGTGCACTTTTCCATCGTGGTGCTGTGCAACGCGGTGGTCTCGCATGTCTGGCCGAGCCAGCCCTGGCTCAACTGGCTGGGCATGGGCCTGGCCTTTGCGCTGTCGCTGCTGGCCGGGCGCGCGCTCTACCTGGGGGTGGAGGCGCGTACGCCCAGCCTGCGCTCTGTTGCCCGCTGGGAGCTGGGCCTGGTCGGGGGCGGCCTGCTGGTGACCCTGGTGGGGGCGCGCTTGTCGATGTAGGCAGGCCCTTGCCGGCCCTTGCCGGCGCTTGTCGGTTGACCGCTCAGCGGTGCAGATCGCCGGCGCGCTCGGGCTGGTAGCTGATGCCGGTCACACGCACCGTCATCGTCTTTCCGCCCACGGACGGCCAGGCCAGCTCATCGCCAATCGCCAGGCCCAGCAGCGCACTGCCCACGGGTGCAAATACCGAAATCTTGCTGCTGGTGTCGTCCAGGTCCTTGGGGTAGACCAGGGTCAGCTGGAACTGCTTGCCCGATTCGGCAATGTCAAAGTTCACCGTGGAGTTCATCGTCACCACATCCGGCGGAATATCGCTGGGCTCCACAATATCGGCGCGGGCAATCTCGGCCTCCAGATCCGCCTTGCCGGGGAAGGCACTGGCCGGCATCGCCTCCAGCAGCGCTTCCAGGCGGTCCACATCCAGGGATGACAGGATGAGTTGGGGTTTGCGAGACATGAAAACTTCCTCCGGAGTATGTAATCCCCGAATGTAGGCCAAGCCCCATTTCGCACCAAAACGGTGCGAATAGCCCTGGTGTGCGCGGCGCTTGCAGAGGATGCGGGGATGGCGGACAATGCATGAAATACTGTATATAAAAACAGTCATCATCCGTTAGTATGCCTGCCCGCCATCCCTCCATCCACACCGTTGACACTGCCCCGCTAGACGACCCGCAGGCCCTGCAGCGCTGCGCGGACGACCTGGATGGGCCTGTGCCGGTGCGTGTGCCCCTGCCAGTGGCCCGCAAGGGGCGCGGCGCGGTGGGGGCACCCCGCCACCGTTTTGCCAGCGATGTGCGGGAATGGGCTGACGATGGCTGGACCCCTGCAGCCGCTGAGGCGCCTGTGGCTGGCGATGCAGATCTGAACCTGGAAGAAGGCGCCTGGTGGCAGCAGGACGCCGAGAGCCTGCCAACCCAGGTACACGAGGAGCGGGCGCGCAGCGCGATCCAGAAAAACGACTCACCCGATATCTTCTTTGATCACTCGGTCAACCCCTACCGGGGCTGCGAGCATGGCTGCATCTACTGCTATGCCAGGCCCTACCACAGCTACCTGAACCTCTCGCCGGGGCTGGATTTTGAAACCCAGTTGTTTGCCAAGACCAATATTGCCCAGGTGCTCAAGGCCGAGATCAGCCGCCCGCGCTACCAGCCGGCCTCGCTCAATATCGGCTCGGCCACCGATTGCTACCAGCCGATCGAGCGCGAGCTGGGCCTGACGCGGCAGCTGATCGAGGTGCTCAGCGAGGCCGAGCACCCGTTCTCGCTGATCACCAAGAGCAGCGCGGTGGAGCGCGATACCGACCTGATTGCCGCAGCGGCGCGCAAGAACGCGGCGGCCGTCTACATCACGATCACCAGCCTGGACCCACAGCTGACCCGCCTGCTCGAGCCCCGGGCTGCGGCGCCGCACCGGCGGCTGCGCACCATCCGCCAGCTGACGGAGGCCGGCATTCCTGTCGGGGTGAGCGTGGCGCCGCATATTCCGTTTTTGACCGAGGACATGGAAGAGGTGCTGGCAGCCGCGCGCGAGGCCGGCGCCACCACCGCCTTCTACACCGTGCTGCGCCTGCCCTGGGAACTCAATGTCGTGTTCCAGCAGTGGCTGCAGGCCCATTACCCACAGCGCGCTGCCCGGGTGATGCAGCGGGTGCGCGACCTGCACCAGATCAGCGAGGCCGACCGGCTGCGCGGCAAGAGCTATGACAGCCAGTCCTTCAGCCGCATGAAGGGCCAGGGCCTGTGGGCCGACCTGGTGCGCCAGCGCTTTGTGCGGGCCTGCGCGCAGCTGGGCTATGGGCGCGAGCGGCAGGAGATGGACTGGCGCGGTTTTGAGGCCTGGCGCGCACAACAGGTGCAGCAGATGCAGCAGGCCGTGCGCCAGGGAGGCGCCGCGCAGGCGCCGCACCCTGGACAGGGAAACCTGTTTTAGCCGCGCTTGCGAGCAGCGGCGACCGTGGTCGGCGGCTGCGCTGCAACGCTTGCCGGCACAGAGGCAGATGCCAGCTGCGCCAAAGTGGCAGCTGGTGCAGAGCGGCCCTTGCAGCTGGCAAAAATATCCAGATCGGCCTGGTGCAGTGCGGTCTGCACATCGGTCAGGCCCAGCATCGAGTGGAACAGGTTGTCATGGCTGATGCGGGCAGTGGCCACGGCCTGCTGCAGGCAGCTGGTGCTCATGCCCATGCGTTGCTGCATGGCGGGCGAGAGCCAGGTGATCCAGGGCACATGCTTTTGCACATCGGGGGCGACGGAATAGGGCAGGCCGTGCAGGTAGATATTGTTTTCGCCCAGCGATTCGCCATGGTCGGCCACATACATCATGGCCGTGGGCTGGCGCTGGCCCTTGCTGGCCAGCCAGTCGATCAGGCCGCCGAGCATGCGGTCGGTGGCGACGACGCTGTTGTCATAGGCATTGATCAGCGAGGCGCGGTCGCAGGCCTGCAGATTGACGTTGTTGCACTCGGGGCTGAAGCGCTTGTCCTGGCCCAGCGAGCGCTTGAAATAGGCCGGGCCATGGCTGCCCATCTGGTGCAGCACGACGACCACACCTTTGGTGCGCTGCTCGGCGGGCAGCGCGTTGATGCGCTCATCGAGGCCTTCGAGCAAGGCCATGTCCACGCATTCGCCGTCCTGGCACAGCGCCTTGCGGGCGGCGGCGGGCAGGTCGGTCTCGGTGTTGGCGTTGTGCACGCGGGCGCAGACGCCCTTGCAGCCCGACTGGTTCTCGACCCAGAGGACGGCCAGGCCAGCGCGCTGCAGTACATCGAGCAGGTTTTCATAGGACTTGTCGCTGTTCTGGCTGCTGCGCCCCAGGTGCGAGAACATGCAGGGCACGGACACGGCGGTGCTGGTGCCGCAGGACCAGGCATTGGTGGCGACGGCCAGGTCCTGGCGGGCCGAGAGCAAAGGCGTCGTGGGGCGCTCATAGCCATTGGTCGCAAAATTGCCGGCGCGGCCGGTCTCGCCGACGACCAGCGCATAGATCGGGAAGCTGGTCTGGCCGGCATAGCTGGCCCCCAGCTTGGCATCTTCGCCAATCGGGTAGAGCGTGGTGTCGCGGTGCTGGATTTGCTGGGCCACCAGGTTGCCAGCGGCATAGACGGTGGACAGCGGGTTCATCATGTAGCGCAGGCTGGTGTGGTTGCGCATGGCCGACGAGATGGGACGAAAGCCCGCCATCACCACAACCACCATGGCCAGCACGGCCAGCAGCACCATGCCCAGCTGCTTGAGCACCGGGCGCCAGCCTGGGCGCTGGGCCAGGGTCTGGCGCCAGATCCACCAGGTCGGGGGAATCGCGATGGCGCCCACGGTGACCACCAGGCTCCAGTGCAGCAGGTCGGCCGCTTCCTTCACATCGGTCTGCAGCACATTGGTGAGCATTGAGGCATCGATGGCGATGCCGTAGTTCAGCATGAAACAGGCGGCAAAGGCGGCGACCCAGCACAGCGCAATCATCACCGGTTTGGCGGCGCGGCCCCAACTGATCAGGTTCAATAGCGCCCAGCAGGCGCAGGCAATGGCCAGACCCAGGCTCAGCCCCAGGACCCACTGCTGCGTGCTGCTCAGGCCGTCTGCCTGCGAGATGGCCTTCCACAAGGCCAGATTGCCCACACTGGCCAGCCAGAGGCTGACGACCAGGCTCCACAGCCACACGGGCCTTGCGGGCTGCTGCGAGGTGCTGGTGGCCAGATCGGCGCTGAAAGGCAGGTCGGCCGAATGGGGAGGAAATGCCGCAGTGTCTGCAGCCTTGCCTGTGGGGGTGATAAACCGGGCAAAGAATGTCATCCCGCCATCGTCGGCGGGCCAGCTTAACAATCGATTAATGCACAAGCAGGCGTAAAAAAACCCGCCGAAGCGGGTTCTTGTGCAGTAGGCGCAGTGCCAGGCAGCGCAAGCACTGCCGGGCTGGTCTATCAGCGCTTGGCGATAGGCTGCACGTCGCGGGCCACCGAGCCGGTGTACAGCTGGCGTGGACGGCCAATCTTGTACTCGGGATCGGCCATTTGCTCGTTGAGCTGGGCGATCCAGCCGACGGTGCGGGCCAGTGCGAAGATGCCGGTGAACAGCTTCACAGGGATGCCGATGGCGCGTTGCACGATGCCCGAGTAGAAGTCCACGTTCGGGTACAGCTTGCGCGAGACGAAGTAGTCGTCTTCCAGAGCGATCTTCTCGACTTGCTTGGCCAGGGCGAACAGCGGATCGTTTTCCAGGCCCAGTTCGGCCAGGATCTCGTTGCAGGTTTCCTGCATCAGCTTGGCGCGTGGGTCGTAGTTCTTGTAGACGCGGTGGCCAAAGCCCATCAGCTTGACGCCGCTGGACTTGTCCTTGACCTGCTCCATGAACTCACCGACCTTGGCGATGCCGCCGTTGGCCTGGATGTTTTCCAGCATGTTCAGACAGGCTTCGTTGGCGCCGCCGTGGGCAGGGCCCCAGAGGCATGCCACACCAGCGGAGATCGCTGCAAACGGGTTGGTGCCCGAGGAGCCGCACAGGCGCACGGTCGAGGTCGACGCGTTTTGCTCGTGGTCTGCGTGCAGGATGAAGATGCGGTCGAGCGCGCGCTCCACCACCGGGTTCACCACATACTCTTCGCAAGGGTTGCCGAACATCATGCGCAGGAAGTTGCCTGCGTAGGACAGGTCATTCTTCGGGTACATGTAAGGCTGGCCCGTGCCGTACTTGTAGGCCATGGCCACCAGGGTCGGCAGCTTGGCGATCAAGCGGATCGCCGCAATGTTGCGGTGCTCGGGGTTGGTGATGTCGGTGCTGTCGTGGTAGAAGGCCGACATGCCGCCCACCAGGCCCGTCAGAACGGCCATGGGGTGCGCATCGCGGCGGAAACCACGCAGGAAGAACTGCATCTGCTCGTTGACCATGGTGTGCTTGGTCACCGTGTCTTCGAACTCGGCCTTCTGCGTTGCATTGGGCAGCTCGCCGTACAGCAGCAGGTAGCAGGTTTCGAGGTAGTTGCAGTTCTTGGCCAGCTGCTCGATCGGGTAGCCGCGGTACAGCAGCTCACCCTTGTCACCATCGATATAGGTGATGGCCGACTGGCAGGCAGCCGTCGAGAGGAAACCGGGGTCGTACGTGAACATGCCGGTCTGCGCGTACAGCTTGCGGATGTCGATGACATCCGGGCCGATCGAGCCCTGGTAAACCGGAAGGTCTACGCTTGCTGCGCCGTTGCTAAACGATAGCGTGGCTTTGTTGTCTGCTAGTTTCATAAAACTGGTTCCTTCTCGAGTTAGTCCGCAAGAGATGCACGTGGTTTTCGGCTGCGCAGCATCTCCAGCACTTCATGAACATCTGGCGTGTCGAGGTCGCCTGTTGGTTCCTTGCGCCTGAGCATCAAGTCCAGCAGGTCGTTGTCCGACAGGTTCATCAAAGTGGTCAGCCCTTGCGCCTGGCGGACATTCAGGCTTGCTCCGTATGTGCGGAAGAACTGCTCGACGAAGATGTCGTTCTCCACCAGGCCTCGGCGACTACGCCAGCGCAGCAGATCGCGCGCACGTTCATCCAGCAGTTCGTTTTCCATAATTGCTCAATCTGGTTCTTACACCGCACGGCGAACCATCAGTTCCTTGATCTTGCCAATCGCCTTCGTGGGGTTGAGGTGCTTGGGGCACACGTCCACGCAGTTCATGATGGTGTGGCAACGGAACAGACGGTAGGGGTCTTCCAGGTTATCCAGGCGCTCACCGGTGTGGTCATCGCGGCTGTCGGCGATGAAGCGGTAGGCCTGCAGCAAACCGGCGGGGCCCACAAACTTGTCGGGGTTCCACCAGAAAGAGGGGCAGCTGGTCGAGCAGCTGGCGCACAGAATGCACTCGTACAGGCCGTTGAGCTCTTCGCGCTCTTCGGGGGACTGCAGGCGCTCCTTCTCGTTGGCGACAAAGCTGTCGGCCATCAGGTAGGGCTTGATCGAGTGGTACTGCTTGAAGAACTGGGTCATGTCCACGATCAGGTCGCGGATCACAGGCAGACCGGGCAGGGGCTTCAGGACGATGTCACCCTTGAGGGTGTTCATGTTCGTCAGGCACGCCAGGCCGTTCTTGCCGTTGATGTTCATCGCGTCCGAGCCGCACACGCCTTCGCGGCAGGAGCGGCGGAACGAGATCGATGGATCGAGTTCCTTCAGCTTGACCAGGGCGTCCAGCAGCATGCGCTCATGACCGTCGAGCTCCACCTCCACCGTCTGCATGTAGGGCTTGGCATCTTTATCGGGATCGTAGCGATAGATTTTGAAAGTACGCTTCATTTTGGGATGTTCTTTCGTGGGCTGCGTGGATTTAGAAGGTACGGACCTTGGGCGGTACCGACGGCACGGTCAGCGGCTTGAGTTGCACTGGCTTGTACTCCAGGCTGTTGGCAGCGCTGTACCACAGGGTGTGCTTGAGCCAGTCGATGTCATTGCGGCCCAGTGGGTACTTGGGATCGTCAGCGGGGTGCTCGTAGTCATCCACGGTGTGGGCGCCACGGCATTCCTTGCGGGCGGCGGCCGAGACCATCGTGGCCTGTGCCACTTCGATCAGGTTGGCCACTTCCAGCGCTTCCATGCGGGCAGTGTTCCAGACCTTGGACTTGTCCTTCAGGGTCACACCACCGACGCGGGCGCGGATGTCGGCGATCTTCTGGACGCCTTCGTCCATGCTCTTTTGCGTGCGGAACACACCAGCGTGCAGCTGCATGCAGGCGCGGATGTCGTTGGCCACGTCTTGTGCGTACTCGCCGCTGGTCGACTCGTCGAGCTTGTTCAGGCGCGACAGCGAGAAGTCCGATGCGTTGTCGGGCATGGGCTTGAATTCGCCGTAGCCGTTGACGTAGTTGACGATGTGCTTGCCAGCCGACTTGCCAAAGACCAGCAGGTCCAGCAGCGAGTTCGTGCCCAGGCGGTTGGCGCCGTGCACCGACACGCAGGAGCATTCGCCCACCGCGTAGAGACCGTTGACGACCTTGTTCTCTTCACCATCCCAGACAACGACCTGGCCGTTGATGTTGGTGGGGATGCCGCCCATCTGGTAGTGGATGGTGGGCACCACAGGAATCGGTTCCTTGGTGATGTCCACGTTGGCGAAGTTGTGGCCGATTTCTTCCACCGAAGGCAGGCGCTTGCGGATGGTTTCTGCACCCAGGTGGGTCATGTCCAGCAGGATGTAGTCCTTGTTCGGACCACAGCCACGGCCTTCCTTGATTTCCTGGTCCATCGAGCGCGAGACGAAGTCGCGTGGCGCCAGATCCTTCAGGGTCGGCGCATAGCGCTCCATGAAACGCTCGCCATCGCTGTTGCGCAGGATAGCGCCTTCACCGCGGCAGCCTTCGGTCAGCAGCACGCCTGCGCCGGCCACGCCGGTGGGGTGGAACTGCCAGAACTCCATGTCCTGCAGCGGAATGCCTGCACGTGCAGCCATACCCAGGCCGTCGCCGGTGTTGATGAAGGCATTGGTCGATGCCTGGAAGATGCGGCCTGCGCCACCAGTGGCCAGCAGCACCGCCTTGGCGTGCAGCTCGTACAGGTCGCCGGTTTCCAGCTCGATGGCGGTCACGCCGACCACGTCACCGGATTCGTCGCGGATCAGGTCCAGCGCCATCCACTCGACGAAGAAGTTGGTCTTGGACTTGACGTTTTGCTGGTAGAGCGTGTGCAGCATCGCGTGGCCGGTACGGTCAGCGGCTGCGCAAGCGCGTTGCACGGGCTTTTCGCCATGGTTGGCGGTGTGGCCGCCGAAGGGGCGCTGGTAGATCGTGCCATCGGGGTTGCGGTCGAAAGGCATGCCGAAGTGTTCCAGCTCGTACACCACCTTGGGTGCTTCGCGGCACATGAACTCGATCGCATCCTGGTCACCGAGCCAGTCCGAGCCCTTGATGGTGTCGTAGAAGTGCCATTCCCAGTTGTCGGGAGACATGTTGCCCAGCGAGGCGGACACGCCACCTTGCGCTGCCACGGTGTGCGAGCGGGTGGGGAAAACCTTGGACAAGGCAGCCACGGACAGGCCAGCCTTGGACAGTTCCAGCGCAGCGCGCAGACCGGAGCCGCCTGCGCCGATGATGACGACATCAAACTTGCGCTTGGTGATGTTCTCTTTTGTATAGCTCATTGTTCTCTTTCAATCGCGGGTATCACAGACGCCACAGAACCTGCAGGCCCCAGCCGAGGCAGCCCACCAGCCAGACCAGCACAAAAATCTGCAGCACCAGGCGCAGGCCGACGGGCTGGACGTAGTCCATGAGGATTTCACGCATGCCCACCCAGGCGTGGTAGGCCAGCGCCACCAGGGTGCCCACGGTGATGAACTTCATCCACTGGTGGGAGAAGATGCCTGCCCACTGCTCGTAGCCGATAGGGCCCTTGATCATCAGCACCTGGGCCAGCAGGGCCACGGTGAACAAGGCCATCAGCAAGCCGGTGATGCGCTGGGCCAGCCAGTCGCGCAAACCGTAGTGCGCACCGGTCACGACGCGTTTGGAGCCGTAATTGACGGACATGGGGAATCCTTTCTTATTTATCAGTAAATGCAGTCGCGGGCGATCAGTACAGGCCAAACAGCTTGGCACCCAGGATAGCGGTCAGCGCCAGGCTGATGGCAAAGCAGACGATGGCCGAGCTCTTGCCGAATTCCTTGTTGACCGACTTGTGCGAGACATCCATCCAGATGTGGCGCAGGCCGGCGCAGAAGTGGTGCAGGTAGGCCCAGATGAGCGCCAGCACGGCCAGCTTGATGAACCAGCCCGCAAAGATGCCGGCGCCGGTGTTGAAGGCGGCCGTGAAGCGGGCGTAGGAGAATTCAGAGGAGATCGAGGTGTCGAGCAGCCAGACCACAAAGGGCAGCAGGAAGAACATCACCAGGCCGCTGGCGCGGTGCAGGATCGACAGGATGGCTGCCACCGGGAAACGGTAGCCCGGCAGGTCCGTCAGCATGTTGATATTGCGAAACTCAGGCCGCTTCTTCGTGGTATCTGTCATGGTGTGAAATCTTTCGTGGATGTAACTGCTATGTAATCGCTAGGCTCAAACCTGCAAAATTTTATTGCAATGCAGCGCGCAGGTCTAAGGGTTTCTCTTTAACCCCGTGGTGACTACTCAGACTTGACCGGTGCATTAGCTCAGGGTATTGCTGTAATGGTGGGTGTCCGTCCGATAAAGACCTCGTCGTAATTCCATGGGAACATCGTTATAGGTGTAAGCGACGCGCTCGACGCTCAGCAGGGGGGTCTGGCCGTCGATATCGAGCAATTGGGCCTGCGCCGCATCGGGCAGCACGGCGCGCAGTTTTTCCTGGGCGCGCACCATGCGCACGCCGTACTCCACCTCGAACATTGCGTAGGTGGCGCCGGGGTAGTCGCGCATCTGCTCGGCCGTCAGGCCCTTGAAGCTGCTGCTGGGCAGCCAGATGTCTTCGACAATCGTGGGAATGCCGGCAAACACCAGCACGCGGCGCACATGGATCAGCGACTCGCCCGTGGGCACCTGCAGCAGCTTGCAGATCTCGCTGGCGCCCTTGATGCTGCGGCAGGAGATGATGTTGCGCTGCGCCGGACCTTCTTCGTTGAGGTCACCGCTGTCCGGAAGGAGACGCAGGAAGCGGTACTGCACATTGCGCTCGGCATGGGTGGCGACAAAGGTGCCCTTGCCCTGGCGGCGCAGCAGCAGGTTGTCGGCAGCCAGCTCGTCGATGGCCTTGCGCACGGTGCCCTGGCTCACGCGGTAGCGGGCGGCCAGCTCCATCTCGCTGGGGATCATCTCGCCCGGTTTCCAGGCGCCAGCCTCCAGGCTTTGCAGGATCAGGCCCTTGATTTGTTGGTAGAGGGGGCTGAATGCCGGGGTCGCACCACCCACGCTGTCGCCAGCGGACGTGATTCCGGTGTCGTTTGCATTGGGGGTGGAAGATGTCATGCGCTTGTCTTAAGAGAGATTCAATCTCTCGGGTGTCACAGTGGATGTGACATCCAACGGTTCAAATTTACAGCGCGCATTGTATAGCGCATCAGGGGTCAATCATATCTTATATAAGACATAAGACAAATTGACTGAGTGATCTGTTCAAGAGTACACTTATGCGCTGTTTACAGACCTGCCATCGGGGAATCCCGATCGCTGATTCCAGTCGTTTGACACCCTCTCCGATGCTGGCCTGCTTGGACACCTCATTTCTATTTTCTGGAGTTTTCCCATGAGCAAGAAGCCCGTACGTGTCGCCGTTACCGGTGCCGCTGGTCAAATCGGTTATGCCCTGTTGTTCCGCATCGCTTCGGGCGAAATGCTGGGCAAGGACCAGCCTGTCATCCTGCAACTGCTGGAAATTCCTGACGAGAAGGCACAGAACGCGCTCAAGGGCGTGATCATGGAGCTGGAAGACTGCGCTTTCCCTCTGGTGGCCGGTATCGAAGCCCACAGCGACCCGCTGCAAGCCTTCAAGGACACCGACTACGCACTGCTCGTGGGTGCCCGTCCTCGCGGTCCAGGCATGGAACGTGCTGACCTGCTGGCTGCCAATGCCCAGATCTTCACCGCCCAAGGCAAGGCCCTGAACGCTGTCGCTTCGCGCAACGTCAAGGTGCTGGTGGTCGGCAACCCTGCCAACACCAATGCCTACATCGCGATGAAGTCGGCTCCCGACCTGCCAGCGAAGAACTTCACCGCCATGCTGCGTCTGGACCACAACCGCGCTGCCTCGCAACTGGCTGCCAAGGCTGGCTTCAAGGTCGGCGACATCCGCAAGCTGACGGTCTGGGGCAACCACTCGCCAACGATGTACGCTGACTACCGCTTCGCCACCGTGGACGGCAAGTCGGTCAAGGACGCGATCAACGACCAGGCCTGGAACAAGGACGTGTTCCTGCCAACCGTGGGCAAGCGTGGCGCCGCCATCATTGCTGCACGTGGCCTGTCGTCGGCTGCATCGGCTGCCAACGCCGCCATCGACCACATGCGTGACTGGGCCCTGGGCTCGGCTGGCGAATGGGTGACCATGGGCGTGCCTTCGAACGGCGAATACGGCATCCCAGCGGGCATCATCTTCGGCTTCCCAGTGACCACCGAAAACGGCGAATACAAGATCGTCGAAGGTCTGGAGATCGACGCGTTCTCGCAAGAATGCATCGACAAGACCCTGGCTGAGCTGCAAGGCGAGCAAGACGGCGTCAAGCACCTGCTGTAATCCAAGGCCGACCCGCATGCTTGCATGGAATGCCCAGCTCTACAGCCGGTTCGAGGACGAGCGCACGCGCCCGGCCGCCGAACTGCTGGCGCGCGTGGCCCTGCCCAGCGATACCGCCTATGTGGTGGATCTGGGTTGCGGGCCGGGCAATTCCACCGAGCTGCTGGCCCAGCGCTTCGTGCATGCACGGGTGCTGGGTATCGACCAGTCGCAAGACATGCTGGCCGCTGCGCGCCAGCGTCTTGCGCAGGTGCATTTTGAGCAGGGCGACATCGCCCACTGGCAGGCTCCACTGCACAACGGGCGTTTGCCCGACCTGATTTTTGCCAATGCGGCCCTGCAATGGGTGCCAGACCACGTGCAACTGCTGCCCCGCTTGATGGACATGTTGGCGCCCGGTGGTGTACTGGCCGTGCAGATGCCGGACAACCGCGATGAGCCCACCCACCGCCTGATGCGTGAAGTGGCAGCGCTGCAGCCCTGGGCTGCAGAAATCGGCGATCCGCATGCCTTGCGCACGGATTTGCTGGCCTTGAATGATTACTACGATGTGTTGGCCCGTGATGCGCAGGTGGATGCCTGGCGTACGGCGTACCAGCACCCAATGGACAGTGCGGAGGCGATTGTCCAATGGGTTCGTGGCACGGGTCTCAGGCCCTTTCTCCAGCCTCTGCGTGCCGAGCTGCAAACCAGCTTTGTGGCCGAGTACACCCGCCGCATCGACGCCGCCTACGCGCTGCGCAGCGATGGCCAGCGCCTGCTGGCCTTCCCCCGCTTGTTTTTGGTGGCCAAGCGCCCCATCTGACGATTAGTAGCCATGAGTGTCTCCGCCATCCATCCCGCACAGGTACTGCTGGGCGCCCAGTCTGGGGCCCTGGCACTGCCGGTCTGCGACCACTACAGTGGCGTGGAGGACCGCATGCGCAAGAGCCTGGCCTTGCAGGCACAGATGATGCAAGAGTTCGGCCGCTGCGTGTTCGATGTGACCCTGGACTGCGAAGATGGCGCGGCCGTCGGCCAGGAAAAGGCCCATGCCCAGCTGGTCGCATCGCTCGCCAAGAACGCCGCGCCCGGCGCCCGGGTCGCTGCCCGCGTGCATGCGGCCGACCACGCCGCGCTGGCCGAAGACATCGCCACCATCGCTGGCGAGGCGGGCGAGCAGCTCTGCCACATCATGGTGCCCAAGGTCGAGTCGGTCGATGACATCGATAAGGTTGACCGCTTGCTGCAGGCGGCCACCAGCACCCCGGTGCCGCTGCATGCGCTGATCGAGTCGCCCCAGGCCGTGCACCGCGCTTTCGAGATTGCGGCCCACCCCCGCGTGCAAAGCATCAGCTTTGGCCTGATGGATTTTGTCTCTGCCCATGGTGGCGCCATCCCCGCCAGCGCCATGGGCGTGCAAGGCCAGTTCACACATCCGCTGGTGCTGCGCGCCAAGCTGGAGATCGCCGCTGCCTGCCATGCCTACGGGAAAGTGCCATCGCACTGCGTGGTGACCGAGTTCAAGAACCCCGATGCGATGGAGCAGGCCGCCCGCCGCGCCTATGGCGAGCTGGGCTATACCCGCATGTGGAGCATCCACCCCGCGCAGATCCGCCCCATCCTGCAGGCCTTCGCGCCCACGCAGGATCAGGTGGACGAGGCGGCCCGGATTGTGCGTGCGGCAGCTGATGCCCAATGGGCGCCGATCAGCGTCGACGGGGTCTTGCATGACCGTGCAAGTTATCGTTACTTTTGGCAAATTTTGGAGCGTGCCGCGCAGACGGGTTGCCCGTTGCCGGGTACAGTGCGGGAGTGGCTGTAACCATCCGGGTCCAGCCCTTTTCCTGTTTCTTGCGTTGTATCGCGGGAGTTGTTATGAAAAATCGCGTGATTTCTTTGTTGGTCTTGGTTCCTGCGCTGACTCTGGCCATGGGCAGTGTGCAGGCGCAAGACAAGACGGCGGCCAAGCCTGCTGCCAAGGCCGCAGCGGCCAAAACCACCGCCGCCAAGAAGGCACCGGCCAAAAAGGCCCCTGCCAAGCGTGCATCCACCGCCAAGAAGGGCGCAGCGGTTGCCGCTGGTGCCGGCGCAGCCGCTGCGGCCGCGTCCATTCCTGCCCAGCAGACCCTGACCCCCGCCGAGCTGGCGATTGCCGAGCAGGTCTACCAAGGCCGCATCAGCTGCGAGCTGGGTGCCTCGATCAATATCGCCAAGGATTCGGTCAACCCCGGCTACTTCTTCGTTGAAGGCAAGGGCTTCAAGTACCACATGGCCCCGGTGGCCACCTCCACCGGCACCATCCGCCTGGAAGACCAGCACGCTGGCGCCATGTGGCTGCAAGTGGCCAACAAGTCGATGCTGATCAACCGCAAGCTCGGTCAGCGCCTGGCCGACGAATGCATGAGCCCTGAGCAAAACCAGGTTGCCGAAGCCATCAAGAAAAACCCACCTGCCGCACTGTTTGAAGGCAACGGCCGCTGATAAGAACAGCGGCGCGGCTGCCCGACGCCTTGCGAGCGCCCCACCATTGAAATAGAGAACCGGAGAACGTATGTTGAAAGCCTACCGCGACCATGTGACTGAGCGTGCCGCTCTGGGCATCCCCCCACTGCCGCTGGATGCCAAGCAGGTCGCTGACTTGATCGAGCTGATCAAGAACCCGCCTGCCGGTGAAGAAGCATTTCTGCTCGATCTGCTCACCCACCGCGTGCCGCCAGGTGTGGACGATGCCGCCAAGGTCAAGGCTTCCTTCCTGGCAGCCGTGGCACATGGCGACCTGAAAGTGGCGCTGATCTCCAAGGCCAAGGCCACCGAGCTGCTGGGCACCATGGTGGGTGGTTACAACGTGCATCCGCTCATTGAGCTGCTCGATGACGCAGAAGTGGCCGCCGTGGCTGCCGATGCCCTCAAGAAGACGCTGTTGATGTTCGACTTCTTCAATGACGTCGCCGACAAGGCCAAGGCCGGCAATGCCAAGGCCAAGGAAGTGATGCAAAGCTGGGCCGACGCCGAGTGGTTCACTTCGCGCCCCGAAGTCGACAAGAAGATCACCGTCACCGTGTTCAAGGTGCCCGGCGAGACCAACACCGACGACCTGTCGCCCGCGCCAGACGCCTGGAGCCGCCCCGACATTCCTCTGCACTACCTCGCGATGCTGAAGAACACGCGTCCTGACGCGGCCTTCAAGCCTGAAGAAGACGGCAAGCGCGGCCCGATGCAGTTCATCGACGACCTGAAGAAAAAGGGCCACCTGGTGGCCTACGTCGGCGACGTGGTTGGCACCGGCTCTTCGCGCAAGTCGGCAACCAACTCCATCGTCTGGGCCACCGGCCAGGACATTCCCTTTGTGCCCAACAAGCGCTTTGGTGGTGTGACCTTGGGCGGCAAGATCGCTCCGATCTTCTTCAACACCCAGGAAGACTCGGGCTCGCTGCCGATTGAAGTGGACGTCTCCAAGCTGGAGATGGGCGACGTGATCGACGTGCTGCCCTACGACGGCAAGATCCTCAAGAACGGTGAGACCGTTGCCGAGTTCCAGCTCAAGAGCGATGTGCTGTTTGACGAAGTGCGCGCCGGCGGCCGTATCAACCTGATCATTGGCCGCTCGCTGACCGCCAAGGCCCGCGAAGCGCTGGGGCTGCCCGCATCGACCGTGTTCCGCCTGCCCCAGGCGCCTGCCGAATCCAAGGCCGGCTTCACCTTGGCGCAAAAGATGGTTGGCCGCGCTGTCGGTCTGCCAGAAGGCCAGGGCGTGCGCCCCGGTACCTACTGCGAACCGCGCATGACCACCGTGGGCTCGCAAGACACCACGGGCCCGATGACCCGCGATGAGCTCAAGGACCTCGCTTGCCTGGGCTTCTCCGCCGACATGGTGATGCAGTCCTTCTGCCACACGGCCGCCTACCCCAAGCCAGTGGACGTCAAGACCCACCGCGAACTGCCCAACTTCATCAGCAACCGTGGTGGCGTGGCCCTGCGTCCTGGTGATGGCGTGATCCACAGCTGGCTCAACCGCCTGCTGCTGCCTGACACCGTGGGCACCGGCGGTGACTCGCACACCCGTTTCCCAATCGGCATTTCCTTCCCCGCAGGCTCGGGCCTGGTGGCCTTCGGTGCTGCCACTGGCGTGATGCCGCTGGACATGCCTGAATCGGTGCTGGTGCGCTTCAAGGGCGAAATGCAGCCGGGCGTGACCCTGCGCGATCTGGTGCACGCGATTCCGCTGTACGCGATCAAGGCCGGTCTGCTGACCGTCGCCAAGGCCGGCAAGATCAACGAGTTCTCCGGCCGCATCCTGGAGATCGAAGGCCTGCCAGACCTGAAGGTCGAGCAAGCGTTCGAGCTGTCTGACGCGTCCGCCGAGCGCTCTGCCGCTGGCTGCACGATCAAGCTCAACCCCGAGCCGATCAAGGAATACCTGACCTCGAACGTGGTTCTGATGAAGAACATGATCGCCGACGGTTATGCCGATGCCAAGACCTTGCAGCGCCGTATCGAGAAGGTCGAAGCCTGGCTGGCCAAGCCCGATCTGCTCGAAGCCGACAAGGACGCCGAATACGCGCACATCATCGAGATCGACCTGGCCGACATCAAGGAGCCTATCGTCTGCTGCCCCAACGACCCGGACGACGCCAAGTTCCTGTCCGACGTGGCCGGCACCAAGATCGATGAAGCCTTCATCGGCTCGTGCATGACCAACATCGGCCACTTCCGCGCTGCAGCCAAGCTGCTGGGCGGCCAGCGTGACATCCCCGTCAAACTGTGGGTGGCACCTCCCACCAAGATGGACCAGAGCGAGCTGATCAAGGAAGGCCATTACGCCGCCTTTGGTACCGCCGGCGCCCGCACCGAAATGCCCGGCTGCTCGCTGTGCATGGGCAACCAGGCCCAGGTGCGCGAGGGCGCGACGGTCATCTCGACCTCGACCCGCAACTTCCCCAACCGTCTGGGCAAGAACACCAATGTGTTCCTGGGCTCGGCCGAGCTGGCCGCGATTGCATCGCGCCTGGGCAAGCTGCCCACCAAGGAAGAGTACCTCAAGGAAATGGGCGTGATCGATGCCGACAAGGCCTCCGTCTACCGCTACATGAACTTCAACGAAATCTCGGAATACGCCGAGGTTGCCGAGAAGATCTAAGCCTTTTGGCCTGCGTGCAGGGGTTTGCAGCCTCTGCCCTTGCAACCCGCTTCGGCGGGTTTTTTTATGCCATGTATCCAGGTTATGCGTGCTGCCCTGTGCAGAAAAAACGGAGGTATGCACAATGTTCGCTGGCCACAGGTTGGCGCCTGTGCGTCCGCGCGCCTGGCTGCGCCAGGTTTGCGCGCCCAAGTTTTGAACTGCCCGACTGGAGAAATGAGTCCGATGAAGATGTGGAAATATGTGGTGGCGCTGCTGGTGCCTGGTGTGATGGCCAGTGCCAGCCTGGCGCAGGTGCAGAGTGGCGCCACGGACAGCGCAGCCTCTGCCGAGCTGACAACTGCGCAGGCGACGCCTTGCGAAGGCGCGGTGATGTATGCGCTGGACAACTGGTACCAGGTGCAGCGCTGCGAAAGCGCGGGCTTTTTGCTGCCGGAAGACATTGCCCAGAGTAGCGCCGATTTTCTGGCCGCGCACCAGGGCATCGAGCAGGATGTGCGCAGCCAAAGCCCGCGCGCGCAGCAGGCGCTGGCCTTTGCCGGTACCAGCCCCTGGGACTGGAATGACCCGGGCAACCGTGGCACCCTGGAAAACCTCTGCCGCGACACCTTGCAGTCGCAAAAGCGCATGGTGAGCGAGCCCAGCTGGCGCGAATCACTGAGCTGCGCGCGCTGATAGAGCGCAGCGGGCAGGGCGCCCAAGCGCCAAACGCCCGCCTTTGTAGGGAAGCCTTGAGCAGCCTTTGATGCAAGGCTGCCCAGGCCGCCAGGGCCGGGGGATCCTCTGCAAAACCCTCGCCAAGCGGGATGGGCGCGGATCGGGATGAGCCGCAAGGCGTCTTTTGCAGTCAATAGCGAGCTATTGACAAGAAAGACAACACAGCGGATCGCCCGAGTCCGCGTTCAGACCACGGCAGGGAGTTTTGTAGAGGGTCCCTAGCCCAGGCGCACGTCGAAGTAGGCCTCTTCCACGCCAATCCCCTGAAAGCCCGCCTGCCGCGCCTTGTCAAAGGCCTTGAGCCAGGCGCGTGCCAGCACCTCTTGCTGGGCAGAGATCTCACCGCCTTCGGCGGCATCGGTGTAGGCGCTCAGGGCCTCCAGCATGTCCTGTTCATCGGGGAAAAACTTGCCGATCTCTCTGGCAAAGCGCGCTTCTGCGCGGTGCTTGAGGGCGGGATCAATGCCGTGGCAATCCTGCAGGCTGATGGCGATCGGGGTAGAGACTTCCATAGATTAGATGACTGTTTAAATATACAGTGTCTAGTATCTCTGCTAACTGTTTATTTGTACAGTTTTTTATCGCAGCAGTCGTTGGATGTGTGCATCGGCTGCGCTGCGCTGGCCACGCGGGTGGGCCGGCCTTGGGCCCAGCGGCCACCCGGGTTTGCGCAGCGCGTATACAATACGGGCCCCTTGTGCCTGGGAACGCCGCATTGTTCTTGGGCCACTTTTCGTAGCCATGGGTTCCCTCGCCCCCATTGACCAAAAAGGAATGTCATGAACTCCGCTCATGCCGTGCAGACCCCTGTCTCGCGCGTGCCCTTCTATCTCTCCTTGCTGGTGGCCTTCCATATCGCCATCGTCATTGCCAGCAACTACCTGGTGCAGCTGCCCATCTCGCTGTTGGGTTTTCACAGCACCTGGGGGGCCTTCAGCTTTCCCTTTATCTTCCTGGCCACCGATCTGACCGTGCGTCTCATTGGCAAGGCCGAGGCGCGCCGCGTCATCACCCGGGCCATGCTGCCAGCGCTGCTGGTGTCCTATATCGTTGGCGTCATCTTCCATGAAGGGCGCTTCAACGGCTGGGAGGCGCTGCAGACCTTCAACAGTTTTGTCTTCCGCATTGCGCTGGCCAGCTTTGCCGCCTATGTGCTGGGCCAGCTGCTCGACATCCAGGTGTTTGACCGCATCCGCCAAAAGAGCCATGCCTGGTGGATGGCACCCGCTGCCGCCTCGGTGTTTGGCCAGGCGCTCGATACCGCCGCTTTTTTCTCCATCGCCTTCTGGCGCAGTGCCGACCCCTTCATGGCCGCCAACTGGGTGGAGATTGCACTGGTGGACTATGTCATCAAGCTGGCCGTGAGCCTGCTGCTGTTTGTGCCTGCCTATGGCGTGGTGCTGGCCGCACTGGTGCGCTCGATGCGCATGCCGACGGCAGCGACGGCTGCGCCCTGACCGGCAGATCCGTTGGGCCGAGGGGCTGACGGGATGCTCGCCAAACAAAAGGCCGCCAGAATCAAATCTGGCGGCCTTTTGCATGGGCGCTTGCGTAGCTCAGGTCTGGCTTTGCAGGTAGTTGGGCAGGCCCATCATGTTGATCAGGCTGAGCTGCTTTTCCAGCCAGTAGGCATGGTCTTCTTCGGTATCGCGCAACTGGGCCAGCAGAATGTCGCGGCTCACATAGTCGCTGTGCTTCTCGCACAGTTCCATGCCCTGGCGCAGGCCGGCGCGCACTTCGTATTCGGTGTTCAGGTCCTTTTGCAGCATCTCGGGCACGGTCGCGCCGGGCGTGAATTCCTTGGGGCGCATGTCGGGGCGGCCGCCCAGCATCAGGATGCGGCGCAGCAGTGCGTCGGCATGCTGGGTCTCTTCCTGCATCTCATGGTCCAGGCGGGTGAACAGCTTGCTAAAGCCCTGGTCTTCGTAAATGCGCGAGTGGGCAAAGTACTGGTCGCGTGCGGCCAATTCGCCACGCAGCAGGTCCTTGAGGTAGTCGACGACGTCGGGATGGCCTTGCATGTTCTTGTTCTCGGGTGAGTTTGCGAAGCCTGCAGTATCGCGTGTCTGCGTGCGCTTGGTTGCGAAAGCAGCCAAATGCCCATGTAGCACCGCTCTGGATGCGGGCTGTAAGCAGATGCATTCGCATTGCCTATGCCGCCAGCGCGGAGGCGGGCAGGGGATGGGCCGCGATAGTTCTGGCAAGATCAGAGGTTTTGAAGGGAGCGAGCATGAACCCATCCGAAGCCTGGCAAGCGCAAGTGCACCCCATCGACCCGGCAGTGCGCGCCGACATCGAGGCCAAGCTGGCGCAGATCGAGATCGAGCACCAGGTGCGCATTCTGTTTGCCTGCGAGTCCGGCAGCCGGGGCTGGGGTTTTGCATCGCCCGACAGTGACTACGATGTGCGCTTCATCTATGCACCGCGCCTGCCCTGGTACCTGAGCGTGAGCGAGCAGCGCGATGTGATCGAGCTGCCTATCTCCGATGTCTTCGATGTCAACGGCTGGGAGCTGCGCAAGGCGCTGGGCCTGCTCAAAAAGGGCAATGCCACCTTGATCGAATGGTTTGATTCTCCCGTGGTCTACCAGGCCGATCCGCTGTTTGTGGCCGACATGCGCGCCGCCATCGAGCGCGTGCACCTGCCCGAGCGCACGCACTACCACTACCTGCACATGGCGCGCAAAAACTACCGCGAGTACCTGCAGGGCGAGACGGTGCGGCTCAAGAAATACCTCTATGTGCTGCGCCCGCTGCTGGCCTGCCTGTGGCTGGCCGAGGGCCGGGGCGTGGCGCCAATGCGCTTTCAGGATCTGGTTGATGGCACCGTCGTTGACCCGGCGGTGCTTGATGCGATTGCGGCGCTGCTGGTGGTCAAGCGCGCGGCCAAGGAGTCCGAGCATGGTGCTGCGATGCCGGTGCTCAATGCCTTTATCGAGACCACCTTGGAGCAGTTGGAGGCCGCCCCCGCGCCGCAGACACCGAGTGTGGACTTTGCGCCGCTCGATGACTTGCTGCTGCGCACCGTGCTGAGCGGCCACACGGCTTGATCAAGCGCCTTGCGCCACCGCCTGCACAGCCGATTGCAGGCTCAGCAGCAGCTTGTGCACCAAGGGGTTGTCCGGCTGGCTGCGCCAGACCGCCAGCAGCTCGGACTGCGGCTGCTCGCCCAAGAGCGGGATGAACACCACATCGGGCATGCCCACGCGCTGCAGCGCGGCGGGCACAATGGCCGCGCCCTGGCCCAGCGACACGAGCGACAGCACCGACAGCCAGTGCCGCACCTCATGCCGCACCTCGGGCGCAAAGCCATGGGCCATGCACATCTGGTAGATGCGCTGGTGGTAGAGCGGCGAGACGGCGCTGGAGAACAGCACCAGGCGCTCATGCTTGAGCTGCGCCAGATCGATCGCGGCATGGCCCGCCAGCGCATGCTGGCGCGGCAGGCAGGCCACAAAGGGCTCTTGCATCAGCAGCTGGCTGCGCAGGCCTTCGGGCAGCATCACCGAATGCACCAGGCCCATGTCCAGCTCGGCCTGCTGCAGGCCCAGCAGCTGCTCGGCGCTGTTGAGCTCGCGCATGTCGATGCGCACCTGCGGATGCGCGTTCTGAAAATGGGCCAGCGCCTGGGGCACGCCCCGGTACAGCGCCGAGCCGACAAAGCCCAGGCGCAGATGACCGCTGACGCCCTGGCCGACATCGCGCGTCTCCTGCGCTGCCTGCCCGGCCAGTGCCAGCAGCTGGCGGGCGCGCGGCAGCAGGTGGGCGCCGGCAGGGGTCAACCGCACGCCCTTGCTGCTGCGCTCAAACAGCGCGGCGCCAATTTCTTCTTCCAGCTGGCGGATGGCGACCGACAGCGGCGGCTGCGAGATGGACAGGCGCTGGGCCGCCCGGCTGAAGTGCAGCTCTTCGGCCAGCGTTGCAAAGTAGTTCAGCAGCCGCAGCTCCATGGGCACTCCTAACTATATTTAATACGTATCGATAAAGATTTTAATAATATTTGACGCGAATAGCAGCGGCTGCTGAAATGGCGCAAAACCCCGCGACCCGAGCGCGAACCCACGCACAAAACACGCGTAACTACGCGGGCCGGCAGCGCAGTCCCTCCCGGAGCACCTCGCTGCCAGCCCCGCCATCAGGAGACCCGCATGTCCGCACCGGACCCATCCCAGCGCAGCGCCATGGCGCAGGTGGCACAAGCCCATGCCCACCCCGTGCCCGATCGCCACGGCAGCAATTTCTACAGCACCGACCCGGCTTTGCAGCAGCTCTTGCAGCTCTACCTGCCCGCCGATCTGCTGGCCCATCTGCAGCCCTATCTGCAGCGCATGGGTGAGCTGGCCGGCGGCCGCATCGACGAGCTGGCCAGCATTGCCGACAAGAACCCGCCCACCCTGGAGCACCGCAGCCGCGCCGGTGAAGACCGCCAGCGCATCATCAAGCACCCGGCCTATGAAGAGCTCGAACGCATTGCCTATGGCGAGTTCGGCCTGCAGGCGATCTCGCACCGCGACGACATGCTGGGCTGGCAGGGCAAGATGCCGCCTATCGTCAAATATGCGCTGACCTATCTGTTTGTGCAGTCCGAGTTTGGCCTCTGCTGCCCCTTGTCGATGACCGATTCGCTCACGCGCACCTTGAAGAAGTTCGGAGCGCCAGAACTGGTCGCCAAGTACCTGCCGCAGCTGCTGTCGCTGGACTGGGACAGCCAGGCCCAGGGCGCCATGTTCATGACCGAGCAGGCCGCCGGCTCCGACATCTCCAACACCCAGACCCTGGCCCAGCCGCAGGCCGATGGCAGCTGGCGCGTGACGGGTGACAAGTGGTTCTGCTCCAACCCCGATGCCGAGTTTGCGATGGTGCTGGCCCGTGTCGAAGGCGCGCCCGCTGGCATGAAAGGCATCTCGCTCTTTTTGCTGCCGCGCACGCTCGATGATGGCAGCCAGAACCACTACCGCATCATTCGCCTCAAGGACAAGCTGGGCACTAAGTCGATGGCCAGCGGCGAGATCCGCATGGACGGCGCCACGGCCTACCTGATTGGCGAGCAGGGCCGGGGCTTTGTGCAGATGGCCGATATGGTCAACAACTCACGCCTGTCCAACGGCGTGCGCTCGGCCGGCATGATGCGCCGCGCTGTGGCTGAGGCCGAGTTTGTGGCCAGCGAGCGCGTGGCCTTTGGCAAGCGCCTGCAGGACATGCCGCTGATGCAGCGCCAACTGGACAAGCTGCGCGTGCCCGCTGAGCAGGCGCGGTCGATGGTGTTCCAGACCGCCCAGACCCTGATGCGCTCGGACGCAGGCGACAAGGAGGCCTATGCGCTGCTGCGCATCCTGACGCCGATGATCAAGTTCCGCGCCTGCCGCGATGCGCGCAAGGTGACCGGTGATGCGATGGAAGTGCGTGGAGGCTGCGGCTATATCGAGGAATGGACCGACCCGCGCCTGGTGCGCGATGCCCACCTGGGCTCCATCTGGGAAGGCACCAGCAATATCGTTGCGCTCGATGTCGTGCGCGCCATCCAGCGCGAAGGCTCGCTGCCGGTGTTGCAGGCCTATCTGCAAGGCCTGCTGGCGGACTGCCGCATCAGCGCAGGCTACCGCGATGCGCTGGAAGCCGCATTGGCCCGAGCCAGTGCGCTGGCCGAGCATGCCGCGCAAGACGGCGGCGCGGTGCTGGCCCGCCAGGCCGCCACCGGTCTGTACAACTGCACCACTGCGATTGCGATGGCCTGGGAAGCCGGCCAGATCGACTCGGCCGAGCGCCTGCGCCTGTCGCAACTGGTGCTGTTGCACCGGGTGCTGCCGCGTGATCCGCTGGCGAGCGACGCCATTCCGCAAGATTGGCTGGCCTGATTCGCAGATCCGCAGATCCGCAGACCGGCAGCAACACCCCCATCAACACGCAGGCAGCAGACCTGCACCCCTCAATACATGGAGACAAACATGCAAAAATTTTCCTTGAACGCGGCGGCGCTCGCCCTCGCTGGCCTGGCCGGGCTGGGTGGCGTGGGTGGCGTGGGTATGGCCTCGGCGCAAGCCGCTGACAAATTCCCTGACCGCCCGATCATGTTCACCGTGCCCTTCCCACCCGGTGGCCCCACCGATGCGATGGCCCGCATTCTGGCGACGGAGCTGACGCGCGAGCTGGGCCAGAGCGTGGTGGTGGAGAACCGCGCGGGCGCGGGCGGCAATATCGGCGCCGAGTATGTGGCGCGTGCCAAGCCCGATGGCTACACCATCATGTTCGGCACCTCGGGCCCGCTGGCGATCAACAAGAGCCTCTACAAGTCCATCAGCTACGACCCGCGCACCAGCTACGCGCCTGTCATCTATGTGGGCTACCTGCCCAATATCCTGGTGGTGAAGGCCAGCCTGCCGGCCGACAACGTGCAGGGCCTTATCGCGCTGGACAAGGCCCAGCCCGGCAAGCTCAATTTCGCGTCATCGGGCAATGGCGCTTCGTCGCACCTGGCTGGGGTCATGTTCAACAACCTCGCCGGCACCAAGCTGCAGCACATTCCCTACAAGGGCACGGGCCCGGCGCTCAATGATTTGCTGGCGGGACAGGTCGACATGAGCTTTACCGATATCCTCACGGCCATGCCCTATATCAAGGCTGGCAAGGTCAAGCCGCTGGGTGTGGCCACCGCGCGCCGCTCCAGCGCCTTGCCTGACATTCCCACCGTGGCCGAGCAGGGCATGGCCGGGTATGACGTGGGTGTTTTCTTCGGTGTCGTCGCCCCCAAGGGCACGCCGCCCGAGCGTGTGCAGGTGCTCAACCAGGCCTTCTCCAAGGCGCTGGATTCGGACAGTGTGAAAAAGGCCTTTGCCGCGCAGGGCCTGGAGGCATCACCGGACCGGTCGCCTGCCTACCTGGGGCGCTTTATCGGCACCGAAGTGGACAAATGGCAGGCAGTGGTGCAGCAGTCGGGTGTGACGCTGGACTGATCCAACGGAAAACGGAAAAACGGACCATGACAACAACACAGGCGGCCCAAGCAGGCGCTTTGCAGGGCATCAAGGTGCTCGATCTCTCGCGCATTCTGGGCGGGCCGCTGTGCGGCCAGATCCTGGGCGACCATGGCGCCGATGTGCTCAAGGTCGAGCCGCCGCAAGGTGACGATACGCGCAGCTGGGGCCCGCCGTTCCGCGATGGCGTGGCCTCGTACTACCTGGGTCTGAACCGCAACAAGCGCGTGCAGTTCATGGACCTGGCCAGCGCTGAAGGCCAGGCCCAGGTGCGCGCTTTGATGGCGCAGGCCGATGTGGTGGTCGAGAACTTCAAGACCGGCACGATGGAGAAATGGGGCATTGGCTACGCGCAGATGCAGCAGGAGTTTCCGCACCTGGTCTGGTGCCGCGTCACCGGCTTTGGTGCCGATGGCCCGCTGGGCAGCCTGCCGGGCTACGACGCGGCCATCCAGGCCATGGCCGGGCTGATGAGCATCAATGGCGAGGCCGACCGCGACCCGCTGCGTGTGGGCCTGCCGGTGGTCGACATGGTCACCGGCCTCAATGCCGTCATTGGTGTGCTGCTGGCGCTGCATGAGCGCAGCCGCAGCGGCCTGGGCCAGCTGGTCGATGCCTCGCTGTACGACGCGGGCATCTCGCTCTTGCACCCGCATGCCGCCAACTGGTTCATGAACGGCAAGATCCCCGGCCGCTCCGGCAATGCCCATCCCAACATCTACCCCTACGATGTGGTGAACACCGGCAAGGCGCCGATCTTTCTGGCCGTGGGCAATGACCGCCAGTTCCGCCTGATGTGCCAGCACCTGGGGCAGGAGGCCCTGGCCGATGACACGCGCTTTGCCACGGCCGGCCAGCGCTCGGTGAACCGCGATGTGCTCAAGCCGCTGCTTGAAAAAGCCTTTGCCGCGCATGACGGCGTGCAACTGGCCCAAGACCTGATGGCCATTGGCGTGCCTGCCGCGCCGGTGCTGAATGTGGAGCAGGCCTTGCAAGCCCCGCATACCGCGCACCGCGAGATGGTTGTGAAGATGGGCGACTACACCGGCCTGGGCGCCCCGGTCAAACTCAGCCGCACGCCCGCGTCCTACCGCTTTGCGCCGCTGACCGAAGGCACGGCGTTCTTGGATGCGGCCAACGACCACTGACCCGCACCATTCACCCGCGAAGGCCCATGTCTGCGTATTGCAGCATGGGCCATTTTTCTGAGCCAGGGACTGTGCTCAGTCCAGCAGGCGAATGCCCGTGCGCTGCACAAACTCCGCGTAGCTGAGGGGCTTGCCCGCCTTGGTCGATGGCTGGTTGTCCTGCAGATGCACCCAGCGCTGGCCGGTCGCTGGGTCGTAGACCATCTTGAACACGGCATCGGGCACCCAGACCTGGCCGTCGCCGATGGTGCGGTGCTGCTTGCCAAAAACCGGGCCGGTGATGACAAACACATCGCCCTTGGCGCGGCGGATATAGCGGCGCGTGTCCTGCTCGATCTGCGACCAGGGCTTGCCGTTTTGCGTCGGGTCCTGCGGCACCATATTGGCCAGCGAATAGCTTTGGGCCTTGCCGAACTTGGTGCTCATGTCACCGGCGGCAGCCATATGGCCACGGCTGAGGCCCGAGCGCCGGTAGTCCGACAGCTGCGCGCGTTCGCGCGCGGGCAGGCGGGCTTCTTCGTAGAACTTGTCGCTGCGCTTCAAGTCCTTGGCCTGGTCCAGCATGCGGGCATTGAGGCGCTGGGCCACAAAGATCGGCGTCTTGGTCTGGCCCGAATGCAGCACGGCAAACTCTTCAAAACACAAAGGACGCAATTGGCCGTAGGCACTGGTGCTGGGCGGCTTGCCCGAGAAGAACTGCGGGCAGTCATCAAAGCCTGCAGCCAGTGCAGGGGCGGCGGCGCACAGCAGCGCTGGCGCCAGGTAAACAGAGAGGCGGGAAAACATAAGCGCGCAAGTGTTGCACAAGATGGGCCCGCCGGGGACAAAGGCCGGGCAGGCCGTCGGCTATGCGGGCGGTGGATGGCGCTCGCTGCGATGCCTAATGGGCCGCTTCCTGCAAAAAGGTCCACAGCTGCAGCGCCTGGGGCGGCAGCTGGGCCGGGTCGCGGCAGGCCAGCACCAGCTGGCGCGCGGCCCAGTCGGCACTCAGCGGCCGCAGGCGCAGCCGGGCCTGGGGCCAGCGCAGGGTGGCGCATTCTGCAGCGGTGCGCGGCACCAGTGCAGCGCCCAGGCCCATCGCGACCCAGTCGCACAGGGCTTCGAGGTGCGGCGCCAGCGCGCGGTAGCGCAGCGCCACGCCCGCCTGCAGCGCCTGTGCGGCCATCAGCTGGTGCAGCGCATGCTGGGGCAGCAGGCCCAAGAGCGCAATGTCCTTGAGGTGGTGCAGCTGCACATCCTGGGGCAGGGCGGCCAAAAGGCGCGTTGTGCCCAGCAGCACCAGCGGGTCATCGCGCCAGACCTGGGTGTGCAGGCTGCCTGCAGGTACGGCGTTGGAGAGCACGCCCATATCAGCTTCGCCTGCCACCAGCGCGCGGGCAATCGCATCGCTGGTGCATTCGCGCAGCTCCAGGCGCAGCTGCGGGTTGGCCTGCATAAAGGCGCCCAGCGGCGCAATCAGGTGCTCGCTGATCGCCGAGGTATTGGCCAGCAGCTCGATGCGCGTCCCCAGGCCCTGGCCAAAGGCCTGCATGTCGCCAGCGAGCTGCTCCATCTGCAGCAGCATGCGGCGCGCATGGGGCAGCAGCACGGCCCCCGCCTCGGTTGCTGTGACCCCGCGCTTGCTGCGGTGGAGCAAGGGCGCGCCCAGCACCGTCTCCATGCCGCGAATGCGCTCGCTGGCCGATGCCAAGGTGATATGGCAGCGCTCGGCCCCCTGGGTGATGGTGCCGGACTCCAGCGTATGGACAAAAAGGCGCAGGTCTTGCAGGTCAAAGCGCATGGCGGGCGGGAAGCGGTGTCGTGGGGGGATGCGACATGGTAGCGGGCTGCTGCGATGCTGGCTATGGATTTTCCGTAGGGATGATTCGGAAGGCATCACCGCTCAAGGGATCGAGGCGCATTCCTATGGAAAAGAAGAATGCTTTGGCCTTGGTATGCGTCGAATGGCAGGAGAGCGCGCAGTGCATGCAGCTGGCGACCCTGAACCCTCTTGCGCTGGGGTATGCTACGGCGCATGGCTACTTCGTCTTCTGAAAGCAGTGTTGCCGGCACGGCAGCGTTTTCCAAGTTCATGCGCGTGCTGCAGCTGGTGGCAGATGGCAGCGAGCCGCTGGGCATTGCCGAGATGGCCAAGGCAACGGGTTTTCCGCGCCCGACGGTGCACCGCATTGTGGCGGCGCTGCAGGCCGAGCGCATGCTGGTGGAAGTGGGGAGCACGCGCTGCTGGACCCTGGGCCCGCGCCTGGTACAACTGGCCAGCCGCAGCTGGAGCCGCTCGGGCCTGCGCATGGCAGCGACCCAGGCGCTGCGTGATCTGCGCGATGCCACGCAGGAGACCATCCATTTCGCCGTGCCCTCGGGCCACAGCATGGTCTATATCGAAAAGTTGGAGAGCGACAGCGCCGTGCAGATGTCATCGCGCATTGGCACAAGCGTAAACCTCTACTCCACCGCCGTGGGCAAGGCCTACCTGGCCGCGCTGCCGCCCGGCGATGCCCGTGCGCTGATGGCCGAGCTGAGCTATGCGCCGCTGACGGCGCAGACGGTGGGCGATGCGCAGGCGCTGCAGCAGCAGGTGGACGCGGTGCGCCAACGCGGCTGGTCCACCGATGCGCAAGAAAATGAAGAGGGCATTTACTGCTTTGGCGCGGCGGTGCTGGGGCCGGACGGCAGCCCCGTGGCCGCCATCAGCGTCAGCACCTTGCTGTTCCGCCAGCGCGAAGATGTGCAGGCCGCCTATATCCAGCCGCTGCTGCGCACCTGCCGCGCGATTGCCCAGCAGCTGGCGCAAAACCCCAATCTGGTGCATGGCTGATAGTTTGTGCGCAGGCTGGCGCACTCCGCACCAACTACCGCTTTAGAGCATCACATTTGAATTGGTGATTTTTTTGACCGGCCGGATGGCGCTGTTGTCCGGCTGGATGGATGCGGCCGTGTCACCGCTGTCCCAGTGCGGGTCGTCGATGCTGTCAAAGGCCTGGCGCAGCTTGTCGCCCCAGGTGTTGCGCACCATGCGGAAGTACTGGTTGAACTCATCGATGCAGGCGATGTTGTCGCAGGCGAGCTGGTCGGTTTCGTACACCACCAGGTCCAGCGGCAGGCCCACCGACAGGTTGGATTTTAGCGTGCTGTCCATGGAGACCAGCGCGCATTTGGCCGCTTCATTGAGGGGGGTCTTGGGCGTCAGCACGCGGTCGAGCACAGGCTTTCCATACTTGGCCTCGCCAATCTGGAAGTAGGGCGTCTCTGCCGTGGCCTCGATAAAGTTGCCGGCCGAGTACACCTGAAAGAGGCGCGGGCTCTCGCCAGCGATCTGGCCGCCAAACACCAGGCTGCAGTTGAAGTCCACGCCGGCGCGCTCGAGCGCCTTGCCATCGCGCTCCTGGATATGGCGCACGGCAGCTCCCAGCACGCGGGTGGCATCGAACATGCTCTTGGCGTTCCAGATGGTGATGGGCGGGCCACCGTTCTCGTCTTCGAGCTGCTGGGTCTGCAAAATCTCGCGCACCGATTGCGAGATCGACAGATTGCCGGCAGACAGCAGCACCATGAAGCGCTCGCCGCGCTTCTCATACACCATCATCTTGCGGAAGGTGCTGATATGGTCGAGGCCCGCATTGGTGCGGGAGTCGGAGAGGAACACCAGGCCGGCGTTCAGCTTGATGGCTACACAATAGGTCATGACTTGTCAGCGAGTCGCTTGAGTGAATACAGTAGATCGAGGGCGTCGCGCGGTGTCAACGTATCGGGTTGCAGCTCGCGCAATTGCGCCTCGACGGCGCTGGGAGTGGGGGTCTCGGCCGAGGCCGGCTGGGCAAACAGGTCCACCTGGGAGTCGCCCGCCTGCTGGCGCGCTTCCAGCGCGGCCAGTGCATGGCGGGCATGGCTGAGCACGGGCGCGGGCATGCCCGCGAGCTTGGCCACCTGCACGCCATAGCTGCGGCTGGCCGGGCCCGGTTGCAGTTCATGCAAAAACACAATGTCGCTGCCCGCCTCGGTCGCGGCCACATGCATGTTGATCGCATGCTTGGCCTTGGCCGGCAGCTCGGTCAGCTCAAAGTAATGGGTGGCGAACAAGGCCAGGGCCTTGGTCTTGTCATGCAGCTGGGTGGCAATGCCGCTGGCCAGTGCCAGGCCGTCAAAGGTGCTGGTGCCCCGGCCGATCTCGTCCATCAGCACCAGGCTGTTGGGCGTGGCGCTGTGCAGGATCTGCGCGGCCTCGGTCATCTCCAGCATGAAGGTGGACTGGGCATTGGCCAGGTCATCGGCCGCGCCGATGCGGGTATGGATCGCGTCAATGGGCCCGAGCAGGCAGCGCGTGGCGGGCACATAGCTGCCCATGCTGGCCAGCAGCGCAATCAGTGCCACCTGGCGCATATAGGTCGATTTACCGCCCATATTGGGTCCGGTGATGATCTGCAGGCGCTGCAGGCTCGACAGCCGCGTGTTGTTGGCGATGAAGGACGCGTTGGAGGTCTCGGCCAGGCGCGCTTCCACGACCGGGTGGCGGCCGGCATCGATGTCGATGCAGGGCTCGGGCACAAACTGCGGCGCGCACCAGTTCAGGGTCAATGAGCGCTCGGCGAGCGCGCACAGCGCATCCAGCGATGCAATCGCCTGGCCCACGCGGGTGAGGGCGCTGACATGCGGCTGCAGCTGGTCGAGCACCTGCTCGTACAGCCATTTCTCGCGCTGCAGCGCGCGTTCCTGGGCCGACAGCGCCTTGTCCTCAAAGGTCTTGAGCTCGGGCGTGATAAAGCGCTCGGCGTTCTTCAAGGTCTGGCGGCGGCGGTAGTCGTCGGGCACCTTGTCCTTGTGGCTGCTGGTGACCTCGATATAGAAGCCATGCACCTTGTTGAACTGCACGCGCAGGTTGCTGATGCCGGTGCGCGCCTTTTCGCGCGTCTCCAGGTCCAGCAAAAAGGCATCGCAATTGGTCTGGATCGCGCGCAGCTCGTCCAGCTCGGTATCAAAACCGTTCGCAATCACGCCGCCGTCGCGCACCAGCGCGGCCGGCTCGGGGTCGATGGAGCGGATCAGCAGCTCCATCGCCTCCAGGGGTGGCTGCAGCGCTTCAAAAATCTCGCCCAGCAAGGGCGCAGGTGCGGCGGCATTGCGCGCCAGCTGCTGCGCCTTTTGCAAGGTCAAACCCAGCGCGACGAGCTCACGCGGGCGCACCTGGCGCAGGGCGATGCGGGCGGTGATGCGCTCCACATCGGAGACGCCCTTGAGCTCGGTGCGCAGAATCTGCCAGGGCGCGGCCGACAGCGTATCGCTGTCGCCGCGCAGCACGGCGATGGCGCCCAGGCGCGCGCGCGCATCGCTGCGGTCGCGGCTGGGTTCGAGCAACCAGCTCTTGAGCAAGCGGCTGCCCATGCCCGTCTGGCAAGTATCGATCAGTGAGAACAAGGTCGGGCCGTCCTCGCCGCGCAAGGTCCTGACCAGCTCCAGATTGCGCCGCGTGGTCGCCGGCAGGTCGATCAGCGCATCGTCGCGCACCACATGGATGCTCTGCACATGGGGCAGGTTGCGGCCCTGGGTGTGCTCGGCATAGGTGAGCAGCGCGCCAGCGGCCGCATGGGCGGCATACAGGGTCTGTGCATTCCAGGCCTGCAGGCTGGCCGCGCCCAGTTGTTCCAGCAGCTTGCGCTCGCCCAGCTTTTCATCAAACTGCCAGTCGGGGCGCAGCGCCAGCGGGCAGGTCAGCACACCGCTGCTGCGCAGCTGGTAGAGCGATTGCTCAAAGCGCTGCGAGGCACCGGCGCTGTAGGCCACTTCGCTGGGCGCAATGCGCGCTATCCAGGCGGGCAGCTCTTCATGCGTGCACTCGGCCAGAAAAATCTTGCCCTGGGTGACGCTGAGCCAGGCCAGGCCGCAGCGGGCGCGCTGGGCCTGGTGCACCACCAGCAGCATGGCCTCGGCCTTGTCGCTCATCAGCTCGCTGTCGGTCACCGTGCCGGGCGTGACCACGCGCACCACCTTGCGCTCGACGGGGCCCTTGCTGGCCCCCACTTCGCCGACCTGCTCGCAAATCGCCACCGATTCGCCCAGCTTGAGCAAACGGCCCAGGTAGTTCTCCAGCGCATGGAAGGGCACACCCGCCATCGGAATCGGCTGGCCGGCCGACTGGCCGCGCTGGGTCAAGGTGATATTGAGCAGCTGCGCGGCCTTCTCGGCATCGCCATAGAACAGCTCGTAAAAATCCCCCATGCGGTAGAACAGCAAGGTGTTGGGGTGGTCAACTTTGGCAGCATGGTACTGCTGCATCATTGGGGTATGCGATGAAAAATCAGCGTCTTTAAGTGCTTGATTTCCCATGTCTTGTGATCTCATCTATTTGTTTTGATTGGACTAAATCCAATCTTTGCCGTCTTCAATGAAAGGGTTTGCATCCGGTCTGCGAGGGTCTGCACTGGGTAGAATGGCGTAGGAAAAATGCACTTCCTAAAACCTTCCTACGCCACGGCTGCTGGAGCTTGAAAATTCCTACGCCTGGCTGCCAATAGCCAATGGTACGCCATGACATTTGATGCACGCGCAGCGAAGCTGCTGAAACCGGGTGAGCATATTACCGTAACCGATGCGCCGGGATTGCGCTTGACTGCGGGTAAAACGCGCCGATCTTGGATCTACAGATTCAAGTCCCCGCAGACCGGCTTGATGAAGCAGGTCGCAGTGGGCCAGTGGCCAGCCATGTCGTATGCAGCAGCTGTAGCGGCCTGGGAGGTATTACGGGATCAGCGTGGGGAGGGGCAAGCCGTTGTTTCGCCCGTCAAGGTCAAGGCGAAAGCGGCGCGGCCGCAGGCTCCCGGGCGAGGCGATACCGTGGCCGACATTGTGCAGATGTACATAACCGAGCATGTGGAAAAGCGCCGCAAGCCCAAGGGCCAAGAGGAAATGAAGCGGCTGTTCAGGAATCACGTAACACCAAAGTTTGGGGCTATGCGTGTGGCCGAGGTGAAGCGAGCGGATGCCTATGACTTGATCAGTGTGCTTGAGGAAACCCCAGTGCAGGCACGTATGCTGAAGCAGGAGCTGGGGGCAGCCTGGGATCTCGCTATCGAGTCTGGGCGGTTGCCGGAAGAGACGCCTAATCACTGGCGTCAGATCTTCAAGGGCAGGCTGCGCAGCAAGGGGAAGGTGCGGCAGGGTAAGCAAGTCACGGCCAAGCGTGTTCTGAGCGACGAAGAAGTAGGCAAATTACTCCGGTGGATGCCAAACTTCTCGCGGCAAGTGGCTGACGTGCTGCAGCTCTATTTATGGACGGCCATGCGCGGCTCCGAGATCTGCGCGCTGCGTGGGGAATGGGTGGTCGAGGAGGCAGATGGGTGGTGGGTGACGGTGCCAGTCGAGATGATCAAGATCGAGGGGCATGATGCCGCATACGATCATCGCGTGCCGCTGATCGGTCGGGCGCTAGAGATTGTGCTGCGCCGCAAGGATGAGAAGGGCGACGGATGGCTTTTCCCAAGAGTTCGTAAAGCGGAGCGCCATTTGCCCATGCCTCAAAAGTCGATTGCAACCCAAGTTTGGACTAAGCAGCCCTACGCCAATCATCCTAGTGAGCTGCACAGGGCCAAGCTTCCTGTGACTGAATGGGCGCCTCATGATCTGCGCAGGACAACGCGGACCCAGCTTTCGAAACTGGGTTGCCCACGCGATGTGGCTGAGGCGGTAATCGGACACATGCCTTCGGGCATCGTTGGGGTGTATGACCGGCACTCCTACGACAAGGAGCGCCGGGAGTGGCTTGCCGTCATCAGTGCTCACTATGAGGCTCTGGCTGCGAGCGCGGCCCCCTAGCGCGATTTTTGTGGGCAGTGTTGGGTGGCGGCAGCATGTCCGCTTGGGGGCGCGCTGCTGCCCAGCTGGCCAGTTCGGAGACGAGCCAGCCGACGCGACGGGCTGAAATTTCCCGGGCCTTGGGGAAAGTCTTGTCCTGCTTGAGCAGGTCATCAAAGGTGTCCTTGCCAATGGCGAGGAACTCCGCTGCATCTTGACGACGCAGCAGGGCGGGTGCTGTTGCGATCATTTATCAGTTCTCCAAAAAATCACCCCGCTCATTGGCGGGGCTCGGGTTCGTCTTGATCGCGGAGGGGTGCTCGTTTGTCACCCCATTTGCGGGTGCGTTTGGTGGTCATAATTCACTTGCAAGTGGTTGAATTAATTTGGATGTCGGAATTACGATATCCGCTTCTTCATGCTGGCGTGCCAACTCCCATCGCTCAGGAACACGTTGAAGTCCATGATGTCATCGGAATTCTCAGCGACTCGGCACCGCACCTTGACTGGCGTTCCCGTAGGGATGCTTGCCGGCTCTCGGAACAAATTAGCACCGTCATCCCAGAACCCGCCAAACATCGCCTGTATGGAAAGCGATAGCACGTTCTTCTTCATGTGCTTCCTTCCTGCTTTGGGGCTGCGGGCTGCAAAAGCTGGCGAACGATCTGCTCGCACTCACGGGCGACATGCTTGTCCAGGCCAACATGGCGCATCAGATTGAGCGCAATGGCATCTTGGCGTAGCTTTGCCACGCTTTGTGCCGCGCTGTCTGCAATCAGCTTGAGCCGGCCAGCGATTGGCGACTGCTCATTGACTTCACCACGCAGTGCCCAGTCGATGTCCAGCCCGATGCGGTTGCACTTCTCCTGTATGGCGGCCAGTTCCGTCTGGGCTTGGCGCCGAGATTCGTGGGCCTGCTGCAACTCGGCCTGCATGTATCGCTCTGCCTGAATCCATCCAGCCAGTGCTCCTGGGTCTTCAAGTGGTCCAATTTCATCATCTTCATGCAGTTTGTGAAGCCAAGCATGGTATGCCTCACGGCTTGGGTCAGGGGTTGTCATTGGGTCTCCTCATGTTTGACCAACTCAACGCCCACTACCATTGCGAATAGCCATTTCTCGATGTCCTCGCCATCTGGCTGGCATTGCAGTGTTTCTTCTCCAGATGGGTTGGTCAGGATAATGGTTGGGTTCGCGCCCTGCTGTTCGTAAATATTGTCGGCAAGCTCCGCGACTGCAGCCTTCATCACTTCGAAACCGCGCATATTCCCTCCCATATCGCATTCCAAGGTGCCCACGCAGTCCCAGCTTTGCAGCGTGACTCGGTATGTGTGGCGTGACCATCGGATGTTGGGGTCGTAGTTTTCAATCATTGGTGGCTCCCTGCGTTACTTCATGTGCTTCAATTGCTGATTGGTGGGCTAGCAGTAGCACCGGTTCCGCCCCATCCTCGCAGTAGGACTCCGCTTCGGCGCGGTCGCTTGGCGGCCAGAACATCGGGCCTCGCGAGGTTATCACCATCCATCCGACTTCAATCATTGGCGGCTCCTTTCGTGCGCATCCCGGCCATAAGGGTGAGGGAGGGCCGAGAGCATGGCATTTAGCATCCGCTGCGGTAGTCCCTCAACACCGTTGGCCCGGTGCAGAACCTTCACGGCGGCTTCGTGCATTGCTTCTGTCACTACCATGACGGGCGCAGCCTGCCGCGCTGATAGCTGGGCCTCCAGGAAGGCGATGCGCCCAAGGATGGCCTCAAGGTCAGAGGTCAGGAGCAGTGCTTCTGCCTCGTCTCCCACATCGAATCCGTGTATGTGATCGCGAGATAGCCCTCTAGAGGCGCGTCGACGGTCGATGTATTTGCGCACACGCAGCGCTTCGGGCTGTGCTTCTGTCTTGTCGGTCATGGTGCTTCCTTGGGGGCGGGCTCGGCCAGCCGTTCAAAGTAAAAGGTCACCGGCGAGCTGGTGAGCTGCACGAGGCCGTAGCGCACGGCGCGGCGGAATGTGCTCACATCGCGCTGCAGCACATCGTTGCTCCGCTGGATGATGTCGCGCCAACTTTCCAGGCTCATGGAATGCTTGTCGATGTTGCAGGGCGGGCATGCTGGGTTCATGTTCTCCAGCGTGTCGCGGTGGGGGTAGTCGGGCCCTCGGGGGACCTTCAACCAGTCGTTACGCACAATCGGTTCAATGTGATCGGCGTGCCAGCGCTCGCCCAGCGGCTGCCCGCAGTACGCGCACCGGCCGCCGAACTTTTCCCGGAGAGCGGCGCGCTTTGCTTTGTTCAGGGCCATCTCAATCCTCCTCCTTGGCCTGGGCTGCCTTGAACCCGCTGTAGTTGAATAGCGGAACCCACTTGTATGGACCGCAGGTAACTTGGGTCGCGGGCCATGAGGCTGCATCTCCGATCTGTCGAAACCAGAACTTGATACTCACCTTCAATTTGTGCCAGAACGGCTTTGCGTGCCACTCAGGGCCGGCAGTGCGAATGACGAATATCAAGTGGCCGGTTGCATACATTGCCAACCAGGTCAACGGGTAGATGATCCGGACCGCTAGGTAAAGAATGCCAACTATGGCAAGCGCATAAAGTGAAATGGTCCAGATCATTGGTTGCTGTCCTTATGTGGTTGACCCCGCCGCCGGCAGCGCTGTTCAAGCTCCTGCTGCCACTGGGCGAGGTTGGTAGATCGGTCCCGGTAGATCCGGCAAGATGGGTCGTGGGTGTTGATGCACACCACATTGGAGAGGTCCAGGTCGCGGGCCCGAGCCTCGCACTGCTCCAGCGGCATGGCGTCGCCAGCGGCACCGATCAGCCCTCTGGAGATGAACACGAGCAGCCAGATGTCAGGCATTGGGCTGGCCCTCCCGCTGTTGGGCGCGCTGGGCGGCTGGATCCAATTGCTCGGAAACCCACTTGCGCATATGCTGCCAGCGGCCGCCGCCGGGGTCGCTGTGATAGACCCGGCGCCACGGGTGGCGCTCGTCGCGGTAGGGGCGCAGCGGGCCGCAAATCTCCACTTGCTGATAGTCATAGGGCGTGTAGTGCTCGTCGTTCAGGTAAACGATTTCGCGCACCATCGCCTCCGACAGCCCGAAAGCCTTGGCCACGGCTGTCCAGTCCTCGGGATCAATCTGCGACATATCCATGCCGCGCGATTGGCCCAGGACGCCCAGCGTGCAGAATTCGCCGTCTGCGGTCACCAGCGAATGCGCTGCGAGCGCCTTCACCGGCATGGCGTCCATGGCCTCGGCCAGAGCCTGCAGGGCAGCTTGGCCGCGTTTGCCGCGAAGCGCGCTGCGCACAGCGCCGCGCCAAAGGTTGATGCCTTCGCCTTCATCGTTGTATCCGCTGCGGCTCATCGTGCACCTCCTGGCGCAAACTTGCCGCCAAACTCTTCGCCCAGGGAGTCGAACCACTTCAGCGCCTTGTACAGCGCTTCCTCGGGCGACAGCGTGGCCAGCGTGATCGCGTGATTGACGCGGCCGTGGTAGACGCGCCAGACGCCTTCCGCTTGCTGGGTGACGCGCACATCGCCGAAGCGCGTGGGCGTCACCACGGTGATGGCGGCCGGGCGCGCTGGGCGTGGCCATGCGCGGTGCGATGTGAAGTCGTGGAAGCGCAGCGACAGGCGGCTGTACAGCGTCAGCACCATGAACGGGTGGGCCAGCAGGTCGTGGATGGCGGCCCATACCCACAGCTCGCGCTCGTTTGCGCATCCTTTGCGTGGATCGGTTTTCATAGGTCGCGGCCCTCCTGGGCTGCAGCCATGGCGGCGTCGATGGCGGAATCGAGTTGTTTATGGCTTGGGCAAATCGCTCCGAGAACCACATGGCTTTTGGGGTTCATCACTACACACATGCTTCCCTCATCCCAAAACTGTGTTCGAAGCCACCGATACCTGACCGCATCTCGCTGAATAGTCTGTGCCGGGATTTCCCAAGGCTCATGACCATGAAGCAGCCTTTTCGCAACTGGTGCCGCATCCAGCGCATCAGCGGGCTGGGCCTGGGGTGCTGTGTAGAGGGCGGCCATGTCGCGCTCCTGATATGCAGTTGTTCCAGCGCCATAGCGCTTCACAATTTCGATACACGCCCGGATGGCGTCATTGCGCCAATGCACAACCGTCGGATGATGCGGCCCGACGATTGAGTCGAGCACTTTCAAAATGCGCCCGGGGTAATCCTCAAGCGGCACATCTTGATTGTCAGCAGCGGCAAGGTCTGCATAGACTGCCTGCGAAAACTGCTCGCGCCACCCGACAGATGTCACCACCGGCTCGGCCAGCACCTCTGCCGGGTCACCTGCCGATGAATCCTCGGTAGCTGGAGGTTTTGGGGTGGCGTTGAGACCTGCCGGTTGGCTAGGCGCTGGCGTCCAGTGCGTGTGATAGCCTGGCCAATCAGAGTCGCAAGGCATGCCAATGAAGGGGGCTTCGCCTGCCCAGCTATGACCGCACCATGCCCACCATGCAACTGCGCCATCATCCTCATGCCACTCAGCAAGCGACCGGGCGATCAATGGCGCAGCCACTGCTGCGGGCGCTGCCTGGGCTTCCACTGTCTGGGGAGCGCGGGCGTTCCACTGCGCCACCAGCAGAGGAACTGGATCGTCGCCGCATGCGTAGCGTAGGTTGGTACTGGCGCCGCAGGATTTGCACTCCACGAAGTAGCCACCACTGTTGTCGGCAGTGCTCTCGTTTTGCACTGCAGCTGACGCGCCACAGAACGGGCAGGGCAGGAGGGGAGCGGAAAAGTTGTTTTCATTGGGCATGGGATGCTCCAGAAATGGAAATGCCCGCTCAGGGCGGGCTAGGAATCTATGGGATGCAGCTCATTGCTGCTTCGATGAAGACTTGCGCGGCTTTCGCATTGATGGCATTTCCGTAGGCGCGCAGGCGTCCCACTCGGGCGGCAGCCCCATGAGCCAGCGGGAATGTGCCGGGTTCAACTGGCCGCCACTTTCCATCCCGGCACAGGAGCCAATCAGCAGCTCGCCAGAGGCCGTTAACCGGGCCGGGTTCGGAATGTTCTTGACGACTTCCATCGCCCTCCGGTAGTCCCCGCTGATCTGCCCGTGGGACGCTGGCAATGTCCCGCCGACCAAAGGTGTTGGCCAACCTGCCAGATTGGCTGCATGGTTCAGCGTTATGTTCTTGGTCGTTGCCTCGATCGCGGGATAGCGCAGCCCGTCTGTGCTGGTCGCTGTTGGCCAGCCCGCCAACAGCGCGGCTTGCTTCAAAGCTAGCCCGCCCTCTCGTCCCGGGGGAATCTTGTCGCCCGTCCCGTCGTTCGCTCGAGGGGTAGGCCAGCCAGTAGGTTCGGTCGCGGATGTGCGGCGCACCGACGCCCGCAGACGGGAACGCAACCGCCCCGAAGGCATAACCCAGGGCTTCCATGTCAGTGTGTACAAGGTCGAGCCAAGGGTCTGCATCCTTGCTTGCAACCTGCTCTCCATAGATTGCTGCAGGGCGGCACTCGCTGATGAGATGGTGGAAGTCTGGCCACAAGTGCCGCTCGTCATCAAACGCAGAGCCTTGGCCTGCCTGGCTGAAAGGTTGGCACGGACAGGAACCAGTCCAAACAGATCGGTCATCTGGCCAGCCTGCGGCGCGCAAGGCATAGGACCAAACACCAACGCCTGCGAAGAAGTGGCACTGGGTGTAGGGCTTGAGGTCGTCGGGGTGAACATCTTCAATGCTCCTTTCGTCAACATCACCCGGGGCGATGTGGCCCGCAGCGATGAGATTGCGCAGCGTCTGCGCCGCAAACTTGTCAATCTCGTTGTAGTAGGCAGCCATGAGGTGAAATAGAAGAGCCCGCCTCGATTGCTCAGGGCGGGCTGTGAATAGGGGCCCACTGGGGGCGGTGACCGGTTAGCGCTTGGCTTGTCCCCGGTAGGTGAGGCCCGCTCCCGTGTACTGGCCCTGCACCGAAGCAGCGCAGATGGGCGCATAGTCGGGTGGGATGCAGATGTGGCGCTGGACCTTAACCGTCGCCGGGGTGATGATCTCGGCAGATTCTGGGAGCTTGACGCCGGCCTGCTTAAGTGTGACCTGCAGTTGTTGGTGAGGCCCAGGCTGCTTCGGGGCCTTTGAGGCTTTGACCGCCTTTGGTGGCTTTGGGGCCTCCCCCTTGGGTATCTGCGACATCCGTTTTGCGGCAGTGCTCTTGGCAATGCCCAGCTCCGCCGCAGCAACGCGGACCGAAATCCCACTGGCGCGAAGCTCTCGCAATCTTTGCTCCATCTCAGGGGTGATTACCAATCTGTTTTGGGCCATAAGAAAAACCGCCTCTTGGGCGGTCCTGGGTTAGATCACTGAATACAGACGGAGGCTGCGGCGCATAGGGTCGATGAATGGGATGCTGTCATCTTCCATGTCATCGAATCCACCGCCGCCCTGTCGTGGCGCTGGAGCTAGTCGCGGAGCCGGTGCAGCGCGCTGGCTGCCTTGGCTATCGCCGCCAGATTGCTTGCCGCCTTGCAGGGCAACGTCATTGACGCGAATGTCGTAGTACTTCTTTCCCTCGTACTCGCGCTCAGTCACATTCCCGGTCACTGTGACGCTATTGCCTTTGGTGAGGTACTGCGCGAGTTTCTCGCCGCGCTCACCCCACAGTTGGCAGTTCCACCAGATGGTGCCCTTGTCGCGTCCTTGGTCGTCTGCCACGCTGAACGATGCGACAGACTTGCCTCCGCTGGTGTGGCGGATTTCGGCATCTTTGCCGATTCGGCCTGCGATTGTGATTACGTTCATTTCGTCCTTTCGTCCCTCCGGCCTTCCTGGAGGGTGTTGGTTATGCCGCGTTCTTGTAGTTGCGGATCAGGTCGACTGTTCGATGCACCTCTTGGGAAAAGTCCTCAATGGCGCGCTGAAGCTTCTCAATGAACGCTTCATCCCTTGGGATGCGTCGAACAATCAACCGTGCGTTCTCAGGGAAGTCGGGGTGGTAGCTGACAAAGTCCCACCATTGGCGGCCTGTGACCCACATGCATCCCTGAATCTGGGCTGTGTAGGCTGAGGGCTCGCGTGTCAGCTCTAGGTACTCGGCGTGGGTTTTCGCCTTCGGGCACTTGATTTCCACCCCACCGTCCGCGTCAATCAGGCCATCAGGGGAGACGCCAGCGGATAGGGTGTCGTGCAGGCAGAATCCCACTTCCTCCACGAAATTGCCTGTCAGGGCTTCATACTCGGCTCGGGCAATGGGCTCCCGCTCAGTGCCGATCTCCATGTCCTGGCTGGTGTACGTCTCGGCGGCCTTTCCTGAGATGATTTCTAAGGCCAACTGGGTGGCGTAGGCCTTTCTGGTCAGGCCCTTGCCCCCCGCCAGGACATCAGCGAATCGGCTGCCAGTGGCCTTGCCAAGCCGGGCCGCATACCAATCGTCAGTTCTCTGCGCTGCTTCGCATATCTTCATTCTTTGCCTCCACATCGGTAATCTGCGCGTCAGCGGTCGCTGCAACGTTTTTCAGCGTGATGTGATGCCCGGCAAGCAACTGGCGGTCGGTGGCGGACAGAGATTTCCAGAAGTGCTTGTAGACCTCAGTCCCTTTCTTCGCTGCTGCGTCTGCTTTCTCCAGCAAAGCGGGCGGCGCCTCTGCCGCAGGGGCCGGAGCTGGAGTGGCCAAGGTGGCGAGTCCTTCACCGCCCTCTGTGTTCAGGTGGTGGATGGCCTGATCCAGGCGCTCAGATTTGGGCCAGTACTTGTAGGCACGCTTGACGACCGTCTTCTTGGCCATCTCGCCATAGTCCGTGTCCCAGGGCGAAGTCTTGCCAGCCTTGACTGACTCGGAGCGATTTTTGATGGCGTCAATGTCGGCCTTGCTCATGCAGGTCGTGAGGTAGTCACCGGTATGCGTCTTGACCACCACATAGGCGCCGGCGACCTCGCCGCGATCCTGAGAGAACGGGTTGTAGGAGTGAGTAGGGGGCTTGTCGAATCCGTTCAGCGCGAAGGCGTCACCAGCACAAACCAGCTCGGCCTGAGCCCACATGATGGATCCGGAATCAATCGCAAGATCAATGAGGCCCATGTAGCTGATGTCTAGGCAGACTTTCCCTTTTCTGGGGACAAGGTAAGCCTGCTTCTTCGCTGGGTTCAGGCTGATGCCGATGGCGGCGATGTTCGTTACCGCGTTGACCACTGATTGGCGGTCACCTGCTGCTAGCTTGGCAATGTAGTCGCCAGATGTCAGGATCTGGATGGCAAAGCCTGCCTCGCGCTCAAAGTTGAGCGAGTGGTCGGCCAGCGCCCCCTGGAAGCTGGATTCAGCCCCATAGACGTAGTTGGTGATGGCTTGGATGGCGCTCATAGTGCGTCCTTAAACAATCGCGCCCGCACGAACAGCGGCCGCAAAAAAAGAAAGCGCCGTTATGGCGCTCCAGAGGAATGCGTGATGCAGAAGGTTCACTGCTTGTGGTCTTTCCTGAGTTGAATTGATTGCAGCCGACGGAATTTATCAAACGTCTTGCTCACATCGGTTGCAACGGCCGGCACGTAGCGGCTGGGCTTCTGGCCTTGCTCGGGGCACAGTGCTCGGGTTGGCATGGTCAGCATGGAGGTGGTGGTCATAGCTGCAAAACCCTCACTTTCATTGGACTGCCGTCGTCTTGGGACAAAACAAAATCCCAAGCCTTCCACACGTCGGCAAGGTCTTGCTCGTGGATCGTCCCGTTGATCGAGATGGAGTAGCGCTTCATTTGGCCTCCTTGGCTTGCTGGATTGCGGCAGCGGATTCAACGACCACTCGCCTGGCGGCAGCGGCCCTGTCGCCCGCTAACGGGTGCATGACGTAGTTCTCCATGTCCTCAATGCAGCACCAGACATGCTCATTGCCAAACTCGATATCCAAGCCCAGCTGTGCAACGAGGCGGAATGCGTCGCCGTCGAGGTTCAATGGGTCCCAAGGCTCATAGTTGGCAAGGTGCCCGCGGAACAGCTCAACACGCTCTGGGTAATCCCGGCCATGCTCCCAGGTGATTTCGATTCCAGCCGCCTTGGCAGCCAGTTCAAGAAGTTCGCGGTCTGTCATCTCACACCTCCTTGTGTTTGGCGAGAGCGGCACCGCAGCTGTTCATTTCCTCCAAGGTCATGTTGAGAGAATCGAAACGGCAGAGCATCAAGGCCTTACGCAGTTCCCGATACCCCTCCAACAGCTCCTGAGGGCTCAGGCCGCACTCGTGGTGCACGGTTCCGGCTTCGGCGATGAGGGTGGCATCTGGCAACTCGGCGCCCGCCTGTTCGCGTGTCGAGATGCGCGCAATTACCTGGTCAGCGTCATTCCAGATTTGCATTAGCTCTGACCCTGGCAGCGTAACGACGCGCCACTTAGTTGCACTCGTCATCTTCAACCCCCTCGATCTCGTTGCAAAGGCGCAGCAGGCGATCACCTGAGCAGCACCGAATGCGGTTAAGCGTTTCTCCGCCGTCGCGGGCTTCTTCAAGCAACTGGGCCAGTTGGTCGCGCACCTTGAAGAACTTGTCGACCAGCTCCATGTGCACGGCCATGGAAACGGGTGGATCGTCGTAGTCCGGCTCCATCGCATCCCAAGCGGCCAGCCCGCGAGCTAGGCGCCTCATGTTGGACAAGTCACTCATGGTTGCTCCAATAAAAAACCGCCCGAAGGCGGCAAATCCAGCGTGGTAGTGCTGGAGTGTGTTTGTGAATAGATTGGCCAGGGTTGGCTACATCTATGAATAGGGGATGGTGGCCGGTGCTGATTTCCGGCTTGACTGGACTCAAACCAGCCTACGTTTAACGATTCGAGGTTGCCCTCTACCAGCCGTCATTTCGGCAGCATCAAGCGGGTCTGACCGTTCTGCCGTCTCCAGCAGACTAGGCTTTCGCCTCCGATCCCTGAACTACATCAGAGGTTTTTTCCCGTACGTGAGCGCATCAGCCTGCGCATTCACCATCAAGAAAAAGAGCGGATCACGCAACTCGCGTACCGCCTGCAAGCAGGTCGTGGCGGAGGTCTGTCGGATGACCCTATTCCGCGTTCCGTTACAGTTTTTCTGTACCGCGCTCTTTCTTGATGGCCCTCTTTCGAGGAGTACCCAACGCATCAAATCATCTGATCTGATGCTCTTGGGGTGCTTATGAGGTTGCCTTGGCGATGGCAGCGCGAGCCTCTGCAACACAACTTTTTATGCCTGGATTTGTGCTTGGGCATTCCAAGTCAAATCTGTCTGATACGTCATCGACCAGCGCCTTGAGCGCCTCAAGCAAATCAGGGGCGGCCGAAATAAGGTTCAAGTTGGCTCGCTGCACTTCGCACACGGCAAGACTCCAGTCAATGCTTGCCACAGCGACAACTCCCCAGTTCATCGCAGTGATGTGAACGTCTTGACGGTGTGCCCAATCTCGCTGAGACACGTAAAACCAAGGCCCGGGCGTGTGCTTCGCTTCCATCTTCATCCTTCCGCGCCTGTGCGCATAAATTGAAAACGCCCTGAGTAGGGCGCTTGGGGGTTATGACTTGCGTGCTTTGGCACGGCGGCGCTTGAGTGATGCCCGGTGAGCGGCTTTGTGTGCGCCCTTGGCTCGGCGATTTGCGGGGCCACTGGAACTCGTAGATCCGGCACCTCCCAGTGGTTGCAATGGGCCTCCTTCGTTCATTTGGTGGCTTATAGAGGCAGAACCGCCGGCCGTCACTCCGACCATTGCCGCAGCAGCCAAAAGCATGGAGAGTCTTGCGCTTGATCGCATCGTTGTCCTTTCGTAAAAAACGAAACCCTCCGATGGGAGGGCTTTGTTTTTCCCTCTGATGTCGCCCAGAGGGGAGCGCCGATTGCTCGGTGGACTTTTCTGCTCTTGGAAATTCCAGTTTTCCTCGGTCTGCCGACCGCTCCGTGTACCCGCTTTGGGGACTGGAGACGCTGCACTGCGCGCCGATTGCTCGGCTATTGCTGCTATATGGTCTGATGTGATTGGGAGAGGCGGGCAGGGCTTGATACCTGCTGAGCGACTTCGGAGACTCTTGGCTATGCCACCCGGGATGGGCCCACTCTTCCGTCCGCCTTCATATGGGCCAGTTGCGCGTGTCCTTCCACGCCGCCGCCTCTCCAAATCACACCAGGAGAGCGATGTGATGAGCGGGCCAGGTTCGACACTGACTGCCCGCATGCTGGGCTGCACTTCGCCACACAGATCAAGGCCACATGCCAGCCCAAATCGCCCTATAGCCGCTGTACTAGTAATCGTCTATAGAACTCAATGGGGTTGTTCACTGCGCTTTGCTGCACACACGTCCTTCCGTGCTGCCGCCCATCACATCGCTCTCTGTTGTTAAAGAAGGGGAGTTAGCTCGATCACTTCACACCCATCGCCTGGTGCAACTAGCTGCGCTCCACTGGAGCTAGACCTTCCTCTTGCATCGAGTCGGTCGCGTTCGTTGCTGCGATGGGTGTATTGAACCATAGTTCAAAAGTGATGTCAACTATAGTTCAATGCGAAGGTGAACTCCTCTTCGGCGAGGCAACAAAAAACCGCCCGCAGGCGGTTGATGGATGGGGGTGCAACTAGAAGCGGGGGGAGGGCCAGCGACCAGGCAAAAGAAAAGCCACCCGGAGGTGGCTTGTCATGAGTGCTGCTGTTTTTAGTGAGCAGCGCACTTCGCAGACCGTTCACAACGTGCGAACAGTGTGTCCAGATGAGCATGCAGGTTGCTCAACTCATACAGGGCTTCATCCAGTAGAGCGATCACATCCTGTTCGCTCTTTGGCTCCGTCATAGCGTAGAGGTCAAATTGCAGAAAGTTTTTCATAGTTCTCTCCAGGGCGTCAAAAGGGTGCTTGGTTGTTCAAGCGGTTCATTGCGAGTTCGTATCCATCAACATCTTTAGAGTTGAGGGCTAAATTCACTGCTTCAATATTGAGAATTGCTTGTTTGGCGTTTAGCAAAATTCTCGTGCAGTCAACATCTGTGGGGCCGCTTACCAAAGCATCAAGGATCACTTCCAAGATGCGTAGGCTTTTCAACATGTCTTCAATAGTTGGCGAGACATTTTCTTGAATGTTAGAAAAGCCAAAATGGTGGTGCGCCTGAAGCAATCGGTCAGTTACGCGGAGGATCTCTCCCCACACTTTTTCCACCTTCAAAGTTGCTTCATCAACTTGAGCATCTGCAAAACCTGCGACCTTGGCGTTCACGGCATCCCCACAAAATTTTTATAAAGCCAGATATGTTAGCAGAAGAAGTTGCAGTCTGTCAATAGCGCAATTTTCTTGGATCTTCTGGCTTCTGTTGATTCAACAATACGAGCTATTGCCTGTAGCGTCAATAAGAATTTGACAGAAGACCGATAGTCGTCTACGTAGGACTACGTTGTCATACGGAGGTCACTACGACACTCCTCAACAGTGCCCTATGAAGCGTTGCACAGCAACATCACTCAGCAGAAGTCACTTTGCAATCGATTGCACGACAGCTCGCCCGCGCTCTGCGCCCATAGAGACGTGTTGCGGGCGATGACTTGGCTTGGACTCTGTCTCCTCTAGTTGAGAGCAGCGTTCGCTTTGTCGTCAGCAAACTTCCATATGGCTCGGAGAGTCTGTGCTCGTGGGAGGCCGGTAGAGATGCCCCAAAAGTCTGACTTTTGAGTCCTCAATCCGTACTTGGGCACTAGGTACGCTGTCCCCGTGTACTCAATAGGCAAGCCTCCAGGGTAGGCGGTGGAGTTGCTCGATCGCGCATACCAGCTGATGTCACGTTGCCAAAACAGTTGCGCGTCCTTGTGAGCGTCAATAGATTCCTGCAGTTGGGCCGCAATTCGCTTGTCATCATCAGATTGAGCGGATGCTTTGTAGTTGCCAAGTGCCTTCACAGTCGACTCTAGCTGTGTCGAGTAGGAATTGTAGGAGGTCCCAGCATTGAGAATCGACTTCAAGTCTGTGAACGCGCGCACGACTTCGGCCTTCGCTCCGCTGGCTGGCGAACGTTCGGATGGCTGAATCGCCTTGAAGCATTCAAGTCGCTTGGCTGACTCCGCAATGTTGTTGCATGCCTCTAGAAGGATAGCGTTATTGGCTGGTGGCGGCGGAGAAGAGGCTGCCGTCGCAACAGGCGCTGCTGTTTCCTCAGTGGGCTTCTCATTTCTCCGCTCAGCTTCGCGATCTGCCTCAACCTGAGCCATTATCTTGTACTGCTCTTCTTGAGACATTGTCCGTGTCACTGTGGTGTATGGCTGAGCACACCCAGCGATCGACAACACAACGGCCCCCAGCGCCGCAACTCTCTTCATCTTCTGGCTCACTTATTCAACGTCTGCGAACTTGTCTTTGCATGCACTCGGTTGTAGGTTCTTGTACATGAATCCTTCGCCAAGCTCTTGTTGGTCGTCTATATAGGCTTGCACTGGGTTGTAGAAGAAGCCTTTGTATCCGGTGTACCCGCCGTAAGAATTCTTCGCATTCACTTCACCGCAGAGGGCAGGCAGGCCCTTGTTGGCTAGGTACAGGTCCCTGAACTTCACAGAGTCCGGATCTTTGAACTTATCTGCGATCACTCGCTTGGCCTTCTTCACGAATTCCTTGCTGTCGCCGGCTGAGACTTTGTCCAATTCGTGATGCTCCTTTGCAGCCTTTTCCTTGGCTGCCCGCAACTCTTCTTTTGACATCACCCCTCTCGAGTGCTTGACCTCCTCAAGCTCCTTGGATTCGACTCCGACCGAGCAGACCAGCGGATACTTCTTCATGACAGTGAAAGCGACATTGATTCGGCCCTGGGTCGTGAAGGACTTGTCACCATCGTCGGTAGGGTTCTCCATCAGCTCGTAGGATTTTTTGCAGATGGCGGCCGCCTCATCAAAGGTCATCGCAGACGCATTGATTGAGAGTAACGCCAGGACTGCTGACACAGCATACTTATTCATAAACGTTTTCAAAACTAAAGTTTGTTGCCATTCCACGCCCAAAGAACGCGGCCTCTCACATCCAACTCCTCACTCCCGTCTAAAAGATCAGAAGTTTTGATGCCAGGGTTGTCGCTGCTGATCTCGAATTTTCCATCCCAGCGCTGCCTCACACGCTTAATGAATAGGCGGTCATGGGCGCAGAGCACGTATACCCCGTCGATGTCAACCAATCGAATGCCGGTGTCTACCAGGAGGATGTCTCCATCATTGAAGGTGCCCTTCATTGAGTCGCCATAACCATGGATAAAGCGGAGCGCTTTAATGTGCGAGGGCTTGATACGCTGAGCTACCCACTCCTGGGACAGTTGGAGGTCGCCAGTAAGAACGTCAGTTTCAAGCAGTTCAGAGCCCGGCCCCATTGAAGCGCTGTTAGCTAAGACTGGCACGATTACTGTGGGGAAGCCAGGCTTGGGAGCGGGTGATAGGGCGCTTTCTTGTGCGCCGGACATTGCCCTTGACATAGATCCTTCCCCCAATGCGAGCCAATCGGACGAGACGTTCAGCAACTGAGCAGCTCGGGCGCTGTTTTCAGCAGTTAGCGCCTTTGTGTTCCCGTCCACAACCTTCTTGATCGCCTGATAGGACAAGCCCAGGCGCTCCGCTAAGTCGGCGGTTTTCATCTCAGCAGCCTGCATCGCCTTAACTAGGCGGTCTTTGTAATCAACCATGGTTGAAATGATGTCGCATTCAGCCTGAACTATGGTTGCTTTAATTGATGAACTATGGTTCAATGTAGGCATGTCTATACGCAAGTCAGAAGCAATCCAAGTTCTTGGCGGAACGGTCAGCGCCGTAGCTGATGCCATGTGCATCACCTACCAGGCGGTTGATAAGTGGCCGGATGTTTTGAGCAACAAGGTCAGCGATCGTGTTCTGGCTGCGTGGGCTCGTAAGCACATCAAGAACATCCCCGCGCCCTTCCGGCGCCCCCAATCCCCCAAGCGCAAGGAGGTGGCCCATGGCTGACCCACAACTGAAATCTGTTGAGATGCTTTCGCCCAGCCGTAAGTACACCCTTGGCGAAATTGACGCCGTCAAAAAGGCCTGGGTCGAGCGCGTAGCGCACTCTACGGGGAGTGTCCTCCTGTACTTGAAACGCGTCGACCAAGGGCTTTCCGAGATCGACGAGTTCTTCCGTCGGCCTGTGGTTACGTCCCGTTCTGGTCCTGGTGCTGAATGCCAGCCTCTGCCAACTCCAGGCCTCGGTACGCCTGAATAAACGCCTCGGCGATTGTTTGCTTCAAGGTTCTTCCGTCTTCCGGCGCCATGTTGTTGATGATCGCCGCCGCAAGTATTGCTGCCGGATTGATTAGTTCTTCTCTCATGTCTGCCCTCCTTGAGGCTCTGGTTACTGGATGTGTCGCAACTACCAGCATAGCTCAAGGCAGGGCAGGCACCTCTCTCTAGAAATTTTGTAGTCGTCGTTTTCATGTTCTCAGTATCAGAAAACGTCTCCCCCTCAACAACATCCATCAAGTAGGCAAACGGATATGACACCACAAGACGCACTCCGCCAAATGGCCAAGGCATACCCGGGCGGCTATGAGAGCCTGGCCCCCCGTGTTGGCAAGACTGCCGAAGTTCTGCGCAAGGAGCTGTCCGGCGATGTGAAGTTCAAGCTTGGCCTGTCCACTGCCACGCTGATCTCCGAGCTGTGCATTGAGGCCAACGCGCCTCACTGTCACGACTTCGTGAATGCGATTGCTGCTGATGGCGGCGGTTTCGTTCGCTTGCCTGTTATTGAGTCGTCCGATAACGCCTGCGTCCATCGCTCGATCTCCAGCGTTACGCAAGAGCTGTCGCATGTGGTCATGGCCACGATGGATGGCGATGCAGATGGCGTGATCTCGGACAACGACCTGGCGCGCATCCATAAGGAGGCTGCTGAAGCTCTGGCGGCGGTGCAGCAGCTGATTCAAGCAGTCGAAGCAAAGAACAAGGCAGGTAAGAAATGAACGCCTTCACAGCGCTCCGTCGCCCCTCAATCGCTTGTCGACTCAAAGCACCCCGAATCCACAAGCAGGTAGACAGAAACCCGCCACCGACAGGCTTCTATGTCGAGAGCGGCAAGCAAGCAGAAGCATCCCGGGTCAAACACCAAAAACTCTTGAAAGGCGGAATCTAAATGAACTTCATCAAGCAAATCTGGCAAGCACTGTTTGGCGAGAAGCGCAACGGTCAAGTTCCCCCATCGCGTCCTCCTGCATACCCGCCCAAACAGCGCACCAAGCTCAACCTGTCCGACTTCGTGATCGTGAAACTGCGTGTCATGGGCCCGGCCTCTGCCGCGCAACTGGCTGACTGCATGGCTGCCAACCGTCGCTCGGTGGCCAATGTGCTGGGCGAGTTGAAGGCAGAGGGCAAGGTCAAGCCAGTAGGTAAGACCGGCCAGTCCGGCAACGAGATCGTCTGGGAGTTGGCATGACAGCCGACACAAAAGAAAAACGCCTGCGGCTTTTGGCGAAGCGAGCAGGCGATTTATCTGTAGCGGCTTATCACGGCGGCAACCGGGACAAAGCCATTTGGTTTAACGAAAAACGTAAGCGCATTTTATGGCTGATTTATCGGCCTAGCAAGGGGTAAGACAAGTGGCACGCATCAGAACCATCAAGCCGGAATTCTTCACCAGCGAAGACATCGTGTCGCTGACGCCACTTGCACGCCTCTTTTACGTGTCGCTGTGGTGTGAAGCTGACCGCGAAGGCCGCTTCGAGTGGAAGCCAAAAACTTTCAAGCTGCGTTACCTGCCAGGTGACAACTGCGATGTTGCAGAGCTTGCTTTGGAACTTACGGGCGCGGGCTTAGTTGACCTGTACGAAGTTGAAGGCAAGCAATACGCGCAGATTCCTTCCTTCACCAAGCACCAAGTGATCAACAACCGGGAGGCCGCAAGCACCATCCCCGCCAAACCAAACGACGCGTCAGGCACGCGTGAAAGTGGCGTGAAAGCGGAAGGGAAGGAAGGGAAAGGAAAGGAAGGAGATAGCACCAAGCCGCAAAGCGACTTGCTGCCAGCACCTCCGCCGCCTCCGGCCGTTGTGGCTATCCCCCTTGTGGACAAGACCGAGTACGCCGTGACGCAAACCATGGTGGACGAGTGGCAAACCGCATACCCCGCTGTGGACGTTGAGCAGCAACTGTGCGAGATGCGCGCATGGTCTCTGGCCAACCCCGCCAACCGCAAGACCGCTCGGGGGGTGAATTCCTTCATCGTCCGTTGGCTGGGCAAGGAGCAGGACAAGGCGCCCCGCATCTCCGGTGCTGGCAAGCCGCAGGGCGGAGTGGGGGCCTACGTATGAAGGGGATGGCTCAACTTTTGGAGCTGCGCCGCAAGGGCTACAAGCCTGCCTGCGCCTACGTCTTTGACGACAGCTCTTGGCTGTTTCAGGTGCATGCCGACGAGTGGCACCAGCAGGGAAACAGCTTCGACCACGGCCAACTTTATGCCCACATCCAGCTGGACGAAACCGATTCACCCGAGCGCATCGACTTTCGCCCGCTGACCGGCCTGGAGGTCCACCTGATGGGCTACCGCAGCGACGAACGGACCATCCGGCTGTACGAGGCCATCAAGCGCTCAGGCCCTCAGATCCTGGCCGCACCCATCAGCAACGCAGTAAAGATTTTCACGAAAGAGACCGGCGATGACCTATTTCCTAACCGCTGACGACATTGATTTTTCGCTGTACGAGAAGGAGACCGACGCACAGCAGAAGGTCAAGCCTGCTAAGGACTACGTGCAGGAGCTGATCGACCGCATCAAGTCGCCCACCCGTCCAAATCACCGCTACATGCCCTGGGCCAAGACCTACGGCCTGTTCCAATTCCGCCCGGGCGAAGTGACGGTGTGGGGTGGGGCGAACGGCAACGGCAAGTCGATGGTGACCGGCTTTGTGTCGCTTGGTCTGCTGGCCCAAGGCGAACGCTGCTGCATCGCCTCTTTTGAGATGAAGCCTATCCGTACCCTGGAGCGCATGGCCCGCCAGTTCTCCGGCTACAACCCGCAGGACCCAGCATTCGCCGGCAGCCCCGAGGCTACCAAGTCGCTACTGGAACTCTACGACCAGTTCAAGGAATGGACTGACAACCGCCTGTGGCTGTACGACCAGCAGGGCACGGTGACTGCTTCCCAGGTGTGCGCCGTGGCTCGCTACTGCGCCAAGGAGTTGGGCGTAACGCATATGTTCATCGACAGCCTAATGAAGTGCGTTCAAGGCGAGGACGACTACAACGGCCAAAAGTCCTTTGTGGACGAGCTGACCGCCATCGCCCGGGACTACTCGATCCACATCCACCTTGTGCACCACATCAAGAAGCCCGCCAGCGAGGACACGAAGCCTGGCAAGTACGACTTCAAGGGCACTGGGGCCATCACTGACCAAGTGGACAACGTGATCGCCGTCTGGCGCAACAAGCCCAAGGAGCGCAAACGCGAAGCCGGGCAGATGGTGGAAGACACCGAGCCAGACTGCCTGCTGATTTGCGACAAGCAGCGCAACGGCGAATGGGAAGGAACGATTGGCCTGTGGTTCGACAAGGACAGTCAGCAGTACCTGCCCAACCCTGGCCAGCAGCCCATGGAAATGTCCGTGCCCGGCGGCACCAACTACTAAGGAGGCGCAATGAAGTTGAAATTCTGGCCATTCCCCGTGCTGCGAAACGAGCGAGGCTCTCGCACTTTGAATGAGGTTTGCGATGTGCTTCTAGACGCCGATTGGTGGCGAGTGGAAGTAAATAACGTGCATGACCTAAGGATTTTGTGTCCTGCTGGGCGCGTCACCTTTTGGAACGCCAACAAGTACTACGCATGGGGGACCAGCGGCCAAGTTGATCTTGGATCTGCCAGCTTTCCTTGGAAGTATGAGATGCCATCTCGCTGGCATGTGCGTCAGATAGCTAAGCGGCTCGCTAGAGAGGTCGCTCTGGACATGCGGACGAACCGGGAGGCCCAGTGACATGTGCAACCTGCAAACACTGGCAGCTAAAGGACTCGTCCGGCCAAACAACACCGATGGCAAAGCACCACATGGCGCCATGCGAGTTTGGCCCATCGTGGCGGTTCCTGCCACCACACCAAACATGCAGCAGCCACCAGGCTGCACCGGTAAATGTGATCAAGGCCAGGGATGCCTGGCTCAACAGGAAGGGGTGAAGTAATGCGATGCAAAAAAGGCGATTTGGCAATTGTCATCCGCGCATCTGCGGATTCCGCGATCCCCAGAGATTCGATCGTGCGTTGCATCCAGTTCTACTCTGGGATGGCTCAGATTGAAGGCAGGGACAAGTTCGAGCATGTATCCGTTTGGCTGGTTGAGTATCGAGGCCAAGAGCAAGAGGGCGGATATTCGTTCAACGTGAGGGATGAGGACCTCCGCCCCATCCGAGATAACGACGGCGAAGACGAAACCCTGCAATGGGCGCCAGTACCAGTGAAGGAGATCGCATGAGCAACACCGAATACACAGGCGGCAGCGTGAGCTACTACACCGTTGAGGTGGAGAGCCCCACATCTGGCGGCAGCGCATACGCGGCTGAATGCAACGACATCATCGAGGCACTTGGCATGAACTACGCCGAGGGCAATGCGTTCAAGGCATTGTGGCGCCGGGCAGCAGCTCGCATGGGCAAGGCCAAGGCTGGCTACAAGGATGGGCTGTATGACGCCGAGAAGGTGGTCTTCTTTGGGCAGCGGCTGGTGGCTCAAGAAGGCGGCAAGACGGATTTGCTCCAGCTGCCCGTCATCGACTTGGGGGCTGGCCGTGACTGAGCGCCTCGAATTCGAGCTCCACAACCCCATGCAGGCCAAGTTGGCCCTCAAGGGCCAGCTGTTCCCGTTCCTGGCCAATGTGCTGCAGGGCGGTGGCCGCTGGGTTCTGACCGTCACCCGCCGCAAGCGCACCCAGCCGCAGAACCGTCGCTACTGGGGGCAGGGCGTTCTCGCCCAGGTGGCAGCCCAGGCGGTGGTCAACGGTAAGCAGTTCAGCGCCGAGACCTGGCACGAGATGTTCAAGCGCATGTTCATCGGCGTGGATGAGCTTCCCAATGGGGAGTTGATCGGCAAGAGCTCCACCCAGCTGACCACGGCCGAGTTCAGCGAGTTCTGCGCCAAGGTGGAGGCATATGCAGCCACTGAGTTGGGCGTGACCTTTTATGACCTGGAGGCGAAATGAGCAACGAAGTAAAGATGGCGCAGGTGCTGAAAGAGTGGGAGGACAAGATGAAGCAACCAGCTTGGCTCGCAATGATCAACCTTACGGCGAAGGAGAAGTTCGCCAAGTATCAGGCGTACCAGCGAGCTGGCTTTGATGCCAACCAGGCATTGGAGATGGTCATCAAGGAGGGGCGGTGAAGCCCTTCAACCCCAAGCCGCGCCAGTGCAAGGCCTGCCCACAAACCTTCGTACCTGTTCGTCCGATGCAGACCGTTTGCTCGCCCCGATGCGCAGTGAAGAAGGTGCGCCAGGACAAGGTAGAGGAGCGGGCCCAGGTCCGCACCCGCAAGGAGTCCATCAAGACACTTCCCGTTCTCAAGGCAGAAGCGCAAACCGCCTTCAACGAGTTCATCCGTCTGCGTGACGCTGGCAAGCCCTGTATCTGCTGCGGCCAACCGCTGGGAGAGGGCGACATAGGTGGCGCTTATGACTGTGGCCACTACCGTTCCGTCGGCAGCGCTCCACAGCATCGTTACAACGAGCTGAACGCTCACGCACAACGCAAGCAATGCAATCGCTGGGGCGCCGGACGAGCAGTGGATTACCGCATTGGCCTGATCGCCCGGGTGGGGCTAGAGGCGGTCGAGGCCTTGGAGACGGACAACGCAGTCAAGAAATTCACGGCCGATCAGCTGCGCGAGATCCGCGCCCTCTACAAGGCCAAATCCAAAGAACTGAAAGGTAGACCATGAGCATCACAGCAGAGCGTTACACAGCAGCAATGCATTCCAGCGACCTTTCGGACGAAGCCCACAAGATCGGCCAAGTGGACCTGATCAAGGCAAGCGGCATGAGCAAGGCCAGTGTTGCATCCCACTACCTGCGGATCATCACCAAGCCAAGCCGGTCGGATATCGAGCGCATGCATGCTGAGCTTGTCCACGAAGCCAAGGTCAAGAAGGTGGCATCGCCCCACGATTCGGCGGCTGAGGCCATGGCCTGGCTGATCGACCAGAAGTGCAAGCCATGCAATGGAACGGGCCTCAAGGTCAAGGAAGCCAAGACCTACACCTGCTCCAAGTGCAAGGGAACCATGCTTGCCCGCGAGCCCAGCAGCAAGGATGCCCAGCTGTTGATCGACCACGTCATGGACTGCAAGCGGACACACAGCAACAACATGAATAAATTGTTGCGCACCCAGTGAAATTCTGGTATTCTCAGCGGCGTTGAGAGGTTGTTTTATTCACCACGCTGGCAACGGTAGTTGTTGGCCCTCAACCATGAATCACTTGCCGGGCTGTTGTGGCTCGGCAAGGCCTTAGATGGCGGAGCGTTTCCGCTTCTAGGGCCATCACACATGCTGATTGAGGAAAGTTCTGGATAGCCTGGGAATGCCGAACAAACCCAATAGGCCAGACTGCTTCCAACTTGCAAGTCAGTCAGCAGTTGTGATGGTGCGGTGTTGGAAAAACGTGCTTCGGCATGGAGCGGAGAAACACACTTTGCCCAGGCAAAGGCCCGCAGCGGCAAATGCAGGAGGTGAACGTCCTGCCACCACAAGTGGGTGCAAGTCCCAACAACCAGTCCGAGGGGAAGGGCCTCGGCACCAACAACCAGCCTGCCGCCCATGTGGTGAGCAGGTATCGAGGGCCATTCCCCGCGTTGGGGCGTGGCCCTTGTCATTTCCGCATCTAAGCACACGGGTTGTGTCGCCAGCCTTCCAAGCTGCGCAGAGCTGGGTTCGACTCCCACTAGATGCTCCATATGTCAGCTGCAGCAAGCGCAGCCCGCACCCGAGCGGTATGAAGGTGCGGCATCTCCTACTGAGAGCTTCCCAGTGCTTGAAGAAGCGAACAGCAACCCCAGCCCATGAGGGTTGTCTGATGGGGTACGAATACCAAGGCCAGCCAAGTGCTGGCTTTTCTTTTGGAGCAAGCCATGAGCCTAAGACGAAAGATAGCCCTGTGGCTGTGCCCTGAGTTGGCTGGGCCTGTGGGTGAGCCCGCCATTCCTTTTCCGCATGCTCAGCACATGGGCAGCGCTGAAGCATGGGCGAGAAACGTTGGGGCAATGGCTGACCTGTGCCGAGAGAACGCCATCCATTCTGGAGAGCGCATCATCCCAGCAGCAGACAACAAAGCCCTGATCCAGAGTCTCAAGGCAAGCCAGCATGCACACGATGAAGTGTGGAAGGCCGAGGTCCTTGACCTGCTGCGGCTGCTGAACGCCACGCTTACATTTGTGACCGAGGGTGGAAGCGCCATGAAGGTGACCATCCTCAAGTAACCAGTTACCGCAGGGCAGGCTCTCCGCACACGCGACCTACACACTTGGAGCCTAGCCCCTGCGACCCGACAACAACAGAGCTACTCAGTAGCCGATAAGCGGCCTGCCAATTGAGGTGGGCTTTCAATTCTGCAACCAAAGAGGTAGTTATGAGTGAAGCAAATGTAGATCCGCGTGACGCTCTGCGTCAGGAGCTGGAGCAAGTTGAGTTGGACAAGGGCATGATGCGCGCCTTGTCTGAGATTGCCTACACCGCCGAAGAAGGCGGAATCATCGGTATTCGATGGTCGGACGATAGCGAGGGCCACACTCTTGCCAAGCTGGTGGTCCTTGCGATGAAGTACAAGGACAAGCTGCCCACTCATCTCCGAATGTGATTTCCTCTCGTTGCAGAGATGGCGCCCGCCTCGTGCGGGCTTTTTTATGTGTGTTGCAGCTTGGCTAGTTGCCGGCTGCGACCCGATAGGAGAGAGCGATGAACAGACGCCAGCACAAGCGCCGCATCTACAAGCGAATGGGCCATCAGCTTGTTTGCTACCCATTCGCAGGATGCCGCGAGGCTTTCATAGAGTTTTGTGGAAAGTTGGCAGATTGCCTGCGCAGCCTGAACGAACGCCTTGCGCAATCGGGGATTGACCATGGGACTAAAGACACTCAAGCCCAGGCTACAGGCTCACACCAGTAGCAGGCTGGCAACCCTCAAGACGCAGACCCCAGTCCAGAAGGCGCGCACTCGCGGCCGGGCATGGATGGAGATCCGCAAGAAAGTCTTCACCCGAGACCAAGGAGCCTGCGCAGTATGTGGCCGGGTCAGCCTCTTCAATGAGGTGGACCACGAGATTGCCCTGATGCACGGCGGAACTGACGACCTGTCGAACCTTCGATTGCTGTGCCAGGAGCACCACCGGGAGAAGAGCGCCCAGGAGCTGCGGAAGAAGAGGAGTGACTAGCACCATGACTTACACAGCAACACTGAGAGCCCTCAAGTCTCGACTGAACAGGGCGATCAAAGGCGGCCTGCCTGGGTGGCTTGAGAGCCATGTGGCAGAGCGCATCGCCTATGCGGATCGCTGGTGGCAGTCCTCAAGACGAGCAGATGCCGCGAAGGCTGATCGAGACCATGACTACACCAAGGCAGTTCGAGTGCTGGACTCTCTGGGGGAGATGGTTGCAGCGTTTCGACGGTCAGACGATTGCAGGCCCTAGGAGCTGGGCAAACCGAGAGGGTAGCTCACCCATCAACCCCGAGATGATCGCGCCTCCTAGGCTGGTCTAGAGGGGAGGGGCGGGGTGAAAGTTGGGGAGGGTAAACCCTGGAAACGCCCCGTTTCTCTCACGCGCAAAAAATGCCCCCTATTCAAAAGGAAATCAAATGGCTGGAGTCAAAGGACGCAGCGGCGGCGCTCGTCCGGGCGCTGGCCGGCCAAAGAAGGAGCGAGACCCAGAGGATGACCTGACGATTGCCACGAATGGTGATCAGTCGCCCTTGGAGTTCCTGCTGACGGTGATGAACGACAACGCGGTAGCCGACAAGCTCCGCCTGGAGGCTGCCAAGACGGCGGCCCAGTACTGCCACCCCAAGAAGGGGGAGAGCAGCGGCAAGAAGGAAGAAGCCGAAGCCCGTGCAAAAGCTGCTGGAGCAGGCAGATACGGCCGACGAGAGGCGCCCAAGTTGGTGGCCGCTGGAGGTCAGAAGGTATAGGTAGGCTATGGAATGGACGACGAGCTGCACTGACTGGGAAGATCGCATCGTCCAACGCCAGAGCCTTATCACCTGCCCGCCCTTGTTCCCCCAGGTGGCAAACGATGCCTGGGAAATGTGCAGCGGGTTTGTGCTGACCGATGTGGCTGGCCAGCCGCTGCTGGGTGACGCCTCGCTCCCCTGGGTGCGCGACTTCATTAAGGCGGTGTTCGGCGCTGAGGACCCAGAGACAGGCCGTCGCCACATCAACGAATTCATGCTCATGGTGAGCAAGAAAAACGCGAAGTCCACGATCGCCGCGGCGATCATGCTTTGCGCGCTCTTGATGAACTGGCGGCAGTCGGCAGAACTGCTGATTCTGTCGCCGACCAAGGAAATCGCAGACAACAGCTACAAGCCGATCCGCGACTTCATTAAGGCTGATGAGGAGTTGTCGGCCCTGCTGCAGGTTCAGGACTATTACCGGCTGATTACCCATAAAGAGACTGGCGCAACGCTCAAGGTAGTCGCGGCTGATGCTGACACGGTGAGCGGCAAGAAGGCCAGCTTCGTCTTTGTTGACGAGTTGCACGAGTTTGGCAAGCAGGCCAAGGCCAGCAACATGCTGCTTGAGGCAACTGGCGGCCTGGCATCGCGCCCCGAGGGGTTTGTGATCTATGCAACCACCCAGTCAGCCGAGCCGCCTGCCGGCGTGTTCCTGACGAAGTTGCGCTATGCACGGGATGTGCGGGACGGAAAGATCCAGGATCGAAAGTTTCTGCCGGTGATCTACGAGTTCCCCCAGGCAATGCTGGACAGCAAGGCCTATGAGGAGCTGGACAACGCCTACATCACCAACCCCAACTGGGGCGCATCGGTGGACATCGAGCGTATCACCCAGCTGCACAGCCAGGCCAAGGCCAGTGGTGAGAAGGAGTTCAAGGAGTTCCTCGCCAAGCACTTGAATGTGCAGATCGGCATGAATCTGAGCGCCGACCGCTGGGCCGGTGCTGATTTCTGGGGGCAGAACGCCGATAAAGCTGTCTCCCTGGAGTTCATCCTGGAGAACTGTGAGGTTGTCACCGTGGGCATCGACGGCGGCGGCCTGGATGACTTGCTGGGCCTGACGGTCCTCGGGCGGATGTCGGATGGCAAGTGGATCGCATGGAGCCATGCCTGGGCGCATCCCTCGGTCTTGGAGCGGCGCAAGGAGGTCGCGCCACGCCTGCAGGACTTCGCCAAGGACAAAGACCTGACCATGGTCAAGCAGATCGGTGACGACCTGGAAGACGTGGTGCAAATCTGCGAGCAGGTTTACGAATCTGGCCTGCTGGACATGATTGGTATCGACCCTGGTGGCATCGGCAGCATTCTGGACTCTCTGGAGGATTCAAACATCCCAAGAGCTCAGATAACTGGTGTGAGGCAAAACTGGCAGCTGTCGGCGGCGATCAAGACGGTAGAGCGCAAGCTAGCTGGCGAGATGTTCAGCTTCGCTGAGTCGCCAATGATGAATTGGTGCGTAGGCAACGCCAAGATCGAAATCAAGGGCAGCAATGTCTACATCACAAAGCAGGCAGCGGGCACGGCAAAGATCGACCCGCTGATGAGCCTGTTCAACGCAGCCTATCTGATGGCTGAGAACCCGGTGGCGAAAGGCAGCAGCCTGGACTTTCTAAACCATCCATTGAGCATGTAATGGCAGATTCTGACTACACAATCGATTTGCGCACGCGTAGTCCAGTCTGGGCTAGGCTGCTCAGCACCATCTTTGGCGGCACCCTTACTACGCCAGACAAAGGCAGCCAGATAGGCCGCCAGTCTGCGTCTGGAATGGTCGGCCAAAGCTCGGTTACGGATGAGCGGGCCATGCAAATCAGTGCTGTGTGGGCCTGTGTGCGCATCATCACAGCGGTGACGGCAAGCCTGCCGCTTGATGTCTACATTCGCAAGAATGGGGTGCGAGAGAAGGCTGATTTGACCCATCCACTGGCCCGGCTGCTTAAATATCGCCCGAATCAGTACATGACCGCCCTGGAGTTCAGGGAAGCCATGACCATGCAGTTGTGCTTCTATGGCAACTCCTATGCGCTGATTGAGCGGAATCGGGGTGGCGACATCATCAGTCTGCTCCCCTTGAAGTCAGCCAACATGGATGTGAAGCTGGATGACAAGGGCGAGCTGGTCTATGAGTACAAGCGGGATGGGAAGATGGCGCGATTCAAGCACCATGAAATCTTCCACCTCAAGGGGTTTGGATTCACGGGCTTGACCGGCCTTTCGCCCATAGCCTTTGCTACGCAATCAGTTGGCGTCTCGGTGGCCATGGAAGACCAGCAGCGTGACTTCTACGCCAACGGAGCCAAGCAGCCCAAGATCCTGACCACTGGTGATCGAGTGCTGACCAAAGAGCAGCGCGCCCAGGTGGAGCAGAACTTCGAAGAGATCAGCTCCGGGCCGGTGCGGAAGCGCTTGTGGGTGCTGGAGGCGGGGTTCGACACCAAGGACATTGGTATCAGCCCCCAAGACGCAGAAACCCTAGCTGCCCGCAAGTTCCAGGTCGCAGAGATTGCCCGCTTCTTCGGCGGTATACCGCCCCACCTCATCGGAGACATGGATAAGTCCACCTCCTGGGGTTCTGGCATTGAGCAGCAAAACCTGGGCTTTCTGCAGTACGTGCTCACCCCTTACCTGAGTCGCTGGGAAGAGGCGATTTGGCGCTGGCTGGTTCCTCCGTCGGAGATCGACAACATCCACGCAGAGCACAACATCGAGGGCTTGCTGCGTGGCGACTCTGCATCTCGCGCCGATTTCATGACCAAGTTGGTCAGCAACGGCCTTATGACCATCAACGAGGCCCGGAAGTTGGACAACCGGCCGCCATTGCCTGGCGGAGATGTCGCAACCCGGCAGATGCAGAACGTCCCAATCAATCAACCAACCCAACCAGACCCCGCTCAAAGCGGGGTTTAGTTTTTCTGGGGTGCAACTATGCAAGGTATCTGCAAAACGCTCAATTTCGAGGACGCGGAGATCAAATTCGTCGGCGGTGACAGTGTTGGCACCTTTGAGGGCTATGCCAGTGTGTTTGGGGTCACTGACTCTGACGGCGATGTCATTCGACCAGGGGCCTTTAAGTCGGCTCTCCATGGCCGGCGCCCGATGCGCGACGTGGCCATGTTCTTCAACCACCGCAAGTTTGATGTGCCCATCGGTCGCTGGACGGAGCTCACCGAAGACTCGAAGGGCCTCTACGCAAAAGGCGAGTTGACGCCAGGCCATGCCCAAGCCGACATGATCCGCGCCGCAATGAAGCACGGGACTGTTGGCGGTATGTCGGTCGGCTTCACCTTCACCAGTGAGGGTTTCACCAAGAGCGCCACAGGACGAGAGTTCATCAACGTGGCTGCCCTCCGCGAAATCAGCCTGTGCACGTTCCCAGCGAACGAGCAGGCGCAAATTACATCGATGAAGGCATTGGACTCCATCGAATCCATTCGTGACTGCGAGAGCTGGCTGCGGGATGTAGCTCTTCTCTCCAAGTCCGATGCACAAGCCTTTATGGCTCGTGTGAAGTCCGCAACTCTGAGGGATTCAGGTGGGCGAGACGAACTGACCGCACTCGTTGAGTGCATTCGCAAATCTCCACTTTGAAAGACAACTATGTCCGATCTATCTGAAATCCAGAAGGCCATCGAGGCCAGCCAACAAAAGACCGCTGAACTGCTGGCGGCCCAGAAGTCCGAAATCGAATCCACCGGCCAGGTCAGCAAACAGCTGACCTCTGACCTGCAGGCTGTCCAGGAGGAAATGAAGAAGGCATCCGCCCGCCTGTTCGACCTGGAGCAAAACAAGATCAAGGGCTCGCAGACCGATGGCGAGAAGACCTTCTCCGAGCGTGTGGCCGAAGATGCCCTCAAGGCTTGGAATGGCTCCAAGGCAACTGTCGAGGTCAAGAGCTTCGTGGAAAAGGCAGCCGTCACCTCCAATGCCGCCTCGGCCGGCACCCTGGTGCAGCCTTACCATGTGCCCGGCATCATCATGCCTGGCCTGCAACGCCTGACGATCCGCCAGCTCCTGGCACAGGGCCGCATTTCCAGCAACTCGCTGGAATATGTGCGTGAAAACGTGTTCACCAACAGCGCCGCGCCAGTCGCAGAAGGCGCGCTCAAGCCTGAATCGGGCCTGACCTTCACCAAGGCGACCGCCAATGTGAAGACCATCGCCCACTGGATTCAGGCAACGCGTCAGATCATCGATGACGCCCCGCTGCTGGAGTCCTACATCAACAACCGTCTGATGTACGGCCTGGCCCTCAAAGAAGAGGAGCAGATGCTGAACGGCGACGGAACTGGTGACAACCTGGAAGGCCTCAACAAGGTGGCGACGGCCTACGACACCACCCTGGATGCCTCCGGCGACACCCTGATCGACAAGCTGGCCCACGCCATCTACCAAGTGAGCGAGTCCGAGTTCTCGGCTACCGGCTTGGTGCTGAACGTGCGCGACTGGCACAAGATCAGCCTGCTCAAGGATGGCGAAGGCCGTTACATCCTGGGCGGCCCTCAGTCCTTCGCCTCGTACAACCTGTGGGGTCTGCCAGTGGTGGCCACCAAGGCGCAGGCGGCCGGCACCTTCACCGTGGGCGGTTTCAGCATGGCATCGCAGGTCTTCGACCGCATGGATGCCACGGTGGAACTGAGCCGCGAAGACCGTGACAACTTCGTCAAGAACATGGTCACCATCCTGTGCGAAGAGCGCCTGGCTCTGGCTCATTACCGCCCTCAAGCAATCGTCAAGGGCTCCTTCGCGACCACGCCATGAAGGTAAAGGCCGTCAAGATGTTCATTGACGGCCACTTCGGTCACTTCTGGCCGGGCGAAACCAAAGAGGTTTCCCCGGCCACCGCCGAGAAATTGGTGGCCATGGAGCTGGTTGAAGTGGTTGAGCCAGTGAAGGCAAGCGAGCCGCCCAAGGTCGAACCGAAAAAGGCTCCCAAAAATGCAAGCAACCGATCTATTCAGTCTTGAGCTGATGCGTGAGCACATCCGCATGGATGAGGGGCAGGTGAGCGATTTGCTGTTGAAGGCTTACGCCGATGCGGCGCTTGCTCACTGCTTCAAAGTGTGCGATGAGCCCGCTTGGGAGGATGCCGACGACGTTCCTGCGCCTGTGAAGGCCGCGATGCTGCTTATTCTCGGCGATCTCAATGAGAACCGAGAGGCTGCCTCGGCCCAGCAGGTGGTAGTGAACCCGATGGCGCAAAACATGCTGCTGATGTGCCGCAACTGGTACGGAGGCAAGCTTCCAGAAGTGGCCCAGCCATGAGAGCCGGTCAACTACGCAACCGCATCGAGTTCCTCCGCAAGACCCGTGTCAAGGACGCCGCCGGCCAGTACGTCGATGAGTGGGTGCCTGTGGTCACGACCTGGGGCGACTTTCGCTATCAGTCGGGCCTGGCAACCATCAAATCGGACGCTCAGGCCAGCATCGCCAAGGCATCGCTGCGGATTCGCTACCGGACAGACATCACCCCTGACATGGTGGTGCAGCTGGACGGGCAGAAATTCGACATTGATGCTGTTCTGCCGGATCGGGCGCAACGCAAGTTCGTGGACCTGGTGCTAAAGGTGGCGCAATGAAGACCGAGATCCGCTTTGACACCGATGACCTCGTCAAGGAGCTGGAGAAGGCTGGAGACGAGATCGTCAAGCGCGCCGCGCCGACGGCTGCACTCTATGGGGCAAAGGTCTTTTACAAGGGGCTTGAGACTGAGGTCCCAAGGTCAGTTAAGGGCCACTGGTTCTCTGTCAAAAAAAGCGATAAATACTGGTTTGATGCAGGGTCGCTGCTCAAGGCCATGTATGTGGGCTACGACAAGCATGCAAGTACTGACACGCTCAAAGTCTACAAGGTTGGCTGGGTTCACAAGGACGCCCCCTACGGCTACATGGTGGCACGCGGCACCAAGCTGGAGACAGGCGGAGTGAAGACCCCAGCAAATCCCTTCATGCGCCGCACCTTCCAAAAGGCCAGCGCTGAGGCGGTCCAAGCAAGTGCAGATCGCTTTTTTGTAATTGCAAAGGAGGTGCTGGATGGCCGTTGAGCAAACCCTGTACAGCCTTTTGACCACCGTCTGCCCTGATGTGTTTGCCGACTTCGCTGAGGAGCCACTGCCAAGCGGTGACTTTGTGGTGTACCAGCAGATTACGGGCGATGTGATCAACCCGATTGCCAACGACGTGCCAGACCTGCGCAATTCGCGTATGCAGATCACCGTCTGGAGCAAGAGCCGCATCCGTGCAAACGAGTTGTCCCGGCAGATCGAGGACCTTCTGCGCACCACCGAGCTGTTTCAGGCCCGGCCAGAGACGGCTCTAACCAACGATTTTGACGATGAAGTGAAGCTGCGCGGCTCCCGCCAGGACTTCTCGATCTGGTGGAAGTGACCCCCTAACCCAACCGAATGCCGCCGAAAGGCGGTTTTTTTGTGCCCGACGAGGGCGAAACCGACCCGCTATGCGACTGCGCAGGCGGGTTTTTTCATTTCCGAAAGGCCCAAAAATGGCTTATGAAGTATCGACCGGCACCCGGTTCGCAATCTCGACGGGCTTTGGCGTTGCCGTGCCTGTCACCGCAATCACCAACGCAGCGCCGCCTGTGATCTCGGCTGCGGCCCATGGCCTGGTGGCCAAGGACCCGTTCCTGCTGAAATCCGGCTGGGAAGACCTGAACGACTCGATTCTGCGCGTCGGCTCGGCCACCACGGGTGCCATCACCCTGGAAGACGAGGACACCACCGATGTGATCCAGTTCCCTCCAGGTTCGAGCGCCGGCACTGTGCAGCCCATCACCGGCTGGACCGAGCTGCAGCAGGTCAGCGAAATCAGCCCGACCGGTGGTGAGCAGCAGTACGCGGAATTCAACCCGCTGTCGCAGAAGTACGGCATCAAGATCCCCACGATCCGCTCTGCGATGAGCTGGGAGCTGACCTTCGGCTGGGACCCTTCGCTGCCAGGCTACAAGGCCGCTGTGAACGCTTCGCGCGCCAACCGCCTGGTTGCCATCCGCATGGCCCTGCCAAACGGTGGTTCGGTCAGCTACGCCTACGGCTATATCAGCGTGCAGGAAACCCCTGTGGTCGGCTCCAACGCCGTGACCACCGGCAAGCTGACCCTGTCCATGCTGCGCCCCATCAAGACCTACAAGTAAAGGTCGCCACGCCCGCCCTGAATCCTCAAGGCGGGTTTTTCATGCCCGTCAGGTAGCTCCTGCACGGGCTTTTTTGTTTCAGAAGAAGGAAATCCATCATGGCGAAGTCTCTCGCATCGTTTGCACCCACTCCCACTTTCAAGGGCACCGCTGATGTGCCGGTCGCAGGTCGCGGCCCACAGCCTCTGACCCTGACCTTCCGCTTCCACGATACCGAAGCGATGAAAACTCTGTCTGCCGAGTTCACCGAACTGCAGGAGAAGTACAAAGCCACCGCTGAGTCCCCTCTGAGCGACGAGCAAGAGAAGGACATGCGCCTGGACCAAGCCAAGCTGATCACCAAGATTGCCGACGGCTGGGAGTTCACTGACGAATTCAACGTCGAGAACCTGACGCAGTTCTTCGTGACCCATGCGTTTGCCTTCGGCGCCATCGTGACCGGCTTCTTCCAAGCTCACTCGGGCGCCAAGGTAAAAAACTGATTGAACTGGGTCGGGAGCTGTTTGGCGACCGGTCCAGTCCTCAGCAACTGGTGGCCATGGGGTTCCCTGGGGAGATGTTCCAGGAGAAAGAGCCCCTTGTCTGCTACCCTGACCACGAGCTGGCCTATCGGTGCTTCATCGACAACTCCAGCCAGTGGCGCGCCGGCATGGGTGGAATCTATGCCCTGGACTACAACGTGATCTATAGCTGGCTGGATGCCGAGGGCATCAAAAAGCGCGAGCGCAACCAAGTGGTACGCGAAATCAGCCTGTTGGAGCGCGGCGCCTTGGAGGTCATGCAAGAGCGCAGGGAGCAGCAAGAGCGATCCCGCAAGAAATAGCCCACTTCGGTGGGTTTTCTCATCTCTAAGGCTCGCCTCGGCGGGCCTTTTCTATTGGTGCTGCTATGGCTGATCTAACCAAGAATATCAATGTCGGCGTAGACGCCTCTGGTGTGAAAACCGGCCTACAAGAGGCAACCAAGAGCATCAAGGACTTCGGCAAGACCGTCCAGGACGAGTCGAATAAGGGCGCCGGCGGCGTTGATCGCCTGGGCGAGTCCGTCAAGAAGCTGGGCCCGGCCACTGACTCCAGTATGAAGACTTCCGAGCGCGCGTTTAATGCGTGGCGGTCAGAACTCAGCCGGACAGCTACCCAGATTCAAGCCGCCGGCGACAAGATCAAAGAGTTTGAGCTCAAGGCCCAGCTCAAAGGCTTCACGCCCGACATGTACAAGCCTCAGATTGACGGCTTGAGGCAGCTTGAGTCCCAACTGAGTGTTGCCCAGGCGAAAGCCAAAGAAATGTCGCAGGTTGCGGCGTTTGAGCGCACTCACGCAGACGCCAGAAAGCTGGTTCAGGATGCTGAGTATGTGCGCTTCTGGAATGCTGAGTTGGCGAAGTCGGATGCTACTGCGAAACAGGCATCTACCAACAATGCATTTCTGAAGTCGCTGCAGGACCAATCCCAGGCTATTGGCAAATCCAAAGCCGATCTGTTGGAGATGCAAGCTGCGCAAATGGGCCTGACAACCCAAGCTGCGCCCATGATTGCAAGGCTTCGTGAAGCTGAACAAGGGGTAGGTAAAGTTGGCATGTCGGCGGCCGCCACTGCGGCGGCTCTGCGGAACGTACCCGCCCAGTTCACCGACATCGTGGTGAGCTTGCAGGCCGGCCAGGCTCCATTGACTGTGTTGCTGCAGCAGGGTGGTCAGCTCAAGGATATGTTCGGTGGCGCAGGGAATGCTGCCAAGGCGCTGGGCGGTTACGTCCTCTCGCTCGTCAGCCCGTTCTCCTTGCTGGCTGCGGGTGCAGCTGCGGTGGCCGCCGCCTATGCGATGGGTGCAAAAGAGAATGACGCATTTGTGCGTGCATTGGTGTTGTCTGGCAATGCGACCGGCACAACGCGCACCCAATTGAGGGAGTACGCCCGAGAAATTGACGGCGTGGTAGGAACGCAAGCTCAAGCGGCAGAAGGCTTGGCAGCGTTTGTGGCTGCCGGCGTGCAGGGTAGCAATAACCTGCGACAGTTCACTCAAACCGCTATTGAGTGGGAGAAGGCCACTGGACAAGCTGTCGAGGACACTGCAAAACAGTTTGCCGACTTGCAGAAGGATCCGCTTGCTGCCGTGGTCAAACTCAACGAGGGAATGAACTTCTTGACCTCGTCTGTCTACGACCAGATCAAATCCCTGGATGATCAAGGGAGAAGCGCAGAGGCGGCTCAGGTTGCTATGAATGCGCTTGATTCGGCGATGCGTGAGCGGGGCCAAAACATCAAGGCCAATTTGGGCTACATCGAGCGTGGCTGGAATGGTATCAAAAGCGCGGCGAAAGAGGCGTGGGATGCGATGTTGAATGTGGGTCGTGCTGCGACCCTCAACGACCGCCTGGGCGATGTCCGCAAGGAGCTGAACTCCCTGATGAACCAGCAAAGCTGGGGAGAAACGGGAGGCGGCGCAGCTACCGGCCGAGTTACTGCTGAAACCAAAAAGCGCATTCAAGATCGCATTGAGGCACTGCGCGCTGAAGAGTGGCAGTTGGAGGCCACCTCAGCCGCTGAGCAACTGAACGCTGTAGCCAAAGAAGCCTCAGCCAAGGCCACTCAGAGTGCAATTGGCTGGTCGCAGCTCTACGATAAGCACAAGGCGAAAGAGGTGCAGCGTAGCGAAGAGTTGGCCCAGGCTAGCGAGCGGTACAAGGAACGCCTCAAAGATTCAACCCTCACGGAGAAAGAGCGTAATCGCATCAGTGAAGAGTACGTCCAGATTCAGAAGGACATCGAAGACAAGTACACAGAGAAGAAGGGCTCGGGCCGTAACAAGGAGCTAGATGCTGAGAACCGAGAGATGGAGCGACAGAAGAAGCTCCTGGGCGAATTGGCCGGCCTGTCCTCGACCTTCTACAAGGACTGGGATGATCTGAGCAAGGCCTACCAAAAGGGCCGCATCTCGATGGATGCTCTCACAGAGGCGCAGGCAAAGCTGTTGGCTAAGCAGCCCTTCATGGTCGAGCAGACCAAGGCAGAGGCTGCCGCACTGGCTGAAAAGGTCAAGGCCTACGAAGCAGAGCAGAAAGCTCAAGAGGCCATTTTGCTGGCTCGCCAGCGGGCGGCGCAAACGGTGGCGACGAGTGTGGAAAAAATGCGAGACGAGATAGCTGCGTCTCGACTGGCTTATGCACAGCACATCTCGATGGCGCGCGCCGTTGAAATGGTGGCCTTGGCTCGCGCTGAGGAGCTGTTCCAACGGAAACTCAGTGAGGGTGCAGATGCTGCGACGCTGTTGGCTTTGCAGCAGGAGATCGATAAGCGGAGGGAGTTGCTTGATCTCATAAGTGGCAAAGAGGTTTTCGAGAAGTCTAAGCAGGAAACTGACAAAGCACTTCAAGAGGCGAAGCAGCAATACGAGCAAACCATTAAGCAGGTCGAAGACATCTTTGTCACCGGCTTTGCTGACATGATGAACAACGGCAAGTCCGGGTGGGATGCGTTCTGCCAGTCTCTCAAGACATCGTTCTACACCCTGGTGGCGAAGCAGATCTACAAGATGCTCGCGGAGCCGTTCGTTATCAACATCGTCGGCAACTTGCTGGGGTTCACTGGCAGTGCAGCTGCAGGTGCGGCAGGTGCTGCGGCGGCCAGCGGTGGCGGCATGTTCAGCAACCTCAGCTCCGGCCTGAGTGGTGCAAACGCTCTCGGCCTGCTGGGCACCTTCGGCGGCGGCATGAGCGCCGGCTTTGGTGGCCTGATGGGTTCCTTGGGGCTGAGTACGACTGGCGCAACCTTTGGCGGCGCAATGTCTGCTGGCACCATCGCTATGCAGTCCGGGAACATACTTGGCGGCCTGGGCACCTTCGTTGGCGCCCTGGCTCCAATCCTGGGTGGTCTGACTCTGCTGTTTGGCGGCGACATCTTCGGCTCGCTCTTTGGCCGCAAGCTCAAGGAGTCGGGTGTTGAGGGAACCTTCGGCGGCGACAGTGGCTTTGAAGGGCGCCTCTACAAGTACTACAAGGGTGGGTTGTTCCGGTCGAACAAGACGACCTACGAGGACATGCCCGAGGAAATGCGCTCTGCCCTGGGCAAGCAGTTTCTGGGCATGGATGAATCAATCCGCGCCATGGCTGGTGCCGTGGGCCTGGGTGGGGAGGCTTTGGACGGCTTCACCGCCAAGTTCAAGGTCAACCTCAAGGGCCTGAGCGAAGAGGAAGCCACCAAGAAACTGCAGGAGGAGTTCCAGAAGATCGCCGATCAGATGGGGGCCTTGGTGCTCACGACGGACGAGTACACGCAGGCCGGGGAAACCCAGCTTGAGGCGCTCACCCGCTTGTCTACCTCGATCACGCTGGCAAACGAGTGGTTCAAAGCCATCGGGGACACCCTGTATTCGGTCAGCTTGGCGGGCGCAGACATGGCCTCCGAGCTGATGGATGCCTTTGGTGGAGCAGACAAGTTCGCCGCGGCGACCAGCAACTACTACGACAAGTTCTATACGGATCAGGAGAAGGTCGCGAACCAAACGCGGCTTTTGAATGAGGCGCTTAAAAAGCTTGGCGTGGAATCGATGCCCACCAGCCGGGATGCCCTGCGGGAGTACATCAACGGAATTGACCTGTCTACCGAGGCGGGCCGCAAGCTGTATGCCGCGATGATCGGTTTGGCTGATTCGTTCGATGTGGTCTACACCTCTGCCGAGAACATCGCCGCCATGAAGGAAGACCTGAACGTGCAACTCTTGCGCGCCCAGGGCAAAGACGACGAGGCGACGAAGCTCGAGCGTGCAAAGCAGTTGAAGGAACTTGAGAAATACAAGGACCCTGAGCTGATCCGCATGCAAGTCGAGGTGTGGAACGCCGAGGACCAAGCCAAGAACGACGCCGCAGCCAAGCAAGCCGCTGAGGATCTGGCCGCAAGGCTGGCCGAGGAGCAGAAGGCCGTCAAAGACTTGGCCATAAAGAACCTGGAAGCCGCCGTCTCCCGTGAAAAGGAGTACTGGAACCAGTTCTCTGCGGACGCCAAGGACTCGCTGACGAAAGCATCTAGTTACTTTGATCTGGTGACCAATGCGGCTAAGTCGCTGCGGGATTCGGTTGAGGACAGCGCAAGCTGGTCGGCTGCGGCCGGCATGGTGTACATCGAGCAAGCTCTGGACCGCGCCCGCAAGGGTGGGGGGCTGTCGGACCTCGACGCCACCAAGTCGGCCATCGAGGCGGCGACCGGCGGTCTGGTCATGGACAACTACGCCACCCAGGCGGAACTTGACTACGACAAGAAGGTGCTTGCCGGCCAGCTGGATGAACTCGGTGGATATGCAGCGTTGGCGAAGTCGGATGCCCAAAAGCAGATCGACCTGGCCACCTCGCAGATCAAGCGGCTGGATGACACGCTGACGTTCTGGAAGGAATACGGCGAAACGCAGGTAGATGCAACGCTCAGCGTTACCGACGCTGTCAACGCACTCTACAAGCTGCTGGACCCCAAGGAGCAAGAGCGAATCCGCAAGGAAGAGGCTGAGAAGGCGGGTTTGGGCGGCGGCGCTGCAGCTCCAGGCAAGGCAGGAAGCGGAGCAACCCTCGGGGGCACCGTCTCCGGCACTGTCGGGCGCTACGTCGTCGGCTTCACGGCTGACGGTCGGGCCAAGTGGTCGGATGGCACTGTCGAAAAGTACGCCGCAGGGCAGTACCAGTACGACGGCCACCTGTTGGTTGGCTCCGGCAATCTGACCGCCGACCAATGGGCCGCTATGCAGGCGGGTCAAAGCGTCTACGGCAGCGAGTGGGAGTTCGATGAGAAGCAAGGCCTGTGGATGAAGCGCAAGTCATTTGCCGTGGGCACGAACTACGTGCCTTACGACATGACGGCGAACATCCACCAGGGTGAGCGGATCATTCCTGCGGCTGACAACCGGGCGCTGATGGCTGCATTGAACACCCAGGGGGGTGGCAATGCGGAGCTTGTGCAGGAGGTCAAAGCCTTGCGCACGGAGCTTCAAGCCATCAATTCCAACACTGCCGCCGGTGCTGAGTACGGTCGCCGCACCAGTAGCGACATCAGCCAGGTGACTGAGGGTGGTAACGCCATGCGCGTCGCCAACATGGCCTAAAAGGGAAATCTATGTACGTGTTAGTCCCCAAGCAGATTGGGGACAGCTCGATGCTGGCCGGGTCCATCCCCGCTGTCGATACGGCAGCCGGGGAGGTCGCCTGGACGGCAGGCGCAGCTGTCGCCAAAGATGCAGAGAGGGTGTATGGCCAGCGCGTATACAAATGCGCTGCTGTCCCGCCCAACCTCAACATTCCACCGGACCAAGACACCAATAGCTGGAATGACATGCGCCCGTCAAACCGGTGGGCGCCATTCGATCCATACGTGCAGACGACCCAGGTCAACCGCCTGGGCACGCTCACCTATGTGTTGAAGGTGCCGTTCATCACCGGCATTGCGCTGCATGGTTTGACGGGCAAGCGCCTGCAGATCACGGTGACAGATGGGGTGGGCGGGGCGGACCTGATCACTCCCGTCGATACCGGTTTGAACCTGCCGCGCGTGGGCTGGTGGAACTACTTCTTCGGTGAGCGGACGGCCATCAAGTCGTTCCGCATCGAGAGCATCCCTAGTAAGTCGTCTACGGTCATCACAGTGACGGTGTCGGCCGACCCGACGCAACCGGTGGGGGTTGGCTGGATGTCGATCGGCACCTGGACGGCTTTCGGCATGACGAGTGTCGGTATGCCCTCGGGCACCCAGTACGGGGCCAATGCCGAGATCCAGAACTACAGCTACCGCAAGGACTTCGAGGACGGCACCTTCCGTGTCGTGCCCCGAGGCTCGGCGGTGAATCTGTCCCTGCCCGTGATCATCGATGCAGAAGACGCCAACCGGCTGTTCTCGCTCATCGAACGGCTTAAGGACACGCCGGTATCGGTCTATGCCAGCTCCATTGGCAAGTACCGCTATCTCGCAACGGTGGGCTTTATCAGCATCGGATGGCAGCCGCACACCACGGTCAGCACATCAATAACAGTGAATGTAAAGGGGGTTGTCTAATGCCAATCGTTCCAGTGCCACCAATCCGGGACCTTGGCACGGTTCCGAACAACAACATGGACGAGGCCACGTTCAACGTGACCGCAGAGAACTTCACGACGCAGATGGCGCCGTGGGGCGGCGATGTGAAGGCGGTGGCAGATTCTGCCAAGACCAATGCTGAGTACTCCAACGAGCGCGCGGTGAACGCGAACACCTCTGCCGAGACGGCAGCCGCCCGCCTTGTCGATGTCCAGACGGCAGCAAATGGCGCCTTTGCAGCAGCGAACTACAAGGGGGAGTGGTCCACGCTCACCGGGGCGCTGAATGTGCCGGCCACAGTCACCCACCTGGGACGCCTGTGGTATCTCAAGCTGAACCTGGCCAACGTGACGACCCAAGCCCCGGCCCTGGGGTCCACCTATTGGGGTGAGGTGAGCCGTAACGACTTCACCGTTTTGCCATGCCCTGCAGGCACGACCATCGCGGCGGATCGCGGTATGTACCGCATGAGTTCGGGCTCTTCGGTGCTGCAACTGCCAGCCAGCCCCTTCCATGGGATGGTGGTCGCAGCCGTGAACGTGTCCGGCACTCTGACGCCGTACATCCAGCGTAACGGCAAGACCATCTGCGGGGACGCAGAAGACTACGTGATGAACGTGCTGAACTGGCAGATTGCACTGCAGTTCGACTCTGCATCGAATGACTGGGTGCGGATCAGCGGGGTGACAGCGTACACCGCCGCGCAGCCGGCCATCGCCTCGGCCAACACCTGGACGGCCTCCCAGAACTTCACTGGTGGGCTGAACATGAACGGCAATCCAGTGATCGCCAGTGGCAGCAATGGCAATGGCAACTTCACCAGATTTGCAGACGGCACCCTCATTTGCTGGCACCGCTGGAATGTCGGTGGGTCTTCAATAAACGTGGGCGCTCTAACGAATGCGCTGGTGGGGTATTGGACATATCCCGCTGCATTCACCAGCGCAAACACTATTTCTGCGTATGGCAACTCATCTTTTGATGGCGGCGAGAACTTTGCATGCCGCTTGTTTTGCGGCGCAACAGAGGCGAGCGTGCAGATTCAGAACATCACCAATGCGAGCAGAACTGCGGCGTTTGCTAGTACTGGCATTTACCTTATGGCAATAGGCCGTTGGTTCTAAGGAAACACGTATGGCAAATGCAGCACAACAAGCACAGGCGCCGCTCTCCCTGGCAATCACGGGAGGGGTGTGTGACCTCTCAAAGCGCAGCTACTTCCACGCGACCATCACTGGGGCCACGGCGTTCACCTTTACCAATCGGCCTGCTGACTGCATGCTGTTTGAGCTGGAGGTAAATCTGACCGCTGGCACGCTGTCCTGGCCGGCGTCAGTGCGGTGGGTTGGTGGGATAGCTCCGCAAAACCTGCAGACGGGCAAGATCCATATGTTCCAGTTCCGCCGCCCGCAGTCAACCGGGGCAGAGCAGTGGCTGGGCTCTTACCTGCCGAACTATTGATATGGCGTACCGACCATTACTCATCAAAGGCCCGGTGTACATCACCATTGCGGCCAACGTCAGGAGCCCGGACATTCGGGCTCTTGCTATTTCTGCGGGTTGGGTTGGCTATGAGCCGCTTTACTGCACCATTAATGCTGGTGTAGATGTGGCGGCGCTCAGTATCCCCAGCACCATCCCGAGCGGCTTGCTGACTATTCTCAACCGAGGCCGGATTGGCGCCATGGTGGGTGGCACCTTTGGGATCTACACCCGAACCACGATCAACATCGATAACGCTGGTGGCACGATCTTTGGAGCTGGCGGTACTGGTGGTGAGGGCGGAGCGTTTCGGATTCAAAACCCAAACTCAGCAAGCTATCAGGCAATGGGTGCGCCAGGTGCGGGCGGGACGGGTGCTGGATTCAATACATCAGGAACATTGGCGCTGATTGCCGCGCAAAACGGCGGCCTCGGAAGCTCTGAAACTTTGGGGGGGCCATCCGTGGGTGGTCTGGGCACTTCATACGGCGGTAATGGGGGAGCCGGGGGGGCAATTGGTCAGCCAGGCACTGCAGGCCAAGGCGGAAGCGCATCGGGTAACTACAACCTGCTGCAGGTCTATCCACCTGGCTCGGGGCAAGCCGCAGGCAACTATGTAGACGGCCAGGCTTTTATCAACTGGATTGCCACGGGCACGCGCCTGGGCAACGCAATCTAAAGGAGCGGCATGTACTTCGACAAAGAAACCCGAGAGTTCGGGCTGAGCCCTGCGGAAATCATCGGCCGGCACGCGCACAACATGTCGTTCCCCGTGCCGTTTGAGGCGCCGGAACGCTATGTGCTCATCACACCGGCTGATCCGCCAGAGTTTGATCCAGCCACCCATAGGGCGGTGCCAGTGGAGCCTCTGGAAACAGAGGACGGCTACCTGCAGCAGTGGCAGGTAGTGCCGTTGGACGACGGCGAGCTGGCCCAGCTGGAGGCGGAGCGCCTTGCAGCCGAGCAGGCCGCCCGGGACGCTGCGCGGGTGACCGTGACCAAGCGCCAGGCCCTGCTTGCGCTGTTCGACATGAAGGGCATCAAGAACGAGGACATTGAGGCGCAGATAAACCTGATCCCCGATGAGGTGGACCGCTACCGGGCCCTGGTGGACTGGCAGGGGTCAGCGGCTATCGAGTCCGACAGCCCCACGGTGCTCGCTCTGGCAGCAGGCCTCAATCTGACCGAAGCTGATCTATTCGAGCTGTTCGGCTACGCCCAGGCGCTGTAACCCTCGGCACAACACACAACACGACCCGCTTCGGCGGGTTTTCTTATTTCTGAGGGAGTCTCTCGATGCAGAGCACAGATATCAGCATGCCGATCGCAAAGGCAACCAGTGCGGTGACGTTGGCCACGGCCGCGCAAGCCGACGTGGCAGACAAGATCGCCCAGGCGGCCACGGTCAATTCCAGCTTTGAGACATGGTACTGGGTGAACTCCATCCCGTGGGGCACCATCGCCTCTATCGTGGCGGCGCTATACACGGTGCTGCTCATCTGTGAATGGTTCTGGAAGAAGCTGTGGCGGCCGGCGTTCGAGCGCTGGGGCTGGATCAAGCCACGGCTGGGCCCGCGCATCATCACGCTGGACGAGTACCGCCAGATGACCGAAACGCAGAGGGCGGACCTGTCATGAGCAACAAGCAACGGGTCGCAGTGGCGGCCCTTACTGTTTCAGCTGCGGCGATCCTGAGCTTGTTCGGCGCGGAGGGCTTCCGCTCTGCGCCCTACATCCCAACGCAGGGCGATGTGCCAACCATCGGCTACGGCTCCACGGTCTACGAAGACGGCACCCGCGTGACTCTGGCAGACCCGCCCATCAGCAAGGAAAGGGCCCTGCAGATCGTGCGCGACCACAAGAGCAAGGACGAAGCCATGTTCCGGGCCAGCCTGCCCGGGGTGAAGCTCACCCAGGGCGAGTATGACCTGTACATGGACTTCACCTACCAGTTTGGCATCACCAACTGGCGCTCGAGCTCGATGCGACGCAACCTGCTGAACGGTGAGTACCTGCAGGCCTGCAACGCGCTGCCGGCCTGGCGCAAGCAAGCGGGGCGCGACTGCTCCCTGCCTCAGAACTGGGGTCCCAAGGGCTGCAAGGGTGTGTGGACCCGGCAGCTTGAGCGCCAGGCCAAGTGCCTTGGGGAGCAATCATGACCTGGCAGATCAAAGCTGCTCTGGCAGCCATCATCTCCGCGCTGGCCTTCTCCGCCGGCTGGGTGGTCAAAGGCTGGCAGGCCAGCAAGACCATCGCCGAGCTGCGCGCCGAGCAGTCCCAGGGCAAAGCCACCAGGGCAGAAGCCGCCCGCACCGACGAGACCAACACAGCCAAATTGGAGGGTAAGCATGCCCAAGACACGATTTACAACGCCGACCGCCTGGCGGCTTTCTATACCGGCATTGCTGATGTGCAGCGTCGTGAGCTTGCCCGTGCTGAGCGGCTGCACCGCGACACCGACAGCCGAGCCGCCACTTATCGCGCGCAAGCCCAAGCCGACGCCGCTGCCCGCGACGATCTTGCAGATAAAGCCGCAGTCCTCGACCGACAGCTTGCAGAAGGCCTCGGCGTGGTCGCAAGCCTCGGAGGTGACCTTAGGCGGCGAGACGCCGAAGTAGCCGCGCTGTGCGACCAGGTGAACATCGAGCGCCGGCTGAGCGGTCACGACAGCGACCAGGCCTGCAGCAGGTAGGTTGACAAAACGCGGAATTTGCAGGGTTGGTTGGTTGACAAATCTCGGTTTTTGCAGGGTTGGCATCTTGACCGATTCACGACAAAAGCTACTACAAAATATTCCAAAAATTATTCCAGCCCCAAAAGCAAAGAGCCTCCCCGGCGCCACTACGGCACTGGGGAGGCTCTTTTTTCGTTTCCGGGCGGTGCTGTCATGCAAAGGGTGGGGGGTATTGCAGGGCCCCGCCTTCAAAACGGCACATCTTTGCTCAGCGAGTCCATGAAGTCGGCAGACGGGTTCGCAGCCTTAGGCGGCAAGTACTGGCCAGGGTTCATCAGTACGCCGGTCGAAGTCTTCCGGTACTGCTCCCACATCTCCTCGTCTGTCTCCGGCACCCATCTGTCAATGAGCGAGCTTTCTATGCAGATCGCTTCCGGGTGATCGTCTTTGATGTGGTCCTCAGTGCAGCGGAAGCGGGTGGTCTTCCACTTCCCCAAGTCCTGAATTTTCCAAAAGTAGTGCTTTTCAAGCTTCATGCTGATCTCCTAGATGTACTGTGTATTTATACAGTTATCAGGAGACGCAGGCAAGAATGTGGAGGCGTAGCAAAAGGCGTAGTATTTAATGTCGCATCGCCTGATTAGCTATAGCAACACCCCGCTGCATCATTGGGGTATGCGATGAAAAATCGGCTTTTGTCAGCGTTGGATTTTCCATTGGGTTTGAACTCATCTATTGGTATGGGTTGGTATGCATCCAACTTGGCATGGCATGGGTGATGGGGTTGGCTCCGGGCCCATAAAGGCGGGCACAACCGGCGGGGCACCAGGGGGCAGGGTGGCTGCGCCTGTGTGCGTCTGGCCGCTATGCGCATCATACAAGGCTGGCTGGGGGGCCATCGGCCTGGGCGGGGTGTGCATATTAACGCAATTGGCCCATAAAGTTGGCGGCCACTCGCATGCAGCGCAAGGAAATATCTGGCAGATCCGCCCTGCAAGGGGTTTTCGGCGCGGGCGGGCACCGCAGCGGCAAGCGCCGCTATTTTTGAAGAGATTTAACACCCCGATGCGAATGTAAAGCCCATCGCAGCGCCTTGAAAATCTCGGTAAAGCTGGCCGTTTCCTACCGCCTCGCCCTCAGGCTTGCGCCATCATGGGCTGCAAGCAAGGCGGTTCTGCCTTGTGCTCTACAAGGATAGGAGGTCCTCAATGACAAACGCAACGACAACATGGATGCGCCGTATCGCCGCCGCTGCACTGGTGGCTACGATGGGGGCTGGCGCCGTCGGCGTGCAAGCGCAACCGCGCCCGCCGCAGGATGTGCAGCGCCATGATGACCGGGGCCGTGCGCAGCCCGATCGCCGCCATGATGCGCACCGGCCCGATGCGCGCAACCACCGGGGTGCGGGGCCGGACCACCGCTGGGTCAAGGGCTCGCGCGTGCCGCCCCAGTACCGGGCGCATGGCTATGTGGTCAATGACTGGCGCGGCCACCGCCTGAGCTCGCCCCCGCGCGGCTACCACTGGATCCAGAATGGCGGTGACTACCTGCTGGTGGCCATTGCGTCTGGTGTGGTTGCGCAGATCGTGTTTGGCAACTGATAGACCGTCGGTTTTCTGATCGGCCAAAGACAAAGCCCACAGGCATGGCCTGTGGGCTTTGTCGTAGTGGAGCGCGGAGATTTACTCGGCTTGCTCGGCGTCGGGCTCGGCCGGGGTGTCTGCAGCGGGCTCGGCGCCGTCGTCGTTCAGCGCCTGGCGCACGGCAGCCTTGTCGCCCGCGCTGGCAAACTTGCTGTACTTGGCCAGGATAGGCACCAGCTGGCCGTAGATGCGGGGCGTGCCGGCCAGCACTTCGCGCTGCTCCAGAAAGTCGGCTTCGCCGGTGAAGTTGCCGACCAGGCCACCGGCCTCGGTCACCAGCAGCGAGCCCGCTGCCACATCCCAGATGCTCAGGCCCGTTTCAAAGAAACCATCGCTGAAGCCGGCGGCCACATAGGCCAGGTCCAGTGCCGCTGCGCCGGGGCGGCGCACGCCGCTGGTGCGCTGCATCACATCGCCCAGCATGGCCATGTACTGCTTGAAGTTGTCGCCCGGACGGAAGGGGAAGCCGGTGGTGATCAGGGTATCGCGCAGCTGGGTGCGCTTGGACACGCGGATGCGGCGCTCATTGAGGAAGGCGCCACGGCCACGGGTGGCGGTGAACAGGTCGTTGCGGGTGGGGTCGTACACCACCGCTTGCTCGACGCGGCCGTTCACGGCCAGCGCGATGCTGACGCAGTACACGGGGAAGCCGTGGATGAAGTTGGTGGTGCCGTCCAGCGGATCGATGATCCAGATGTGGTTGGAGCGGGGGTTGCCGTATTCGTTGCCCGATTCTTCGGCGAGGATGCCGTGGTCAGGGTAGGCGGTCAGCAAGGTCTCGATGATCGCTTGCTCGGAGGCCTGGTCCACTTCGGTCACAAAGTCGTTCACCTGTTTGGTCGATACCCGCACCGATTCCACGTCAAGCGCGGCACGGTTGATGATGGCGCCAGCAGCGCGAGCGGCCTTGATGGCCATGTTGAGCATGGGGTGCAGGGAGGAGGACGACATAAATTGTGTGGGCGTAAGTGGGGCAGCAAAAACGCTGCGAAACGCTGGGGCAAGAGCGGCTTGTAGATCGCGGCCGGCGATGCGGCAGCGACAATAGGGGCTAGATTGTACCTGCGGTCGATTTTTTTCGCTGGTGCATGTCCATTTTTGCTCGACCTGTCTATGAAAACCCGTTTTGTTCTGATCGAAACCAGCCACGCCGGCAATGTGGGCGCCGCCGCCCGCGCCATCAAGACCATGGGTTTCGATGACCTGGTGCTGGTGCGCCCGCGCTGGAGCAATGTGCTGCGCAAGGAAGAAACCATCCAGCGCGCCAGCGGCGCACTGGATGTGCTGGCCAACTGCCGCATTGTGGCCACCGTGGAGGAAGCGCTCGATGGCATGAGCCACCTCTGCGCCACGGCAATGACCCCGCGTGACTTTGGCCCCCCGGCGCGCACGCCGCGCGAGCATTTTGCGCTGCTGCTGCAGGGCGCGCTGGCGGCCCAGCCGGGGCCGGTTCCACTGGATGAAGACAGCAGCCCCGCAGCCAGCGACGCCGTAGCCGCCAACCCCAGCGGCGAGAGCGGCGTGGCCTTTTTGTTTGGCTGCGAGCGCTATGGCATGGCCAATGAGGATGTGTACCTCTGCCATGTGGCGCTGTCGATTCCGACCAATCCGGATTTTGGCTCGCTCAACCTGGCGTCGGCCGTGCAGGTGGTGGCCTATGACTGGCGCCAGGCACTGGGCGGCTATGGCGTGAGCGATGTGGCGGCGCGGGGCGAGCGGGCCGATGCGCAGCAGGTGGCGGGCATGCTGGCGCACTGGCAGCAGGCGCTGGCCGAGATCGGTTTTCTGGACCTGGATGCGCCCAAGAAGCTGATGCCCCGGCTCAACCAGATGTTCAACCGCGCGCAACTGACCCAGGAGGAAATCCATATCCTCAGAGGTGTTGCCAAGGCCATGCTGCGCACGGCCGAGGCCACAAAACGCTAGACTGGCGGGCCCTCGAATACTTATATAACCATTGTTTCCATGCTTGACCGCCTGCGCTCCGATATTCAGTGCATCCTCGACCGCGATCCTGCCGCCCGCAGCCGTTGGGAGGTCATCACCTGTTATCCCGGTCTGCATGCGATCTGGATGCAGCGTCCTGCGCACTGGTGCTGGAGCCATGGATTCAAATGGACGGGCCGTTTCATCTCGCACATGGCCCGCTGGCTGACCGGCATCGAGATCCACCCCGGCGCGCAGATTGGCCGCAATGTCTTTATCGACCATGGCATGGGTGTCGTGATCGGCGAGACTGCGGTCGTCGGGGACGGCTGCACCATCTACCACGGCGTCACCCTGGGCGGCACCACGCTCTACAAGGGCGCCAAGCGCCATCCCACCTTGGGCAAGAACGTGGTGGTGGCTGCGGGTGCCAAGGTGCTGGGCGGCTTTGAGGTGGGCGATGGTGCCAAGATCGGTAGCAATGCCGTGGTCATCAAGCCGGTGCCAGCCGGTGCCACGGCGGTGGGCATCCCCGCCCGCATCATTGCCTCGCGCCAAGGCGCCAGTGCCGATGTGACCGAGGCCCAGCCCGAGCAGAAGTTTGCCGCCTACGGCGTGACGCAGGAAGACGACCCGCTGTCCAAGGCCATGCGCGGCATCATCGACAGCGCGGCCGGCCATGAGCAGCAGATCACCATGCTCTGGGCTGCGATCGAGAAGCTGTCGGTGCAAAGCAAGCTGGGCGATTGCGTGCCTTGCGATGCGCAGCGTGAAGCCGAGTTCGAAGCCCAGAAGCTGAGCGACCTGGTCGGCAAGTAAGCTGTCGCCGGTCGTTGGCCCGGTTAGCCCAGCTTGCGCACCATCGCGGCACTGGGCGCCAGCACCTGGCCATCGGCGGTTTGCGGCTGCATGCGCGCCACGGGTTTGCCGCTGGCTTTTTCCACCAAACTCGAATGCGCCTCGCCCGGCGCGAACAGCTGGTCCTCGCCCCATTGCCTGAGCGCCACCACCACCGGGAACAGGCCCAGGCCCTTGGCCGTCAGCGCATATTCCTGGTAGGCACTGCCGTCGGATGCGGGCTGCGTCTGCAGCACGCCCGCGTCCACCAACTTGCGCAAGCGGTCGCTCAGGATATTGCGCGCCATGCCCAGGTTGCGCTGCAAATCGCCAAAGCGCTGCACGCCGTCAAAGGCATCCCGCACGATCAAGAGCGACCAGCGGTCGCCAATGGCATCCAAGGCGCGCGCAACGGGGCAGGGCTGGTGCTGGGTCATGCGGTGTTCTCCAAGTTTTTCCAATCGAGTTGCATTTTAAAACTGGAATGCCTAGAATTCATCTGGTTTTAAATTAAAACTAGATTGGTGATGACTCGATGACATCCTCTTCCTGTGTCGATATTCCGGGCCGGCAGGTCCAGCGTCCTGCCGTGCCAGCAGGCTTGGTGGGGCTGTTTGCCGTGGCCGCTGGCGCCAGCGTGGCCAATGTCTACTACGCCCAGCCGCTGCTCGATGCGGTGGCGCTGGACCTGGGCATACCGCTGGCCGCCGTCGGCGGCGTGATCACCGCCACGCAACTGGGATCAGCGCTTGCCTTGCTGCTGCTGGTGCCCTTGGGCGACCGGGTCAACCGGCGGCCCTTGATGGCCTGGCAATTGCTGGCCCTGGTGCTGGCGTTGCTGGCCGTAGCCTTTGCGCCTTCTGCGCCGCTGTTGATGGCGGCGATGCTGGCGGTGGGCTTGCTGGGCACGGCGATGACCCAGGGCCTGATCGCCTATGCCGCCAGTGCGGCGCCGCCCGATGCCCAGGGCCGGGTGGTAGGGGGGGCGCAAAGCGGGGTCTTTATCGGCCTGCTGCTGGCGCGGGTACTGGCCGGGGCCGTGGGCGATGCCTGGGGCTGGCGCAGCGTCTATATGGCGTCGGCGGCGTTGATGCTGGCGATGGCCTTGCCGCTGTGGTGCTGGCTGCCGGTGCTGGCGCATCGGCCATCCAGCCTGGGCTATGGCCAGCTGGTGGCATCGATGGGCCGCCTGCTGCGGCGCGACCGGGTCCTGCAGGTGCGTGGCGTGCTGGCGCTATTGATGTTTGCCGCGTTCAGCATTTTCTGGAGCAGCCTGGTGCTGCCGCTGCGTGCGGCACCCTTTGGTTTTTCGCACAGCGCCATTGGCCTGTTTGGCCTCGTGGGTGCCGCCGGGGCCTTGGCGGCGACGCTGGCGGGGCGCTGGGTGGACAGGGGCCAGGCACAGCGCGCATCGCTGTGGGCCTTGCTGGCGCTGCTGCTGGCCTGGCTGCCCTTGGCCGGTTTGGGCGGGCTGCCCGATCCGCGCTGGGCGATAGCGGCCCTGGTACTGGGCATTGTGCTGCTGGACCTGGGTGGCCAGGCCTTGCATGTCAGCAACCAGGGCCTGATCTTTGCGCGCAGCAGCGATGCGCATAGCAGGGTGGTGGCCGTCTACATGCTGTTCTATGCAGTAGGCAGCGGCCTGGGCGCCATCAGCGCCACCAGCGTCTATGCCTATGCGGGTTGGCTGGGTGTGTGCGCACTGGGTGCGGTGGTCAGTGGCGCCGCGCTGCTGTTCTGGTGGGCCACGCACGACTGGATGCGTGCGGATCCTGCGCGCTCCGCTGCGAACGCTTAGGCTGCGGCAGGTTGTGCCTGGCCCAAGGCGGCCAGCACCGCAGGTGCAATGCGCCGGTGCATGGGCGCCACCGGCAGCATGTACAGATGGCCGAGCAGGTTGCGGACATGCACCACCGTCGTGATGGTGATGGCGACCTGGTCCTGGCGGCCGGCGACAGGCGCGCGGTGGACGCTGAGCACCACGTTCAAATGCTTGTCGCTGTCGCCGATCAGCGCCTCCGCTGCGCTGTTCTCCAGCACCGTAAAAACGCCCACGCGCTCGCCCGGCTGGTAGGCGCTGGCAGGCCGCTGCGGGTCGATCTGGGAGAGGGTGCCCAGGTTCTTGAGCCCCACCAGTTGGCCCACCCGGTTGCGGGCCTGCATGCACCACTCAATCCAGCGCGGCGTGCGCGCGACGGCGGCCAGAAAATAGGCCAGCGCCGGCTCGCCGGTCTGCGTGGTGTGGATGCACCAGGCATCCTGAAAATGCGCGCCGGCCAGGCGCTCGGCGATGCGGCTGCCCGCAGGCGGCCGGGTCTCTTGCGGTTGGGTGGGCATGGTGGGGACCAGCGTTTAGGTGCCAGCAGCAGCGAGCCGGGCGCTGGCAGCGCGCAGCCATTGGTCCAGCGCACCCGGCGCATCGCAGGCAATCGCCTGGCGGGCGGGCATGCTGCGCAGCCAGGTGATCTGGCGCTTGGCCAGCTGGCGCGTGGCGGCAATGCCTTGCTCGCGCATCTCGGCCCACAATGCGGGCGGCACGTCGCTTTCGGTCTGCACGGCAATGCCTTGCTGGGCGCAGCGGTCGAGCATCTCCCACATCTGGCGGTAGCCCACGCAGCGCATCGATGGCAGGTTCAGCTGCAAATCGCCGCGCGCGCGCAGCTGCTGCACTTCGGCCAAGAATCCCTGGGCCAGCATCTGGTCGTAGCGCAGCGCAATGCGCGCATGCAGCCAGGCGCGGTCGCTGGGCTCCAGGCTGAAAAGCTGAAAACTGGGCGCCAGCTGCAGCAGTGGCGACGGCCGCTTTTGCTGCGCATGGAAGTGCGACAGCGGCTGGCCGCTGATGCGCCAGACCTCCAGTGCGCGCTGCACCCGCTGGCTGTCGCCCGGCGCCAGACGCTGCGCGGTCACCGGGTCAACCTGGGCCAGCAGCCCATGCATATGGGGCCAGCCATGGAGGGCGGCCTCGGCATCGAGCTGGGCGCGCACCGCCGGGTCGGCTGCAGGCATATCGTCCATGCCATCCATCAGCGCCTTGAAGTACAGCATGGTGCCGCCCACCAGCAAGCTGATGCCGCCCCGCGCATGGATTTGCGCGACCAGCGCCAGCGCATCGCGCACAAACTCGGCCGCGCTGTAGGCGTCCAGCGGGTCGCGGATATCGAGCAGGTGGTGGACAATACCGGCCTGCTCCTGCACGCTGGGTTTGGCCGAGCCAATGTCCATGCCCCGGTAGATGAGGGCCGAGTCCACACTGATGATCTCGACGGGCCGCGCCGCGCCCAGTTGCTGCGCCAGCGCAATGGCAGCGCCGGTCTTGCCGGAGGCGGTGGGGCCTGCCAGGCCCAGGCAGAGGGGAGAGCTTGCGGCGGATGGCACGGTGAAGAAGCGGTGAGCTGGCCACGCAGGGCCCCATGCAGGCATGGGGGCTGGCGCAGACAGCTATCAATACAGGAGTGATGACTGCCCGCCAGTGTAGGGCCAAAGCGATGCCAACAGGCTTGGCGGGAGTTTTCGATACAGGCCTGAAGCAAGTTTTACAGGGTGGCGAGGTAAATGGGCTGGCGCGCGTGACGCCGTGCCTCTTCTTCACTGGCCGGCTCGTCCGGGCCCACGCAGACCACCAGCAGCATGCCGGGCAGGTCGATATCGGCATACAGCGCGCGGCGCAGCTCGCTGCGTTGTTCTTCATTCAGCCGAGGTGCCTGCACCAGCAGCAGATGGATGCGCAGCTCGGGCATGCGCGAGTCTGGCTTGCTCAGCAGCCAGGCCTGGCTGATGGGCTTGAACAACGCCAGCTCGCCGCGCAGATCGGCCAGCTCGAACGCGCTCAGGTCGTTCACGCGCGTGCCCTGGAACACAGGGGCTTGCTGCAAGCTGTCGAAAAAGCTTTGCTGCTGCAGCTCGGCCTCGCGGGCGCGGTCACGCCAGAGGCGCATGGCGCCAGCGTCGTAGCTGCTTTGCTTGGCCTGGGCTTCCAGCAAGCCCACCATTGCCCGCGTGGCATAGGGACGGTAGCTCGGGGCGGTCTGCCACAGCGCCTCCAGGCATTTTTGCTGCAAGGCGGTATCGCTGGTGGGCAGGCAGGCGGACAGTCCGGCCAGCGCGCCGGGGTGCTGCGCATCACGGGCCAGCACCTGCTCGTAGAGCTGGCGCACGGGGGCCTGGCGGTCGATCTTGCGCTCAATGCGCGCGCGCTCGATCAGCTCTGCATTGCTGGAGTGGGCCGCATTGGCACGCAGCTGCTGGGCATGCTGCTGCCAGCGCGCCATGCGTGCATGGTGCTGCTTCCAAGTGCTGGCGTTGTCCTTGCACCAGCGGGCGTCGAACTGCTGCATCCATTCCGCAGCCTTGGGGCCCAGCAGGCTGACGGCACCTTTGGTGGACCAGCTGGGCAGGCCAGGGCGCTCGCCACTGATGGCCTCCACCCGGTCGCGCAAGGCCGGGTGGGTGTCGTCCACATCGCTGATCCGCGCGAGCGCCTGGCGCAGGGCCTGTTGCGCAAATGCCGGCTCGGGCTTGAGGCGCAGCATGTCTTGCATGGCACTGAACGGCCCCTGGGGCAGCGGGTGCTGGGCTGCGCTGCGCCAGTGCTGGCCCCAGAAGGCATCGCTCAGCCAGGCGGCCTTGACCTCCAGCTCGGTCAGTGTGGCAGCCGCCACGTCGGCCCCCAGCAGCTTCGCAGCGATGCGGTCGGCCTCGTACTCGTCCTGCCGGGCCATCGCAAAGGTCTTGGCAGCAAAGCGCGGAAAGTACCAGTTCAGGAACGAGCGGGTGGCTGCGGCCATCGGTCCGTCATCTTCGCGCATGCTGTAGTAGAGCTTGAGCCAGGCGCGGCGCGAGCGGTACACCCAGGCGCTGAGGCGGTTGTGGTTCTCGCGCAGATGGCCGTATTCATGGGCCAGCACGGCCATCACCCTGGCCTTGTCGAGCGCCATCAGCAGCGGCAGGCCAATCATCAGGTAGTTGACCGAGCCGCCCAGCATGCCAAAGCGGGGCCGCTGCCAGATGGCGGCGTTGCAATCATCTTGCAGGTAGACGGCATCGATGGCCGGGCCCTTGACCTTGCGGCGGATGCGATCGAGCGTCTTGAACAGATCCGGAGCGTCGGCCTCGGTAATCGCAATGCCCTCGGGCTCGTCGGCCGGGCCCGTCCACAGCGCCTTGAAACTGGTCCACAGCAGGCCCAGCGCAAACACCAGCGCCAGCACATAGCCGCCGCGAAACTGGCCGCGCACAGCCTGGGTCACGACAAATGCGAGGATGGCCAGACTCAGGACCAGGCAGCCCACCACCCAGAGGTAGCCCAGCAGCGCAAACCGGATGACGCTGCGCCGGTAGGCGGCGCTGTCTTTGGCGCTTTCGATCTCGCTCTCGCGCACCAGATGGATAAAGTCCGCTTGCTCCATGGCCCGCCCCTCATACCTTGTCGTAGTGGTTGTCGTTGTAATGTTCTGGCGCGCAGCAAAAAGCCCCCAGCGCGCTGAACGCTGGGGGCATTGTGCAGTGGGTGCTGACCGGGCGCTACGCCCGGGCGTTTTTACAACACGCCTTGGGCCAGCATGGCGTCGGCCACCTTCACAAAGCCGGCGATATTGGCGCCGTCGATGTAGCTCATCGAGCCGTCTTCGCGCTGGCCGTACTTGACGCAAGCCGAGTGGATGCCTTCCATGATTTCAAAGAGGCGCTGGTCGACTTCGGCAGCAGGCCAGCTCAGGCGCAGCGCGTTCTGGCTCATCTCCAGGCCGGAGGTGGCGACGCCGCCGGCGTTCGATGCCTTGCCCGGCGCGTAGAGCACGCCGGCCTTCTCAAAGGCCTTGGCCGCTTCGATGGTGCAGGGCATGTTGGCGCCTTCGGCCACGCAGAGCACGCCGTTCCTGATCAGGGTCTGGGCATCGGCCAGTTCCAGCTCGTTCTGGGTGGCGCAGGGCAGGGCCACGTCGGCCTTGATGAACCAGGGGGTCTTGCCTTCGTAGTACTCCACGCCCGGCACTTGCTTGGCGTAGTCGCTCACGCGGCCGTACTGCTTGTTCTTGATGTCCATCAGCTTGACCAGCTTGTCGCCGTCAAAACCGGCCGCGTCGTAGATGGTGCCCGAGGAGTCGGAGGCCGACACCACCTTGGCGCCCAGCGCCATGGCCTTGTCGATGGCGAACTGCGCCACATTGCCCGAGCCCGAGACCGAAACCGTCAGGCCTTCGAAGCTCTTGCCACGGGTCTTGAGCATTTCCTGCGCAAAGTAGACGGTGCCAAAGCCGGTGGCTTCGGGGCGGATCAGCGAGCCGCCAAAGGCCAGACCCTTGCCGGTGAACACGCAGTCGGCGCGGTTGGCCAGCTTCTTGTACATGCCGGCCATGAAGGCCACTTCCCGGCCGCCCACGCCGATATCGCCGGCGGGCACGTCGGTGTCCGAGCCCACATGGCGGAACAGTTCGCTGATGAAGGCCTGGCAAAAGCGCATCACTTCGGCATCGCTCTTGCCCTTGGGGTCGAAGTCCGAGCCGCCCTTGCCGCCGCCCATGGGCAGCGTGGTCAGCGCGTTCTTGAAGGTCTGCTCAAACGCCAGGAACTTGAGCACCGACAGGTTGACCGAGGGGTGGAAGCGCAGGCCGCCCTTGTAGGGGCCGATGGCCATGCTGTGCTGGATGCGGTAGCCACGGTTGACCTGCACCACACCCTTGTCGTCCACCCAGCTGACGCGAAAGCTCACCACGCGCTCGGGCTCCACCAGGCGTTCGAGCAGGCTGTGTTGGGCGTAGCGGGGGTTTTTCTCGATGAAGGGCCACAGGCTTTCCATGACTTCGGTCACGGCCTGCAAGAACTCGGGCTGGCCGGGGTTGCGCTGTTCGACGTAAGCGAGAAACTGGGCCAGGGATTGGTGTTGCATGGACAAACTTTCAAGGTCTAAAGCCGGCTTGCACTGATTTTGTGCGAGGGCCGAGGTGTGCACAGCGATGGTGCGCCATCGCGCCGAAAACCGACATTATGCCGAATGTGCATGCGTTAATGCATAAAACCCACATGCGATGACCCTGATAAGTCAGTGGGTTGCACTGCTTTGGTGCTTTTCTGAGGGCGCGAGCGGCTTTGCGGGCCGGCTGCCATGCCCTGAAATGGGGCTGTGCGGGGGGGATGGCTGGTTGTCACCCCGGCTACTGCAGTGCCAAAAATCTGTGTGCCGATTGTGGTCTTTGCCTTTTCAACAATTGCCTAGGCAATGAATGATTGGATAATCATTGCCTTGTAAACCATTTCAGAAAGGGCCTGCGGCATGACCGATTCGCACCAGGAAAATCCCGCGTCTGCTGGCGAGGAGCAAGAAGCGCTGGCGGGCGGCTTTCCCGAGATTGAAGCCATCCGGCCGGTGGATTTCCCCTGCTGGTTGATGCGCATCATCTCCACCGTGGTGCGTGCGGAGGTGGACCGCCGCATGGAGCCGCTGGGCCTGACGCAGGCGCAGTGGATTCCGGTGCTGCACCTGGCCAGCGGCAAGGCCCATACCTCGGCCGACCTGGCACGCCGCACCCTGCAGACCCCGGGCGCGATGACGCGCCTGGTCGACCGCCTGGTGGACAAGGGCATCATCGAGCGCGAGCGCTCCACCGACGACCGCCGCGTGGTCAGCCTGCGGTTGACCGACGAGGGCCTGGCCGCTGCGATGCAGGTGCCCGACATCGTCAAGGGCGTTAACAGCGCCGCGCTCAGCCCCTTGTCCCCCGATGAATTGACCCAGTTCCACGGTTACCTGCGCCGCATCTATGAGGCCATGCCCAACACCTTGTCGGTGGACATGTGCCTGCCCCCCGATGGCTGCGCCGGTGACGCCACCGACAACTCCGACAACTCCGACAACACAGCACACCAGCCCGGCAAGGAGAGGGCACTATGACCAGCAGTTTTTCATTTGTGGGCGCCGACCGCCGGCTGGCCCTGTCAGCCATTGCGCTGGCGGCCACCACGTTTATCGCCGGATGCGCCGATATGCGCGGCATCGATACCCATGCCCAGCTGCGCTCGCCGCAGTCTGTCGGCTTGCTCAGCGAGCCTTCCGCGGCGGACCAGGCCGCGACCGTGGCCCCGGTCGATGCGCAGTGGTGGAAGGCGCTGGGCGATGCGCAGCTCAACGCGCTGATCGACACCGCGCTGGCCGACAGCCCCAATCTGCAATCAGCGCAGGCGCGCATTCGCAAGGCCTGGTCGCTGGCGCAGGTCAGTGAGTCTGCAATGGGCCCGCAGCTCAATGGCCAGGCCAGCGCCACGCGCAACCATGCGCCGGCCAACGGCATGATTCCGCCGCCCCTGGCCGGCAACAACTACAGCACGGCCGAGGCGCGCATCAATGGCAGCTGGTCGCTGGACCTCTTTGGCAAGCACCGCGCAGCGCTGGATGCCGCTGTGGGCTCGGCCCGCGCGGCCCAGGCCGATATGGACGCCGCCCGCGTGCTGCTGACCAGCAATATGGTGCTGGCCTATGTGCAGCTGTCCCGCCTGCAGGCGCAGGAAGAGGTGGCCGTGCGCGCCATTGACCAGCGCGCCCACACCCTGCAATTGGTGCGCGACCGCTATGACGCCGGCCTGGACACCACCTTGGAAGTGCGCCAAAGCGAGAGCGGCGTGCCCCAGGCCAAGGTGCAGCTGCTGCAAGTGCGTGAGCAAAAGCAGCTGGCACAAAACGCGCTGGCCGCGTTGATGGGCCAGCCCGCACGCGCCCAGGAACTGGTGGCATCGCCCATCGCCCAACTGAGCCTGCCGCGTTTTCCGTCGCAGCTGTCGTCCAACCTGCTGGGGCGCCGGGCCGATATTGTGGCCGCGCGCTGGCGCGTGGAAGCGGCCGAGCAAGGCATTCGCCAGGCCAAGGCCGAGTTCTACCCCGATATCGACCTGACGGCCTTCCTGGGCCTGTCGAGCATTGGCTTCAACAACTTTGCCAAGGGCAGCGCGCGCGAATGGGGCGTGGGCCCGGCGCTGAGCCTGCCGATCTTCGACTCGGGCCGGCTGCGGGCCAATCTGAGCGGCAAATCGGCCGACTATGAACTGGCCGTGCAGGCCTACAACCAGGCTGTGATCACGGCGGTGCACGATGTGGCCGACCAGGTCGCCAGTGCTCGCTCGGCCCATGCCCAGCTGCCCGAGCAGCGCCGCGCCGCCGATGCCGCGCAAAGCGCGCTCGATATTGCCAACCAGCGCTATGCCGCTGGCCTGGGCACCTATTTGAATGTGCTGTCGGCCGAGACCAATGTGCTGACCCAGCGCCAGCAGATGGTGGATGTCGAGGCCCGCATTCTGTCGAGCAATGCCGCGCTGGCCCAGGCTTTGGGTGGTGGCTACCAGGAGCAGATCCAGAGCAGTGGCCGCAGCGACAGCAACGCCAACCCGGACAGCAACACGCCCACCCAGACCAACGCCCCGATGGACAGCGCCAAGAGCTGACCTGCCCACCTCGCGTGCAACACACATAAGCAAGACTTTGAAGGCCCAGCCTCTCGTCACATAACTCGCTACGCAATACCATGTCGAACAACAACACTTCCGCTTCTCCCTCCGCCGCGCCCGCAGCCCCTGAGGCACCGGCAGCCCAGCCGCGCAAAAAATGGCTGCTGCGCCTGACCGGCCTCGTCATCGTGCTGGGCGCCGCCTATGGCATCTATGACTGGATGGTCAACAGCCATTTCGAAGAAACCGACAACGCCTATGTGCAGGGCAACCTGGTGCAGATCGCGCCGCAGACCGCCGGCACCGTGCAGTCCATCCTGGCCGATGACACCGACTATGTGAAGGAAGGCCAGGCCCTGGTGCGCCTGGATCCGGCCGATGCCAAGGTGGCCTTCGAGCAGGCCAAGGCCAACCTGGCCCAGGCGGTGCGCCAGGTGCGCACCCTGTATGTGAACAATGGCTCCTACACCGCGCAGATCGCGCAGCGCCAGGCCGAAGTGGCCAAGGCCAAGAACGACCTGGTGCGCGCGCAAAGCGACCTCAAACGCCGCCAGGCACTGACGGGCAATGGCGCGGTATCCAAGGAAGAGCTGAGCCATGCGCAAAGCCAGGTCGATGCCGCCCAGGCCGCTGTCAATGCGTCGCAGGCCGCCGTCAACACGGCGCGCGAGCAGCTGGCCAGCAACCAGTCGCTGACCGAAGGCATCAGCGTGAACGACCACCCCAATGTGCTGACCGCTGCGGCCAAGGTGCGTGAGGCCTATCTGGCGATGCAGCGCAACGAGCTGGTCTCGCCCGTCTCGGGCGTGGTGGGCAAGCGCTCGGTGCAGGTGGGCCAGCGCGTGGCCCCCGGCACGCCGCTGATGACCGTGGTGCCGATGAACCAGCTCTGGGTCGAGGCCAACTTCAAGGAAAACCAGCTGCGCAACCTGCGCCTGGGCCAGCCCGTCAAGATGACGGCCGACCTTTACGGCAAGAAGGTCGAGTACAGCGGCACGGTTGAAGGCCTGGGCGTGGGCACGGGCGCTGCCTTCTCGCTGCTGCCCGCGCAAAACGCGACGGGCAACTGGATCAAGGTGGTGCAGCGCGTGCCGGTGCGCATTGCGCTCGATCCCAAGCAGGTGCAGGAGCACCCGCTGCGCGTGGGCCTGTCGATGCTGGTCGATGTGGACATCCAGAACCAGGACGGCAAGCTGCTGGCCGACGTGCCACGCAAGGAGCCGCTGGTGCAGACCAATGTCTATGACGTGCAGGACGAAGGCGCCGATGCGGTGATTGCGCAAGTGATCGCCAGCAATGCCGGCAAGAAGCTGTAAGCGCCCCTTCTTTTGACCAGGGCTGCCCGCTGGGCGGCCCCAAGGATGCGTTATGGCAACTTCCAATCCCTCGCTACCCCACCCGCCGCTCGAAGGCTCGGCGCGCCTCATCGGCACCCTGGCGCTGTCGGCTGCAGTGTTCATGAATGTGCTGGACACCTCGATCGCGAACGTGTCGCTGCCGGCCATTGCCGGTGACCTGGGCGTCAGCGCCAACCAGGGCACCTGGGTGATCACCAGCTTTGCCGTGGCCAATGCGATCTCGGTGCCGCTGACCGGCTGGCTGTCTATGCGCTTTGGCCAGGTGCGCTTGTTCATGCTCAGCGTGACCTTGTTCGTGATCTCGTCCTGGCTTTGCGGCCTGGCCCCGAACATGACGACCCTGATCGCGTTCCGTATCTTGCAGGGCTTTGTCGCCGGGCCGATGATTCCGCTGTCGCAGTCGCTGCTGCTGGCCAGTTACCCGCGCGCGATGGCGGGCACGGCGATGGCCTTCTGGTCGATGACGACCCTGATCGCGCCGGTGATGGGGCCGCTGCTGGGCGGCTGGATCACCGACAACATGTCCTGGCCCTGGATCTTCTACATCAATGTGCCGGTCGGCATGCTGTCCGTGGGCGCTACCTGGGCGATCTTCCGCAACCGGGATTCGGTGCGCAAGGCCTTGCCGATCGATGCGATTGGCCTCGGGCTGCTGGTGGTCTGGGTCTCGGCGATGCAGATCATGCTGGATATCGGCAAGGAGCACGACTGGTTCCAGTCGCCGATGGTGGTCGCCTGTGCGGTGATTGCGGTCGTTGGCCTCTTGTACTTCCTGATCTGGGAGCTGGGCGACAAGCACCCGGTGGTGGACCTGCGCTTGTTCAAGAACCGCAATTTCTGGGCCGGCACCCTGGCCATCTCGGTGGGCTATGGCCTGTTCTTTGGCAATGTGGTGCTGCTGCCTTTGTGGCTGCAGCAGTTCATGGGCTACACGGCCACCGATGCGGGCCTGGTGTTGGCGCCGGTGGGCTTGCTGGCGCTGGTGCTCTCGCCGGTGGTGGGCAAGACCATCCACAAGGTCGATCCCCGGCGCTATGCAACGGCCTCGTTCATTGTCTTCGGTCTGGTGATGTGGATGCGTTCGCGCTTCAACACCCAGGTGGACCTGACGACCATCATGATCCCGACCATCGTGCAGGGCGCGGCCATGGCAGGCTTTTTCATTCCGCTGATGACCATCACCTTGAGCGATATCCCGCCCGAGAAAATGCCCAGCGCATCGGGCCTGTCGAACTTTGTGCGGATCACTGCCGGTGCCGTCGGTACCTCGGTCGCCACTACCCTTTGGGAGCGCCGCGCCACCTTGCACCACGCGCAACTGGTCGAGCACATCAGCCTGGGCGACGGCCCCACCGCGCAAGTGGTGCAAGGCCTGCAGGCCAGCGGGCTCACGCTGCAGCAGGCGCTCGCCCGGGTCGACCAGCTGGTCAACCAGCAGGCCTTTATGCTGGCGGCCAATGATATTTTCTGGGCCTCGTCGATGCTGTTCCTGCTGCTGATCCCGCTGGTCTGGCTGGCCAAGGGCCCCAAGAAGGGCCAGGGTGGCGGCGGATCGGAGGCGGCATCGGCAGCGCACTGATCTAACACTGCATACCGCTGCATACATGGAAAAAGGAAGCCTCGGCTTCCTTTTTTTCGGTCTGGGCGCTGGGGCGCGGTTTAGCGGCCGCGCAAGAACAGTGCGTCCAGCTCCTTCATGCTCAGCTGGCGCCAAGTGGGCCGGCCATGGTTGCACTGGTCCGAGCGCTCGGTGTGCTCCATATCGCGCAGCAGCGCGTTCATCTCGTCGATGGTGAGTTGCCGGTTGGCGCGCACGGCGCCGTGGCAGGCCATCGTCCCCAGGATCTCGTTGCGGGCGCGCTGCACGACGGTGCTGGCATCGTGCTGCGCCAGCTCGGCCAGCACGCTGCGCGCCAGCTCCACGGGGTTGCCCTGGGCCAAGGTGGTGGGCGTGGCACGCACGGCCAGGGTCTTGGGCGAGAAGGGCACGACCTCCAGCCCCAGCTGGGCCAGGGTCTCGCTGTGGTCTTCGGCGGTGGCCACTTCTTCGGGTGTGGCCGAGAAGGTCGCAGGAATCAGCAGTGGCTGGCTGGCAATGGCGCTGCTGGCATCGCCGTCATCGAGCTGGCTTTTGAGGCGCTCGTAGACGATGCGCTCATGGGCTGCATGCATATCGACAATGACCAGGCCCTGGGCGTTTTCCGCGAGGATATAGACCCCATGGATCTGCGCCACGGCCCGGCCCAGCGGCCAGGGGTTGTCGGCAGATTCCGGGGGCAGGGTGGGCACCAGCGGCGCGCCGGCGGCCATCGCACCGGCAGCGGGTTGCGGGCTCCAGCGCGGGCTGGCTTCCTGCACCTGCCAGGGCGTGGCATCGATGCTGGTGGCTGTGTTGCTGGACATGCCTGCCAGCGTTGCATCCGGCGTTGCAGCGCCCCCACCTTGGCCCCAGAGCGCAGCCGTTTGCTGCAGCGCCTGCAGGCCGTTGACGCGGGGCGGGGCCTCAAAGCGCATCGCAGTCTGCGCCTGGGGGGCTGGCGCATAGGCTTGGCCTGGCAAGGCGGTCGGCTGGCCGGCCGTTGCCGGTGTGGGCACTGCGGCCGCAGCGTCCAGCAGCTGCTGGGCGCGCGGGGCGGCCAGTGCGTTCTCCACGCCATGCAGCACCGCCTGGTGCACCTCGCGGCTATCGCGAAAGCGTACCTCGATCTTGGTCGGGTGCACGTTCACATCGACCCGCATCGGATCGAGGCTGATATAGAGCGCATAGACCGGCTGGCGGTGGCCGTGCAGCACATCCTCATAGGCGGCACGCGCGGCATGGGTGAGCACCTTGTCGCGCACAAAGCGGCCGTTGACATAGCAGAACTGCTGGTCGGCACGCGAGCGTGCGGCATCGGGCAGACCCGCGCGGCCGCGTACCTGCACATGGCCGGCCTGGTAGTTCACGACAATCGATTGCTCGAGAAAATCGGGGCCCAGCACATCGGCCAGGCGCTTGTCCATCGCCCGCTGCTCCAGCTGCTGCCAGGCGGCGTCGTCGGGCAGGTCTGCATCGCTGCGGAGCGGCAGGGTGGCGCGCCATTGCTCGACCAGCTTGCCCTCATGCCAGATCGCAAAGCCTACGCCCGGGCGGGTGAGCGCATGGCGGCGCACGGCCTCGACGCAATGGGCCAGCTCGGTGGCATCGGTCTTCAAAAACTTGCGCCGCGCAGGCGTGCTGAAAAACAGCTCCTTGACCTCCATCGTCGTGCCGGGGTTGCGGGCGGCGGGGCGCAGCTCGCCGCTGCGGGCATCGAGCAGGTAGGCGCTCTCTTGCTGGGCGGGGCGCGAGAGCACGCTCATCTCCGAGACCGAGGCAATGGCAGCCAGCGCCTCCCCCCGGAACCCCATGGTCGCCACCGATTCGAGGTCATGCAGGTTGCGGATCTTGCTGGTCGCGTGGCGGCGCAGCGCAATGGGCAGCTCTTCGCGCGGAATGCCGCAGCCATCGTCTTCGACGGTGATCAGCCGCACACCACCGGCGAGCAGGCGCACGGTGATGCTGGTGGCACCTGCATCGAGCGCATTGTCGACCAGCTCGCGCACGACGGAGGCGGGGCGCTCGACCACCTCGCCGGCCGCGATCTGGCTGACCAGCTCATCGGGCAGATCCTGGATGGGACGGCGCGTGGGCGCAGCGCTGCTGCCACTGTGGGCTGCAGGCGTCAAAGCATCGTTGGGGGCGTCTGCCGGGTCAAGGGAGGCGGGTGCGGTATCTGCGGTCATGCAGGGATTTTAGGCAAAGCCGCCTGGCATTCGGGGTAAAGTGTGCAATCGCCACTTTGGGCCCTGGGGCTGCAGTTCCCTAGTCTGCCTAAGTGGTGATCAAGATGGTTTGCCGCAGGGCCTCAGGGCTGCTGCGGTTTTTGTGTAGAGAGGTTGTGTTTTGGAATTTTTCAGCTGGTTCATCGATGCGGGCATGCATCTGATCGACTTCATCTTGCATGTCGACAAGTACCTGGAAGCTTTTGTAACGACCTATGGCATGTGGGTCTATGCGCTGCTGTTTCTGATCGTCTTTGTCGAGACCGGCGTCGTGGTGATGCCCTTCTTGCCCGGCGATTCGCTGCTGTTCATCGTCGGCGCCATGTGCGGTGCGGGGCTGATGAGTTTTCCGCTGGCTACCGGCTTGCTGTTTGCGGCGGCCTTCCTCGGCGACCAGTGCAATTACCAGATCGGCCACCATTTGGGGCCCAAGGTGTTCAAGTGGGAGAACTCGCGCTGGTTCAACCGCAAGGCCTTTGACAAGGCCCATGCGTTCTACGAGCGCTATGGCGGCATCACCATCATCCTGGCGCGCTTCATGCCGTTTGTGCGCACCTTTGCGCCCTTTGTGGCGGGCGTGGCCAACATGAACCGTGCCAAGTTCATTGCCTACAACCTGATTGGCGCGGCCATCTGGGTGTTTGGCATTTGCGCGGCGGGTTACTTCTTTGGCAACCTGCCCTGGGTCAAGGCCAACTTGGAGAAGATCATCTGGGGCCTGATCCTCGTGCCCGGTCTGCTGGCCATCTTTGGTGCCTGGCGCGCCGGCAGGAACGAGAAGGCCGCTGGCACCGTCTGAGCAGCGACTGCACGATGAGCAAGGGACCGCCGAGGCGGTCCCTTTTTTGTGGCTGCAAAGCTGGATTGACGCTTATACCGTGCGGTTGCGCGCCAGCGGCGGGTTCTTCGCAAAATAGGCCTGGATGCCGCGCATGATGGCGTCAGCGAGCTGGTTTTGGTAGGCGGTGGTGCGCAGCTTGGCTTCTTCTTCGGGGTTGCTGATGAAGGCGGTCTCGACCAGCACGCTGGGGATGTCGGGCGCCTTCAACACGGCAAACCCTGCCTGCTCCACGCGGGGCTTGTGCAGGCGGGCAAACTGGCCCAGCTGGCCCAGCACATGGGTGCCGAGCTTGAGGCTGTCATTGATCTGGGCGGTGGTGCTCATGTCCAAGAGCGCGCGCTGTACATGGGCATCGCTGCTGCCGACGCCGGCCACGTTCAGGCCGCCCACCATGTCGGCCTGGTTCTCCTTGTTGGCCAGCCAGCGCGCGGCCGAGCTGGTCGCGCCGCGCTCGCTCAGCGCAAACACGCTGGCGCCATTGGCCGATGGCTTGGTGAACGCATCGGCATGGATGCTGATGAACAGGTCGGCCTGCACACGGCGGGCCTTTTCGACCCGGGTGTTGAGCGGCACAAAGAAGTCGGCATCGCGTGTCATGAACGCGCGCATCGGGTTGCCGCCCACGCTGCTGTTGTTGATGCGCTCGCGCAGCATGTGGCCGATCTTGAGCACGATGTCTTTTTCGCGGATACCGCTGGGGCCGGTGGCGCCAGGGTCTTCACCGCCATGGCCGGGGTCGAGCGCGACGATGATGAGGCGGTCGGTGCGCGATGCCGGGCGGCCGCGTGCGGGCGGTGGAGGAGGAGGCGGCGGCGGGGGCGGAGGAGGTGCTGCAGCCACGACGGTGGGCGGCGGCGCGACCGGTGCAACGGGGGGTGCCACCGGGCGGTTGCCACTCTTGGCAATCAGCTCGGCCAGCGGGTCGGCAGCCTGGGCGGCGGCTGCTGGCGAGGGTGGGGAGGCGGCCACCACGGTGCCCAGCGCAGCGGGCGCGGGCGGGTCGCCGGCAATCGCAGCGGCCACTGACGGTGGCAGGCTGCTGCCCGCCGCAGGCGGGGGCACAGGGGCCGGCGCTGCGGCCACGGCGCTGTGGCTGTTTTCCATCATGCGCTCGGTGATCAGGCTCTCGAGCGGATCGCTGGGCCGGGCGGGGTACAGGTCCAGCACCAGGCGGTGCTGGTAGGGGGCGACCGGCTTCAAGGTAAAGACCTGGGGCTTGGCCTCCTGCTTGAGGTCGATCACCAGGCGCACGACATTGGGCGAGTTCTGGCCCACGCGGATGCCGGCGATATTGGGGTCGTCCGAGCGGACCTTGGCCACCAGCTCACGCAGCGCGGGGTTGAGGTCGATCCCTTCGATATCGACCGCCAGGCGCGGCGGCTCGGGCACAAAGCGCTGCTCGGTCTTGAGCGGGGTGTCGGACTCGATCGTGACGCGGGTGTAGTCCTTGGAGGGCCAGAGGCGAACTGCAACGATGCTGGCGCCAAAGGCCAGGTGGCTGCTGCCCAGCAGCAGCACCAGGCTGCCGCCGCGCAGCAGATCGCGGCGCGAGAGGCCGTGGTGGCTGGCGGGCGCACCGTCAGCGGTGGTGAAAGGGGCAGAGGCTGGGAGATATTTCGGGGTGTCGCTCACGCTGAAAACCCTTGGACGATGGAGGCACCTGCCGGGGTGAAGGCCTGCAGATGCACCTGGCGTTCTGATTCGTTGATTGCTTCAATACTGATAGCTACATCGGCAATAGGAGTTACCGCTGCAGCCTTCTGCGGCCATTCTGCCACTTTCAGGCCGGGGCTGGCAAAAATATCCCGAAAGCCGGCGTCTTCCCACTCGCGCGGATCGTCGAAGCGGTAGAAGTCAAAGTGCCAGATGGGGAAGTCGCGGCCCTCATGCGGTTCGACCACCGCATAGGTGGGGCTCTTGATGCGGCCCTGCACGCCCAGCGCACGCAGCAGGTGGCGCACCAAGGTGGTTTTGCCCGCGCCCAGATCGCCATGCAAAGTTAGGTAAACATTCGACAGCGCTGCCTGCGCGGCCAGGCGTGCGGCAAAGGCTTCCGTATCGCGCTCGTCTTTCCAGACCAGATGGAGCGCGGGGTAGGAGGGGCTGGCAGTAGCGTTCAAAATGTCGTTCCCGGGCCGCGCGGGCCCTCAGGTTTTTTACAATAGCAGCACATGGACGCCGCTGATCCCACTTTCATTCAACAGATCAACGACTGGGCGCTGGAGCTGGGATTTTCCCAAATCGGCGTGGCAGGCGTGGATTTGTCGACGGCGGAAACTGGATTGATGCAGTGGCTGGAAAAAGGTTTCCATGGCGAGATGCATTACATGCAGGCCCATGGCCTCAAGCGCGCCCGGCCGACCGAACTGGTGCCCGGCACGCTCAGCGTGATTACAGCACGCATGGATTATCTGCCGCAAAACACCGCTGCCGACTGGCAGCGGCAGGAGTGGGAGCGCCATGCCAGGCCCGGCGAGGGCCTGGTGAGCGTCTATGCCCGGGGGCGCGACTACCACAAGGTGCTGCGCAACCGGCTGCAAAAGCTGGCCGAGCGCATCGATGCAGCGCTTGGCGAACACAACCTGGCGCACCGCGCGTTCACCGATTCGGCCCCGGTGCTGGAGGCCGAGCTGGCCAGCCGCAGCGGCCAGGGCTGGCGGGGCAAGCACACGCTGGTGCTGAGCCGCGATGCCGGCTCGATGTTTTTTCTCGGCGAGATCTTTGTCAATATCGCCTTGCCGGCGACTGCGCCGGTCACGGCGCATTGCGGCCAGTGCACGGCCTGCATCGATGCCTGCCCGACGGCCGCCATCGTGGCGCCGCAATCGGTCGATGCGCGGCGCTGCATCTCCTACCTGACGATCGAGCTCGATGGCGCCATTCCGGAAGAATTTCGCGCGCCCATGGGCAACCGCATCTATGGCTGCGATGACTGCCAGCTCGCCTGCCCCTGGAACAAGTTTGCCCAGCGCGCGGTGCTGCCCGATTTTGATGCGCGCGGCGCGCTGATGGACCAGCAGCTGCCCCATCTGTTTGCATGGGACGAGGCGACGTTCTTGCGCATCACCGAGGGCAGCCCCATACGCCGCATCGGCCATGCGCGCTGGCTGCGCAATATTGCCGTTGCGCTCGGCAATGCCTGGCGCCAGACGGGCGAGGCGCGCTATGCGCAGGCGCTGCACAGCCGCGCGGACCACGACAGCGCCATGGTGCGCGAGCATGTGGCCTGGGGGCTGGGCCAGCGCAGCGCCTGATGGTGCCGCGATCGGCGCTTAGAGCAGGTTCTTAGGCGCTGAGAAAGCCCGAGGCCTTGAGCTGCGCGACCAGCAGTTCGGTAAAGCGCGCATAGCCCGCCGCATTGGCATGCACCTGGTCGGCGCGCATGGCGTCGTTGGCCAGCACCTCGCTCCAGGCCTTGGCGAGCAAGGGAACCTGCTCGTCCTTGGCCAGCGCCTCGTAGATCGGGTGGTCCTGGATGCGGCCGGTCAGCGCGGCGCTCATGCTGAACTCGGGCACCGCCACCAGCAACACGGCAATGTGCCGCGCCTTGCACTGCTGCAGCATGCTGGCGATCTGTGCCTGGGCCGCTTGCGCGCTTTGGCGGCGCAGCCAGTCGTTGCCGCCGGCGCAAACAATCACCAGGGCCGGTTGATGGGTCTCCAACAGCTGCGGCAGGCGCTGCGCAATCTGGCTGCTGGTTTCGCCGGAGATGCCGGCATTGATGACGTTCCAGCCGGTGCGCTCGGCCAGCAACTGCGGGTAGGACTGCGCGGCGCTGGCGCCCACGCCCTGGGTCAGCGAATCGCCCAATGCGAGCACCGTGGCGCCCGCAGGCAGCGCAGCGGCGAGTGGCGCCTTTTTGCTGCAGGCGGCCAGCCCGGCTGCGGCCAGGCCCAGGAAGGGGATGAGCGCCAGGCGCTGGAGGCTTTGGCGGCGTGCGGAATCAATGGTTTTCTCCATAGCCGCCGAGCTTAACCGATGGCCTTGGCAGGCCGCGTTGTTAAACCGGCCACCAGCCCAGCAGGCTGAGTGCAAACGGCAGACTGGCCACCCCGCAGATGGTGGACAAGGTCACCAGCCCCGCGACATAGGCGCCGTTGTACCCCATGCGCGCGGCCAGCACATAGCAGGTCGATGCGGTCGGCAAGGCAGAGAAGATCAGCAAAATGGCGGCCTGCTGGGCCGACAGCGCCAGCCAGTGGGCCATGCACAGCGCAATCAGCGGCGTGACAAAGTGGCGGATGGCCAGCACCGCGCCGCTGAGCAGCTTGCCGCGCGCCAGCAGCCCCAGCTGCATGCCGGCGCCCGCCGACATCAGGCCCAGCACAATGGAGGCCTGGCCGATGCGGGCGACGGTGGGCTCGACGATGGCGGGCAGGCGCAGCCCCAGCAGGTTGCAGATGAGGGCCGTGAGCGTGGCGACGATCAGCGGGTTGCGCAGCAGCTCGCGCATAAAACCATTTTGCGAGCCCTTGGCCATCGGGTAGACGGCGGCAATATTGAACATGGGCACGCAGACGCCGATCAGCACCGAGATCAGCTGCAGGCCTTGGGGGCCGGCCAGCCGGTCGGCCAGCGCCAGGCCGATAAAGGAGTTGAAGCGAAACGCGATCTGCGCGCTGGCAGCGGCGTCGCGGCTGTCCACCCTTTTACCCAGCCAGGGCCAGCGCGGCAGGGTGTAGGTCATCGCGATGGCGACGAGGCCCGTGGCCACACCGGCCAGCATCAGGTTGGAGGTGCCCTGCCAGTCGATCGGGCTTCTGATGATCGAATAGAACAGCAAGGTGGGAAAGAGGAAGTAGTACACCAGGCTTTCCACCGGCTGCCAGATGGCCCGGTTCAGCGCCGTGTAGCGGCAGACCAGGTAGCCAATCAGGATCAGCGAGAAATCGGGGAAAAGCAGTTGGGCGTAGTTCACCGGCGCAAGCATAGCGGAAGGGCGTTCGCTGCGGCCCAATCGCTGTCGCGGCGGTAAGCATGCTGCTGGGTGCAAGCCCTGCCAAAGCAGTTGCCAATTGCGCTATCCGCCGCCCCGATGCGGGAAAACACGGGCCATCTGCGGCGCGCTTTGGGGCAGAACCGCCAGGCAACACCGCTAGCATGGGAGCCATGTCCAAGCTGGCCCCAGCCAGCGCCCCAGATCCCGAGGAGACCTCCACCATGATGAACCGCCGACTGTGCCTGGCCATGGCACTGGCGCTGGGCAGCAGCGCTGCCCTGGCCGCTGATCCCTATCCCAACAAGCCCATCCGCCTGATCGTGCCGTTTGCCGCAGGCGGCACCACCGACATCGTGGCGCGCGTGATCTCGGAGCCGCTGTCCAAGGCCCTCGGCCAGCCGGTGGTGGTGGACAACAAGAGCGGTGGCGGCGGCACCGTGGGCGCCGCGGAAGCCGCGCGTGCCCAGCCCGATGGCTACACCCTGAGCATCGCGACGGTGTCGACCACGGCCACCAACCCGGCCGTCAACCCCAAGATGCCCTACAACGTGCAGCGCGATTTCACGCCCATCATCAATGTGGCGGCCACGCCCAATGTGATTGCGGTGCACCCGAGCTTTCCGGCCAACAACTACCAGGAGTTCATTGCCGAGCTCAAGAAGAACCCCGGCAAGTACTCGTATGCAACGCCCGGCACCGGCAGCATTGCCCATTTGTTGATGGAAATGCTCAAGTCCGAAACCGGTGTGAACGTGGTGCACATCCCCTACCGGGGTGGCGGCCCGGCGCTGAACGACACGGTCGCCGGCCAGGTCAACATGATTTTTGACAACCTGCCCTCGGCCTACCCCTTTATTCGCGACAAGCGCCTGCGCGCCATCGTGGTGGCCGCCCCCAAGCGCGTGGCCGGGCTGGAGTCCATCCCCACGTTCACCGAAGTGGGCGTTCCCGTGGTCAACCGCAGTGCCTATTACGGCATCGTCGGCCCCAAGAACCTGCCCAAGGAGATTGTTGACAAAGTCAACGCGGCCACCAAAAAGGCGCTGGAAGACCCGAACGTGCAAAAGCGCATCGCAGAGACTGGCTCGGACATCCTGGGCACCACGCCTGAGGTGTTTGCCCAGCAGATGAAGGACGAATACGCGGCCTACAAGGCGGTGGTGGACAAGCAGGGCATCCAGCTGGACTGATCCCCGTCCCTCGTCTGTTCTGCCTCAAAGCGCGTGCGCATTTCTAGGGAAATCCTAGGGAAATCACGCGCTTTTTGTGCGGTTGCAGCACGGTTGCGGACGTATTAATCCGGTATAAACGCGCTGTGCTGAAAAAGCATTACGTGGCCGTGCGCCATGCGGGTCATCCACCGGCACGCGAACGACGGCCACACCATTTCAAATGAGGAGATTCATCATGCAACGTCGCTCTCTCGTGGGCCTGACCTTGATCGCTGCTGCCGCAGCCACCTTGAGCACTGGCGCTCTGGCCGATACAAAATACCCTAACAAGCCCATTCGCCTGATCGTTCCTTTTGCAGCTGGCGGCACCACCGATATCATTGCGCGCGTGATCGCTGACCCCCTGGGCAAGGAGCTGGGCCAGCCCGTGGTGGTGGACAACAAGGGTGGTGCTGGCGGCACCATCGGTGCGGTGGAAACGGTGCGCGCAGCGGCCGACGGCTACACGCTGGGCATTGCGACCGTCTCCACGGTGGCCACCAACCCGGCGATCAACCCCAAGATCTCCTACGACCCGATCAAGGACTTCACGCCCATCATCAATGTGGCGGCCACGCCCAACATCATTGCGGTGAACCCGAAGTTCCCAGCCAAGGACTACAAGGAGTTCGAGGCCGAGCTCAAGAAGAACCCCAACAAGTACGCCTACTCGTCGTCTGGCACCGGCGGCATCCAGCACATGCTGATGGAGCTGTACAAGAGCCTGACCGGTATCCAGATGACCCACATCGCCTACCGTGGTGCGGGCCCGGCACTGAACGACACGGTGGCCGGCCAGGTCAACATGATCCTGGACAACCTGCCCTCGACCCTGCCTTTTGTGAAGGACAACCGCCTGGTGCCCATCGTCGTGGCCGCGCCTGAGCGCCTGGCGGTGCTGCCCAATGTGCCGACCTTCAAGGAAGTGGGCCTGGAGCCGGTGAACCGCATGGCTTTCTACGGCATCCTCGCGCCCAAGGGCGTGTCCAAGGATGTCGTGGACCGCATCAATGCCGCCACCAAGAAGGTGCTGGCCGACCCTGCGGTGAAGAAGCGCATCGAAGACACCGGCTCGCTGGTGGTGGGCAACACGCCCGAGCAGTTTGCCGAGCAGATCAAGGCCGAGTTCGACGTCTACAAGGACGTGGTCAAGAAGCAGGACCTGAAGCTGGACTGATCGCCGCTTCCAACATCCCCAAGCCGCCCGCGCAAGCCGGCGGCTTTTTTCATGCCATGATGCCGGGCATGGCAAGCGCTCCACGATCTGCACCACCCCCGTCAGTCCCTCCTTCAGCTCCTTCGTCCGCGCCGGGACGCACTGCAGCGGCGCACCCGGTGATTGACCGTTTTATCGATGCGGTGTGGCTGGAAGACGGCTTGGCGCGCAATACCTTGGCGGCCTACCGGCGCGACCTGGCGCTGTACGGCCAGTGGCTGGCCGAGGAGCATCCCGGCCAGGCGCTGGAGCGCAGCGATGAGGCCCAGCTGCAGGCCTTTTTTGCCACCCGCATGGGCGACAAGGCCAGCACGGCCAACCGGCGCCTCACAGTGCTGCGGCGCTTTTTCCACTGGGCGCTGCGCGAGTCGCTGATCAGCGCCGATCCCACCTTGCGCATGCTGGCAGCGCGCCAGCCGCTGCGCGTGCCCAAGACGATGACCTCGGCCATGGTCGACGCGCTGCTCGAAGCCCCCGACGCCGGCAACCCACTGGGCCTGCGCGACCGCGCGATGCTGGAGCTGATGTATGCCAGCGGCCTGCGCGTGTCGGAGCTGGTAGAGCTGCAAAGCGTGCAGCTCAGCCTGGCCGATGGCATCGTGCGCGTGGTGGGCAAAGGCAGCAAGGAGCGGCTGGTGCCCTTTGGCCAGGTGGCCCAGCAATGGCTGGAGCAGTACCTGGCCGAAAGCCGGCCCACCATTCTGGCCGGGCGGCAAAGTGCGGACCTGTTTGTCACCCAGCGCGGCAGCGGCATGACGCGGGTTGCGTTCTGGATGATCGTCAAAAAATATGCGCAGCGCGCCGGCATTACCGCGCCGCTCTCGCCCCACACCCTGCGCCACGCCTTTGCCACGCATTTGCTCAACCATGGCGCTGATCTGCGCGTGGTGCAGCTGCTGCTGGGCCATGCCGATATCTCCACCACCACCATCTACACCCATGTGGCGCGCGAGCGCCTCAAGGTGCTGCACAGCCAGCACCATCCGCGTGGGTGATCGATCTGCGATCTTGGGCTTGCGGCAGTCGACGGAACCGCTGACGCTATTCCACTGAAGTCCACAAAGCCGGTATTGGCTCCCAGCCGGGGGATGGCTCCCGATCAAGCAGCGCACACACCAAGGCGCCCAAGGCAATATCCAGGCAGTCGCTCGCCGCATGGGCGCCACCATCTTGCTGGTGGGCCTGCAATGCAAAGTGGCGAAAGGCTGTCCAATCCGCCGCCAAGTGGGCCACCAGCAAGCGTGCCAAATCGTAGGACAGCTCGTTTGAGGCACCAGTTTGCGAGAACGATTGGCCATTCCAGAAGGACTGGATGCGATCGGCATTCCAGAACGATTGGTGGCGTGCATGCATTTTGGGAAGGTCTGGGCGCATGCCTGCCGCCGGACTCAGGCGCTGCTCGGTATTGACGGCCAAGCCTTCGTTCAGCCAGGTAGGCAGCGGCAAGTGGTGGACGTAGGCATGGGTGAGTTCATGCACGATGACAGGCTCCAGCGCCTGGAGGCTGTCGGCCATGGTCACAAAATGCCCGCACCCCGCCTGGATGTACATACCGCTGCTTTCTGCATACTCACCCTCGTCGGGGTAATAGTGCGCGACATAGCGGTAGTAGCTCTCCTTGTCCTGGAACACGATGACCAGGTCATGGCCCCAGAGCGGTACTTCGGCCACGCCCTCCAGCACCTGCAGGATCCGCTGGGCGCTTTTATCGATGTAGCTCAGCATGGCCTTGGCGACCACCGGATCGAGGTTGGACAGCAGGAGCGCCGTGCCATATTCGCGCACCCGAAAGTCTGGCCCCAGCGCTATGGACAGATGGTCAAACCAAGCGCGCTCTGCCATGCTCCAGGCCTGGGCCTGTTCCTCAGTGTCTGGCAGATGCGAAACCCATTCGGACACCGCTGACCAGTCGAACAGGGGCAGGCCGTTGGCGTCCTGCATGACGGAGGCCAAGACAAGTGGCTCGCCCTGAGACATGGCAATCCGGGCTGCAGCGACAGGCGCCTGGGCTGCCGTATCCGCAGCGGAGTTGGGTACAAGAAAAGAGGTCAGCCAACGAAACATGAAGGGCAGGGTGTCATGGAAACTCTGCCAACTATAGGTTGCGCGGCTTGGCTTGAAGCTATTGGCGGACTACAGCGTTGTGAATGCGCCTCGCCATGGATCAAATCCCCAGCGGATTCTTGCGGCCCTTCTCGACCGGATTGGCCAGCAGCTTTTGCGCGGGGTAGGCGCGCAGAAATTCCTTGGCCTTGTAGGCCGATGAACGCAACCAGGCGTCATAGGCGCCTTCGTTGAGGACGGCGGGCATGGTCTTGTCATTGCCGGGCTGCTGGTAGCGGTTCATCAGCGCATGGGCATTGGCGTTGACGGTGATGATGGCGTAGCTCAGCAGCTCGGTGCCGTCGTCGTCGGTCCAGCGGGACCAGATGCCGGCGACACCCATCGGCAGGCCGTCGACGCGGGCAATGCGCGTGGGCTTGGCCTTGCCGGTGCGGTAGTCGTCGGTCACGAACGCCATCATCGGTACGATGCAGCGCTGGTTGTTCAGCCAGGCATCGCGAAAGGCGGTGCTGGTGGAGGCGTTGTCGGATTTGACATTCACCAGCTTGGTGGCGCGCAGCTGGCCGTCGGATGCGGACTTGACCCAGTGCGGCACCAGGCCCCATTGCGCGGGCACCAGCAGGCGGGGTGTGACCACCGGCACAGCAGCGGGCGCGGGTTCGGCATCGGCGGTGGCACCGCTCGCTGCCGCTTCTGCAGCGGCCTGCTCGGCCAGCGCAGCCTTGCGTGCCGAATTTTCAGCATCGGTGGAGCCCGTCAGGCTGGTGGTGATAAAGAAGCCGGGCCGGCGTGGCGTCATCTTGCGCTCGCCCATCTCTGCAGGGGGCTCTACCTGGAAGGCGCTGAGGTACAGCTCGGGGGCTTTGAGGGCTTCGTATTGGGTGCTCATGGGCGCAATGGTACGTGAAGGCTGCAGCAGCATTCGCTGGCGCCGGTTTCTGGCAGAAGATAAAAAGCCCACCCTGGGGCAGGGTGGGCTCGGTGGCAAGCCTTGCGGCCGCAGTGCGTATTTTAGATCAGAGCGACTGGCCCAGCTTGCGCAGGAAGCGCTCGCAGGCCTCGAGCTGGCTGATCTCGACAAACTCATTGGGCTTGTGGGCCTGCTCGATATTGCCGGGGCCGCAGACGACGGTGGGGATGCCCAGGTTCTGGAACAGGCCGGCTTCGGTGCCATAGGCCACCTTGCGCGTGGCCTGGTCGGCGGTCAGCGCACGCACCAGCGCGGTGATGGCCGCTTGCTCGCTGGCTTCCAGCGCGGGGGCGGCGGGGCCGGTTTCGATGTCGATGCGGGCATCGGCAAACTCGCGGCGCATGCGCGGCAGCAGCTCGCCGGTGACATAGCTTTGCACCTTGGCCTGGATGCTCTCGGCCGTCATGCCCGGCAGGTTGCGGAACTCGTAGTTGAACTCGCACAGCTCGGGGATGGTGTTGACCGCGATACCGCCCGAGATCTGGTTGGTGGTCATGGTCGTGAACGGCACGTCATAGAACTCGTCGTAGGGGCCGTTGGCCTTGAACTGGTCGGCCACATCGCGGATATGGCAGATCAGGCGTGCGGCGTACTCGATGGCATTGCAGCCCTTGGGCGTCAGCGACGAGTGCGCCGCCTTGCCATGCACCTTGCAGCGGTACAGGTTGATGCCCTTGTGCGCGACCACCACCTGCATGCTGGTGGGCTCGCCCACCACGCAGCCATCGGCCTGCTGGCCGCGTGCCTTCAAGGCGCGCAGCATCACCGGGGCGCCTGCGCAGCCCACTTCCTCGTCATACGACAGCGCCAGGTGGATGGGCTTTTTGCGCGGCATGGCGAGGAACTCGGGCACCAGCGCGATCGATGCGGCGATAAAGCCCTTCATGTCGGCGCTGCCACGGCCGTAGAGCCGGCCTTCCTTTTCGGTCAGCGTGAACGGGTCGCTGTCCCAGTTCTGGCCGTCGACCGGCACCACATCGGTGTGGCCCGACAGCACGATGCCGCCTTGGGTGCTGCCGTCATCGGCCGGCAAGGTGGCAAACAGGTTGGCCTTGTCGCCTTCGGGCGAGTGGATCAGCTCGGCCTTCAGACCCTGGTGGGCCAGTGCATCACGCACGGTTTCGATCAGGGCGAGGTTGGAGTTGCGGCTGGTGGTGTCGAATGCGACCAGCTTTTCCAGCCAGGAGCGGGTGTTCATAGCGCTTCACTTGGTGTTACATGCAAGTGGCTGAGTGTAGGGCGCTTGGGCTATGCGGGCAGCGCGCGCTGCCTAAGCTGGGGTTGGGTGTTGGGGTTTTAGATGGGATGGCCCAGTGGCTGGGACAGAAAGAAAAACGGGAGCCCGTAGCTCCCGTTATGGCCCGACCTGGTCGGAAGGGGCTATCAGCCCAGCACTTCGAGCAGGCGGTCCAGCCCGCCGGTGTTGATCGCCACCTTGGCCTCGGCACGCACGCGGGGCTTGGCATGGAACGCCACCGACAGGCCCACGGCGCGCATCATCGGCAGGTCATTGCTGCCATCGCCCACGGCAATCACCTGCTCGGGATCGATGCCCATCAGCGATGCCAGGCCCAGCACGGTGCTGCGCTTTTCTTCACCGTCGCAGATATCGCCCCAGCTCTGGTCGATGAGGCCGCCGGTCAACTGGCCGTCCTTGACCTCGAACTGGTTGGCGCGCACAAAGTCGATGCCCAGCAGGCTTTTGACATGGTCGGCAAAAAAGGTGAAGCCGCCCGAGACCAGCAGCACCTTGAGGCCGGCCGCATGCGCGGCATCGACGAGGGTCTTGGCGCCGGGGGTCAGGGTCAGGCGCTCTTGCAGCACGCGCTCGATGGCGGCCATGGGCACGCCCTGGAGCAGGGCCATGCGCTGGCGCAGGCTGTCCTTGTAGTCGGTGATCTCGCCGCGCATCGCCGCTTCGGTGATCGCAGCGACCTCGGCCTTCTTGCCGGTGATGTCGGCGATCTCGTCAATGCACTCGATGGTGATCAGGGTCGAGTCCATGTCGAACGCGATCAGCTTGTAGTCGGACAGCTTTTGCGGCGTGGCCAGGTTCTGGATGGTCAGGCCGGGGGCGAATTCGGTAGAGGCACTCATGGGAGCTTTTGAGGGGTGAGGGTAGGGGAATGATAAACGGGCGGGTTCAGACAGACCGCTCAGGCCGTGGCCACAGCGGCTGCAGCGGCCGTGACGGGCTTGCCCAGGCTGCGCACCACATCGCGCACCATCTGCACGCGGTCCTTGACCTCGGGCAGCGCGCGCTCGATGCGCAGCTTGTCGTTGCCGGCCAGCTTGATGGCCTTGTTCTTCTGGATCAGGCCGATGATGGTCATCGGCTCGATCGGCGGGTTGGGGTAGAAGGTGATGTTGATCACGCCGGGCGCGGCATCGACCTTCTGCACGCCAAAGGGTTCGCAGAGCACCCGCAGGCGGTGCACATCGACCAAGGTCTGGGCCTGCGGCGGCAGCTTGCCAAAGCGGTCCACGATCTCTTCGAGCAGGTTGTCGATCTGGTCGCTGGTCTTGGCGGTCGCCAGCTTCTTGTAGAAGGACAGGCGCAGGTGTACATCGCCGCAGTAGTCGTTGGGCAGCAGCGCCGGGGCGTGCAGGTTGATGTCGGTGGCCGCCGACAGGGGGCTGAGCAGGTCGGGCTCCTTGCCTTCCTTCAAGCTGCGCACGGCCTCAGACAGCATCTCGTTGTAGAGCTGGTAGCCGATCTCCATCATGTTGCCGCTCTGGTTGTCGCCCAGCACTTCGCCCGCGCCCCGGATTTCCAGGTCATGCATGGCCAGGTAAAAGCCGCTGCCCAGCTCTTCCATCTGCTGGATGGCTTCGAGGCGCTGCGCGGCCTGCTTGGTCAGGCCGTCCAGGTCCGGAACCATCAGATAGGCATAGGCCTGGTGGTAGCTGCGGCCCACGCGGCCGCGCAGCTGGTGCAGCTGCGCCAGGCCAAACTTGTCGGCGCGGCTGATGATGATGGTGTTGGCGCTGGGCACGTCGATGCCGGTCTCGATGATGGTCGAGCACAGCAAGATGTTGTAGCGCTGGGCGACAAAGTCGCGCATCACGCGCTCGAGCTCGCGCTCAGGCATCTGGCCGTGGGCCACGGCGATGCGGGCCTCGGGCAGGATCTCTTCGAGCTTCTGGCGGCGGTTCTCGATGGTCTCGACCTCGTTGTGCAGAAAGTAGCACTGGCCGCCGCGCTTCAACTCACGCAGCACGGCTTCGCGGATCACGCCGGTGCCTTCGCTGCGCACAAAAGTCTTGATCGCCAGGCGGCGCTGCGGCGCGGTGGCGATCACCGACAGGTCGCGCAGGCCATCGAGCGCCATGCCCATGGTGCGCGGAATCGGGGTGGCCGTCAGTGTGAGCACATCGACCTCGGCACGCATGGCCTTCATCGCCTCTTTGTGGCGCACGCCAAAGCGGTGTTCCTCATCGATGATCAGCAGGCCCAGGTTCTTGAACTGGGTTTTTTCAGACAGCAGCTTGTGCGTGCCGACGACGATGTCGACCGTGCCGTCATCGAGCCCCTTGATCGTGGTGTTCACTTCCTTGCCGGAGCGAAAGCGCGAGACCAGCGCGACCTTGATCGGCCACTTGGAGAAGCGGTCGGCCAGCGTCTGGTAGTGCTGCTCGGCCAGCAAGGTGGTGGGCGCGAGCAGGGCGACCTGCTTGCCACCGGTGACGGCCACAAAGGCGGCACGCAAGGCGACCTCGGTCTTGCCAAAGCCCACGTCGCCGCAAACCAGACGGTCCATGGGCTGGGGCGAGATCATGTCCTGGATCACTGCATGGATGGCGGCGCGCTGGTCGGCGGTTTCCTCAAAGCCGAAGTCGTTGGCGAACTGCTCATAGTCCTGCGGGCTGTAGCGGAAGGCATGGCCTTCACGCGCGGCGCGGCGGGCATAGATGTTGAGCAGCTCGGCTGCCGTGTCGCGCACCTGCTCGGCAGCCTTGCGGCGGGCCTTTTCCCACTGGCCGCTGCCCAGCTTGTGCAGGGGGGCTTCTTCGGCCGAGACGCCGGTGTAGCGGCTGATCTGCGCGAGCTGGCTGACGGGCACATAGAGCACAGCCTTGTCGGCGTATTCGAGGTGCAGGAACTCCTGCAGCGCCGGTGTGCCATCGGGGTTCTTCTGGCCCACATCCATGTTGATGAGGCCATGGTAGCGGCCGATGCCGTGCTGCGCATGGACGACCGGGTCGCCGACCTTCAGCTCGGACAAATCCTTGATCAGCGCCTCGACATCGCTGGCCTGCTCCTGGCGGCGCTTGCGGCGGGCGCCGCCGGTGGCGGCAAACAGCTCGGTCTCGGTGACGAAATCAATGCCTTGCTCGGCCCAGCGAAAGCCCTTGGCGAGCGCGGCCGTGGCAATGCCGACGGGCTCATCCGTGGTCTGCTGGAACTCGGCCAGCGAATCAAAGGCCGGTGGGTTGAGGCCACTGGCGCGGAAGAAATCGAGCAGGCTCTCGCGCCGGCCATCGCTCTCGGCCAGCAGCAAGGTGCGGGCCTGGCGCTGGGCAATGTGCTGCTGCAGCTTGGCGAGCGGGTCCTCGGCGCCGCGCACCACAGCCAGGTCGCCCAGCTTTTGGAAGATGGCGCTGTGCTCCACGTCTTCGAGCTGGGGGCGCAGCGACAGCTGGGCCATCTGCTTGGCGGTGGCGTAGAACTGGTCGGGGCTCAGGAACAGGCTGTCGGGCGGCAGCACCGGGCGCTCGGGGTCACCCTGCACCAGGCGGTAGCGGTCGCGCGTGTCCTGCCAAAAGCGCTGGAAGGCCGGCTCGATATCGCCATGCAGCACCACGGTGGCCTGGCTGCCCAGGTAGTCGAAGACAGTCGCGGTCTCGTCAAAGAACAGCGGCAGGTAGTACTCGATACCGGCCGTGGCCACGCCGTTGCCCATGTCCTTGTAGATGCGGCTCTTGGTCGGGTCGCCTTCGAGCATCTCGCGCCACTTGTTGCGAAAGCGAGCGCGGGCCTCGTCGTCCATCGGGAACTCGCGCCCGGGCAGCAGGCGCACGTCCTTGACCGGGTAGAGGCTGCGCTGGGTGTCGGGGTCAAAGGTGCGGATGGAGTCGATCTCGTCATCGAACAGGTCGACCCGGTAGGGCACAAGCGAGCCCATCGGGTAGAGATCGATCAGGCCGCCACGCACCGAGTATTCGCCATGGCTCACCACCTGGGAGACATGGTTGTAGCCCGCCAGGGTGAGCTGGGCCTTGAGGCGCGCCTCATCGAGCTTTTGCCCGGCCTGGAACGCAAAGGTGTAGCCCGCCAGAAAGGAGGGCGGCGCCAGCCGGTACAGCGCCGTGGTGGCCGGGATCAGCACCACATCGGCTTCGGCCTGGCTGATGCGCCACAGCGCAGCCAGCCGCTCGCTGATCAGGTCCTGGTGCGGCGAGAAGGTGTCATAGGGCAGGGTTTCCCAGTCGGGGAACAGGGCCACGCGCAGCTCTGGGGCAAAAAACGCCAGCTCGTCCTGCAGGCGATGGGCATCGCCTGCGTCGGCGGTGATGATGGCGGTGACGCGCTGCGCTGCGGCCTCGCGGGTGGCCAAGGTCGCGAGCAGCAAGGCATCGGCGCTGCCCGGAGGCATGGGCAGTTGAAAACGTTTTCCGGCGGTGAGCTTGGGGAGTTCCATACGTGGTCCGAACCAGTCCATACACGGACTACAGCCCAGGGCAGCGTGCCGCGCCTGGGCCTGTGCAGCCAAGGCCGCCCCATCAAAGGGCAGGCCTGGCCGCGCAATAAACAGCAAAAGCACGGGTCTGGCTGACAGCGCCGTGCAACCACTCCATTCTAAAATACCCCCATGAACCAGACCACCCGCAACGAATTGATCCCTGCTGTACCCAGGGCTGCACCGGAGGTGGCTGCGCCGGTGACGGTGCCCGCAACGGTGCCCCCCGCCGACCCGGGCGCCCAGACCCAGGCGCTGGGCGAGATGCGCCAGGAGGTGGTGGCCAGGTTCTGGGCCTTTTTGCCCTGCGCCGGGGTGGGCGCCCGGGCGGTGGATGCGGCGCGCCCCGCCCATCTGCCCAAGCAGTACCAGCAGGTGGCGGGCTGGCCGCTGGTGCTGCATACCTTGGCCGCCTTTATGGCGGCCAAGCCGCTGTCAGGCGTGCTGGTGGGCGTGAGCCCCGGCGATGATTTTTTGCAGCACTACCAGCGGCCAGGCTTTGCCATCAGTCCTTGCGGTGGCCCCAGCCGGGCCGATACCGTGGCCGGTGGCCTGCGCAGTTTGCTGGGCGATTCGGGCCTGGGCGCGCAGCCGCATGACTGGGTGCTGGTGCATGATGCGGCGCGCTGCCTGATCAAGCCCGGCCAGATCGAGCAGCTGATGCAGGAATGTGCGGCCGATGCGGTGGGGGGCCTGTTGGCGCTGCCATTGCCCGATACACTCAAGGCCGCTGCCACCGATGCCCATGGCCAAAGCCGCGTCAGCAGCACCTTGCCCCGGGTGGACAAGTGGCTGGCGCAGACGCCGCAGATGTTCCGTATCGGTACGCTGCTCGAAGCGCTGGAGCGCTGCAACGATGTCACCGACGAGGCCAGTGCCATCGAGGCGCTGGGCTTGCAGCCCCGGCTGGTGCCGGGCAGCAGCTTTAACTTCAAGGTCACCTTCCCGGATGACTTTGCGCTGGCCGAGGCCTTGCTGCTGCAGCGCATGGCCAGCGGTGACAGCCAGGTGGCGGCACTTTTTGATTGAATCCCAGGCGACGCGCTGCACAGCTTCCGCTCCTCGGCGGGCCTGTGGCAGCTTGCGCTGGGATGCGGATGTAAATGGACGAGATAAGGGATACACATGCTGCAAATGCGCATTGGTGAGGGTTGGGATATTCATGCGCTGGTGCCCGGCCGGGACTTGATTTTGGGCGGCATCCAGGTGCCGCATACCACCGGTTTGCTGGGCCATTCGGATGCCGATGTGCTGCTGCATGCGATCACCGATGCCTTGGTGGGCGCCGCCGGCATGGGCGATATCGGATCGCACTTTCCCGATACCGATGCTGCTTTCCGTGGTGCCGATTCGGCCGTGTTGCTGGCCGAGGCCATGCGCCGTGTGGCTGCCAAGGGCTGGCAGGTCAACAACGTGGACAGCACCGTGATTGCCCAGGCGCCCAAGCTGGCGCCGCATATTCCGGCCATGCGGGCCAATATTGCCAAGACCTTGGGCATTGATGAATCCCAGGTCAATGTGAAGGCCAAGACGGCCGAGAAGATGGGCCCGGTAGGCCAGGGCGCGGCGATGGAAGCCCGTGCGGTGGTGTTGCTGGTGCGGGCTGGCGAGCAGGCCTAAGTCAAACGCTGGCAAGAAAGGATGACGGCCCGCCAGAGGCGGTCATCCAACGTGCCGTGAGGCACCAACTCAGGTCTCTTCGTACTGCGCCAACACTTGCGCCCCGGTGAGCTTGGGGGTGTCATTGGCCAGGTCGTAATACGCAGGCTTTTCGTCGATGAAGATCTGCGAGGCCAGCCGCATGCCGTCCTCGTCCTGGAACAGGCCGGCCGACAGAAAATGCTCGTTGGTGGCCAGCAGGCGGTAGAACAGATGCGTGCCGCACTGGCTGCAAAAGGCGCGCTCGGCCCAGGGGGAGGAGGCATAGCGGCTGACGGGGCCCGTCAACTCCACCTCGGTGCCGCCATGCAGGGTAAAGGCGGGGCCCTCGCCCCAGCGCCTGCACATGCTGCAATGGCATACATGGACATCTTGGACAGTCGGGGCAGTCACATGGACCGCACCGCAAAGGCACTGGGCTTGCATGTCAACTCCTAGGGCAACGGGGTGCCTGCATTCTATGCACAGACGTCGCTTTGTGCCAGCGGCGCGTGCCGCTGGCCGGGCAGGGGGCGGTCCGCCCGCTACACCTTCTTATCCTTCTTATTGCAGATCGGCCAAGTTGGTGGGTGCCCCTGGCAGGTGCCGCTTGATCTGCGGGCGCAGCAGGCGGCGCTTGGGCTCCTTGCCAATGGCCTGGTCGGGCGCACGGCGCAGGTAGATGCTGGTGACCAGGCCCGTGCTGCCGTCCGAGGCATTGACCATGCTCAAGCGCCCGCCCATGCGTTGCACGGTTTTCTCGACGATCGACAGGCCCAGGCCCGCGCCAGCGGCTGCCGTGCGGGCTGTGTCACCCCGGTAAAACGGTTTGGTCAGGCTGCTCAATTGGTCCTTGGAGACGCCCGGGCCATGGTCGCGCATGCGGATGGTGACGGTGCTTTCGCTGAACTTGACGGTGATGTCCACGCGGGTGTGCGAGGCGCCCGGCGTCTTGCCATAGCGGCGCGCGTTTTCCAGCACGTTGGACAGCACGCGCGAGAGCTCGATCTCATCGGCATTGACCATCAGCTCTTCGGGCACCTTCATGTGCACCTGCAGCTCCTGGTGGTCTTGCACAGCGTAGACGCATGAGGACACGACGCCGTAGACATTGACCGGCGCGAGCTTGGCGGCATGGTCGGGGCGGGCGTAATCGAGGAATTTGTCAATGGTGGCATCGAGCTGCACGATGTCGGCCACCATGTGCTCGCGCGCGACCTGGTCGAACACGCTCATCTCGGTCTCCAGCCGCAGGCGGGCCAGCGGCGTGCGCAAGTCGTGCGAGATGCCGGCCAGCATGACCGCACGGTCTTGCTCGAGCTTGGACAGGCGCTCGCTCATGCGGTTGAAGCCGATGTTCACTTCGCGGATTTCGCTGGTGACGGCATCTTCGTCGAGCTGCGCGGCAAAGTCGCCTTCGCGCAACCGGTTGGTGGCGCTGGACAGCTGCTTGAGCGGCCGGTTGATGAGGCCCGCGATCACCGCTGCACCGGCGAGCGACAGCGCTGCGGCCGTCAGCACCCACACCAGCCAGGTCTTGCCGCCGGCCGGGTTGACGCGTGAGGGCTCAATCAGGAACCAGTTCTGGTCGCCATCGATGGTAAAGCCCACCCACAGGCCTTCTTCGCCATTGACGCTGCTGGCCACGATGGTGCTGGGGCCCAGGCGCTTGGTCACTTCCTGCGTCAGGCGCGCGCCCAGCGGGGTGGAGTTGTCGATGGATTCGTACACATCCTTGGGCTCACGCGGCACGATGCGCACGCCTTCCTGGTCGGCCATGGTCTTGACCAGCGAGACGCGGGCGATGGCGTCCGAATGCATCAGCGCGGCGCGGCTGAGGTTGACCAGCGACGCGATCTGCTGGGCCGTCTGGATGGAGCGGGGCTCGGTCTCGAGCGAGCGCAGCGTCTGCACCCAGGCCAGGATGCTGCCCGTCAGCAAGATGGCGAGCAAAAAGAAGGTGCGCCAAAACAGATTGAGGCCGACGCGGGTGCGCTTGTTGCTATGCGTGGCCGCTGCGGCGCTGCCATCCAGGGGGGCCAGACCGGACTGGTCGGCGTCGTTAACGGGGGTGGGAGCCATGGGCCGTATGCGTGTTGAAAAGTCGGATCAATGAAGGCCGGGAATGCCTGTACATTCTCGCTGTAAAGCGGGCGGGACACCATGCTGTGCCCGGCAGTGGGGGTATAAAAAAACCGCCCTGCAGCCAGACTGGGGCGGTTTTTGGGGTGCCGGGGTCAACAATCAGTTGGCGCCATCGGGTACGAACACATAGCCCACGCCCCAGACGGTCTGGATGTAGCGAGGAGCTGCCGGGTCGACCTCGACGAGCTTGCGCAGGCGCGATACCTGCACGTCCAGGCTGCGGTCAAAGGGCTCGAACTCGCGGCCGCGTGCCAGCAGGGCCAGCTTTTCACGCGACAGCGGCTGGCGTGGGTGGCGCACCAGGGTCTTGAGCATCGCGAATTCGCCGGTGGTCAGCGGCAGCTCTTCGCCGTCCTTGGTCAGCACGCGGGTGCTCATGTCGAAGGTGAAGGGGCCGAAGTTGACCACCTCGTTCTCGCCCGATGGCGCGCCTGGCGCTTCTTGCGGTGGGCGGCGGCGCAGCACGGCGTGGATACGGGCCAGCAGCTCGCGCGGGTTGAAGGGCTTGCCGATATAGTCATCTGCACCCACTTCCAGGCCCACGATGCGGTCCACGTCTTCCCCCTTGGCGGTCAGCATGATGATGGGGGTGCGGTCGTTGCTGGCGCGCAGCCGGCGGCAGATGGACAGGCCGTCTTCACCGGGCATCATCAAATCGAGCACGATCAGATCCACGGTCTCACGCAGCAAGATGCGCTGCAGGCCCTTGCCATCCTCGGCAATCATGACTTCAAAGCCTTCATGCGACAGATAGCGGCGCAGCAGATCGCGAATACGTGCGTCATCATCAACGACCAAGATTTTGTCGACGCGATTGGTTGCTGTAACCATGGGTGGAATCCTCCGGTTGATATGTAACTTTTACATTTTGACCGTTTTTTGCGAAAAATGCGCAACTCGCATCCCTTTTTTGACCCATAGTTACAAAGTTTGCGTTACATATGCAGTCTGGGAGACCGTTTCTTACGCAATAAATCGACTTTTTCCTGCATTTTTTGCAGAAATTGCCTCTTTTAGGGAAGGTGTGATGCTGTTTTTCAAAAATGTTTCATATCTATGCGTTTAATGCATTGATGACTTGGAGCGTGAAAAAAGGCGCTTTCGCGCCTTGTTGTGGCTGGGCTGGGCAGCCCAGGCTGGAGCTTATTGCGCCACCCAGCCGCCATCCATGTTCCAGGCCACGCCGCGCACATTGTTGGCCGCAGGCGAGCAGAAGAACACAGCCAGCTCGCCCAGTTCTTCGGGCGTGGTGAACTGCATCGATGGTTCCTTCTCGCCCAGCAGCAGCTTTTTGGCCTCTTCATTGCTCACATTCATTTGGGCGGCTTTGGCATCGACCTGTTTTTGCACCAGGGGCGTGAGCACCCAGCCCGGGCAGATGGCGTTGCAGGTGATGCCGCTGGCGGCGTTCTCCAGCGCGGTCACCTTGGTGAGGCCCACAATGCCGTGCTTGGCCGCGACGTAGGCCGATTTGCCGGCCGAGCCGACGAGGCCATGGACCGAGGCGATATTGATGATGCGGCCCCAGCCCGCTTTTTGCATGGCTGGCAATGCCAGCCGGCTGGTGTGGAAGGCGCTGGTGAGGTTGATGGCGATGATGGCATCCCAGCGCTCGACCGGGAAGTCCTGTACGTTGGCCACATGCTGGATGCCGGCGTTGTTGACCAGGATGTCCACCTGGCCAAAGGTCTGCGCCGCATAGGCAAACATGGCCTCGATGTCGGCAGCCTTGCTCATGTCGGCGCCGTGGTAGCCCACCCGGGCGCCGGAGCCCGCGCTGGTGATGACGTCCTGCACTTCCTTGAGCGGGCCTTCGGCGTCGCCAAAGCCATTCAAGATGATGTTGGCGCCCTGGCGCGCCAGCGCCTTGGCAATCCCCAATCCGATACCGCTCGTCGATCCGGTGACGAGCGCTGTTTTTGCTTTCAACATCCAATATCTCCAGTTACTCGGTTAGTATTCATGCAAACGCATGCATCCATCCTAAGGCAAACCCCAGCCACGGTTTGCCCGGTAGCGCTGCGTTCTTCTATATAAGAGGGGCCATGTACCAAGATCCACGCTTGCAGTATGTCACCTGTGCGGTGGCGGGGAATACGGACACGGGTCGCCAGGGTGCCACGCACCGGATGGCGTATTGGGAGTGGAACGATACCGGGGACCTGAACCACCCGCATGTGATCGTCTGCGCCCATGGCCTGACCCGGCAAGGGCGTGATTTTGATGTGCTGGCGCGGCAGCTGTCGCTGCAGGCGCGGGTGATCTGCCCCGATGTGGTGGGTCGCGGCTACAGCGATTGGCTGGAGGACCCGGCCGGCTACCAGGTCCCTTTGTATGTGGCCGACATGCTGGCCATGTTGCAGCAGGTGCACTGCGCAGCGCCCATTGGCAAGCTCGATTGGGTGGGCACCAGCATGGGTGGCCTCATCGGCATTGGCCTGGCCGGCGAGCCCAGTATCCGGCCGCTGATGCCGGCACCCATCCGTCGCCTGGTGCTCAATGATGTGGGCCCGACCATCGAGGCCTCGGCGCTGGCGCGCATTGGGAGCTATGTGGGCCAGCACATGCTGTATGGCTCCGAGCAGGAGGCGGTTGCGGCCATGGGCCAGCTCTCCAAGGGTTTTGGCCCGCACAGCGATGACGAATGGCTGGCGCTGTCGCGCCCGATGCTGCGGCCCGAAGCCGGCGGCAGCGTGCGCCTGCACTACGATCCGGCCATTGCGCAGCCCATGCAGGCGATGACGCCGGAGATGGCTGCCGCTGGCGAGCAACTGCTGTGGCGCCTCTACGACCAGATCGACGCCGTCACCTTGGTGCTGCGGGGTGCAGATTCAGACTTGCTTTCTGCGAAAACGGCCCAATCTATGGCGGAACGCGGCCCCAAGGCGCGGGTGGTGGAGTTCGCTGGTGTCGGCCATGCGCCCACCTTGGTATCTTTTGATCAATCGGCTGCCGTGCTGGCTTTTTTATGCGGTGCGTAGCGCACGCCCCGGAGGGGGTGTGATGGTGGTGACAACATGAAAAGTCTTACGGCAGTCGCTCAGCCCGCGCCAGGCGCGGAACATCTTCCCCCGGAGCCCGTCTCCCCGCTGGTGGCTGCCACTGCCAATGCCTTGCCGATGCAAGACAACGTGCTGGCCCGGGCCCGCGCTTTCTCCGTACCGCTGATCGCCGAAGAGACCCTGGACACGGGCGAGAACGCGCTGCAGCACGCCGATGCCGTCGCTGCCATTCTCAAGCACATTGGTGGCTCCGAAGCGATGCAGGCGGCTGCCTACCTGGTGCACACCAGCGAGCAGCTGAACAAGCCGCGCGAAGTCATCGGCAAAGCCTTTGGCGAGAGCTATGCGGTGCTGGCGGTGGAGACCGTGGCGCTGATGAAAGTGCAGGCGCAGGCGCGCCAGGCCGATGCCGGCCACCTGGTCGATGACCCGGCCACGCAGACCGAGAACATCCGCAAGATGCTGCTGGCGTTCTCGCGCGACTTGCGCGTGGTGATGCTGCGCCTGACATCACGCCTGCAAACCCTGCGCTGGTATGCGGCCACCAAGGGGCCGGTGTCGCCTGCGGTGGCGCGCGAGAGCCTGCAGGTTTTTGCGCCGCTGGCCAACCGCCTGGGCATCTGGCAGATCAAGTGGGAGCTCGAGGACCTGGCCTTCCGCTTTCTGGAGCCTGACACCTATAAAAAGATTGCCAAGCTGCTCGATGAAACCCGGGTCGAGCGCGAGCTCTATATGGTGGGCCTGCGCGAGCGGCTCGAATCCGACCTGCGCGCGCACAGCATCAGCGCGACCGTGGCTGGCCGCCCCAAGCATATCTACAGCATCATCAAGAAGATGCGCGGCAAGTCGCTGGGCTTTGACCAGCTCTTCGATATCCGTGCGCTGCGCGTGGTGGTTCCCACGGTCAAGGACTGCTATGCAGCCTTGTCTTTTGTGCACGAAGCCTTCAGCCCGGTCGAGTCGGAATTTGACGACTACATCGCCCGGCCCAAGCCCAATGGCTACCAGTCGCTACACACGGTGGTGCGCGACGAGCACGGCAAGGCCATCGAGATTCAGATCCGCACCCAGGCCATGCACGACCATGCCGAAAACGGTGTGGCTGCCCACTGGGCCTACAAGGAAGCAGGCACCAAGGGCTATGCCGGCGTATCTGCGACCAGCGACTACGACGCCAAGATTGCGGTGCTGCGCCAGCTGCTGGCCTGGCGCAAGGACATGGTCGGCCAGACCCAGGACAGTGGCCTCTTTGACGACCATATCTATGTGCTGACGCCCAATGCCGCCGTGATCGAGCTGCCCCAGGGTGCCACGCCGGTGGACTTTGCCTATTCGGTGCACACCGATCTGGGCCACCGCTGCCGGGGTGCCAAGGTTGATGGGCAGATGGTGCCGCTCAACACGCCGCTGCAAAACGGCCAGACGGTGGAGATCGTCTCTGTCAAGGAAGGGCGGCCATCGCGCGACTGGCTCAATGCCGAGCTGGGCTACCTGGTCAGCTCACGCGCCAAGGCCAAGGTGCGTGCCTGGTTCAATGCCCAGGTGATGCATGAGACGGTCAGCCGGGGCCGCGAGCTGGTGGAAAAACTCCTGCAACGCGAAGGCAAGACAGCGCTCAAGCACGATGATCTGGCCGACCAGCTGGGCTTCAAGACCGCAGAGGCGCTGTTTGAGGTGGTGGGCAAGGACGAGCTGTCGCTGCGCACCATTGAGAACATCCTGCGCCCACCCGAACCCCTGCAGGCCGACGACGAGCTGGTGCTGAGCCGCCCGCGCAAGGCCACCGAGGGCTCGGGCAAGGGCGGCGTGCTGGTGGTGGGCGTCGATTCGCTGATGACCCAGCTGGCCAAATGCTGCAAGCCCGCACCGCCCGACCGCATCGGTGGCTTTGTGACGCGGGGCAAGGGCGTGAGCGTGCACCGCCACGACTGCAGCAACTTCCGCGAGATGTGTGCCCGCAACCCAGAGCGCAGCATTGATGTGGAGTGGGGCCTGCCCACCCATGGCCAGCGTTCGACCGAAGCGGTCTACCCCGTCGATGTGGCGGTAGAGGCCCATGACCGCCAAGGTCTGCTGCGTGATATCTCTGAACTGTTCGCGCGGGACAAGACCAATGTGATCGGCGTGCAGACCCAGTCCGTCAAAGGCACTGCCTGGATGACGTTCACTGTAGAGGTGTCGGACTCGGGCAAGCTGGCCAAGGTGCTGGCCTCCGTGGCGATGGTATCGGGCGTGCGCTCGGTGCGCCGCAAATAGGGCTGAAAAGCACTATTTTCAAAAAAAGCCTCAAATTTCCATTTGGACCGTTTTTTCTGGCTATAATTTGAGTCTTCAACGACAGGCGCGTAGCTCAGCTGGTTAGAGCACCACCTTGACATGGTGGGGGTCGTTGGTTCGAGTCCAATCGCGCCTACCAAATTTTCCCTCTGAAGAGAACCAGACTTCAGGATTCAGGGACATTTGAGGGACATTAAATTGTCCTTTTCTGATCAAACCGCCTTTTCTAGGGCGGTTTTTTCGTTTCCGAGCAGCTGCTCCAGCTTTGCCTTCTCTCGACCCCGATCTGACCCGTCAATCCACTTGGCATAGACGGTGAAAAGCATCTTGGCATTCTTGTGCCCCATCTGCCTGGCGATGTAGGTCGGGTTCACACCGGCGCTCAGTGCGTTGGTGGCGTAGGTGTGCCGCGTCTGGTACGGCCTGCGCCAACGAATGCCGGTTGCCCGCAGAGCAGGGCGCCAATACGTGTCTCGCTGACTGCGCTCATCGTGCCAGGGCTTATTGGTCCCTGGGTTCTCAAAGATCCGGCGGCCTTGCTCGCCATCACGATGGTCAACCCCGCCCAGCATCGTCCAGGGCTTCATTGCCTCCAGCGCGCCGAGGGCGCGGCTGACCAGGTCGACATCGCGGGAGTTGTAGGTTTTGAGCGGCTTCACCTCGCCTGCGGTCCTGGCGCGCTCCACGCGGATGGATGAGCTGGCCCAATCCACATCACCCCAGCGCAGCTCAATCAGCTCCTCTGGGCGCATACCGGTCATGAACGCGAATTCAAAATATACCCAAGCCCGTATGTCGAACCGCTCCTTTAAGTGGGCGAGCACTTTTTCCATCTCAAAAGTTGAGAGAGGGTCAGGCGGCGGGATCTGGTGCTTGCTGTTCTCGATCCCCTCCATGGGGTTATCCATCTTGAGGCTCCGGCCGGCCAGCGCAAAAACCCCGCGCAGGCAAATCAGATAGTTGTTCAGCAGCTTGGCCGATTTCCAAGGGGTTTTGCCAACCTTGGCCGCCACCACCGCGTGAGAGACCTGGTCCATTGGGGTATCTGCACCAAGCAGATCTTTCCAGACAATCAGCGCATTGCGATACTGGGTTAGGGTGTTCTTAGACAGCCGGCCTTTAGTATCCAGCCACAGATCACACCAGCCCCCAAAGGTATGGGTAGGCTGTTTCGCCTTGGCCTGAGGCGAGTTGGGGAAATACTCTCCCCAGTCAAACGAGCCCTCAACAATCGCTTTGCGGACCCGGGCGACCAGCTTTGCGGCATACCGCTCATTGATCGGTGTGGGAGGAATTTCTAGAGTTACGCGCTGCCGCACACCATCCAGCGTGAAACTCACTCGGATGGACTTTTCACGCAGCTCTACGCCGTTGCCTTCGCGACCCATTGCTCAATCTCTTTCATATCAATAAAAATACCGCCATCGGCCTTTTTGTAGTGCTTGCCCAGGAGCCAAACGCCGCGGGCAATCTTTCGCTCAATGGCTTTCACCGTTAACCCGGTAATGCTCGCTGCCAGCTTGATCGTGACGAACCGAGCTGGTGCAATCTGGACGGGTGCTTCCATCGTCATGGTTAGCCTCTCTTCTTCCCAGTAATTTGTGCAGCACCTGCAGGTTGCTCGCTCACCGGCATGGCCTGCAGGTTTTCGTCGGGCCTGCGTGTTTCCACCACACCTGCTTGTCTGTCGTGCTCCCGCAGGGCCTTGCTGAGCATCCTGTGGGCCTGGCGCACGTATGCGGGCACTTGGTGGATTTGCTCCGCCTTCTCTCGAAGCAGTTCCTTTGCATCTCAACCCGTAGCTATGCCTAGGTCGCGGCACTTCATCACTGCATTGATCATTCCGCGTTGCCGGTCCTCTCCCAGCATGTACTCGCACTCCATCCAGGCCAGTAGCCGGCGCAGATGATTCACCTGAGCGTCCGTCATGGGCATGGCAGGGATGTTGTTGTCACCTGTGAGGATCAAGGCCTTGGTCATGCCAGCACTCCTTTGTCGCCCTCAGCGATGCGCTGAGCAGAGTGCAGGAGGTGGGTGACACCATGCAAAACCCCATCGTCATTGCTGACCGCGAGGCATTCCAGCAGGGAGAGTGCAAGCTCGAGATCTCGGGAGAGGTCAGGCAGGCTGCCGGCCAACAGATCGCCGACTTCTTCTTGCTCGAGCCTTGCTCTTGCGGAGTCGCAGAAGGCCACTAGCATGTCACGCGCAGCAATGGTGACGCCATCCTGCACTCGATCGGCATAGTCGGCGAGGACATATCTGGCGCATTCCATATGCTGGAACGCATGGTTGTAGAGCTGCTTGAACTGGTTTGGGGTGAAGCCGTTTGAGAGCGGACCTTCCTTGGGATGGGCCGGGCGTTTCACTCCCTTGCGCAGCACCTGGCCAGCGTGGCATTCAAGGATGATAGCTAGCTTGCCAGCTGCTGCATCAATGTATTTGGTGCGCTCTCGCGATTCAACATCGCCCGGTATCCCTCGACCGCCAGCTTGCAGAAGGCCTCGGCGTGGTCGCAAGCCTCGGAGGCGACCTTAGGCGCCGAAGTAACCGCACTGTGCGACCAGGTGAACATCGAGCGCCGGCTGAGCGGCGACGACAGCGACAAGGCCTGCAGCCACAAATAGAAAGAGCCTCCGCGGCGCCACTACGGCACTGGGGAAACTATTTTTTTTTTCGCTTTTAATGCTCTTAGATATAGCAAGCAGTAATGCAGGAATCTTTTGTGTCGATGTGTTTATATACAGTAAAAAAAGTGAAACTTGTAAGCTATGAACAAGTTTCGAGCGATAGAGTGATTGTTTTAACGAGGAGATATTTATGAGGAAATCTGTGCTTTTCAGCACGGCCGCATTGTTCGCTTCCGCAGCAATCGCTCAACAGTCCGTAATTGATGATGCGTTCACCACAAGAGCCGGTGCCCTTAAGGCAGCAGGTCTGGAAAATGCAGAGAGCCCAGAGAATAAAGCTATTGTCGAATCTGCCACAAGCAATTACGAAATTCTCCGTGAGAACCTGGGAGATTCTTTTGGGGGATTCTGGGTTGAGTATGATGAAAATGGTAATGCTTACCAAGTTCTTGCTGCCACAACCCCTGTGACTGTGGCTAAAGGTTACAGTGAAAATAACAGGCTTGAAGTTGTCAGCGTTAAGTATTCCTTTAGTGAATTAATTAAAATTCGGCAGCAAATTCAAAGCTCTTACGAAGAGCAATATCGCAATGGGAAATCAGATTTCGAATTGATTTCATTGTATGAAGGTATTAAAAGTAATGTTGTTGTAGTCAAAGCCTTGCCTGAATACAAAGAGGCTATTTTGCTTTGGCTCCAAAAAAATGCTATTCCGCTCGATGCTGTGGATTTTCAGGAGCAGGACGGGCAGTCAACGCTAATGGCTACCATTTATGGTGGACAGGCAATCTACAGCGCCGCATCTGGCATCGCATCGACTGCGATAAGATGTACCTCTGGATTTAACGTTACTATTGATACTGTAATTACAGGAGCTGTTACCGCGGGGCACTGTGAAACAGTCTATCCGGATGTCGCACGAAATAAAGCCTATTTGAATGTATCACCTACTCCAGGCAGTTCTACTGTTGGTGGGGGCTATATTGGTGATTTTTTGGCAAATCAGTTTGGCAATGGCATTGATGCAGTGCTTTATGGCAATTGGGGTAATGTCCATACCATGTTGCCAAAGCTAAAAACATCTGTGAATACATATGGTTCGGTCAAGCCTGTAATTCCGGTTGACTACAGCCGAATTGGCCAATCCGTTTGCCATTATGGGAATGCCACAAACTGGCGATGCGGTACGCTGAGTGCAGTAAACTCAACCGAATACTTCAATGGACGACCCTTTAATGTTGCGAGAGCAACATTCTGCGGAGGCCAAGGTGACTCAGGAGGACCCGTCGTTCATGGTGTTAGTCGCAATGCAATGGGTATCTACATGGGAGTCACGGTAGCCGGAGCTACAAACACATGCGGGGCTTCATTGGGAGGTAGCGCCTCGAAAGAGTCCATATTTCAACCTCTTAAGCCATATCTCGATATTTATACAAACGTTAAAATTATGACGGAATAAAGTGAGAGTCTGTGACTCGCTCATGTTTTTGAATAACGCAGGGGCAGGTCGCAGGCCTAAATTTAAAATTGAATTATGATGCGTATAAAATATTTGCTTAGTGTTTTGCTGTATGCTGCATCAGTGCAAGCTTCATCTGAAGCTTTAACGTGTGAAAAATCTGCAATTGAGAATGGTGGGGCTCAAGATTTTTTTGCTAAAAATAGAGATTTGCTTAAAGTGCAAATTGGGAGCGCCTTTGGAGGGTCGTGGGTGGAGTATGATGGGCTGACTGTATATAACATCGTTGCTTTGACCAAGCCTGTTGATATTAATCAGCAGATAATTTGTCTTGGTAACGTGAAAATAATATATGTTCGGTATGGATTTGATGAACTAGTCAAAATTCAGAATAGTATAAAATTAGATATTGAAAAATCTCAGTTTCGTGAGATATTTTCCATTTATTTGGATGTAAAAAAGAATTCTGTTGTGGTTGTGGGTAATGCTGAAAATCTTGATTATGTAAAAAATTGGCTGGCGTCGTTAAGTGTCGATATTGCTGCCTTGACGGTCATCGGTCAAAAGCAACAAATAGAATTGGGTGCGCCTATTGATCGAGTGAATTATAAGTAAGTTAATTCTTTGTGCCGGCGCGATGCTATGGCTGCAGTCGGGTGGATTATTGCATTAATGTCTGCTTTTTAAACGCAAAGCCAACTTCACTCTGCGCGTGCTGTACGCTCTGGCCTGGATGAAGGGACTGTGGATCCATTGGATACGGCCTGCAGCTGGCAGCGCATAGGGCGTAAGTTGAGCTTACATCCCTGGCATCCGACCCGATGCCATCGATTTGCACAGAAACGCAAACTGACACTGTCGAGTCAGGCTCGACCCGCCATGTTGTTTTTCCCCTCCTACACTGGAGGTTCAGAAAATCAACATTAGGCGTCTTCAAGCTGGTTTTAAGCCTGCTTCTAAGCGCTCGCAAAAGATCATGACGGTACGTAAGAAAAAGCGAAAGCCGAGTGAGCTATCAAAACTGAAGAAGCGTTTGGCTCGCCTTCATTCAGAGATTGCTGCTGCTGAAACTGAATTAGCAAAAAGCAGGCTGCTCATTCAAGTTGCTGCGACTGAAGCAAAAATCAAAGTTGAGATGCTTCATAAAGTGTCGGGGTTTAACCGCTTAAGGTATTATGAGATACCGGCAGGGGCGCCAGGCCTGGGCAAGAGAAGTTAGGACGGCGGTTTCTCAAAACGGATCTGTGCTCCCCCTTCCACCCTGCGGCGGGTCCGTGCAAAGAGTGCGGGGCGTTGCACAGATCGTGCTGCCAGCGGGGTCATACCGGCGAAGGGTGGGGGGGCTCGCCGGGTTAGGGCGGCAGGTAACTCTCCTGTTCTGCTCGTGCGGCACAATTAGAGGACGGTGGCGTCCCTGTCGAAGTTGCTGCGCAGCAACTCCACTACAGACGGTAGAGCATATTGATCCTCTTCTGAGGCCCTTTGTTCAAAGCCTAGAATCGCTGCTCTTATTATTTATGAGAAATTTTTTAAGATTATGAAATATTGCTTTATTTTTATCTGTCTTATTATTTCTCGGCAGGTTTGGGCTAGTGCGTACCCCTATGATTTCGTGGATGCTGGAAGTAGCAGTGGTATAAGGAGCGCTGAGCAAATAACGATTTCTTCTAAGTATGAATGGGAGGATTTGTGGCGGCGTCACTCGGAAAAACCTATTCCTTCTGTTGATTTTGAGAAGTACTTTGTAGCGGCTGTTTTTCTGGGGCTGAGGCCAGATTCTTCATATGGAATTCAAATATTAGAGCTTGATAAAAAGGAATCGCAGATTACACTGAAGTACAAGGATTTTAGTAGGGGTGCAAATGAGCGCGCCAACTCTCGTGAGAATTTTGCGCTTTATACTCAAGCAGTTGTTTATCCGTACATAATTATAAAAATAAAGAAACCTCAATATCCAATTTTGTTCGAGAGAGTCTATGAATAAAAACCTTAGGCCAAATGACTTGAAATAAATCATTGATTTCAGGCGGCTTGGTATGGGTGGGGGCGAGAACAGTTGGTTGTTAACGCTGTCTTTTGAACCGACCCAAAGGATAGTGGATGGTCGTTGGCTCCGCTCGGTTAGGGCGGGAGGCGCCTCGCCCTGGCGCCGCGCCGGAGCGGCGATAGCCTCGCGCTGGAGCCGGTGGTGGGCGACGACGCGGTGGACACCGGGCCGCACTTGAGCGCCAGGTCTGTGCGTCAAGGGTGTTGCGAAATTAGACCGCAGAAGATAATCTGTGGGTCTTGCGACACTGGCACCTCAACAACTGGAGGCAGCATGAGACACAACAAAGGTCGCCACTCAGACCCTACACCACGGCTTCAAGGGTTGGCCAAGGACCCTAACCAGCGCAGAAGGCTGAAAGAGCAGCTCGCTGATCCTGGGGTATGCAAAGATTTCAAACGCAGGATCATCCAGGTACTGGAGGAGAGAGAAGTCGCAGCCTCAGAGCTGCGTTAGCCTGGAGGCAGGGGAAGGATCGGATGCAATTAGCTGGGTGACAGAGGCCTGCTAGCCGGGGACAAATTCGTGGGACATTGGCGAGTGTTTCAGAGGATTCCAGGGTGTTGAGCTAGCCCTGTTTCACTCTGAGGCCTTGATCTAGCTAGGCTGCTGTATTAGTTCGAGTCCAATCGCGCCTACCAAATTTTCCCTCTGAAGAGAACCAGACTTCAGGATAACAGGGATTTGGTAAGAAACCTCGCAGAGGTTTCTATTTTGAACAAACCGCCTTCTGGGCGGTTTTTTCATTTGCAGGCATTGGCTCACGCTGGGGCTTCTCCCGCTCTCGATCCCAGCGGTTAATCCGCTTGGTATAGGCCATGAATAGCTTATTCGCGTTGTTCTACCCCATCTGCCCGGCAATGTAGGGCGGGTTCACACTTGCGCCCGGGGCGTTGGTGGCGCAGGTGTGCTGGCTTTCTTTTAGACTTGAGAGAGCATATGGAAACCAGGCACGCGCTGGTAACGGCCTCGGGTTCTTACTGCTGCTGGCGGTGGAGATGAAATCTCCAGTGGCTTGCACTATGCTTTGTCATCCGTTGATCCCGAATTCAATCGAGGGCGGAGCCGACGGCATCGCAGTGCGCTGTGCCAAAGATCAAGGCAACATGACTGCTGCTATCTGTATGGCTGCAGCGATGAGGCGTAGGCCATGATTTTCAGTCCCTTAAAACTGGTCCGCATAGAGCTGATCGCCCAAGTACTGCTGTTGAATACCGAGACTGACGAAGTGGCTCTTGCAAAGTGGCCTATCTGCCTGAACCACAAGGGCAAGTTTGACCGGAAGACCATCCATTGCGATGACTCCACCTGACCTATGGCGGCGGCTCCAAGCCATGTATGGTCCATTGCTAAGCGATGTGATCAGGTCTGGCCTGATGAGGATCGCGTCAGGCTTACATGCTTACGGTCCTGACCAGTAACCCAGAAGGGATATTAAGCGAGTTGCACCGGTAGACCCCGGCGCTGCCGGGTGGATAGCATCCTTCGCTAGAACCACAATCTCATGGCTGTATGTATGCTCGAAGAGCGAGATGGCCTGTTCGAGTTCGACTGTATTGAACTGAAATCAATATGAACATGAAGCTCATGGCATTCAACTGCCACGCCAGGAAGTCATGACTTCTTTCTGATCAGCAAGAGCTCGCAGGGCCGGGAGGCTCATATTTTTTGTAGCGTGGCCAATGTCGCTTGTACTTGACCTGTAAATGAATTTCTACAGCAAGACAGACAAACAGCCAAACAGACAATGCAATCAGGGTGTACTGAGAGGGGAACAGCGTATCTTTGAACAACAGACATACGATGAGGGGTAGGCACATCAAGAGACTGAATAACTCTGATGGATGCGTGTTGTATTGGAGTATGCCTTTGCAGGTGCGGCAGATTGGGATAGCACGAGAAGGAAGAAACCTACGCTCATTAGGTGCAGGAATTAGCCGGATCAGCTTTCCTTTAAGTGAGGTGCCGCAGTAAGGGCAGTGGTGTCGCATCATCCAATTGTAGGAGTGCCATGTGGCATTGGTCTTCGGGCAGCGTTGCTTTTTCCGGACGGTCTCTGGTAGATCCAAGAGGCATGGCCGAGGAAGGGCATATTGGCGCTAAAGACTGAATTGTCCATGCTGACCTCAGTACTAAAACTGTGCCATACCAGGGCAGGATAGACCGAACGGATCGGTGGCAACTACTGGATGAGGATACGGGAGCAAGCACTGATGAAATGCAGTCCAAAAGTTGGACACCAGCCCAACCAATGGGGTGTTTTTATGGCGAAATACGATAGAAGCTTCAAATGATCAACCGGCATCTATGCGCAGCAATCAGCACCTATCTGGGCACCATGGCCTGTTGGCCCAAGCTTATGGCAGCTTCAGCTCGATCCTTTTGTCATCCATGAGGATGACGCTGCCATCAAGCAGAGCTTGTCCAGAAATCTCCTTGTCTTGACCACCGCAGTGCCTCAGCGCCGAGCTCGCATCAAGTACTGCGCCAGTGCCTCAAACGCCGGCAACGACGTCGGATCATTTGCCGCATTTGCAGCCACCGGGTGCGAGCCGTATCGGGCAATGACCATTTGCGCGGTCGGATCGATATAGAGCGCTTGCCCATGCACGCCGCGTGCGGCAAAGGCGCCGTGGGCGTTGTGCGTGACCCACCACATATTGCGGTAGCTCCAGCCCGGCAAGAGGGCGTAGCCGGCTTTGGCAAAATCGGCGCGCCTGCCGCCTTGGCGGATGTCGGCGATCGCGGCCGCAGGGATGATTTGCTGGCCATTGAAATAGCCATTGTTGCGGACCATCTCGCCAAAGCGCGCCAGGTCTCGCAGGCCCGTGTTCAAGCCGCCGCCGGCAAATGGGGTGCCGGTCGCGTCGACGGACATATAGGCATCCTGCTCGGTGCCCAGGCGGCTCCAGATGCGGCTGGACAAGAGCTGCGCGACGGACTGGCCGCTGACGCGCGCAATGATCCAACCCAGCGCATCGGTATTGGCGGTGCGGTAGCCAAATGCCTCGCCGTGCATGCCTTGCGGCTGGACCGTCTGCAAAAACTCGTAATAGCTGCGGGGGCCTGTGAAGTCCTTGGGCTTGGGCAGTGGATTGCCTGCGGCCGCATGGGCCCAGACCTCTGCCTTGGGGTCGGCATAGTCTTCGCTGAACCGGATGCCGGTGGTCATGTCCATCACCTGGCGCACCGTGGCGCTGCCAAAGGCAGACATGGCGAGTTCGGGCACATAGTCTGCGGCCTTGCGGTCGGGGTCCAGTGTTCCTTCTGCGACCAGCATCGCAGCCAAGGTGCCGACAAAGGACTTGGTGACCGACATCGCCGCATGCTGGCCATCGGGCCGGAGTGCGCCGGCATAGCGCTCGTAAACAATGCGGCCCTTGTGCAGCACGACGATGCCGTCGGTGTAGTTGGCGGCCAGCGAGTCCCGCCAGCGCATTGTTTCACCGGTATCCAGGCGCTTGAATTCCACATCGTCAATATCGCTGCGCAAGGCGCGGGGCAGCGGGGCGGCAGGCCGCAGTCCTCGCGAGATATTAACGGTCGGCATCAGCTCGCGAAAGTGCGACACACTCCAGCGCATCGCCGGGAATTGGAAATACGAGCCGTCGTCAAAGCGAAGAATGCGGTCGGCGGGCGGTGGCGATCCCTGCATCCAGCCCAGTTTGATGGGGTCGCTGTCGGCGGCGTCTGGGTAGGGCGGGGAGGGCGAAGCAGGAGCCGCGGCTGCGCTGAGCGCCAGCAACAGCGATGCGGCGATCAGGCCCGGTCTGCGATTCAACCATTGCGGTGCTGCCATGTGCTCTCTCCCATGCGGTAGTGCTGATCGCAGTATCTTATAGAGCAGCCAGCCGCGCTGGCTTTGCCGCGCGAAAGATGTATCGCCGTACTGCGGTTGAATGGATGGTTTGGCGGGAAGGCGACTGCAAGACCTATACCTTCCCAAGGAGCGTGAGCAGGGAGGCGCGGCCCCCGCTATACTCCCACCCAGGAGATGACGTTCCTCCTTAACCGCCGCGCCATGCGGCTGATGACGTCTACAGAACCTGACCTGGCTCGGGGCTGTAGACGTTGTCGCGTATACATTTCTTGCCAGGTCAGGCCGATGCACCCGCGCTTTTGACCTGTATGCCCAAACGTTCAACCCTCGAACCCCTTGCACTGCTGCCCCATCTGGGCAAATGGCTGCTGCTGTCGGCCCTGGCGGCCGCTTTGGCGGGGACGGCTTCGGCTGTCTTTCTTTGTGCGCTTGACGCGGCAACGCGCTGGCGCGACCAGCACCGTTGGCTGGTCTGGTTGCTGCCGCTGGCGGGCTTGGCCGTGGGCTGGGTCTACCAGCGCCTGGGCAAGTCTGCCGAAGGTGGCGTCAACCTCATCATGGACGAAGTGCATGCGCCCAAAAATACGCTGCCTTTGCGCATGGTGCCGCTGGCCTTGGTCAGCACGGTGCTATCGCATCTGTTTGGCGCCTCGGTGGGGCGCGAGGGCACGGCCGTGCAGATGGGCGGGGCGCTGGCAGACCAGCTGAGCCAGCGCTTTCGCCTCGCCGCGCAGGATCGGCCCCTGCTGCTGATGGCGGGCATCAGCGCGGGCTTTGCATCGGTGTTTGGCACGCCGCTGGCGGGGGCCATCTTTGGGATGGAGGTGGTGGCTATTGGGCGCATGCGGTATGAGGCGCTGCTGCCTTGTGTGGTGGCAGCGCTCCTTGCTGACCAGATCAGCCTGGCCTGGGGCATCCACCACACGCATTACGCCTTGGGCGTATTGGCCCCCATGGGCTGGTGGCCGGTGCTGGCCGTTGCGATTGCCGGCATTCTGTTTGGGCTGGTGGGCATGCTCTTTGCCACGGCTACGCGCAGGCTTGGTGCCTTCATGAAGAAGCGCGTGGTCTATGCGCCGATGCAGCCTTTTATCGGCGGTCTGGTCATCGCCGCAGCCGTGTGGGCATGCGATGCCTACCGCTATACCGGGCTGGGCATTACCGAGATCGTGCAGGCCTTTGAGGGCCCCGTGCGGCCCTGGGATTTTCTGGGCAAGCTGCTGATGACGGTGGTCTCCATCGGCAGTGGTTTCAAGGGTGGGGAGGTCACGCCGCTGTTCTACATCGGCGCCACGTTGGGCAATGCGTTGGCGCCACTGCTGCAGATGCCGCTGGGCATGATGGCGGGCTTGGGCTTTGTCGCCGTCTTTGCCGGTGCCGCGAATACGCCCATCGCCACCACCTTGATGGCGCTGGAGCTGTTTGGTCCGCAGATCGGGCCCTTTGCGGCGATCGCCTGCGTGGCGGCCTACCTGTTCTCAGGACACGCTGGCATCTACCAGGCCCAACGCATCGCTCAGCACAAATATGGCCAGCGCCAGGACTAACGGGGCGGTGGTTTGGCCGGGGGCTGTCTGAGCACAGCTGGCCAGGCAGCGGCTCAGACCGCTGGGCTCAGGCCCAGGGCAGCCAGCGGGGCACCATGCATCTTCTTGGTGGGGCGCTGCCCATCTTTGAGCTCGGCCAGATAGCACTGACCGGGAAAGAACACGGCCTCGACCTCGCGCAGCGACTGCAGGCCAAAGCCTGCCAGTTTGAGCAGCCGCTCGGGATAGGCGGCGATGACTTCTTCCACGGTCGTGATGTTGTGGCGGGCCAGGGCGTTGAATGCGCGGTTGGAGAGCTTTCCTGCAAGCGGTGTGGCGTGCGCGGCTTGCGCATCGTTCAGCGGAGACATCAGATACAGACAGGGTTGTGTTGCGAGTCTTGATGCTAGCACCCCAGTCCTAATACAAGCTTACAACCCTGGGGCGCAGTGCGAGATGCAGCGCATGCCGCTGCAGGCATGAAAAAGCCCTCGGCAGAGGGCTGGTGAAGAGGGAGATGGGTGGAGCCATGCGCACCCATGGAGGGCCATGCGGGGCAGCACAAATGGCATGGCCCTAAGAGGGAATGGAGGGACTGGCTGAGCTGACCAAGGTCACGATGGTCTTGGGCTTCTGGCCCCGGTAACTGAGTTCATTGCCTTTGTATTCTGGCCTTTCGATCCAGGTGATACGGGAGTCGGGCACGCCATCTGGATAAGAAATTCTGTCCTTTTCATAACGGGCTTGAATCTCTTCCTGGCTCAGTGCCTGAGCCGGAAGGGGTTTGGATGCATAAGTCATGGCTTTCAACTCCTTGAATATCGCTGGAATGCCGGTTCTATGCGAGGCCGCTCCTCGTCGCCACCCCCAGTATGCGCTTTACAAGATGTACTGGGTATGGAATAGCCATAGACAAAGCCATGTTCTGTTGTGATGAAGTCGCAAAGCCGCTCTTGCATGGCAGCTGTGGGAGAGTCCCTACGGTAATGCTGCTTGCACGACTGCAATGCGGGGCCGGTGTTGGTGTGACACTGGAATCACAGCAACCGACCAACCCGCAACCCTCAAGGAGTGACAGATGAACGAAGACACGATCAAAGGCAACTGGAAGCAATTCAAGGGCAAAGTGCAAGAGCAATGGGGCAAGCTGACCAATGACGATCTGGACGTGGTGGACGGCCAGCGCGAGCAGCTGGTGGGCCGCATCCAGGAGCGCGAAGGTATTGCGCAGGACGCTGCAGAAAAGCAGGTCAAGGATTGGGAAACCAAGAACAATTACCGCTGGTAATTCAAGCAGCCTCCCTGGCTTTCGCGAGGGAGGCCTTTTTTATTCTGCATGCAGGCGGCCATCGAACGTGGCCGCCTTGCTGCGTGATGCACCAAGGCCCGAGCCATGAATTCTTCTGACTCCGCATTCCAGACCATCATCAATACCGTTGCAGGCGAACTGTCTGATCTGACCGATCTGGCGCAGGCCACGCGCATTATTTTCAAACTGCTGTTGGCGGCGCTGCTGGGCGGCATGCTGGGCTATGAAAGAGAGGCCAGCGGCAAGGCCGCTGGCTTGCGCACGCACATGCTGGTGGCCATGGGCGCTGCGACCTTTTTGGCCGTGGCGCAACTGATGGGCATGACGCCAATGGATTCCAGCCGCGTGATCCAGGGCCTGATCGCCGGCGTGGGCTTTTTGGGTGCCGGCGCCATTTTGAAACCCGCCAAGGAAAACACCGAGGATGTGAAGGGCCTGACCACCGCCGCTGGCATCTGGTTCACCGCAGCGATTGGTATGGCGGTGGGCGCCGGTGAAGAGGCCGCCGCCATTTTGTGCACCTTGTTTGCGCTGTTTGTGCTGATGGTGCTGCCAAAGAATGTGGTGCCCAAAAAAGGCAGCTGATGCTGCTGTGCCGGCGCATGGCCTGGGCAATAAGCCCGTGTCGGAATTGACCTAGGCCGCTGCCGTGGCAAGGCCTACGCAGTCGGATTGCCATCGGCGGTACAAAAGGGTTTTGTATGAAGGAACCCCTTATGCGCCGCACACCTGAGGCATCGGCCTCCTCCAGAACCTCCTCCCTGCCGCTGGCCATGGCCTTGACGGCTGCCGTGTCAGCCCTGTGGTACACCGGCCAGCGGGTGCGGGTGCCCAAGAATGTTCGTCCCGTGCAGGACTTTGATGCCGAGCAGTACATGGGCCACTGGTATGAGCTGGCGCGGATTGACTATGTGTTTGAGCGCGGTCTGACCTCTTGCACCGCTGACTACTGCCTGCAGGACGACGGCACGGTGCAGGTCACCAACCGTGGCTTTGACCCCGAACGCGGTCAATGGAAGTCGGCCACTGCCGTGGCCAAGCTGCTGTCCGGCCCCGAGGTGGGCTCGCTCAAGGTGTCGTTCTTTCGCCCCTTGTATGCGGGCTACCATGTGGTCTATGTCGACCATGATGCAGGACACGCCGTGGTGGTCGGTGATGCGGCCAAGTACGCCTGGATTCTGTCGCGCACGCCGAGCATCGACGAAGCTGCCTACACACGCCTGGTGGCCATCGCCGCCAGCAATGGGGTCGATGCCCATCGGCTGATCCGGGTGCCGCATGGCGCGGCGCTGGAGATGGTCGAGAGCAGCAAGGCGGCGTAAGATGGCTGCATAGCCGCTGCATAGCCGCTGCATAGCCGCTGCAAAGCCGCTGCAAAGGCTGCGCGAAAGGCATGGGTATTAAATGATATTCATTCTCAACTGGTTTATGATCCAGCCATCGAGAGCGTCAGCCACAGCGCGGCTCTTTGCATCCGTTTCATCGTGGGGCGACCCGGGACCGCAGCGTCTCCAAGGTCGTTTTTGCTAGCCACCGACAGGCCCTTGCGGTCTGTCAGCCAGCCAAGCTCTTTTCTCCACGCATCCGATGGCCCATGCGGTCTGTGTATCGATGTCCCATTCCTCCGCTTCTCCCAACCCATCTTCCAGCCCAGTGGCCGTGCAGGCGCCCCGTGACCAGGAGCACCAGCGCGGCCTGCACCAGATCGACGCCACCATCGTCTCGCTGCAGCGCCCGTCGCCCCACACCTTGCGGGTGGGCATGCATCTGGGCGATGTCGGCAACGACCCGGTCTGGGACGAGGCCAATGTGGCTTTTCGCGTCTATCCGGATCTTGAGGCCCCTGCGGTTTCGCGCGTCTATACCGTGCGAAGCTTTGCGCCGCAAACGCGCTGCGCCGAGTTTGATGTGGTGATGCATGGCGGTGACAGCCCCATGATGCGCTGGGCTGCGCAGGCCGCCATTGGCCAGCAGGTACGGCTGACAGGCCCCCGTGTCAACATCGTGCTGCCCGACGCCAAGGGCCGGCCTGTGGCGCTGTTCTGTGATGATTCGGGCCTGCCCGCGCTCTACTCGATCTTGCAACGTTGGCCCGCAGGGCTGGGCGGCGTAGGCTGGATTGCCAGCGACGATCTGCATGGGATTGCGGAGCTGCCACGGGTGGCTGGCCTGCAGCTGCAGCGCTTGCCAGGTCATGGGCGCGACCCGCTGCTGCAGCAGGCCCGCCAGTTGGAGGACGCTGCTGGCCATGTGGTCTGGGGTGCGGGTGAGCGCGACGAGATGCGCGCGATGCGCAAGTACTTCCAGTCCGAACTGGGCATGGACAAGGCCGATGTGTCGATTGCCGGCTACTGGAAGCGCGGCGCCAGCAATACCGAAATCGATGCCGAACGCCAAAGCGCCTACCAAAAATTTACCGCCGCTGGCGGCAAGCTGGCGGACTGGGACGACCTGGGGATTGCGATTTAACGCCAGGGCGATGTAAGCACGCGCCATCCGCATTCACTCACCGGGCAAACGGCCCGGTTTTTTATCGGCTAATGGGTGCGGGCGCTGCTCGGCAAGTGACTGCCCAATGCATTGAATTGCGCGGTGCTTCGCGGCACAATCGCCCTTTTTGCCCTGCACTGCAGGCGCGCGTTCTTCCCGCTCTCTGCTGCCCATGTCTGAACTCAATCTTTCGCTGGTGTTTCTGTTTGCGCTGTCGGTCATTACCTTGCTGATCACCCCGGGCCCTGTGACCTTGCTGGTGGCTAGAGCCGGCCTGGTGGGCGGCATGCGCCATGCATTCGCCACCATTTGCGGCACCAACTTGGCATCGCTGGTGCTGATTTTTTTGTCGGCGCTGCTGATCAAGGGCTTGCTGGTCATCGATGAATCGGCCTTCAAGCTGGTGCGCCTGGCGGGCTGCCTCTACATCGTCTGGATCGCCTGGGGCATGATCCGCGACGCCTGGGCGATGGATGCCGAGCCCGGCAGTGCCATGACTGCGGAACCGGCCCCCGGCAGCAAGCAAGGCGGCTTCAGCCAGGGCTTTATCCTTGGTGTCTCCAACCCCAAGGACATCATTTTCTTTGCCTCGTTCTTGCCGCAGTTCATTGGCGTGCTGCCTGCGCCCGACCACAGTCTGGCGGTGCTGACCGTTGTCTGGGTGGTGCTGGATTTCAGCATGCTGGGCCTCATTGCGCTCCTGGTGCGCAGCTTGATTTCGCCCGCCCGCGAAAAGCGCATCCTGCTGGTCGCGTCCTGCCTGCTGCTGGCCATTGGCGTTGCCGGTTTTGGCTATGGGCTTTATGACCTGATGGCTTAGGGCTGCCTAAATCCTGCGCCACTCCTTCGCTAATCTTCGCTGACACCAAGCCAACAGGCCTGCGACATGCGGGCCTGTTTTTTTTAATGTCTGCACACTGCTTGGCGGGGACTCAGCGGCTGTCCACTGGCTGCGCAGGCTCTGCCTCATGGGCGGGCGCAGGGCGGCATACCGGCACCGGCGCAGGTGCTGGCAGGCCAGCGGCCAGGGCCTTGTCATAGGCAGGGATGCGGCGGCGCTGCTCAGCCAGGGCCTGGGGGTCCAGATCGGGGCCGCATGGGGGCAGGGTAGCTGCAGCAGGCAGTGTGGAGGCGGCTTCTGATGCAGCCGGTGCTGCGGCCATCGGTGGCGCGGGCCGTTCGGCCGCGCGTTTTTCTTCGGCGGCCTGCGTTCTGGCAGCGGGTGGGACAGCAGGGTATGCGGGTGCAACGGCGGCTGCAGCGGGGGCCGCAGGTGCTGGCAGGGGCGGCGCTACCGGCGTAGGCGCGGCTGCCGACGGCATGCGGCGCTCTGCCTGCGGCACAGGTGCGATGGCTGGCGCGGGGCCGGTGTTGGCGCTGCTTGCGCCTGCGCCAGCCGCAGAAGCGGGGGCAGGCGCGTGCGCTGCGTCGGCGGCAGGGCTTGCTGCCTTTTCCATTGGCGCGGCTTCGCTGCGCATCTTGGCGCTGGCGGGGCTCGCCGCCCTGTCAGCACCAGCAGGTGCGGCGGGCGCTGCGGGCGCGCTAGGTGGCGGAGGCGGTGCCGACGCAGCGCTGGGCGCGCTGTCCATGTGGGGCGCCTCCAGCTGCGGCGCGCCGGGTTCATTCAGGTGCTGCAGCGCCAGCCAGCTGACCAGGCCAATGGCGGCCAGGCTGCCCAGGGCCTGCAGCCACCAGCGGCGGTCATTGGCGGCTTCGCCTCGGAAGTGCTGGCCTTGCTGGCCACTGCTGTCCAGATCGGCGGGCGTGGCGGCTGGGCCTTGCGCTGCCTTTGCGCGCGCATGGGCCAGGATCTGCGCCGTGCTGGCGTCGCTCGGGCCGGCGTCCTGCGCGCTGGCCTCGCGGTAGAGGTCGACCAGGGCATCGGGCCGCTTGGGTTCTTGCGGTGCGTTCATACGGTCACCTCGATGGCCTGGCGCAGTTTGGCGCGGGCATAGCGCAAGCGGCTTTTGGCGGTTTCCTGGGTCACCTGCGTAGCCATGGCAATGTCGGCCACCGACATATCGGCCTCGGCCTGCAGCAAAAAGGCCTCGCGCTGTTCGGGCGGCAGCTGGGCCAGGGCAGCGAGCAAAGCACGCGCCAGGTCCTTGCGGCCCTGCAGGCGCTCGGGGTCAAAGCCGGAGTTGGCAAACAAGGTTTCGGCCAGGCGCATGCCTTCGCTGTCCTCTTCATCGAGGCTGCGGTGGGCCTTGTGGCGGCGCCAGTGGTCCACCAGTTTGTGGTGGGCCAGGGTAAAAGCCCAGGTCGTGAACTGCGCCTGGGGTTGGTAGCGCTGGGCGCCATCGACCACGGCAAACCAGGTCTCCTGCGCCAGGTCATCGGCGAGCGCGGCATTGCCGGTGTTGCGGAAAAAATAGCGCCACAGGCGCTGGCTGTGGCGATGGTAGAGCTGCTCGAACGCCGCGACTTGGCCGCCAGCGTAGGCCAGCATCAGCGCTTGGTCGTCTTGCAGTGCATCTACCATGCGGCAGATTATGCAAAAGCCTGCACCCGCTGGTGGCCCTTGTGGAGAAAATCGCACGCCGCAGCGCGGTGATGCCTGCGGCGGCAAGACCTCAATAGGCGGGCGGATCAGGTACATAGCCAGAGGGCGATGCTGGAAAGGGGCGGGGCGCTGGCTCCACGGCGGGCTGCGGCGCGCGGATGACGCCCTGGGCCACCAGGTTGGCATAGCTGTCGTAGCGGATGCGGATGATCTGCGCCGGGCTGCTGCTGGCGCTGTGGAACGCCGTGGTCCGCGTGACGGAGCGCTCCAGCGCGCCATGGCCCGTGCCCAGGCGCGGCGCCACCGGTGTGGGCGCGGCGGCCGGCGCGCTGGCCTGGCGCGATGGGGCAGCAGCCGAGGCACTGGGAGCAGCAGATGCCGCAGGAGCGGCTGGTGGCGGCTGCACCGAGGCGCTGGGCATCGCGGGCGCTGCGCTATCGGCGCTGCTGGCTTCGGCGGCCGGTGCCGTGCTTTTTTGCGCCTCGCGGTTGCGCAGGATGGGCGGCTGGGGCCGGGGTTCGCGCTCGCGGAACACCGCCACCCCAATCACGCCAATATCGCGCGGCCGGCCGGTGCGTGCGGCATACGCGTCTTCGCTGTGCGAGAAATAGAAGGCCGCCACCTGCTGGTCGCTCTTGCGCCAGCCTGCGATGGCCCATTGCTGGCCGCTGCCCAGCACATAGCCATCGTCGGGCACGGCCGCCGCAGTCTGGCCGCTGATGGCATTGATGCCATCAATGCTGAGCACAGCCAGGATGCGGCCCCGGCTGCGGTTGTTGATATCGACCGCATAGCTGCTGCCCGGCTGGCCTGCCACCCAGTACTCGCCCTGGTGGTAGTACAGCGGCAGGCGCTGGCCGCTGCTGCGGTCGATGATTTGCACATCGGCCAGTGGGCTGGCCTGCGCGGGCAGGCTGCCCAGCAGGCTGCTGGCAAACAAGGTCAGTGAGGCCAGTGCGTGGAGGCTACGGGGCTTGCGTGCGCGGCACGAAGCAGGGGCGGGGGGGAGGATGGTGTGCATGGCAGGGCGCTGCAGAAGTGGTGGTCTGCCCTGAATCGCGCTGCCCGCCCGCAAGGGGTTAAAGGACCCCGCCCGCAATCGTATTTATTTGTAAGTCGCCTTGGCAGGTGTACTTGCAGGCGCTCCCACGGCGCCTGCGCTGCAGCCGCTTACTTCTGCGTGACCAGCGAGCAGGTGCTCTTGGACAGCGGCTGGAAGGCCTGCTCGCCCGGGATGGTGTCGAGGATCTTGTAGTAGTCCCAGGGGCCCTTGGATTCCTTGGGCGTCTTCATCTGCACCAGGAACATGTCATGCACCATGCGGCCGTCTTCGCGCACATAGCCGTTTTGCGAGAACATGTCGTTGATCTTCATGGTCTTGAGCTGCTTGGTCACGGCCAGGCCGTCGTCGGTGCCCGCCGCCTCGATGGCCTTGAGGTACTGGGTGACGGCCGAGTAGACACTGGCCTGGTTCATCGAGGGCATCTTCTTCATGCGGGCCTGGTATTTCTTAGCCCATTCGCGCGAGGCATCGTTGCGGTCCCAGTAGAACGCGGTCGCAAAGGTCAGGCCCTGGCCCAGCTCCAGCCCCATCGCATGGGCATCGTTGATGTAGATGAGCTGGGGCACAAAGGTGAGGTTCTTGGTCATGCCGAACTCGCGCGCCGTCTTGATGGAGTTGACGGTGTCCTGCGTGGCATTGGCCAGCGCGATCACCTGGGCCTTGCTGGCCTGGGCCTGCATCATGAAGGACGAGAAATCGCTGGCATTGAAGGGGTGGTAGACGGTGCCCAGCACCTTGCCGCCCCCTTCCTTGACGAAGTCGGTGACCGTGGCTGCCGTCACCTTGCCGTAGGCGTAATCGACGGCCACGATGTACCAGTCCTTCTTGCCCTGGGCCAGGATACTTTGCACCGCCGACTTGCCCAGCGAGTACGAATCGACCGTGTAGTGGATCGAGGTGGGGCCGCAGAATTCATTGGTCAGCCCGGTGGACAGCGCGCCCGTGCTGATGGCGACCTTGCCGCGCTCCTTGGCCATCGTGAACACCGCGCCGGCGATGGCCGAGTTGTTGATGTCGACGATCATGTCCACGCCTTCGGCATCCCACCACTGGCGTGCCTTGGTGCCGCCGATATCGGCCTTGTTCTGGTGGTCGGCAAAGACCACTTCCACCGGCTTGCCCAGTACCTTGGCGCCAAAGTCTTCGACCGCCATCTTGGCCGCCTCGACCGAGCCTTTGCCGCCCGAGTCTGCGTACTGGCCCGACATGTCGCTGAGCACGCCGATCCTGACCTTGTCATCGGAGATGCCGGCGGCCTGGACGGCCAAGGTGGCGCATGCCAGCAAGCTGGCAGCAGCGGTGGATGTGCGAAGGGTCATGCTTGTCTCCTGTCTGTTTTTTGTCGTCGTTGGCAGTGCCGGGCTTTGCTGCAGCGCGGCCCAGGCCTGTGCAGGCATTATCAAAAGCGATGTCGCGGGTGATCACGGTGCTTCCCCTAGGGCGCTGGGCAAACCAGTCCCATCTGCGACAAAATGCAAGAATGCTGGCTGCAGCCCGCTGCTGTCTCAGTCATTCGGCTTGAAAGGCCCCGATGGATTCCTCGCACCCCAACCCTGCCCCTTTTGAACCCATGCCGCTCAACGCGATGAAGCTGCTGGTCTTGCTGGTGCTGGTGCTCAGCACCTTTGGCGGCCTGTACTGGGCGCCCGAGATCGATGCGATCTGGGGCCATGGCACGGCCTACCTGTATGGGGCATCGGTGCTGCCGGTGCTGTATGTGCTGCTGGTTGCCGGCTATGCCTTGTACATGCACCGCCATCCGGAGAAAGACGTGCAGGTTGCCCGCACTGACCATGGCACGAAACCATAAGTTCTTTGTGCTGTACCTGCTGGGCCTGGGCTGCTTCATCGGCCTGGTGGCCTGGGCCGAGCGCGCCGGTCTGTCGCGCCAGTGGATCGGGCCGCTCTTTCTGTTTGTGCCGGTGATGATGTATGCGGCCATTGGTGTCTGGGGGCGCACGGCCGATTCGGAGGAGTACTACGTCGCGGGGCGCCGCATTCCGCCGGTCTACAACGGCATGGCCACCGCGGCCGACTGGATGAGCGCGGCGTCCTTTTTGTCGCTGTCGGGTGCGCTGTATTTGCAGGGCTTTGCCGGCACCAGCCAGCAAGCCGGGGGACTGGCCTATCTGCTGGGCTGGAGCGGCGGCTTTGTGCTGGTGGCGCTGCTGATTGCGCCGCAGCTGCGCGCGCTCAATCTCTACACCTTGCCTGATTTTTTCCAGCTGCGTTATGGCGGGCGCTGGCCGCGCGTGATTGCCGCCGTCGCTGCGGTGATGTGCTCGTTTTCCTATGTGGTGGCGCAGATCTATGCGGTGGGCCTGATCGCCTCGCGGCTGACCGGCGTGCAGTTCGAAATCGGCATCATGCTGGGCCTGGGCGGCGTGCTGGTCTGCTCCTTTCTGGGCGGCATGCGCGCCATCACCTGGACCCAGGTCGCGCAGTACGTGATGATCCTGCTGGCCTTTCTGATTCCGGTCTCCTGGCTGGCCTACCAGCGCCTGGGCAGCCCGGTCGCAGCCGTGGCCTACACCCAGGATCTGGGCAAAATCGCCGATTACGAGAAGGGGCTGCTGAGCGATTCGGCCGAGCGCGATGTGGAGCTGGTGTTTTTGCAAAAGGGCATGCTGTATGAATCGCGGCTGCGCAATATTCCCGCCGCGCTGGAGGCCGAGCGCACGCGCCTGCAGGAGAAGGTGCAGCAGCTGCGCATCAGCAATGCCGACCTGAACCAGGTGCTGGCTGCCGGGCGCGAGCTGGCAGCGCTGCCGCACGACGAGGCGAGCGCGCGCGAGCTGTGGACGGCGGCGATGCGTGAGAACTATGCCCGCGCCCAGCCGCTGGGCGGCATGCCGCAGCACACCTTGCCCTATGCGCCGATGCTGGGCTCCGAGCAAAGCGCGCAGGAGCAAGAAGGCCTGTCGCGGCGCAACTTCATGGCGCTGATGTTCTGCCTGATGCTGGGCACCGCCGGTCTGCCGCATCTGCTCACCCGCTACTACACCTTGCCCAGCCCGGCCGCTGCGCGCAGCTCGGTGGTCTGGACCCTGTTCTTTGTGGTGCTGCTCTACACCAGCGCGCCGGCGCTTGCGGCCCTGGTCAAGCTGGAGGTCATGCAAAGCCTGGTGGGCAGCCATTTCGATGCGCTGCCGGCCTGGATTGCGCAGTGGACACGCATGGACAACGCCTTGCTGTCGATCGAGGATGTGAACGGCGACGGCATTGTGCAGTGGGGCGAGATCCATTTGGGTGCCGACCTGATCATGCTGGCCACGCCCGAGCTGGGCGGCCTGCCGTTTGTGGTCTCGGGCCTGGTGGCGGCCGGCGGGCTGGCCGCTGCGCTATCGACGGCCGACGGTCTGCTGCTGACCATCAGCAATGCGCTGGTGCGCGATCTCTACCTGGTCGAGCGGGGCAAGTCGGTCACGCCGCAGCAGCGCGTGATTCTGTCCAAGTTCACTTTGCTGCTGGTGGCGCTTGCGGCCGCGGCCGTCGCCTCGGTGCGCAGCTCGGGCATTTTGGTGCTGGTGTCGGCCTCGTTCTCGATCGCTGCTGCGGCCTTTGTGCCGGCCATGCTGCTGGGCCTGTACTGGCGCGGCGCGACGCGGCGGGGCGCCGTGTGCGGCATGGCTGCGGGCCTGGGCATCACCTTGTACTACATGGTCGTCAACATGCCAATCAACAGCCTGGCGCCCGGGGCGCAGGCCTCGGCCCATCTGTGGTGGGGCATCCAGCCCACGCTGGCGGCGGTGTTTGGCGTGCCATTGGGCGTGTTCGTGACCTGGGCGGTGAGCTGCTGCACCAGGCAGTCCGCGCCCCTGGCCAAATAGCCTCCACCAGGCGGGCCCGGATATGAAAAAACTGCACAGGCTGGGCGCCATGTGCAGTTTTTGGGACGGTGTGGATCACAGGCCAGGGGCCCTGCGTCGCTTAGACCTTCAGCAGTTCCACGTCAAACTTGAGCGTGGCGTTGGGAGGAATCACGCCGCCTGCGCCGCGTGCACCATAGCCCAATTCAGCGGGGATGATCAGCGTGCGCTTGCCGCCCACCTTCATGCCCTGCACGCCTTCGTCCCAGCCCTTGATGACCATGCCGGCGCCCAGGGGGAACACGAAGGGGTCATTGCGGTCCTTGCTGGAGTCGAACTTGGCGCCTTGCTCGCCATTGTTGAAGAGCCAGCCGGTGTAGTGCACGGTGACTTGTTGGCCCTTGGCCGCTTCGGCGCCGGTGCCAACTTCCGTGTCTTCGTACTGCAGGCCGGAGGGGGTGGTGACGGTGGTCATGTAAATCCTTTGTGAGTGCTTTGCTACCAGCAGCGATCATACCCGTCTGCCAAACACAGAGCCCGCACAAGGCGGGCTCCAGGGGGCAAAAAAGGGCCTCGGCGGGCAGGAATTTACTTCTTGGTCTGCGCTGCCACCCAGCGCGTGGCAAAGGCCTGCACATCGGACAGGCGCTTGAGCAGGTCCTGCCCCGAGGGGGTGACGGTGTAGCCGTCGCTGTTGTGGTCGAGAAAGCCGGCCTCGCGCAGCTCCTTGATGCGGGTGTTGAGCGTATTGGGCGTGATGCCGCCCACGCTGTCTTGCAGCAAGCGGAAGGTCTGGGGATGTCCGTCCCGCAATGCCCAGAGCACACGCAAAGCGTAGCGGCACTCCAACCGCTCGAAGAGCTGGTTGATGGCGGTGTTTTCCTTGGCGCTCATGTAAGGGTCTCCTTGCGCTGTGTTGAGGAGCGAGGCCCAGGCCTTCGCATGCAAATCCACTGAGAGGGTGCGATCAGCGTCGCGGCAACATCTGCTACAAGTTTAATAGCTCTTCATCCACGATGTATAGGCGCAGCTGACGATTGGACCCAGGCGGCAGCGGAAGTGTTGTTCAATTGCTACGGTTTTTGAGTGTGCAAAGGCCGTCCGCAAGGCGCTGCAGCGCAGAAGTGGCACCTGTGCGCAGCCGGGCGGGCGCCCGGTTTTATAGCGGTCTGGCAGCTGTCTGGTGCCAGTCTGGAACTTGTCAGAGGGCGCTGTAGCGCACCACACGGGGGCCCCGGCACAGGCCAAACAGACGCATGCCGGCCTGGTTGGCCACCTGGATGGCGAGCGTGGTGGGCGCGGAGATGGTGGCCAGCACCGGCAGGCCCATGCGGGCGCATTTGCGCACCAGCTCGTAGCTGGCGCGGCTGGTCATCACCACCAAGCCGGGCTGGCCTAGCATCTGCTGCTGCGCCATATGGCCCAGCAGCTTGTCCAGCGCGTTGTGGCGGCCTACGTCCTCCAGCGCCACCTGCAATTGCCCAGCCGTCGTGGCCCAGCCGGCAGCATGGACGGCGCCGGCCTGCTGGTTGAGCAGCTGCAGCTGGGGCAGCTGAGAAAACGCCATCTGCAAGGCCGCCAGATCCACGCGCTGGGCCCAGTCGGGCAGCTGCGGCAGGGGCTCGGGCACCAGATCGAGGGCGTCCATCGAATCGATGCCGCAGATGCCGCAGCCGGTGCGGCCGGTGAGGGCGCGGCGCCGCTCCTTGAGGCGCACAAAGCAGCGGCTGGCGATCTCCATCTCCACGCTGATGCCCGGTGCCTCCGGGTCCGTGCCGCAGGTGGCCAGCGGCTGTACCTCGATGCCATAGCAATCGGCTGCCTGGTCGATGATGCCTTCGGAGAGTGCAAAGCCCAGTGCAAACACTTCCAGGTCCTGCGGGCTGCACATCATCACCGCATGCGAGATGCCGTTGAACACCAGCGCCACCGGTACTTCGGCCGCAACCGCATCCAGCCGCGAGACCGAGGCCTCTGGCGTGATCACGGTGGCGGGCAGGGGCTGGACAGCGCTTGGCAGATCGGAAGGCATGGCGCTGATTGTGACGCAAAGCGAATGACGGCGTCTGCGCCGTGGGCAGGCGCGGCCAAAAACAAACCCCGCCGAGGCGGGGTTGGGTGGGAAGACCTGGGTCTTGCGATCCGCAGGTCTTGCAGGGCTGGGCAAGCGCTTAGATGAAGCTGCGCAGCTTGTCCGAGCGGCTGGGGTGCTTGAGCTTGCGCAGCGCCTTGGCTTCGATCTGGCGGATGCGCTCGCGCGTCACGTCAAATTGCTTGCCCACTTCTTCCAGCGTGTGGTCGGTGGACATTTCAATACCGAAGCGCATGCGCAGCACCTTGGCTTCGCGCGGGGTCAGGCCATCCAAGATGTCCTTGACGACGTCGCGCAGGCCGGCCTGCATCGCCGCATCGACCGGCGCTGTGTTGGCGCTGTCTTCGATGAAGTCACCCAGGTGGCTGTCGTCATCATCACCGATCGGCGTTTCCATCGAGATCGGCTCTTTGGCGATCTTCATGATCTTGCGGATCTTGTCTTCCGGGATCTCCATCTTCTCGGCCAGGATGGAGGCATCGGGCTCGAAGCCGAACTCCTGCAAGTGCTGGCGGCTGATGCGGTTCATCTTGTTGATGGTCTCGATCATGTGCACCGGAATACGGATGGTACGGGCCTGGTCCGCAATCGAGCGCGTGATCGCCTGGCGAATCCACCAGGTCGCATAGGTCGAGAACTTGTAGCCGCGGCGGTATTCGAACTTGTCCACGGCCTTCATCAAGCCGATGTTGCCTTCCTGGATCAGGTCCAGGAACTGCAGGCCCCGGTTGGTGTACTTCTTGGCAATCGAGATCACCAGGCGCAAGTTCGCCTCGATCATTTCCTTCTTGGCATTGCGCGATGCGCGCTCGCCGTCGTTCATGCGCTTGTTGATGAGCTTGAGCTCATCGAGCGGCACCACCACGCGGGCTTGCAGATCGATCAGGTTCTGCTGCAGCTCCTGCACCGGCGGGATATTGCGGCCCATGATGGCGCTCCAGCTGTTGCCCGCTTGCGCTTCCTTCTCGATCCATTGCAGGTTGAGCAGGTTGGCAGGGAACAGTTGGATGAACTTCTCCTGGGGCAGACCGCACTTCTCGACAATGATCTTGCGCAGGGCACGCTCTTTCTGGCGCACGCTGTCGACCTGCTCGCGCAGCATGTCGCAGAGCTTCTCAATGGTCTTGGCGGTGAAGCGGATGGTCATCAGCTCGGCCGACAACTGGCCCTGCACCTTGGTGTACTGGGCCGTGCCGTAGCCGCTCTTGTCATAGGCGGCGTGCAGCTGCTCGAACAGCGACTGCAGCTTGGCAAAGCGCGACAGCGCTTCGTTCTTCAGCTCTTCCAACTTCTTGGTCAGCGCCTTGGAGCCGCCCTTGCCGTCGTCGTCGTCTTCTTCGTCGTATTCGTCGAAGTCTTCTTCGGCCACGTAGTCGTCGTTTTCATCAGCGTCGGAGAAGCCGTCCACCACGGTGGAGATGACGACCTTGCCTTCGCGGATCTCTTCGCCCATTGCCAGAATCTCGGCAATGGTCGCGGGCGATGCGCTGATGGCCAGCATCATGTCCTGCAGGCCGCCTTCGATGCGCTTGGCGATTTCAATTTCGCCTTCGCGGGTCAAGAGCTCGACCGTGCCCATTTCACGCATGTACATGCGGACCGGGTCGGTGGTGCGGCCGAACTCGGAATCCACCGTCGACAAAGCCGCTTCGGCTTCTTCTTCGGCTTCTTCTTCGGTGGTGGCGGACTGGCCGGTGTTGTTCAGCAGCAGGGTCTCTGCGTCAGGCGTCTGTTCGTAGACGGCCACGCCCATGTCGTTCAACATGGAGATCACCACTTCCAGCGTCTCGGCATCGACCAGCTTGTCGGGCAAGTGGTCGGAGATTTCGGCATTGGTCAGGTAGCCACGGGTCTTGCCCAGCTTGATCAGGGCCTTGAGGCGCTGACGGCGGGTGGACATTTCCTCTTCGGTCAGCACGGCTTCGTCGAGGCCGAACTCCTTCATCAAGGCGCGCTCCTTGGCCTTGGAGACCTTCATGCGCAGCGGCTTGACCTTTTCGGTCGGAGCGTCTGGCGATGCGGAGACCTCTACGACCTCTTCGCTGTCGCCCGCGATGTCCTCTTCGATGTCCGAGAAATCGGTATCGTCGATATCTTCATCGCCCTTGTCCTTGGCTTTGGCCTTGGTGGTCTTGGCGGCGGTCTTGCGCGGCGCCTTGGGCTTGTCGTCTTCGGCCTTGGCGGTCTTGGCCTTGGTCGCAGTCTTGGTGGCGGCCTTGGCTTTCACCGGGGTATCTTCTTCGGCGGCTTCGCTTTTCTTGGCGGCGCGCTTTTTGGGGGCACCTGCGTTGAGCAGGGCATCGGCTGCCTTGAGCAGTTCGGCCTGGGACAGGCGTTGTTTTTCGGACACGGAGCTAACCTTCTTCGTCGCTGCCTTGGCTGGGGTGGGCGCAGCACTGGCTTTTACGGTTTTGCCTGCTGCAGCAGTAGCGCGTTTGGCCGCCGGTTTGGCGGCAGGGCTGGCTGCTGTAGCTTTGGCACTTTTGGCCGCGCTGGTGGTAGTGGACGACTTGACGGACGACTTCGCGGACTTTGTAGCTGGCATGGACACCCTCAGAGCAAAGAGAACACACAAAGAAAACTGGCAAGCGCCATCACCGGCGCATTGAAACTGCAGTGGTCGATCACCACGAAACTGTGGCGAACAACGCGGCTGCACGAGGCGCTAAGCCTCAAGGCAAGATGTGGGGGCGAACATTTGGAATGCAGTCCTTGCGGTATTTTGGGCACTTGCGCTGGTGGCAAATCGCATGATTCTTCATACGGGCCCGGTCCGGAGGTGCTGCTGTCGCTCTTGCCGATGTGTCAAATATTATACCTTTTTGGCCAATGTCAAGGGCCTGTGCGGCAATCGGGGCAAATATTTTTATATGCCCTCTGGGTATTTGGAGCCGCGCCTATTTATTGACCTGGCGCTTGAGCAGGCCGATACGGTGAAAATTGCTCTGATAGCGGCGCAGCGCTTGCGGGTCGGAGGCCTGGGTGACCAGCTGGCGGTTTTGCTCTTCGAGCTGGTCGAGCACGATGCGGCTGAGGGAGTCGCGCAGCTCGGCGCGGATCTCATCGAGCGGGCCGTCAATCTGGGCATGCTGGCCCCGCATCAGCGCGGTGGCGAAGGCCTCGACCGCATGGCCGCGCAGGTGCTCGCGCAGCACCGCCCAGGACTGGGCGCCGTGGGCCAGGAACTGCTGCTCCACCCAGGCGAACAGCGGTCCATGGGGGGCGGGCAGCTGGGCCAGGGTGGCGGCGTCCTCGGGCGAGAAATTCTCCAAAAAGGCCATGTGCGACAGAAGCAGGCGCGCGGCCTGGTCTTCGCGGGTCACGGCCACGCTGGGCATCGGCGGTTGCGGCTCGGGGCGGGGCTGCCAGCCGCCTTTGCGGCCGCCTTGGCCCGGGCGCCACTCGCCGCTGCGCTTGGTGTAGCCGTTGCCGCCGCCATGGGCGCTGCGCGGCTCGCCAAAGCTGTCGTTGCGCTGGCCGGGGTAGCGGTCCATGGCCGTGTCGCTGCCCCAGGGCGGCGCATCGCCATAGGCGGGCATGCTGTCAGCGCCCACCGGCGGCGCATCCCAGGAGGGCGCATGGCGCGGGCCGCTGCTGGCCGCTGCCTGGCCAGCGCCGCTTTGGCGGGCTTGCTCCTGGGCCGTAGTCTTTTGCCACAGGCCCTCCAGCTCGGCGGCAGGCAACTGGGCCTTGTCGGCGATCTCGCCGAGCAGCTGGCGCTTGAGGGCACCGTCTGGCAGCAGGTTCCACAGTGGGCGGGCGTTGCTTGACATACGCGCCCGGCCTTCGGCCTGGCCCAGGTCGCAGAGCTCGCTGGCTGCTTCGAGCAAGAAACGCGACAGCGGCGTGGCGTCATGCACATGGCGGGCAAAGGCGTCGGCGCCGTATTCGCGCACAAAGCTGTCCGGGTCGTGCTCGGCGGGCAAAAAGAGAAACTTGATGCTGCGGGTGTCGCTGGCATAGGCGAGCGCGCCATCGAGCGCCTTGCGGGCGGCGCGGCGGCCGGCGGCATCGCCGTCAAAGCTGAAGACCACGGTGTCGGTAAAGCGGAAGAGCTTGTGCACATGGTCGGGCGTGCAGGCGGTGCCCAGGGTGGCCACCGCATTCGGAAAGCCGAGTTGGGCGAGAGCCACGACATCCATATAGCCCTCGGTCACCAGCACATAGCCATGCTCGCGGATGGCGGTGCGGGCCTCGAACAGGCCATAGAGCTCGCGGCCCTTGTGGAAGACCGGGGTTTCGGGCGAGTTCAGGTATTTAGGCTTTTCATCGCCAAATACGCGGCCGCCAAAGCCGATGCATTCGCCCTTGATATTGCGGATGGGGAACATCACCCGGTCGCGGAAGCGGTCGTAGCGTTTGCCTTCGCCGTCGTCCGATTCAATCACCAGGCCCGATTCGACCAGCTTGGCATCGTCATAGGCGGGGAAGATACTCGCCAGGCTGCGCCAGCCTTCGGGCGCGTAACCCAGGCCAAAGCGCTTGGCGGTGACGCCGCTGACGCCCCGGCCTTTGAGGTAGGCAATGGCCTTGGGCGACTGCGACAGCTGCTTGCGGTAGGCGTCACCGGCTTTTTCGAGCAGATCGGTGAGCGAGGCCTGCTTTTCGCGCGCCTGCGCGGCGCGCTCGCGCTGCTGGGGCGAGACATCGTCCTCGGGCACCGGCAGGCCCACGCTCTGGGCCAGGTCGGTCACCGCTTCGCGAAAGCCCATGCCGGTATGGTCCATCAGAAAGCCGATGGCATTGCCGTTTTTGCCGCAGCCAAAGCAGTGGTAGAACTGCTTGGAGGGGCTGACGCTGAAGGAGGGCGATTTCTCGCCATGGAAGGGGCACAGCCCCATGAGGTTGGCGCCGCCTTTTTTCAGCTGCACATAGCGGCCGACCACGTCGACAACGTCGACGCGGGAGAGCAGCTCCTGGATAAATGACTGGGGGATGGACACCCGGCTATTGTCGCGCATGCAGGGCTGCGCCGCCGCAGCGCCACCCCAATCTGCCCCCGGGTCAATGGCCAATCCCGGCTATCGATCGTGTGACAGCGCGCAATCTTCGCGTCAGCCGCTTGTGGCACAGTGTTTGCAGAGGAGACAAGCACTGATGAACAGCATTTTTGACACCGGGCTCGAGCAAAACGGGGCCAACCACACGCCGATGACCCCGCTGGGCTTTATCGCCCGCAGCGCCGAGGTCTACCCGGAGCGCCTCGCCATCATCCATGGCGAGCTGCGCCAGACCTGGGCGCAGACCTATGCGCGCTGCCGCCAGCTGGCCAGCGCCTTGCAGCAGCATGGCATTGGCAAGAACGACACGGTGGCGGTGATGCTGCCCAACACGCCGCCGATGGTGGAGGCGCATTTTGGCGTGCCGATGGCAGGGGCCGTGCTCAACACCCTCAACACCCGGCTCGATCCGCAGACGATTGCCTTCATGCTCGACCACGGCGAGGCCAAGGCGCTGATCGTGGACCCCGAATACGCCAGTGTGGTGGCCAAGGCCCTGGCGCTGCGCCAATCGCAGGCGCCAATCCTGCTGGTGGATGTGGAAGATGCGCTGTACGGCGAGGCCAGCGAGCGGCTGGGGAACCTCAGCTACGAGGCCTTGCTGGCCCAGGGCGATGCCAGCTTTGACTGGCAGCTGCCCGGCGATGAGTGGGACGCGATTGCACTGAACTACACCAGTGGCACCACCGGCAACCCCAAGGGCGTTGTCTACCACCACCGGGGCGCGGCGGTGAATGCCATCAGCAATGTGCTGGAATGGGACATGCCCAAGTTTGCGGTCTACCTGTGGACCCTGCCGATGTTCCACTGCAATGGCTGGTGCTTTCCCTGGACCGTGGCGCTGCGCGCCGGCGTCAATGTCTGCCTGCGCCGGGTCGATGCACAGGCCATTTTTGCGGCGATCAAGCGCCATGGCGTGAGCCACTACTGCGGCGCGCCGATTGTGCACAGCCTGCTGGTCAATGCGCCGGCGGCCTTGAAGGAGGGCGTGCCCGCTGGCGTCAAATGCATGGTGGCCGGTGCTGCGCCGCCTGCGGCCATGATCGAGGGCATGGAGCAGCTGGGCTTTGACCTGACCCATGTCTATGGGCTGACCGAGGTCTATGGCCCGGTGATGGTCTGCGCGCAGCAGCCTGACTGGCAGGGCATGGATGTGGGCGAACGTGCCCGCCTCAACGCCCGCCAGGGTCTGCGCTACCACCTGCAGCGCGATGCCCAGGTGCGCGACCCGGAGACGATGGCAGCCGTGCCGCAGGACGGCCAGACCATGGGCGAGATCATGCTGCGCGGCAATATCGCGATGAAGGGTTACCTGAAAAACCCCGAGGCCACTCAGGAGGCGTTTCGCGGTGGCTGGTTCCACACCGGTGACCTGGCGGTGCAGGACCCCGATGGCTATATCAAGATCAAGGACCGCAGCAAGGACATCATTATCTCGGGCGGCGAAAACATCTCGTCGATCGAGGTCGAGGATGTCCTCTACCGCCACCCCGCCGTGCTGGCTGCGGCCGTGGTGGCCAAGCCCGATGCGCGCTGGGGCGAGACGCCTTGCGCCTTTGTCGAGCTCAAGCCCGGCGCGCAGGTGAGCGCCGAGGACATCATTGCCCACTGCAAAAAGCATTTGGCTGGCTTCAAGATCCCGCGTGCGGTGGTGTTTGGCGAGCTGCCCAAGACCAGCACCGGCAAGATCCAGAAGTTCGAGCTGCGCAAGCAGGCGGGGTCTGCAGACGCGATAGACAGCTGATCCAGCCTGAACACCCATGAAAAAACCCGCCGCAGCTAGCTGGGGCGGGTTGGGTTCAGCGGATCAGGCCTGGCGCTTACTTGCCCCAGGAGTCCTTCAAGCCGGTGATCTTGTTGAACACCGGCTTGTCGCTGCGGTGGTCATGGCGGTCGGCCACAAAGTAGCCAAAGCGCTCGAACTGGAACTTGTCGTCGGGCTGCGCGGCCTTGAGCGAGGGCTCGACATAGGCGGTCACGACCTTCAGGCTGTCCGGGTTGAGCAGCGCCAGGAAGTCCTTGCCGCCGGCATCGGGCTGCGGATCGGTGAACAAACGGTCGTAGAGGCGCACTTCGGCTTGCACGCCATCGGCCACGCCCACCCAGGTGATGGCGGCCTTGACCTTGACGCTGTCCGCACCAGGGGTGCCGCTCTTGGTGTCGGGCACCACGGTGGCCAGCACCTTGGTGATCACGCCATCGGCATCCTTCTCGCAGCCGGTGCACTCGATCACATAGCCGCCCTTGAGACGTACCTTGTTGCCGGGGAAGAGGCGCTTATAGCCCTTGGGGGGTACTTCGGCAAAGTCTTCGCGCTCGATCCAGACCTCGCGGCCCAGGCTGAAGTGGCGCTCAGGCGCGACCTGGCCTTCTGCCGGGTGGGGCAGGGCGGGCAGGCTGCCGGCTTCGAGGTGCTCGGCACTGCCAAATACCTCGGCCCAGTTGCTCAGCTCCAGCTTGACCGGGTCCAGTACCACCATCGCGCGGTGGGCCTGGTTTTCCAGGTCTTCGCGCAGGCAGCCGTCCAAGGTGGCGTAGTCGATCCAGGCGTAGTCCTTGGTCACACCAATGCGTTCGCAGAAATTGCGGATGGATGCGGGCGTGTAGCCACGGCGGCGCAGGCCGACGACGGTGGGCATGCGTGGGTCGTCCCAGCCGCTGACCAATTGGTTGTCCACCAGGTGCTTGAGCTTGCGCTTGCTGGTGATCACATAGGTCAGGTTCAGGCGCGAGAACTCGTACTGGCGCGGCTGCGGCGCATCGATCAGGCCGCCCGTGCGCAGGTGGTCCAGCAACCAGTCGTAGAAGGGGCGCTGGTCCTCGAACTCCAGGGTGCAGATCGAGTGGGTGATGTGCTCGTAGGCGTCCTCGATCGGGTGTGCAAAGGTGTACATCGGGTAGATGCACCATTGGTTGCCGGTGTTGTGGTGCTCGGCATGGCGCACCCGGTAGATCGCAGGATCGCGCAGGTTGATATTGGGCGCCGTCATGTCGATCTTGGCGCGCAGCACGGCCGCGCCATCGGGCAGCTTGCCCTCTTTCATGTCGGCAAAGCGCTGCAGGTTCTTGGCCACGCTGCGGTCGCGGAACGGGCTGTTGACGCCAGGGCGCGTGAAATCGCCCCGGTTGGCGCGCATCTCGTCGGCCGACTGCTCGTCGACATAGGCCAGGCCTTGCTCGATCAGGTAGACCGCGCAGCGGTACATGAAGTCGAAGTAGTTGCTGGCGTAGTAGAGGTTTTGCTCGCCGCTCGGGTCCTTCCAGTCAAAGCCCAGCCAGCGCACGGCATCGATGATGCCGTCCACGTACTCCTGGTCTTCCTTTTCCGGGTTGGTGTCGTCAAAGCGCAGGTGGCAGACGCCGCCAAAGTCGCGTGCGAGACCAAAGTTCAGGCAGATCGACTTGGCGTGGCCCACGTGCAGGTAGCCGTTGGGCTCAGGCGGAAAGCGGGTGCGGATCTTGGCCTGGTCGATGGGGCCCTGCTGGTGGTGCTGGGCATCGCCAGGCGTGCCACCCCAGTGGCGCTGGGCGTAGCTGCCTTTTTCGAGGTCGGACTCGATGATTTGTCGCAGGAAATTGGTGGGTTTGACCACTTCGTCACTACCGTTGTGCGAAGCGCTCGGGGCAGATGCATTCATAGTTGTGTATTCTAAGGGAGTACCCTGATGGCTGGAACGTATTGCGGTTTCTGGGGCTCTGACCCAATGTTGGGTATGCCATTTACGCTTTGCAACAGGATATCTTGTCTTGAAACCATAATTTGCAGCGCCTTTGGTATCTTTCTGCCTGCTTGCCGCGTTGAAAGTCCAATGACATTTTTCAGGGATTCTCGCAAGGAGATCAATATGCGCAATTCGATGCTGAAACAAGGCTCTCGCTGGGCCGCTGCTGCGGTGCTGACTGGCTTGGCGCTGATGAGTGCTGGCGCCCATGCCAGCCGGGTGTCCTGGTCGGTGGGCATCAATGTGCCCGCGCCGGTGTACGTGGCCCCCGCGCCGGTGTACGCACCCCAGCCCGTGTATGTGGCGCCTCCCCCTGTGTATGCGCCTCAACCCGTGTATGTGGCGCCTCCGCCCCCTGCCGTCGTTTATCGCCCCGCTCCGGTGTACCGCCCAGCGCCCGTGTACTACGGCCCACCTCCCGGCCGCTACTACCGCCACCATCGCCACGACCGCGATTACTACCGCTATTGAGCTGCTTGGCAGCTTGCGCAACCGATGCCCTGGCCCGCCAGGGCTTTTTTATGCGCGTTTGCCGGGGCTCCCAACCGCCCAGCTGTCGCTTGGGCTGTGCGCTGGGGTGCCGAATGCTCGGATAATCCACAGCTGTTGTCCGTTGTGGAAGCTGAGATGAAAACTGTTTTTGTACTGAACGGCCCGAACCTGAACCTGCTGGGCCTGCGCGAGCCCACCATCTATGGTGCCCACACCTTGGCTGATGTCGAGCAGCTCTGTGCCCAGGCGGCTGCCCGCAACCAGCTGGCGCTGCGTTTTCACCAGAGCAACCATGAAGGCGCCTTGATCGACTGGCTGCACGAGGCAGGCCAGCTGCAGCGCGAAGGCCGGCTGGCCGGCGTGGTGCTCAATGCCGCCGCCTACACCCACACCAGCGTGGCCTTGATGGATGCGATCAAGGGCGCGGCGCTGCCGGTGATCGAGCTGCATATCAGCAATGTCCATGCCCGCGAGGCCTTCCGCCACCATTCCTATATTGCGCCCGTGGCCAAGGCGGTCATCTGCGGCCTGGGCGTGCAGGGCTACAGCATTGCGATCGATGCGGTGGCCCAGGTGCTGCTGGCGCCCACCGCCTGAGTGCTGCGATGTCCGATGTTCTAGACACCAGCGCTGCGGGCTTGCTGCCGCTGCCTGCGCTCTACGAGACGCTGCTGGCCAAGGCGGCGCGGCGGACCACCGTTTTTGAAGGCCAGACCGTGGTCTGGCATAGCTGGGGCGCGCGCCGCCCTGGCAGGCTGCCCTTGGTGATGCTCCATGGCGGCAGCGGCAGCTGGACCCACTGGATCCGCAATATCGATGCGCTGCTCGCCCAAGGCCATGAACTCTGGCTGCCCGATCTGCCGGGCTTTGGGGATTCCGACCCGCCGGCCGTGGGAACGGACGCCGATGCCATGCTCGCACCTTTGCATGCCGGCATGGCGCAGCTGGGGCTGCTGCCTTGCCAGCTGATGGGTTTCTCCTTTGGCGGTATGACGGCGGCCATGCTGACCGCTGCCTACCCGCAGGCGGTAGAGCGCCTGGTGCTGGTGGGGGCCCCTGCCATGGGCGTGGTGCCGGAGAAGCAGTTCAGCTTGAAGGGCTGGCGCCATCTGAGCGACCCGGCCGAGCAGCTGGAGATGCACCGCTACAACCTCGGCGCGTTGATGCTCTGGGATGCCGCCAAGATCGACGACCAGGCCCTGGCGGTGCACCAGCACAATGTTGTGCGGGACCGCCTGCCACGCCGGCGCCTGGCCAACACCGATATCCTGGCGCAGTCGCTGCCGCAGATTGCCTGCCCGGTCGCTGCGATCTATGGCGCCTATGACGCGCTGTACAAAAGCTATATGCCCGCGCTGGAGCACCAATACCGCGCGGTCACGCCCCATCTGCAGGCCTTTGTGCGGCTGCCCGACGCCGGCCATTGGGTGCAGTATGAGCAGCCCGAGGCCTTTATGGCCACGCTGCTGCCGCTGCTCTCTTCCTGATTGACCTACCTGGAACCGGCTGGCCGCGCAACGGCGCGACCGGCCCAAGCACTATGACCACCTCTACCTCTTCCTTTCGCCCCGTGATCGCCATCCATGGCGGCGCCGGCACCATCACCCGCGCCTCCATCACCCCCGCGCAACAGCAGGCCTACCGCGATGCCTTGCGCGATGTGCTGCAAGGCGCGCAGCAAAAACTGGCGGCAGGCGCGCCTGCCGAAGCAGTGGCGGTGGAGGCCGTGCGCCTGCTCGAAGAATGCCCGCTGTTCAACGCCGGGCGCGGCGCCGTGTTCACGGCCGATGCCACGCATGAGATGGATGCCTGTGTGATGCGCGGGCGCGACCTGGCCTGCGGCTCGCTCGCCGGTGTCAGCACCGTGCGCAACCCGGTGCGTGCGGCCCTGGCGCTGATGGAGGCGGGCGGGCCGGTGTTCATGATTGGCGAAGCGGCCGAGCGCTTTGCCCAGGCCCAGGGCTGCGAGATGGTGGCGCGCGACTGGTTCTCGACCGAGCAGCGCCTGGCCCAGCTGCGCACCGTGCAGGCCGCAGCGCTGGCGTCGGGCCGCGAACAGGTGGCGTTGGACCACAGCGCGCAAAGCCAGACCCAGGCCCAGGCTGCGCCGCTCGATGAGCGCAAGAAGATGGGCACGGTCGGTGCGGTGGTGCTGGATGTGCATGGCCAGCTGGCTGCCGCCACCTCGACCGGTGGCCTGACCAACAAGAAGCCCGGCCGCGTCGGTGACTCGCCCGTGGTGGGCGCGGGCACCTATGCCAAGCATGGTGTGGTGGCTGTCTCCTGCACCGGCGTGGGCGAGGCCTTTATCCGGGGCTCGGCCGCTCACACCGTGGCCGCACGCATCGAGCTGCTGGGCGAGTCGGTGGCCCAGGCCACGGCCGAGGTCATCCACCGCGTGCTGCCGCCGCTGGGCGGCGATGGCGGCCTGATCGCCGTGGGTGCCGACGGTGAGGTCTCGCTGTGCTTCAACTCCGAGGGCATGTACCGGGGCCAGATCGGCATCGATGGCGAGGCGCTGGTCGCCATTTATGCCAACGACGCCTTGGCTCCAGCGTGATCGTGCATCGCTGAGCCAGGGGCCCACCAACGGGCTCCGGCCCGACCCCGGCGATGACGGAGTGGTTTGCCTGCAACGGGCAGGCCGCCGCACCACAATGGTGCGCGCCTCTGCGGGAATTGCGTAGGTGAAAACCATAGGCCGTTTTGCATCCAAACCCGCCCCCCGGCTTTCTACAATTGCAAACACTGTCACCCAGGTGAATATCTATGCCTCAGTGTTCTTGCCAACACGGGGATTTTTCTCAAGGATTTGTCCCAACCCGGGTGCCTGTCCTGCATAACGGCCTGTGCCTTCTTCGCGAAGCCCCGCACTGCCCCTTCTACCTATGTCCAACCCCAGTTCTACTCCCGTGCACGATGACCTGACGCCGCCCGTTTTGCAGGTGCGCGATCTGTCCGTGAGCTTCAAGACCGAGCAGGGGCGGGTGCAGGTGGTCAAGAACCTGAACCTCGATGTCTACGCCGGCCAGACCCTGGCGGTGGTGGGCGAGTCGGGCTCGGGCAAGTCGGTCACGTCGCTGGCGCTGATGCGGCTGGTGGAGACCGGAGGGGGCCAGATCGACAGCGGCTCGATGCTGCTGCGCGGCCGCCATGCCGGCACGATCGACCTGGCCAAGGCCACGTCCGCCCAGATGCGCCAGGTGCGTGGGGCCGATATGGCGATGGTGTTCCAGGAGCCGATGACCTCGCTCAACCCGGTGTTCACCGTGGGCGAGCAGATTGCCGAATCGATTCGCTTGCACCAGCGCAAGTCCAACAGCGCGGCGATGGCCGAGGCGCTGCGCATGATGGAGCTGGTGCGCATTCCCGAGGCCCGCAATGTGCTCACGCGCCACCCGCACCAGCTGTCGGGCGGCATGCGCCAGCGCGTGATGATCGCGATGGCGCTGTCCTGCAAGCCCTCGCTGCTGATTGCCGATGAACCGACGACGGCGCTGGATGTGACCATCCAGGCCCAGATTCTGGCGCTGGTGCAGGAGCTGCAGCGCGAGATGTCCATGGGCGTGATCTTCATCACCCACGATATGGGCGTGGTGGCCGAGGTGGCCGACCGCGTGCTGGTGATGTACCGCGGCGACAAGGTCGAAGAGCAGGACTGCGTGCAGCTGTTTGCCAACCCGCAGCAGACCTATACCCGCAACCTGCTGGCTGCCGTGCCGCAGCTGGGCGCCATGCGTGGCAAGGATTTGCCAGAGCGCTTCAGCCTGCTGGGCCAGGGCACGCAGGCCGAGGCCGCCGCGCCCGAGACATCGACCGTGCAAGCCGGTGAGCCGGTGCTGCAGGTCAACAAGCTCGTGACGCGTTTTCCGATCAAGGAAGGCCTGTTTGGCGGCGTCAAGCGCCAGGTCTATGCGGTCGAGCAGGTGAGCCTGAGCCTGCAGCCGGGCGAGACCCTGGCGGTGGTGGGCGAATCCGGTTGCGGCAAATCCACCACGGGCCGCGCGCTGGCCCGTTTGATCGACTTCCAGTCCGGTGATGTGCAGGTGGCCGGGCGCGATATTGCCAAGCTGCAAGGCGCGCAGCTGCAGGCGCTGCGCCGCGATATCCAGTTCATTTTCCAGGACCCGTTTGCCTCGCTCGATCCGCGCCTGACCGTGGGCTACAGCATTCTGGAGCCCATGCTGATTCACAAGCTGCTGCCGCGCGAGCAGGCCGAGAAAAAGGTGGAGTGGCTGCTGGAGAAGGTGGGCCTGCCCCCGGTTGCCGCCAACCGCTACCCGCATGAATTCTCGGGCGGCCAGCGCCAGCGCATCGCCATTGCCCGCGCGCTGGCCCTGAACCCCAAGGTGGTGATTGCCGATGAGGCGGTCTCTGCGCTCGATGTGTCGATCCGCGCGCAGATCATCAACCTGATGATGGACCTGCAGCGGGAGTTTGGCATTGCCTTTTTGTTTATCTCGCACGACATGGCCGTGGTCGAGCGTGTCAGCCACCGCGTCGCTGTCATGTACCTGGGCCAGATCGTCGAGATCGGCCCGCGCCGCGCGGTGTTCGAGAACCCGCAGCACCCCTATACCAAGCGCCTGATGGCGGCCGTGCCGATTGCCGACCCCACGCAGCGCCGCCAGCACACCTTGAATGTGGCCGAGATCCCCAGCCCCGTGCGCGGGGTGGACGACCCGCCGCGCGTGCTGCCGATGCGCGAGGTGGGACCGGGCCACTGGGTGGCCCAAGAGATGCCGCAGCCTGCGGTGCCTGCCGGCCAGGTGCAGGATCTGCAGCCGGCTTGAGCCTGCGCAGGAGTGCCCAGCTGAGTAACGCCAAGAATGTAGTGGGTCTGGTCGCCGCCGTGGTGGGCCAGCCGATGCAAAACCTGAAGAGGAGAGTTGATATGCAACGACGTTTGACTTCGATCGCCGCCGCCATGCTGCTGGCGGGTACTGCGTTTTCGGCCCATGCGGCCAAGGACGTGGTGGTAGCGGTGGCTTCCACCTTCACGACCACCGACCCCTATGACGCCAACGACACCTTGTCGCAAGCCGTGGCCAAGTCCTTCTACGAAGGCCTGTACGGCTTCGACAAGGACATGAAGATGATCCCGGTGCTCGCTACCGGTTTTGAGGTGAGCAAGGACGGCCTGGTCTACACCTTCAAGCTGCGCAGCGGCGTGAAGTTCCACGACGGCACGCCCTTCAACGCAGAAGCGGTGAAGCAGACCTTCGAGCGCGTGATCAACCCGGACAACAAGCTCAAGCGCTACAACCTGTACAAGAACATCGCCAAGATCGAAGCGGTGGACGAGCTCACCGCCAAGTTCACGCTCAAGGAGCCGTTTGCGCCTTTCGTCAACTCGCTGGCCCACCCCTCGGGCGTGATCATCTCGCCCGCTGCGCTCAAGCAGTATGGCAAGGACATCGTGCAGCACCCCGTGGGCACCGGCCCCTTCAAGTTCGTCGAGTGGAAGCCCTCCGACTATATGAAGGTCGCCAAGTTTGATGGCTACTGGCAAAAGGGCCTGCCCAAGGTCGATTCGATCACCTGGCGCCCGGTGGTGGACAACAACACCCGCGCCTCGATGATGCAGACCAACGAAGCGCATTTCGCGTTCCCGGTGCCCCCCGAAGCCGTGGCCAATCTGGAAAAGAAGCCAAGCCTGGAAGTCACCAAGGCCCCGTCCATCATCCATCGCTACATCTCGATGAATGTGACGCAAAAGCCGTTTGACAACCCCAAGGTGCGTGAGGCGCTGAACTACGCGATCAACAAGGAGGCGTTGTCCAAGGTGGCGTTTGCTGGCTCGGCCATTCCTGCCGAAGGCGTGCTGCCCAAGGGCGTGGAATTTGCCACCAAGCTGGGCCCCTGGCCCTACGATCCTGCCAAGGCCAAGGCCTTGCTGAAGGAGGCGGGCTACCCCAATGGCTTTGAGAGCACCCTGTGGTCGGCCTACAACCACTCCACCGCGCAGAAGGTCATCCAGTTTGCCCAGCAGCAACTCGCCCAGGTGGGAGTGAAGGTGACGGTGCGTGCGCTCGAAGCAGGCCAGCGCGTCGCTGAAGTGGAATCGGTGCAGGATCCAGCGAAGGCTGCGGTGCGCATGTACTACGTGGGCTGGTCCTCGTCCACCGGCGAGGCAGACTGGGCCATGCGTCCGCTGCTGGCCGGTGAGAGCGCGCCTCCACGGGGCTTCAACACTGCCTACTACAACAACGCCGAAGTCAATGCCGACATCGCCAAGGCGCTGGTGACCACCGACACCGCTGCGCGCGGCAAGATCTACGCCGATGCCCAGCAAAAGATCTGGAAGGATGCGCCCTGGATCTTCCTGAACACCGAGCAACTGGTGTCCGTGCGTGCCAAGAACCTGTCTGGCTTCTACGTCATCCCTGACGGCAACTTCAACTTTGTTGACCTGGACCTGAAGTAATCCATGTATCGCTACCTGCTCAAACGCTTGCTCGGGCTGATACCGACACTGCTCATCGTGGCGGTGCTGGTGTTCGGTTTTGTGCACATGCTGCCCGGTGACCCCGCGCGCCTGGCTGCTGGCCCCGAAGCCGGCCCGGAGACGATCGAACTGGTCCGCAAGGACCTGGGGCTGGACCTGCCCCTGCACCAGCAGTTCGTGCGTTTCTTCAGCAATGCGTTGCAGGGCGATTTTGGAAAATCCATCCGGACCAAGCGCCCGGTCTCGCAAGAGATTGCCGAGCGCTTTGGCCCCACTTTCTGGCTCACCGTGATGGCCATGGCCTGGTCGGTGGTGCTGGGCATGTTTTTGGGCATTGTCTCGGCCGTCTGGCGCAACCAGTGGCCTGACCGGCTGGGCATGACCCTGGCGGTGTCGGGCATCTCGTTCCCGTCGTTTGCGCTGGGCATGCTGCTGATGCAGTATTTCTCGGTCAAGCTCGGCTGGCTGCCCACCGTGGGCGCGGACAGCTGGAAGCACTATGTGCTGCCATCGCTGACCCTGGGTGCGGCCGTGGCGGCCGTGATGGCGCGCTTTACCCGCAGCTCCTTCATCGACATCCTCAAAGAGGACTATGTGCGCACCGCACGTGCCAAGGGCTTGAAGGAGACCGTGGTCGTCATCAAGCATGGCCTGCGCAATGCGATGATTCCGGTGGTGACCATGATGGGCCTGCAGTTCGGCTTTTTGCTGGGCGGCTCCATCGTTGTCGAGGTGGTGTTCAACTGGCCGGGCATGGGCCGCTTGCTGGTCGACGCCGTCGAGATGCGCGACTACCCCATCATCCAGGCCCTGGTGCTGCTGTTCTCGCTGGAATTCATCCTGATCAATCTGGTGGTCGACCTGCTTTATGCATGGATCAACCCCACCATCCGTTACCGCTAAGCAGGTGCTTTGGCCATGACTACTCCGAACGCTCCTGAATCTGCCGACCGCGCCGTGGCGGCCGCCACCACGGTCTCTACCGCTGGCGCTGCTGCGCCGTCCCTGCCTGCCAACCTGGCCGCATCAACGCGCATGCGCACGCCGATGGCCGAGTTTTGGCGCAAGTTCAAGCGCCAGAAGCTGGCCCTGTTCGCTGGCATCTTCATCATCGCACTGGTGCTGGTGGCCGTCCTGGCGCCCTGGATCGTGCCCTACGATGCCGAGAACTTCTTTGACTACGACGCGCTGAATTCGCCCCCCACGGCCAAGCACTGGTTCGGTGTCGATTCGCTGGGCCGCGATATCTTCAGCCGCATCCTGGTGGGCGCGCGCATCTCGCTGGCGGCCGGCTTTGTGTCGGTCGCCATTGGCGCGGTCATCGGCGCCATCCTGGGCTTGCTGGCCGGCTACTACGAAGGCTGGTGGGACCGCTGCGTGATGCGCATGTCCGATGTGCTGTTTGCCTTCCCCGGCATCCTGCTGGCCATCGGTATCGTTGCCATCCTGGGCAACGGCATGATCAATGTGATCATGGCCGTCGCGGTGTTCAGCGTGCCCGCCTTTGCCCGCCTGGTGCGCGGCAATGTGCTGGCGCTCAAGCAGCAGACCTATATCGAGGCGGTGCGCTCCATCGGCGCGCCCGATCGGGTCATCATGCTGCGCCACCTGCTGCCGGGCACCGTCTCGTCGGTGGTCGTCTACCTCACCATGCGTATCGGCACCTCGATCATCACGGCAGCGAGCCTGTCCTTTCTGGGTATGGGCGCGCAGCCACCAACGCCGGAGTGGGGCGCGATGCTGAACGAGGCGCGCAGCGATATGCTCAACGCGCCGCATGTGGCGCTGTTCCCGAGCCTGGCGATCTTTGTGACGGTGCTGGCCTTCAACCTGCTGGGCGATGGCCTGCGCGATGCGCTGGACCCCAAGCTGGACAACTGAGCACCTGGGCAGATCATCTGCCAAGCAAAAGCGGCAAGCGCCTTGGGCTGCTTGCCGCTTTTTTTGTTGGCCGGCCAACTTAGGCCGGTGAGGCACCCAGTTTCTGCAGCCGCTTCAAGAACACCGTGAGCTCCTTGGCGGTCTGCGTATCACCCTGCTGCTCTGCCACCTGCAGGCCTTGCTGCCAGCTGGCCTGCGCTTGCGCGCGGGCGTCCGTTGCGCCTGATTCGAGCTGGGCCTTGCCCAGCAGCTTCCAGGCGGCCGAGTACTGCGGGTTCTGGGCGACGGCCTGCGCCAGGTGCAGCGCGGCGGCCGCATAGTCTTCGTCCTTCCAGCAGGCCTGGCCCAGGCCAAAGCGCAGCACCGCGCTGTCTTGCCCCTTGGCCAGCAGTTTTTCCAATCCTTCGCGCATGCGCTCTCCTTTGTATTGCGCCCAGCATAGTGCCAGGCCTTTGTCCGCAGAGTCTGTGCGCATAAAAAAAGACGCTCCGGGGAGCGTCTTGTGCTGGGGTGGCGCGGGCTGCCTCAGCGCTTTTTCTTCGTGGTGCTGGTGCTGCGCTTGGACGGGGCCTTCTTGGTGGCGGTCTGGCGCACGGCGGGCTTTTTGGCATTGCTGCTGCGGCTGCCACGGGCTGCATGGCCGCCGCTGGTGGCGGGTGCTGCGCCTACGCGCACGGGCATGTACAGGACGACCTGGTGGCCCACCTTGAAGGCAGTCTTGACGCCGACATCGTTCCAGTCGGCCACCTGCGCGGCGGTGACGCGGTAGCGCTGGGCCACGCGGGCGACGGTGTCGCCCTTGCGCGCCTTGACGGTGGTGCGGCGGGTGACCACTTCCGGGGTCAGCGCGATGTGGGCGTTGTCGGCCAGGTGGCTGGAGACATCCTGCTTGACGGCGGCCGAGCGCGGCACCATCAGCGAGGAGCCGCCCTTGACCATCATGCGCGGCGGAATATTGTTGACCGCGCGCAGGTCGTTCTCGCTCATGCCGACCATGCCGGCAGCCGTGGCCACGGTCATGGTGCTGGGCACGGTCCAGACCGTCCAGCTCGCGTACTGGCCTTTTTCATGGGCCTGCAGGTTGCGCCGGAACACATTGGCATTGTCCCAGGGCAGCAGCACCTGCGGCGTGCCGGCCTTGAAGATCACCGGGCGATTGAACGAGGGGTTGAGCGACTTGAGCTCATCCATCGTGACACCGGCCATCTCGGCCACCTGGGCGGTGTCGATGTCGCGGTCCAGGGTCACGGCCTGGAAGTAGGGGTGGTTCTCGATCAGCGGCAGCTCGGCCTGGAAGCGCTCGGGGTGGGCAATGATGTTCTTGACCGCCTGCAGCTTGGGCACGTAGTTGCGCGTCTCGTCGGGCATGCTCAGGTCGGTGTAGGCGCCGCCCAGGCCTTGCTTTTGGTTGCGCGCAATGGCGCGGCCCACGCTGCCTTCGCCCCAGTTGTAGGCGGCCAGTGCCAGGTGCCAGTCGCCAAACATGTTGTAGAGCTTTTGCAGGTAGTCCAGAGCTGCGCGAGTCGAGGCCAGCACGTCGCGCCGGTCGTCGCGGAACATGTTCTGCTTGAGGTCGAAATAGGTGCCGGTGGCGGGCATGAACTGCCACATGCCGGCCGCCTTGGCGCTGGAGACTGCCTGCGGGTTGTAGGCGCTCTCGATGTAGGGCAGCAGGGCCAGCTCGGTGGGCATGCCCCGGCGCTCGAGCTCCTCGACGATGTGGAACATGTACTTGGAGGAGCGCTCGGTCATGCGCTGGATGTAGTCGGGGCGGCTGGAATACCACTGCTCCTGGTTGCTGACCAGGTCGTTTTCCAGATCGGGCATTGCAAAGCCCCGGCGGATGCGGTCCCAGAGGTCATCGGGCACGGCCAGGCTGGTGACGGCGCCATTGCCCTGCAGGCTGGCCGCATTGATGGGGCTCAAGGGGCCGCTGGGGTAGTTGGGGGTGTGCGGTACCGAGCTGATCTTCGGTGCATCGTTCGCATTGGCGGTGGGCGGGCCGCCGGTCTCGGTCGTGGCGCAGCCAGTCAGGGCGAGCAGGGCGCTGAGGCTCCACAGGTACAGATACTTCATCAGAATTGGTTCTTCCAGCGACGCAGCGCGGCAAAAACGGCGACCGGGTCGCTGCCAGGGGTGGAGGGATCAAACTGCTGCGCAGCGCGGGCCACGGTGGCCAGGCTGCAGCGCAGGAAAGGGTTGATGCGCAGCTCGTTGCCAAGTTGCGCAGGCAAGGTGGGCGCGCCCCGCTCACGCAGCTGCTCGCAGTGCGCCAGGTAATGGGCGATGTCGGGGTTGTCGGGCTCTACCGCCTGGGCAAAACGCAGGTTGGACAGCGTGTACTCATGGGCGGCGCAGACCCGCGTGTTGGCGGGCAGCGCAGCGAGCGCCGACAGCGATGTATGCATCTGCGCGGGCGTGCCTTCAAAAAGGCGGCCGCAGCCGCCTGAGAACAAGGTATCGCCACAGAACAGCACCGGCTGCCCGGCCACATCGGCGCAGTAATAAGCGATATGCCCGGCGGTATGGCCGGGCACATCGATCACCTGCCACGGCAGGCCCAGCAGCTCCAGCCTGTCGCCGCCCTGCATGGGCTGGCAAGGCTGGGGAATGTCCTCGGTGGCCGGGCCGTAGACCCGGGCGCCGGTGGCCTCGCGCAGCTCGGCCACGCCGCCGGTATGGTCGCCATGGTGGTGGGTCACTACAATGGCTTGCAGCTGCAGACCCAGGCGGCGCAGCGCATCCAGCGCGGGCGCGGCCTGGCCTGGGTCGACGACCAGCGCGCGCTGTCCGTCGTGCAGCAGCCAGATGTAGTTGTCGTTGAAAGCGGGCAGAGGTAACAGATGCATGAATGACCAAATTATAGGCACGCAAAATTGGTGGCAGACGCCGCTGGGCAGCTACATGCTGTCCTGGGAGCAAACATGTTACGACGATGCCGTGGCCGATATTTTTGGCTTCCATAGCCTGCAGATCGGGCTTTTCCCGCTGCAGGGGCTGCGCAACAATCGCACGCCCCACCGCTGGCTGGCGCTCGACTCGACCGAGCAGGCCGCGCAGTGGCAACAAAGCCGCCTGGCAGATGTACAGAGCTTTGCACCGCCTTTACAAAGCGAGCCGGGCCTGGCCACGGCCGCCGCAGAGGCCACCACCGCCAGCCTGCTGTGTGATGCCCATGCACTGCCGTTTGGCCCCGATACCCTGGACCTGGTGCTGCTGCCCCATACCTTGGAGCTGAGCGCCGACCCGCATGCGGTGCTGCGCGAAGTGGCCCGTGTGCTGGTGCCCGAGGGCCGGGTGCTGATCAGCGGCATCAATCCGGCCAGCCTCTGGGGCATGCACACCTGGAGCCGCCGCATTCCGGGCCTGCAAAAGCTCCCGCCGATGCCCGATGACCACAATCTGATTGGCTATGGGCGTTTGCGCGACTGGCTCAAGCTGCTGGGGCTGGAGCTGCAAAGCGCCAGCTTTGGCTGTTTTCGCCCAGCGATGCGCAGTGACGCCTGGCTGAGCCGCTGGGAATGGATGGACCGGGTCGGGCCCACGGCCTGGCCGGTGCTGGGCGGGGTGTATTTTGCCGAGGCGGTGAAAAAAGTGCCCAGCATGCACAAACTGGCTGCGCCGTGGAAGGCGCCGGCGCCCAGCGGCGCTGCGCGCCCTGCGGTGGCCGCCCGTGAGCGGCTGAGCCAGACGCAGCGCGGCGTGGAATAGCGTTGCGGTGCCAGGCGGCAGTGCGCTGTGCACCGGGGCCGAACATGGCGAGCAAATGCGCTTATAGTGGCCCCCTGTAATTGCGGCAAGTGCCAAGGAGTGGGTGTGAACCAAGTGGTGATTTATACGGACGGTGCCTGCAAGGGCAACCCTGGCCCTGGCGGCTGGGGCGCTTTGCTGAGCGCTGGCACTGCGCAAAAGGAGCTGTTTGGTGGCGAGCTGGGCACGACCAACAACCGCATGGAGCTGATGGCGGTGATCCAGGCGCTCGAAGCCTTGAAGCGCCCCTGTGATGTGCAGCTGTATCTGGACAGCCAGTACGTGCGCAAAGGCATCACCGAATGGATCACGGGCTGGAAGGCCAAGGGCTGGCGCACTGCCAGCAAGGAGCCTGTGAAGAATGTCGATCTCTGGCAGCGCCTCGATGCGCTGGTGCATGGCGGCGAGCACCGCATCACCTGGCACTGGGTCAAGGGCCATGCCGGTGACCCCGGCAATGAACGGGCTGACGCGCTGGCCAACCGGGGTGTGGCGATGGCGCTGGGCCGGGGCTAACGAGCCGGGGCTGACTTTTAGCAATACAAGCAGGGAGAGCGAGCGATGGGACGCATCATGCGCATTCTGGCCGTTGTCGGTGTGTTGGCCGCTTTGTATGTGGCCTACCGCTACGGCGTGTTTTAAACAGGTGGTTCGACCTGGGACCCACCACTAAGCGCAAGAGGTGGGCCAGGGTATCGAGTCGCTATCGCGTGCTTACTCGGACGCCGCAATGCGGCGCAGCGCATTGCTGTCGCGCACCGTCAGGCCCGAGGGCTCGATGCGGATGGAGGACTCGCGCTCCATCGATTTGAGCTCCTGGTTCACCCGCTGGCGCGAGGCGCCCAGCAGCTGGGCCAGCTCTTCCTGGGCCAGTTGCAGGCCGATGCGGGTTTCGCTGCTTTCCTTGCCGGGCACGCCGTAGCTGCGCGAGAGGTGCAGCAGCTGCTTGGCCAGGCGCGCGCGCAGTGGCAGGGTGTTGAGGTCTTCGACCATGCCGTAGAGGCTGCGGATGCGGCGCGCATGCATGCGTGCCAGCGCCTGGTAGAACTCCACATGGGTCTGCAAGATGCGCTGGAAGTCGGCCTTGCTCACGCAGACCAGCGTGGTCTCGCCATGGGCATAGACGTCATGGGTGCGGCTGTCGTCGTCGAACAGGCCCACATCGCCAAACCAGGTGCCTGGCTCGACATAGGTCAAGGTAATCTGCTTGCCGGTGAGCGATGCCGAACTGACGCGGGCGGAACCCCGGGCCACGGACACCCACTCTTCGGGCTCATCGCCGCGGGAGAAGATCAACCCGCCATCCTTGAAGCGCTTGACATAGGCACAGCGCAGAATGTCATGGCGCAAAGTCGGCGAGAGGGTGCTGAACCAGCGCCCTGTGTTGATGGCTTCGCGCTCTTCGGGGGTCAGGATTGGATCGTCCATGGCATGTCGTCTCGGTGACTGGAATTATGAATTTTGTCGCTTGTGCGACGGTCATCACCGAATGTATAGCATTGCCGCCAAATTGTTAATTGTCACCCGAGCCCCTCAGGCGTGCGGCAATCCAAGTTGTCCGTTTTTGCAACCTGCGCAGCAGCAAGGAATAGGCGCTATATGCTCATTGGGTTTGCATATATCGCTATCAATTTGATATTTGGGTTTCCCCGGTGTGCGCGAATGACGAAGGGGTACTTCTTCAATGGTGAAGCTGGTCTTAAATGCTGGGGTATTGGGGCCAACGCTCCCAGCGCTTTCCCTCTTGTATGAGCCCGCTTTTTCAGGCCGCCAGGCGCTTGCGCAGGCGCTGCTGCCACACTTCGACCAGCACCACACCCAGGCCTGCGCAGCAGATCAAGGCCATGCCGGCGGCCGTGGCCGCATCGGGCAGCTGGCCAAAAATCAGCCAGCCCAAGGTGGTGGCCGAGACGATCTGCAGGTAGTTGAATGGCGCCAGCAAGGTGGCGCTGGTCTTGCTGTAGGCAGTGATCTGCAGCCAGTGGCCGACAAAGCCGGACAGGCCGGTGGAGGCCAGCAGCAGCCATTGCCAGATGCTCAGATCGAGCTGCTTCCAGAAAAAGGGCAGCAAGGCACTCAGCACCAGTGCGCCAAACAGGCCCCCGTAGAGGTTGCTGGTGAGCGGGTCGTCCGCTGCCACGCGGCGCGTGCTGATCTGGAACAGTGCGAAGGTGCTGGCCGTCACCACGCCCCAGATGGCCCCCTCGGTGGACAGCTGCCCGCCCGGGCGGATGACCACCAGCATGCCGACAAAGCCCAGCAGCACGCCTGCCCAGCGGTGCCAGCGCGGCCGCTCGCCCAGCAGCCAGGGCGCCAGCACCATCACCAGCAGCGGCGCCATGAAGTTCATTGCCGTGCCCTCGGCCAGCGGCACCATGCTCAGCACATGGAAGAACAGCAAGGTGGTGGCAATCATCAGTACCGAGCGCTGGATCTGGCGCGACAGCGACTGCGTGCGAAACAGGCCCATGCCGCGCTTGGGCAGCACAAACACGCCCATCAGCACCACATGGCCGACATAGCGGAACCAGGCCACCATCAACACCGGCACCCCCGCCAGGACCAGCAGCTTGCCGCTCGCATCGAGGCTAGAGAGAATCCACAGCCCGCAGACATGCAGGACGATACCGAGTTGGCTCATGAAAAGGCAGTTTTAGCGCAGCAGAGGCGGCCGATTGTAACCACGGGTTGAGCATTTTTCAGTCATCGTTTGAATAGGCTGATTCAGCGGCTTGCCTTGTCATGCAGACGCAAAAAAGCCGATCGGAAGACTCTTCTTCAGATCGGCGATAAAGCCCGGCACTGGGTGGTGGGTGCCGGGCCGCAGTGGGAGGATGGGGCGTAGCGCGCCCAGCCTCCTGCTGTTCAAATGCCAGGCAATCAGGCCGCGACGGTCTGCTGCATGGGCGTGGCCACCGCCTGGGCAATCTCGGCCTCGGCCTTGCTGATGGCGGCGGCGCGGGCTTCGGGGCCCATGGCCAGGCCTTCGGCGCGGGCAAAGTGCACATCGGTGATGCCGATAAAGCCGAAGATGGTCTGCAGGTAGGTTTCCTGGTGTTCCATCGCACGGCCGCCTTCGCTGGTCGAGTAGATACCGCCACGCGATTCCACCACGATCACCTTCTTGCCACCGGCCAGGCCTTCAGGGCCATTGGCGGTGTAGCGGAAGGTGCGGCCGCCTTGCAGCACACGGTCGATCCAGCTGCGCAGCTGGGTGGGAATGCTGAAGTTGTAGAAAGGCGCGCCGATGACGATCACATCGGCTTCGAGCAGCTGGCTCACCAGGGTTTCGGAGATGGCATTTTGCTCGCGCTCGGCTTCGGTTTTGGCATCCTGGCCGGTGCGAAAGCCCATGGCCTCGGCGCTCAGGTGGGGCGGGGTGTTGACGGCCAGGTCCAGGTACTCGACCTGGGTGTTGGGGTGTACCGCGACCCAGGCCTTGACGGCTTCGGCGCTCAGTTGGCGGGAGACGGAGTTGGCGCCCAGGATGGACGAATCGATATGCAGCAGTTTCATGGTCAGTCCTTCAATCAGGTGACGGCTTTTGCTGCACTCGCAGCATTTTTGCCAATGGCTGAATTCTGTCACTGCTGGCGGGCCGGATTGAGGGCTGGAATTGGGTTGGATTGTTCTATTTTTAGAACTATGATGGGCAGACTTTTTTGCCGCCTGTGCCCGCGCAGACCGCGCTAACGCTGCCTCTCACGATGAAATACGACCTCAACGACATGTACTACTTTGCCGAAGTGGTCGAGCGCGGCGGCTTTGCTGCGGCAGGCCGCGCGCTGGGCGTGCCCAAGTCGCGCCTCTCGCGCCGCATTGCCGATCTGGAGGCGCAGCTGGGCGTGCGGCTGCTGCAGCGCACGACGCGAAGGCTGTCGTTGACCGATGCCGGCGAGACCTTTTTGCGCCATGCGCAAACGGCGCGCGAGGCGGCACAGAATGCGCAGGCCGAGATGGAACAGACCCAGCGCGAGCCGTCGGGCACGGTGCGCGTGTCCTGCCCTGTCACCCTGGCCCAGGGCGCGGTGGGCAAGCTGCTGCCGGCCTTTTTGCGCACCTATGCCAAGGTGCGCATCGAGATGCTGGTGACCAACCGCACCATCAACCTGATCGAAGAGGGCATTGATGTGGCGCTGCGGGTGCGTGCCAATCTCAATGACAGCGGCAGCCTGGTGGTCAAGCGCCTGGGCATGACGCGCCAGCGCCTGGTGGCCAGCCCCGAGCTGCTGGCCGTGCATGGGGTGCCCCAGACCCCGCAGGACCTGGGCAGCAAGATCCCGACGATGTCGCTGACCAGCGCCGATGGCAACAGCACCTTGCAGCTGGTGGGCCCCGAAGGCGAGCATGTGACCATCCACCACCAGGCCCGCTATGTGGCCGATGACCTGGTGACCTTGAAATATGCGGTGCTCGACGGCATTGGCGCCTGCTGGATGCCCGCGGCCATGGTGCGCGATGAGGTCGCCAATGGCGACCTGGTCGAGCTGCTGGCCGGCTGGAGCATCCCCGAAGGCATCTTGCATGCGGCCTTTGTCTCGCGCCGCAATATGGCGCCTGCGCAGCGCGCGTTTCTGGACTTCATGGGCGAGAACCTGCCGCTGCAGCGCATTGGCCAAACCGATGGCACCTGAATGCCTGGCGCTGCTTCATATTAGTTTTAGAAATAACAATACTAAAAAATAGTCGTTGTTGATCTAAGGGCCTGCTTTGACAATGCATGCATGTCCGGTGCCTGTCTTGTCACGATCAACCCCTCCACCCCGCCACGCCATGCGGCCATTGCGGCCGCACAGCGCAATGGCCAGCGGCCTGTGCAGCCGGGGTGGCGTGGTGAAGCCGAGACGGGTGCGCCGGTCTCGGTGGTGATCGTGCCGGGCTGGCGCAACTCCGGCCCCGGCCATTGGCAAAGCCTGTGGGCCGAGCGCATTGCCGGTGCCTTGCGTGTGGAGCAGGAGGATTGGTTGCAACCCCACCGCAGCCCCTGGGTGGCCAGTGTGCAAGAGGCCATTGAGGCCGCGCCGCACCCGGTCATCCTGGTGGCCCATTCGCTGGGCTGCATCACCAGCGTGCATGCGGTCGAACAACTGCGCAACCAGCAAAGCGGCCGCATTGCCGGGGCCTTGCTGGTGGCACCGGCCGATCCGGAACGCCGCGCGCTGTTTGAAGACTTCACACCCGTGCCCGCGAACCCGCTGCCCTTTGCCAGCATTGTGGCTGCCAGCAGCAACGACCCCTATTGTCCGATCCGCATGGCCAGCGCCTATGCCAAAAGCTGGGGCAGCACCTTTGTGCGCGTGCCCGCGGCCGGCCATATCAATGTGGAATCGGGCCATGGCGAATGGCCGCTGGGCTGGGCCTTGCTGGGTGCCTTGGCATCGTTGGCGCCGGTGCAAGCGCAAGCAGCCTGATTCGCGCCCCCCAGTCCCTTTTTTCCGCCTCCATGCCTGGCATTTCTGCATAGGTGCATGCAGTCAGCTTTTGCGCTGCCTGCACTTTGGCTGCGGGCAAAAAAATGCCAGCAACGAATGCTGGCCAAGGAGGGGTTCGGTTGAATCAATAGGCTTATATTGCCTTAAATTGAGCGCCTCAATGTCGGTAATTTGTATGTGTTAGTGACGTTCATCAAGGCCACTGTTACACCCCGGCGGTCGATCAGGCTCAGAGGCGCTTCTTGGCCGCGTCGGCGGCGTCCTTCAAGCTCTCTTTCACATCACCGGCCTTTTTCTGGATTTCGCCTTCGGCCTCCAGCGCCTTGCCCTTGGCGATCTGGCTGGGGCTGTTGATGGCCTTGCCGACACCGGCCTGTGCTTCGCCTGCCAGGTCCTTGATCTTGCCTACGACTTGGTCCTTGTTCATGGTGTCACTCCTTGCTTGGTTGAGGTGTAGCCATTGTGCGCAGCGGGCCTGCCAGGGGCTGTCAGTGCGCAGTCGTGCTTGTTGTGCGGTATCGCCGACAGCATTCAGCGCGCGGCCAACAGCGACAAGATTAATTACAACTTGGGTGCAGCCCGAACCAACCCGGGCCGGGCTCATGGCCGCTGTTTGAGCGGGCTGTGGTCCTGCAGCGCGCGCTGGTACTCGGCCATGCCTTGTGATTCGCGCGTCAGATAGCGCTCTACCGCCTGGGCAAAACCGGCATGGGCCAGCCAGTGGGCGCTGGGGGTGCGCACCGGCAGGAGGGCGCGCGCCATCTTGTGCTCGCCCTGCGCGCCGCCTTCAAAGCACTGCAATCCATGGCGTATGCACCATGCAATGGGCTGGTAGTAGCAGGCCTCAAAGTGCAGGCAGTCCACCCGCTCCATCGCACCCCAGTAGCGGCCATAGGCATGGCGCGGCCCGCTGCCTGGCGCATCGATGGCGATCAGGCTGGCGGCGATGGGGCGGCCCTCGCGCTCGGCGATAAAGAGCAGCCAGTGCTCCGCCATCTGCGTGCGCATCGCGGCAAAGAAGGCCGGGGTCAGGTAGGGCGCGTTGCCATGCTCCAGATAGGTGCGCTCATAGCACTGGTAGAAGAAGTCCCAATCGGCAGCGCTGATCTGCGCTCCACTGGCATGGCGGAAGGTGACGCCAGCGGCCTGCACCTTGCGCCGCTCCTGGCGAATCTTTTTGCGCTTGTCCTGCTGCAGCTCGGCCAGAAAATCATCAAAGTCGGCGTAGGGCCCGGCATCGCCGGCCTGCGCAGCATCGCGGTTGCGCCAGTGGAACTGCACGTTTTCGCGCTGCATCAGCGCAATGTCATCCGCCGCCTGCAGATCAGGCGCAGCACCAAACAGCAGGTGCAGCGACGAGACCTCCTGCTGCTCGCAAAACTGGGTAGCGGCATGCAGCAAGGGCGCGCGAAAGCGGTCATCGGCCACCAGCAGGCGGCTGCCAGGCACGGGGGTAAAGGGCACGGCGATGACTGCCTTGGGGAAGTAATCCAGGCCATGCTCGGCATAGGCCCGCGCCCAGGCAAAGTCAAACACATACTCGCCATAGGAATGGCTTTTGAGGTACATCGGGCAGGCGCCCACCAGCGCATCGTCCTGCCACAGGCTCAGGTGGCAAGGCTGCCAGCCGCTCTCCACAGTGGCGCTGCCGCTGTCCTCCAGCGCCTGCAGGTAGGCGTGGCGCATGAAGGGGGTGGGGCGCTCTTGCAAGGCCAGCAGCCCATCCCAGGCGGTGGCATCGAACTCCGCCATGCTGGGCAGAATGCGCAGCTCCAGGCTGGGGCCGGGGTGGGGTGCGGGCATGGGGTCAGCGGGCAGCGAGGTCATGGCCCGATTGTGGTCTGCCTGCAGCGCCGCTGCAGGGGGCAGGTTATGCGGCTTGGCGCTGGTGGCTGTGCACCAGGTCCATCAGCGCGGCGATCTCCTCATCGCTGCTGGACCAGGAAGCGACAAAGCGCACCACCACCTCGCCCGCCTGCAACTGGGTGCCTGCCGGCACGCTGGTCGCATACCAGTCGGAGCAGCGCACGCCCTGGGCGCGCAGATGTTCATAGAGCGCAATGGGCATCCGCACAAACACTTCATTGGCCTGGGTGGGCCAGCTCAGGCGCACGCCGGGCGTGGCGACGAGTGCGGCCGACAGCTTGGCTGCCATTGCATTGGCATGGCGGGCCAGCTCCATCCAGTGGCCGCCCTCCAGCCAGGCGCAGAACTGCGCGCCGATGGTTCGGCTCTTGGACACCAACTGGCCGCTGCGCTTGATGCGCAGCGAGAAGTTCTGGGCCAGCGCCGGGTCGAAGAACACCACCGCCTCGGCCATCAGCGCGCCGTTCTTGGACGCGCCCAGGCTCAGCACATCGACACCTGCGCGCCAGGTGATATCGCCCGGGTGGCACTGCAGCGCGGCAATCGCATTGGCCAGGCGCGCGCCATCCATATGCAGGCGCAGGCCCAGCGCATGCGCCTGGGCGGCCAGTGCGGCAATCTCTTGGGGCTGGTAGACCAGGCCGTTCTCGGTCACCTGGGAGATGCTCAAACCGCTGATCACCATGTTGTGGGGCGCGTCATGGGGGGTGCGTTCCACAAACGCGGCCAGGTCTTCGGCGCTGATCTTGCCGTTGTCCGTGGCCATCGGCAGCAGGCTGGCGCCGCCGGTAAACAGGGCCGGGGCGCTGTTCTCATCGACCGCGATATGGGCCATGTTGTGGCAGACCACGGCGTTCCAGGGCTGGGCGATGGTGGACAGCGCCAGGCAGTTGGCCGCTGTGCCGGTGGTGACGAAGAACACTTTCACAGGGGTGCCAAAGGCCTCGCCTAGCATCTGCTCGGCGCGCTGGCTCCATTCGTCGTTGCCGTAGGCAGACTGGATGCCGCTGGCGGCCTCCACCAGGGTTTGCAGGATGCGGGGGGAGACGCCGGCTTGGTTGTCGCTGCCAAAGTTCATGGGACGCTGCAGGTAGTGGTGCAAAAGCCTGATTCTGCCCGCAAACCGCGCGCCAGCTGTCCCGGATTGGCGGGATTTGCGCGCCGCTTTCCAGCCCTGGGGCTTTGTAGGCTAGACTCTTTGGCTGCGCCAGGTGCGGGCCCTGCCCAGCCCCCTTGTGGCCCTGGTGCACTGCCCCTTTGCCATCGAGTCATCCATGTCCCATTTTTCCATTGCAAGCGCCCAGCTGAACTTTGTTGTGGGCGATATGCCGGGCAACGCCCGCAAGATCATTGATGCGGCGGCCCAGGCTGCGGCCCAGGGGGTGCAGCTCTTGCTGACCCCCGAGCTGGGCATTTGCGGCTATGCCGCCGAGGACCTGTTCCAGCGCCCCTCGTTCCTGGCGGCCTGCGATGCCGCCGTGGCGCAGGTGCTGGAGGCCAGCCGCCAGTGGCCGGATCTGACGGTGGTGTTGGGCCACCCGCAGGCGGCGCAGCATGCCGCCCATGGCCGCTGCTACAACGCCGCCAGCGTGCTGCGCGCCGGCCAGGTGCTGGATTGCTACCGCAAGCAGCTGCTGCCCAACTACCGTGAATTTGACGAGACCCGCTACTTTGTCGAAGGCACGCAGACCTGTGTGTTCGAGGTGGCGGGCAGCCGCATTGGCCTGCTGATCTGTGAAGACGCCTGGGCCAGCCAGCCCGCGCGGGCGGCCAAGGCGGCCGGCGCGCAGCTGCTGGCGGTCATCAATGCCTCGCCGTTCCAGATGGACAAGCCCGGCCACCGCGAGGCCCTGCTGGCCGAGCGCACGCGCGAGACCGGCTTGCCGCTGGTCTATGCCCACCTGGTGGGTGGGCAGGATGAGCTGGTGTTCGATGGCCACTCGTTTGCGTTGAATGCCGATGGCCAGGTGGCCGCCCGCGCGCCGGGTTTTGAGGAACATCTGCTGTCGGTGCAGGTCGAGGCCACGGCCACGGGCCTGCAGCTGTCCGGCCTCATCGCCCAGCCTGGCGACACCAACCAGCAGCTGTGGCAGGCCTTGGTGGTGGCGGTGCGCGACTACCTGGGCAAGACCGGTTTCCCCGGTGCGGTGCTGGGTTTGTCGGGCGGTATCGATTCGGCCCTGGTGCTGGCCATTGCGGTCGATGCGCTGGGGGCCGACAAGGTCCGCACGGTGATGATGCCCTCGCCCTATACGGCCGACATCAGCTGGATCGATGCGCGCGAGATGGCCGAGCGCCTGTCGGTGGCCTATGAAGAGATCTCGATTGCGCCCCAGTTCGAAGCCTTCAAGGCCGCACTGGCGCAGGATTTTGCCGGCCGTGCCGAAGACACGACCGAGGAAAACCTGCAGGCCCGCATTCGCGGCACCTTGCTGATGGCGCTGTCCAACAAGTTTGGCTCCATTGTGCTGACCACCGGCAACAAGAGCGAGATGGCCACTGGCTACTGCACCTTGTACGGCGACATGGCGGGCGGCTTTGCGGTGCTGCGCGATGTGCCCAAGACCCGTGTGTTTGAGCTGGCGCGCTGGCGCAATGCCCATGACCCCTATGGCACTGGCCGCAACCCGATCCCCGAGCGCATCATCACCCGCCCGCCCAGCGCCGAGCTGCGCCCCGACCAGAAGGACCAGGACAGCCTGCCGCCCTATGAAGTGCTGGATGCGATCATTGCGCGCTATATGGAGCAGGACGCCGACATCGACAGCATTGTGGCCGCCGGCTACCCCCGCGCCGATGTGGAGCGGGTGGTGCGCCTGATCCGCATCAACGAATACAAGCGCCGCCAGGCCGCCGTGGGCCCGCGCCTGTCGGCCCGGGGTTTTGGCCGCGACTGGCGCTACCCCATCACCAACGGTTTCCGGGGCTGAGCGGTCAGGCCACTCCCGTGCCTGTGACCCACCCCTTGCCCATGTCCTTGATGCGCTGCGCCTGCCCACCCCTCGCGCCTGACGCGGGGCGGCTGGGGGCTGCGCGTTTCCTGAGCTTTGTGCGTGCACGCATCGCGCGCCAGGTGGCTACGCGCCAGTCAGGCTTTTCGCGGCTCAATCCGCCATAGCGCGGCGCGCGTCCCTCAATTCCTTTGATCGCGGCATCGCGCGGCCCGCCTGCGCCGCCGCCCTTCCTTCGTCTTTTTGGAGCTGTACCCGGCGCTGCCGGGTGCGCGCTTTGCCATGTCCCCTTTTGTTCATTATTTTCGTGCCCAGTGGGCGCCGAGCGTGCCGCGCGAGCTGATGGCCGGCGCGGTCGCCACCTTTGCGCTGATCCCCGAGGTCATCGCCTTTTCCTTTGTCGCCGGGGTTGATCCATCGGTGGGCCTGTTCGCCTCCTTTGTCATCAGCATCGTCATTGCCTTTGCGGGCGGGCGGCCGGCCATGGTGTCGGCCGCTGCCGGCTCGGTGGCCCTGGTCGCTGCGCCGCTGGTGCAGGCGCATGGCGTGCAGTATTTGTTTGCCGCCGGCCTGCTCGCGGGCGCCATGCAGGTGCTGTTTGGCTGGCTGCGCCTGGGCGTGCTGCTGCGCTTTGTCTCGGGCTCGGTGCGCACCGGTTTTGTCAATGCGCTGGCCATTCTTATTTTTGCGGCCCAGCTGCCGCACCTGGTGGGGGCCAATGGCGCGACCTGGGCCATGCTGGCGCTGGGCCTGGTGGTCATCTATGGGCTGCCACGCATCAGCACGGCCATCCCCTCGCCGCTGATCTGCATCCTGGTGCTGACGGGCGCAGCCCATGCGCTGGATTTGCCGCTCAAGACCGTGGCCGACCTGGGCCACCTGCCCGATACCTTGCCCAGCTGGGCGCTGCCCGATGTGCCGTTCTCACTGCAGACCCTGCAGCTGATTGCGCTGCCGGCGCTGGCCATTGCGATGGTGGGTCTGCTCGAATCCTTGATGACCGCCAGCGTGGTCGATGAGCAGACCGATACCCCGAGCGCGAAGAACCGCGAATGCAGCGGCCTGGGCCTGGCCAATGTAGCGGCCAGCTGCTTTGGTGGCATTGCGGGCTGCGGCATGATCGGCCAGAGCGTGAGCAATGTGCGCTATGGCGGGCGCGGCCGGCTGTCCACCTTGTTTGCCGGTGCCTTTTTGCTGGGCTTGATGGTGCTGCTCAAGCCCTGGGTGGCCCAGGTGCCGGTGGTGGCGCTGGTCGCGATCATGGTCATGGTGTCGGCCTCGACCCTGGACTGGGGATCGGCCCGTGCGCTGCTCAAACATCCCAAGCTGTCGAGCCTGGTGATGCTTGCCACCGTGGTGGTCACCATCGCCACCCACAACCTGGCCGCTGGTGTGGCGGTGGGCGTGCTGCTGAGCGGCGTATTCTTCATGTTCAAGGTGTCCAGGCTGCTGCAGGTGCAGCGCAGCGGCGATGCCGAGCTGGTCTACGCCGTGCGCGGCCAGCTGTTCTTTGCGTCGGCCGATCTGCTGGTCGATGCCTTTGATGTGCGCGAGATCGAGGGCCGGCCGGTGCGCATCGACATGGCGCAGGCGCATCTTTGGGACATCACGGCGGTGAAGGCGCTCGCCAAGGTCTGCGCGCGGCTGCGCAAGCATGGCAGCGCCTTGCAGGTGACCGGCCTCAACGCCCAAAGCCAGGCGCTGGCTGCCCGTTTGGACCTGCGGCTGGACGGCGTTTAGACACCGGATGGGGCCAGGGCTTGGACTGCCATTGCCTGGAGATTTGGCCCCGGAGGTGCCGAAGCCGGAATCTTGACGCACAATAGCCCCAGTTGCTGCGCGCATCGCCTGCGCAGCGTGTATATGCCCATCCCAGGAGAGCTTTATGAAAATGATTACCGCCGTTATCAAACCTTTCAAGATGGACGAGGTGCGTGAAGCTCTGGCGGATGTGGGCGTGACCGGTCTGACCGTCAGCGAAGTCAAGGGCTTTGGCCGCCAGAAGGGCCATACCGAGCTCTACCGTGGTGCGGAATATGTCGTGGACTTTCTGCCCAAGGTGAAGATCGAAGTCGCCGTGAAGGACGAGGATGTGGACCGCTGTGTGGACGCGATCGTCAACGCCGCCCGCACCGGCAAGATCGGTGATGGCAAGATTTTCGTCACCGAGGTCGAGCGCGTGATCCGTATCCGTACCGGTGATCTGGACGAAGCGGCGGTCTGATCAGGGCCGCACCCGCATCCGCACAAGCGCCTTGGCAAGCCAGGCGCTTTTTTCATGTCTGCCAACGGTTGCTGGGCAGCGGGTTCAGGGCTTGATCGTGATGTGCGAGCAAATCCACAGCACCTGCGCATCCTCATCGCCGCCCGAGATGCAGGCATGGCCCATGACGCTGTCGAAATAGCAGGAGTCGCCAGCGGCCAGCTCCAGCGGCGCATAGCTGTCGGTGTGGATGACCACGCTGCCGCGCATCACATACAGCATCTCCTCGCCATCGTGGCTCAGCAACTGCGGAAAGGCGCTGCGCTCATGGGCCTTGATGGTGGTGAGCAGCGGAATAAAGCGCTTGTTGGCCAGGTCGGCATGCAGCAGCTCATAGACGTATTGCGGCGTGCGGTGCACCAGGCCATCACCCTGGCGGGTGATGCTGCGCCGCGCGCGCAGGCCCGTTTGCTGCAGCGGGCTGAAGAGCTCGCCCACGTCCACATCCAGCCCGCGCGCGAGCGCCGCAATCTTTTCATAGGTGGGCGAGAGCTGGCCGTGCTCGATCTTGGACAGCGCCGAGGCCGAGATGCCGCAGCGCTGGCTCAGCTGCTGCAAGGTCAGATCGGCATCGCGCCGCAGCAGGCGCAGCTTGGTGGCCAGCACATCGGTGGTGGCATCGGCGCCGGCGTTGTGGTGGGGCAGGGGGGCGTGGGGCATGGCAGGCTCTTGTGGTGCTCGCCAGTGTAGGGGGCGCTGCGCTGGCCCGTGGCGCAGCGCAGCCGTGGCGGCCGCGTTTTAGGCCCAATTCTCGGGTAAACCCTAGACAGAAAGAACGGATTTAAGAAATTTATTGTCTCAAACTGCATTAAATTTCGTATACGAAAATTAATTCTCTTTAGTAGATTTATTGCGCCACATGCAGATCCTGGACTCCACCCACACCACGCAACACCTTCCCATGGCGGCCCTGATCGACTGTCTGGAACAGATGTTCATCGCCGGCTGCGAAGTGCCACTGCGCCACAACCACCAGATCGCCAGCCAGACGGGCGCCGACGACGGCATCCTGCTGCTGATGCCCGCCTGGCAGACCGGCAAGCGCATGGGGGTCAAGACGGTGTCCATCTTCCCGGGCAACCAGTCGCGGGGCCTGCCGGGTCTGCATTCGGTCTTTATCCTGTATGACGCGACCACCGGCGCCCCGCTGGCGGTGCTCGATGGTGATGCCATCACCTCGCGCCGCACCGCTGCGGCATCGGCCTTGGCCGCGCGCTGGCTCAGCCGTCCCGATGCCCGCCGTCTGCTGGTGCTGGGCGCCGGCCGCGTGGCCAGCCTGCTGCCCGATGCCTACCGCTGCGTGCGCGATATCCAGGAGGTGCAGGTCTGGGATATCCGCCCCGAGGCCGCACAAGCGATGGTGGCGCGCCTGCAGGCGCAGGGCCTGCAAGCCTCGGTCGCCACCGACCTGGAGCAGGCGGCGCGCCAGGCCGACATCATCAGCTGCGCCACCTTGTCCAACGCGCCCCTGGTGCGTGGCGAGTGGCTGCAGCCGGGTGTGCACCTGGACCTGATCGGCAGCTTTACCCCGGCGATGCGCGAGAGCGATGACGCCTGCTTTGCCCGCGCCACCGTCTTTGTCGATACGCCCGAAGCGCTGATGAAGGCGGGCGATATTCTGGCGCCTATCGCCAGCGGCGCCTGGGAGGCCAGCCGCCTGGCTGCCACCTTGGAGCAGCTGTGCCGCAGCCAGCATGCGGGCCGCCGCAGCGCCGAGGAGATCACGCTGTTCAAGGCCGTGGGCACGGCGCTGGAGGACCTGGCCGCCGCCTCGCTGGCCTTTGACGCCTTTAGCGCTGCGGGTACCTCGGGCGCCTCGGCCACCTGATCTGCTGCGCCGGGCCCTGTGCGGGCCCGGCCACTCTTCCCCCCTTTCCTTTGCTACCTGTTCACATCCCTTCCATGCGCACATCTTCGACCGAGCCAGCAGCGTCTGCGGCCACCAACAAGCGAGTACTGATTGCCAGTCTGATGGGCAGCTCCATCGAGTGGTTTGACTATTTCCTCTATGCGACCACGGCGGCGCTGGTGTTCGGGAAGGTGTTCTTCCCAACCACCGACCCGGTCGTGGGGCTGATGCTGTCCTACCTGACCTTCTCGCTGACCTTTTTCATCCGGCCGCTGGGCGGCTTTATCTTCTCGCACATCGGGGACCGCATCGGGCGCAAGAAGACCTTGGTGATTACCTTGTCGCTGATGGGTGGCGCCACGGTGCTGATCGGCCTGCTGCCGGGCTATGAGCAAATTGGCATATGGGCGCCAATCCTGCTGATCGTGCTGCGCCTGGTGCAGGGCCTGGGCATTGGTGGCGAATGGGGCGGCGCGCTGCTGCTGGCCTACGAATACGCGCCCAAGAACCGCAAGGGCCTGTTTGGCAGCGTGCCGCAGATGGGCGTGACCATCGGCATGGTGCTGGCCACCTTGGCTATCACCGTGATGAGCACCCTGCCCGATGACCAGTTCCTGGCCTGGGGCTGGCGCGTGCCGTTCCTGCTGAGCGCCATCCTGGTGTTCCTGGGCCTGTGGATCCGCAAGGGCATTGATGAGACCCCTGCGTTCAAGCAGGCCAAGGCCAGCGGCAATGTGGCCAAGATCCCGCTGGTCGAAACGCTGCGCTACCACTGGCGCGCGGTGCTGGTGGCCGTCGCCATCAAGTTTGTCGAAACGGCGCCGTTCTATATCTTCTCGACCTTTATCGTCAGCTACGCCACGGCTACCTTGGGCTTTGAGCGCATCTCGGTGCTCAATGCGGTGACCATCGCCACCCTGCTCACCACCTTGATGATCCCGCTGATGGGGCGGCTGTCGGACAGCATTGGCCGCAAGCGCATGTTTGTGGCGGGCACCCTGGTAATGGCCGCCTTCACCTTCCCGTACTTCATGCTGCTCGAGCAGCGCACGATGACCAGCCTGGTCATCGCCACCGTCGTCGGCCTGGGTCTCGTCTGGGCGCCCATCACCGCCGTGCTGGGCACCTTGTTCTCGGAGATTTTCTCGACCCGTGTGCGCTACACCGGCATCACGCTGGGCTACCAGATTGGCGCGGCGCTGGCCGGCGGCACTGCGCCCCTGCTCGCCACCTGGCTGCTCAACAAATACAACGGCTCCTGGGTGCCGGTGGCCTGGTACATCGTGGGCACCGCAGTGATCTCGCTGATCGGCATTGCGTTTGCCAAAACGGTGGCGGACAACGACTAAGCGTTTGCTCCCCAACACCGCTGCCGCTTCATTCCAAAGCGGCGGCGTTGACCCCACAAAAGCAAAGCGGCCCGTTCAACGGGCCGCTTTTTGGTGTCTGCGGGGCGCGGTTTAGATCACGGCACGCAGCGCATCGCTTTGCTGCGACAGACCGGCCTCTTCGACCAGCTGGGCGAGCAGTGCGGCATGGTCGTCGCCGCTCTTGATCAGGCCCATCTGCCACTCGTCCATAAAGCCCTGGCCCACGCACTGCTGCAGGAACTGCAGCATGCCGTCGTAGTAGCCATGGGCGTTGAGGATGCCGATGGGCTTGTCGTGGTAGCCCAGCTGGCGCCAGGTCCAGATTTCATACAGCTCTTCGAAGGTGCCGATGCCGCCAGGGATGGCGATAAAGGCATTGCTGCGCTCGGCCATCATCGCCTTGCGCTCGTGCATCGTGGTGACCACATGCAGCTCGTCGCAGAGCTCATTGGCCAGCTCGCGGTCCACCAGCGCCTTGGGGATCACGCCGACCACGCGGCCGCCTGCCTCGCGCGTGGCGCGGGCCACCGTGCCCATCAGGCCCGATTTGCCGCCGCCATAGACCAGCTGGCCGCCATGGCTGCCGATCCAGTGGCCCACGGCCTGGGCGGCCTCGCCAAAGGCGTCGGCCTTGCCGGGGCGCGAGCCGCAATAAACGCACATCGAAAAGCTTGGGGAGTTGGTCATTTCAGCAATCTTTCATACAAGGCAGGCAGCCACACCGCCGCGCACAGCACCAGCGCCAGGAACACGGCAGCACTGCCCATGTCCTTGGCCTTCTTGGCCAGTGCATGCCACTGGGGGCCAAAGCGGTCCATCGCCATCTCGATCCCGGTGTTGAGCAGCTCGGCGATCAGCACCAGAAAAACCGGGGTGATCAGCAAGGCCCAGTCGCGCCAGTCGCGTGCCAGCCATACGGAGGCGGGCAGCATCAGCAGCGCGAGTAGGGCTTCCATGCGGAAGGCCTTTTCGCCCCAGCCGGCCCGCAGGCCTTGCAGCGAATAACCAGCGGCATGCCAGACCCGTGTCAGGCCCGTGCGGCTTTTTTGCGGGTTGGCGGCGTGGATGTCGGCCAGGCTGGGCGCTGGCGCGGCGGGCTCGGAGGGGGGGCGGGGATCGGGCTGGTTCATAGGGAGCGTGGTAGTCGCCCATCATGGCACAGCGCGGGCGACACAAAGCATATTATTGCACTGCAGCATTTGATCGGCGCGCTGCGTGGCGCTTGCGCCCAGCATCGCTGGCGCAACAGGGGTGCATCTAGTCAGACGGACCAGGCGCCGTGCTTTTTGGCGCAGGGCGCTCGGCGCTGACCAGGCGGGTACCCGCGAGCGCATCGTGCCAGAACTGCTGCAGCGGGTGCAGCCGGCTGGCCAGCGCCCAGACCACGATCCAGCCGCTCAGCAGCACGACGATTTCGCCTACCGGCAGGCCAAAGGGCATGCTGACGACCAGCGGCGGCAGAAACCACAGCCAGCTGCAGACATAGCGCAGCAGCGCGCGGCCCTGGGTCAGCGGCTGGCCGTTTCGATCCACGATGCGGATCTGCCAGGTCTTCATCGCCAGGGTCTGGCCCTTGTGCCAGAACCAGGTGAAGTAGATGCCAAAGATGATGAACAGGAACAGCTGCAGGCCATGGCGGTTGTCCATCGCATTGCGGGTCTGGCTCAGCGAGCTGTAGAGGTAGCCCGACATGAAGACCACGCCAAACATCAGCATGCCTTCATACAACCAGCAGGCCATGCGCCGCGCCAGGCGCGGTGCGCGCAACAGCGCGCTGGTGGCGAGAGGGCCCGGGGGGAGCGCTGTTGTGCTGGAGGGGGTCTGCATGCGAACAGTATCAGGTCGGTGGGTGCACCGGGCTGTCGCTGTTGCGCGACTGTGATTCGCCCGCTGGTGGCCGGCTGGGGGCGTCGAGCGGGGGCAGCGGCGAAGAGGTAACAGGCGCGGGCATTTGCACCGGCGCGGTCTCCACCACCGGGGCAGGCGGCAAGGCTGGCGGCGGCGCCGGTGGCAACGCGGGCGCTGGTGCGTGGGCTGCGCCGTTAGCGGCCGGGGCAGGTCCGCTGAGGGGACCTACTTCCACTGGCGTCACCATGCCGCGCGACTGCACACGGATCTCGGGCGGCGGCAGGATCTTGGGCGGGTTGGCGCGGTTGGGGTTGATGGCGGCAGCGGGCACCTTGACCAGGCGCCCGGTGCTGCGGGCGGTGGGGCGGGGCGCCAGGGCCACGCCACCGTGGTAGAGCACGCCGCCCTGGGCCAGGCGCTTGCGCTCACGGGCGTTGAGTGCCTGGTAGTCTTCCCAGAGCTTGCGCTTTTCCTCGGCCGACAGGCTGCTGATGTTCGAGTAGTTGAGCCGCGCCTGGCTTTGGTCGGACAGGCTGAACTTGGCCCATTCCTTCATGTGCTCGGCAATGCGCAGCTGCTCTTCGGGGGAGAAATCGTCAAAGCTGTCGGCGATCATCGTCCAGCGGCTTTTTTGCTGGGTGGTCAGCCAGTTCCACTGCTCTTCGAGCGGCGCCAGCACGGTGCGCTGGTCGTCATCGAGCGCTTCCCAGCTCGGGCCTTCATTGCGCGGGCTGCTCGAGCGCGTGACGCTGTTGGCGCTCACCAGATCGCTGGCGGCGCTGCCGTAGATGTTGGCGGCCTTGTTGCCGGCGTAGATGCCCACAACAGCAAAAGCAGCCAGCAAAATACTGGCTGCCAGGGCGGGGATGCTCGAAGGGGCGGGCGTGCTGCCGGCTACCTCGTCGTTATCGTAATCGTGTCTCAACGCTTGTCAGTGGGCTGCTTTTGGGCAGCAATCTTCAGAAACTGGGTAAAACCAGGATCAGTATAGGCGCTTGGCGGCAGCTCGTCAGCCAGCAAGGTGGCATCGTACTCGGCCATTTCGCTGGCGCCTTCGTCCGCCTGAACACCGTTGAAGAAGGCCAGGCCGGCCACCATCGCGCTCAGCGGCACGGCCGACACCACGGCGCGCCACCAGTTGCGTTTGCCAGAAGGTGCAGCCTCCTGCTGGGGCTGGCGTGCAATCGCCGGCACAGCCACCACCTTGCGGCGGGACAGCGCGCGCTCGCGGGCCGCTCGCAAACGTTCGCTGATGTCGTAGTCGAGATCAGCCTCGGCTTCGCTCAGCCGAGCGGTGACGCGGCGGGCAAAAATTTCAGCATTGACAACGGTTTGGGCGGTGTTTGAGCGGTTCATAGCACGATTCCTTTGGCCTTAAGCACTTTACTCAAGGTTTGGATGGCGCGAAAGCAGTGGGTTTTTACACTTCCCTCTGAGCAACCCATGGCTGCTGCAGTCTCTGCGATGTCCATCTCTTCCCAATAACGCATCAGAAACGCTTCGCGTTGACGCGCTGGCAACTGTTGTATCTCTTTTTCTATTAATGCAAGGGTTTGTTTGCGGTTGGTGTGGTCCTCGGCACTCTGCTCGGCCTCTCCATTGTCGGCGTTGTAGATATCGAGGAGGTTGAATTCCCCCTCGTCATCCGGGCCTTCGAAGTCGCTCATCGTCGTAAAGAGCGCGTTGCGCGTCTTTTGCCGGCGAAACCAGTCGAGCGTGCTGTTGGACAGGATGCGCTGGAACAGCATCGGCAGCTCGTTGGGCGGCTTGTCCCCATAGTGCTCGGCCAGCTTCATCATGCTGTCCTGCACGATGTCGAGCGCTGCTTCCTGGTCGCGCACATGAAAAAGCGAGCGCTTGAAAGCTCGCTTTTCAACGCTTTTCAGAAAGTCGGACAGTTCTCGTTCTGTGGCCAAATCGTACCCAACACCGTGGTTATTCAGAGATTTCTCGCTTTTTACCCGGGCAAATAAACCAAGTGTGGCAAAAAACACCGCATCAAGCCCTAGATTATCGCATCCTATCGAAAAAAAATCCGTGGTTTGTCGCAAAGCAATGCTGCAGTGCGATAATGTATAAGCATCAAAAAGCAAAAGGGTCACGGTCCGGCGTCGCAAGCATCTCGCCCATGTCCGTTGGCCTCAAGTTCCAAGTAGGCTCCACAAGAGCTGGGCGAGGAGCACCAGAGGTTTTTCGTTAGAGAAATTCACAAAGGTTGATCATGGAAATGTCCAAGGCCGAGCAGAACTCGGCGCAAGCGGCGCATCAGTCCGCGCAGAAATCCCAAGAACTCATGGGCGCTGAAGTGCTGGTCAAGGCACTGCAGGCCGAAGGCGTCAAGCAGCTGTGGGGCTACCCCGGCGGTGCAGTTCTCTACATCTACGACGCGCTCTACAAACAAGACACCATCAACCATGTGCTGGTTCGCCACGAACAGGCAGCAGTGCATGCGGCAGACGGCTTTGCCCGTGCCACCGGTGAGGTGGGCGTGGCTCTGGTCACTTCCGGCCCCGGCCTGACGAATGCCGTCACCGGTATTGCCACTGCTTACACAGACAGCATCCCGATCGTCGTGATCTCCGGTCAGACATCCACGACGGCCATTGGCTCGGATGCCTTCCAGGAATGCGATACTGTCGGTATCACGCGCCCCATCGTCAAGCACAACTTCCTGGTCAAGGATGTGCGCGACCTGGCGCTGACGATGAAAAAAGCTTTCCATATCGCACGCACGGGCCGCCCTGGCCCCGTGGTGATCGATATCCCCAAGGACGTGTCCTTCAAGAAGGTGGCCTACAGCGGCTATCCCTCGACGGTGGAGATGCGCTCCTACAACCCCGTCAAGAAGGGCCACAGCGGCCAGATCCGCAAGGCCTTGCAGCTGCTGCTGTCGGCCAAGCGCCCCTATATCTACACCGGTGGCGGCGTGCTGCTGAGCGGCGCCGAGCAAGAGCTGCGCACCCTGGTGGACCTGCTGGGCTACCCGGTGACCCACACCTTGCTGGGCCTGGGCGCCTACCCGGCCAGCGACAAGAAATTCCTGGGCATGCTGGGCATGCACGGCACGATCGAAGCCAACAACGCGATGCAGAACTGCGATGTGCTGCTGGCCGTCGGTGCGCGCTTTGATGACCGGGTGATCGGCAACCCCAAGCACTTCATGTCGGTGGAGCGCAAGATCATCCATGTCGATATCGACCCTTCGTCGATCTCCAAACGCGTCAAGGTGGATGTGCCCATCGTGGGCGACTGCAAGGAAGTGCTGACCGAGCTGATCGCGATGGTGCGCGAGAGCGTGGCCAGCCCCGATGCCGAGGCACTGCAGAACTGGTGGAAGACCATCGAAGGCTGGCGCAGCCGCGATTGCCTGCGCTATGACCGTGGCAACAAGGACGTGATCAAGCCCCAGTTCGTCGTCGAGACGCTGTGGCAGATGACCCGCGATGCGGACTGCTATGTGACCTCGGACGTGGGCCAGCACCAGATGTGGGCGGCGCAGTACTACCGCTTTGAGGAATCGCGCCGCTGGATCAACTCGGGCGGCCTGGGCACGATGGGCGTGGGTATCCCCTATGCGATGGGCATCAAGCTGGCCAAACCCGATGCCGAGGTGTTCTGCATCACCGGCGAAGGCTCGGTGCAGATGAACATCCAGGAGCTGGCCACCTGCCGCCAGTACGAGACGCCGATCATCATCTGCGCGCTCAACAACCGCTTCCTGGGCATGGTGCGCCAGTGGCAAGAGATCGAATACTCGGGCCGCTACAGCCACAGCTACATGGATTCGCTGCCTGACTTCGTCAAGCTGGCTGAAGCCTATGGCCATGCGGGCATTCTGATCGAGAAGCCCGAGGATGTGGAGCCCGCGCTGCGTGAGGCGCGGCGCATTGCCCGCGAAGAGCGCAAGAGCGTGTTCCTCGATTTCCGCACCGATCCTACCGAGAACGTCTTCCCGATGGTCCAGGCCGGCAAGGGCATCACCGAGATGCTGCTGGGCGCGGACGATCTGTAAACGCCTTTCTGGCTTGGCGCACCTTGTGGCAAGCGCGCGTCCAGCCTTCCCTTGGGTTTTCCCTTTCTGACGAATCTATTGTCTACCGAGCCCAGCGCTTACCGGCGCCGGGGGAGGGTAGCGAAAAGAGGAATCTGTTCTTATGAAACACATCATTGCGGTTCTCCTGGAGAACGAACCAGGCGCCCTGTCGCGCGTGGTGGGCCTGTTTTCGGCCCGTGGCTACAACATCGAGTCGCTCACCGTGGCACCCACCGAGGATGCCTCGCTGTCGCGCATGACCATCACTACCACCGGCTCGGACGACGTCATCGAGCAGATCACCAAGCACCTCAACCGCCTCATTGAAGTGGTCAAGGTGGTCGATCTGACCGAAGGCGCCTACACCGAGCGCGAGCTGATGATGATCAAGGTGCGGGCGGTCGGCAAGGAGCGCGAGGAGATGAAGCGCATGGCCGATATCTTCCGCGGCCGCATCATCGATGTGACCGAGAAGAGCTACACCATCGAGGTGACCGGCGACCAGGCCAAGAACGATGCCTTCCTGAGCGCGATCGACCGGTCGGCCATCCTGGAGACCGTGCGTACCGGAGCCAGCGGCATCGGGCGCGGTGAACGCATCTTGCGCGTGTAATGCGCTGGTGTCACCGGCTGCGACGCCATGCCCGCCAGGCGGTGGGGGTGGTGCTGCTGCTGGTGGGGCTTGTGCTGGTGGTGGCCTGGGTGCAGACGGATGACCCCGATTGCAGTCTGTCCCAGGACCTTTTCACACAGCAGCGCTTGTGTGATGGCATCTTTGGCGAGCCCGACGAAAACGCTTCGAGGCGCACCAACCCCTGGCTAGTACTCATAGTAGGATTGGGCGCTTTTGTAGCGGGAGCTTATTTGCTGGCTTCAGGACCTGCGGCAAGGCCCCCTGACGATGCAGATTCTTGAGAATGTTTGTTTGAATTTCTGAATTTTTGACTGATACCAACGGAGCGAAGCATGAAAGTTTTTTACGACAAGGACTGTGACCTGTCCCTCATCAAAGGCAAGACCGTCGCCATCATCGGCTACGGCTCGCAAGGCCATGCGCACGCGCAGAACCTGAACGACAGTGGCGTGAAGGTCATCGTCGGTCTGCGCAAGTCTGGCGCTTCCTGGCCCAAGGCCGAGAAGGCCGGCCTGACCGTGATGGAAGTCAACGATGCTGTCAAGGCCGCTGACGTGGTCATGATCTTGCTGCCTGACGAAGACATCGCCAAGGTGTACAACGACAACGTCAAGGACAACATCAAGCAAGGCGCTTCGCTGGTGTTCGCGCACGGCTTCAACGTGCACTACAACCAAGTTGTGCCCCGCGCCGATCTGGACGTGTGGATGGTGGCGCCCAAGGCCCCTGGCCACACCGTGCGCAACACCTACAGCCAAGGCGGCGGCGTGCCCCACCTGATCGCTGTGCACCAGGACAAGTCCGGCAAGGCCCGTGACCTGGCTCTGTCGTACGCGATGGCCAATGGTGGCGGCAAGGCCGGCATCATCGAGACCAACTTCAAGGAAGAAACCGAGACCGACCTGTTCGGCGAGCAAGCCGTTCTGTGCGGCGGCGCGGTCGAGCTGATCAAGATGGGCTTCGAGACCTTGGTGGAAGCCGGCTACGCGCCTGAAATGGCCTACTTCGAGTGCCTGCACGAGCTCAAGCTGATCGTGGACCTGATCTACGAAGGCGGCATTGCCAACATGAACTACTCGATCTCGAACAACGCCGAATACGGCGAGTACGTGACGGGCCCTGAAGTGATCAACGAAGAGTCGCGCAAGGCCATGCGCAACGCTTTGAAGCGCATCCAGAACGGCGACTACGCCAAGATGTTCATCCAGGAAGGCCGTCTGAGCTACCCATCGATGACCGCCCGCCGCCGCAACACCGCCGATCACCAGATCGAGCAAGTCGGTGGCCAGCTGCGTGCCATGATGCCTTGGATCGCCAAGAACAAGCTGGTCGACCAGACCCGCAACTAAATCCCGATGGCTGCCGCTGCCCTGCTGCGGCGCCGAGGTGATGCGCAAAGGACTGCCTTGGCAGTCCTCAGACTGCTGACAAACCCGCCCATAAAAACGGCGGGTTTTCTTCATAATGGGGGAATGCTTAAAGAGCCAAGCGC